>CAZWEM010000001.1:0-176059 GCA_964632315.1 uncultured archaeon
GTGGATGATTTGGAGTTTCAATTATGTAGGACTTCTTACCCCAATGTCTGGAAATTATTTAAGATCCCTATATACTCCAAATAATATCGAAGATTATATAAATAGAGCTTTTCGTTCATTTCAGAGTTATATATTGCATTAATTATTAATTTGATTTTCTATCCTCCTTCTCAAATTTCTTTACAGTTATTATTGACTTTCATCTTTTATGGAATACCTATTCTCTTTGTTATTTATTATTGGATTATTAAAAAAGACACCTTCCTAAAGACCCAAATTAACAATTTTTTGGTTTTAATAATATCCTTCTTTTTTTATAGCGGTTATTACATTTTTTATCAATTTTATATAAGGAATTGGTATGCCATTTTTCCATGCTTATTTGCGATAATATTTCTCTCATTATTTCTTTCCTATATATTCGATAAACTCAAAGCATTTTTTAAATCAAGAAAAACACATTTTAGGTTGACCAAGAACTTTACTAATTATTTAGGGATAATTATAATAATAACATTCGTTATAGATTTTTCCTATAACTATTATGAAATAAACACTCATCTAAATGCAGACAGATCAATTATTAGATTGAATATGATTGAATATATAGAAAACAATATACCTTTAAATGAAAAAGTGGGGTCCTTTAATACAGGAGAATTACAATATAATGATTTGAAAAGAGATATTATCAATTTAGATGGAGTAATGAATTCACAATCTTATTTTGCTTATATGGAAGGAAGATTAGAACAATATCTTATCGATTCAAATATTGAATACATTTTAGATACTATAGAATTTGTATCATTCTTAAACCAATCAACACTCATTGAATTAAAAATAGTGCACTATTTTGGGAATACAACTAACCCCTACTTTCCAAATATAATTAATAATTATTACTTATTCCAAATAGAATGTTTATGAGTGTTCTTAATCCTGAACATATCTAAAATAATGATATAGAAGCCCCCGGTGGGACTTGAACCCACGACCGGCTGATTACAAGTCAGCTGCTTTTGGCAATAATAATATTCTTCTACCACTGAGCCACGGAGGCGTCCTAGTTTCTATGCTATATTAAAGTTTAGATTTTTTTTTAATTTTATCTTTTAAGGTGAATAAAATCCTATCAAATAAGATCTTTCTATTTTTTACAGAAAAGTACAAGAATCAATTGATCTAAAATCAAAAATTTTGATGGTTTAAAATGGTATTTTATGGATTTGAGTGCCGAATAATCTAATGGAAATAATTAAAAATTAGTTTAACTTTTTGTTAATCAGTTAACTAGTATTTAAATTCTTAAGGTGCTCAGTTAAAATTGTTTAGCAAAGAAGACGTAGAAATATTAGCGTATCAGCGTTATAAATCAAATGAATCCTATGAAAAAAGTGTATGGTATTTAGCCGAGCTCTGTGTAAAGATTAACAAGAATGTTCGAAATGGGTATGATATTAAACCATTAGAAACTGATAACATTGTTCTTTTAATAAGAGATGATGTAGATGGTCAATTAATCGAACCAAATGTGGAAGAAATTCGACAAGTTGCAGAAGTCATTTATAAAGAAGCACCTCCTAAAAGTCAACTAGATTGGTTTATAGCCGAGAAATTACTCCTATTTCAAGAAATTAAAAAGGCTATTGAAAATCATAAGAGAAGTGAAAATTGTTAAACCTAATTTATCCATTACTATAATTTCTCTTATTAATCAAAAAATATTTATCAATTAAGTATAAATCAATTGTGTTTAGTTGAGTTAATAACAACTCACACATTTCTTAAATCAATATCTATTAAAAAAGAGTTACTGATCAAATTTGAATGAAATTGAAGAAATTGTCGAATTTGGGCTAAACTATGCACAATCTAATGGGAAACAGTGTGAATATGTGGAAATTCGATCAGAGGTAAACGATATAGATACAGTTGCGCTTATTAATGGTAAGTTGCATATAGGGAACTTACCACTTGAGCTTACTGCTGATGCTTTTGCTAGAAAAAGTGGATTTAACGTACGAATTATTGCTAATGGAGGGATGGGGATGGCATCTAATAATCAAGTTACTAAAAACTCAATAATGAATAGTATCGACCAAGCTTATCGAATTGCTAAAAGATCTGGAGACCAAAGAAAGAATCCAATCAAGATGAGTGATGAACCCACATATGAAGTTTCTTGGCAAAGTAGTTACAAAATTAATCCTATGGATGTGACGTTAGAAGAAAAAATTGATTTCCTTCAAGAATTCGTAGAAATTTTCAAACAAAATCGCCCTATTGAATATATTCACATTTTCGTACTTATGAGTGAACAGAGAGATACTTTTTTCATCAATAGTGAGGGTTCACGGATCAGGGGACAGATTCCCCGAGTCGCATTTACTCCTGTTATAATCGGGATTAAATCTGGTGGAAAAAATGAGCAATCAATGCAGACTTATGCAACAAGTTCTGGTTGGGATCAACTTGTTAGTTGGAATCTTAGAGAAAAGGTGGAAAAAACGGTTAATAACCTAGCCGAAATAATAGTAAATGCTAAAGCTCCTCCAGAAGGAAAAATTGATCTTATATTAGGTCCAAACGTTGCAGGAATTATTGCCCATGAAAATTGTGGTCATCCTCATGAAGCAGATCGCATATTAGGAAGGGAAGGTGCTCAAGCTGGAGAATCGTATCTGAGAGAATATGAAATAGGCTATAAAATTGGAAATGAGTGTGTAAATGTATTTGATGATCCTACTATCCCTGGGTCTTATGGATATTATTTGTATGATGATGAAGGTGTAAAAGCTCGAAAACGAGAATTAATAAAGGATGGAATTTTCAACGAGATGTTGCTTAATCGAGAAAGTGCAGCTCAATTCAATACACATAGTAATGCTGCTGCACGAGCAGTGGCATACGATCGAGAACCTTTAATTAGAATGGCTAATACTTATTTTGCCCCTGGTGACTTCTCGCTTGAAGAAATGATTGAGGATATTAAATTAGGTATTTTGATGAATTCATTTACAGAATGGAACATTGATGATAAAAGGCTTCAATCCAAATATGTGGGTCAAGAAGCTTATCTTATTAAAGATGGAAAACTGACAGATACTTTTATATTAAAGCCAACTCTTGAAATATCCTCTCCAGGGTTATTTGGAAGTATTGATGCTCAAGGAAAATCAAGTACTTTAGATTGGCAAGGAGCTTTTTGTGGTAAATCTGAGCCAGGGCAAGGATGTCGTGTATGGACTGGAGGTCCATTCATTCGATTGAGGAATATAAGGTTGGGGTGATTGAAGTGAGTGAAATTAATACAAGGATAGATAACTTGGTTGATTATATTAAAAATCGAGTAAATGCTATATGTGATGATTGGTCGATTAAAACAATATTAAAAAATCAAAACCAAATTAGATTTTCTGAGAGTCAAATTGATATCACTAAAAATTGGAAGGAGATTAAATTTGAGTTGTTCCTTTCTAGAAAAAGAAGGACCATAGATATAAGTTTGAACGATTTACGACACCAAACTATTGATAAAACTGTTGAATATTGTGATAAGCTTCTAAAAATGGGAAAAATGAATCTTAATTATAAGCGAATGGCTGAAGGTCCATTTGAATATGATGCTTCAATTCAAGAAAAAATTTTTGATAAAAAAGTAATTAGTTTAGATGAAAATGCAGTTGACTTAGTTAATGATGGGATTCAAGCTGCTATTGATGAGGGTGCTCATAGAGTTGCAGGTTCTTTTTTTTATGGAAATTCTTGGATAACCCAAATAAATAGCATTGGTTTAAAGGGAGAATTCACTCGAACTAATTTGAATTTTAGAATAAGAGCTTTTGCTAAAGATATGTATGCAACTGGTGAGAGCATATCATGCTCAACCCATTTAAATCACGGATTTGACGTGATTGCTTCGGGAAAGGAAGCAGGACAGATTTGTCAGCAAGCAATAGGAGGCAAGAAAGGGGCTCCTGGAATGTATAACATCATAATTTACCCAAAGGTTTCAACTGAACTCCAAGCACCTACTCCCGCACTCGCTATGAACGCATACACTCAAAAAATGGGTTTAGCTTGGTTAGTAGGAAGAAAAGAAGGGGATACAATTGCTAACGAGAAATTGTCCGTATGGGATGATGGAACAATGGATTATGGTTTGGCAACTGCTCCGTTTGATGATGAGTTAGTTCCCAAGCAAAAAACTTTACTTATTGATAAGGGTGTAATTCGCACATTTTTTAATAATTCCTCGTTGGCAAAAAAAACCACCTTATCGACTGGGAATGCTGGTATCACAGTACCGAAACCTACAAATACAGTATTTTCAACCGGTGATAGTTCCTTGGAAGAACTGATGGAAATTTCAGAAAAACCCACCCTTTTAATATCTTCAACTTGGTACACCCGCTATCAATCATATGCTCCTCCTGCTACTCTATCTTCCCTCCCTAAAGATGGGATGTTCCTCGTTAAAAATCGAGGAAAGAATCTTGAACCTGTAAGAGAATTAAGAATTAACTCAGATCATTATCATATGCTGAAGAAGACGAAAGCGTTAGGAAAAAAGCTGAAACAAGTATCAACGTGGTTAAGCACGAGCGAGAATCCGGTATTTGCTCCCTATATGTTAATAGAAGATATTCGTATGTCGACAGGTACTGCCTAAAGAATTTTTCATGATAAATATTAAGCTCTGAATAGTTGGTATTAAAATTTAAAATGTAATAATTATAAGTAGAAAATCAAAAACGGGAAAAAAATTTGGCTAATCAAAAGAAAAAAAAATCCGACGAGAAACAAAAGTCACTCTTTTCATATGTTGATCAAGATAACTCTAAAGGGCCTGAAAAAGCAGAAAGTGTAGCAGATAACTCTGAGCTTGTTTCTAATAATGAAGTTATTGAAGATCTCTCTGAAGGCATTGAAGATGGCATCTCTCAGAATGGACAAATTAAAAAAATATATTTGAATGAAAGAGAATTAAAATTCGGATTTAATGAAAGAGATATCAAATTAGAATCAGTACAGAGGGAAGCTGTAAGTTCAAAATATATCCGATATCTAATCGAAGCAGGTGAAATTGTAAATAATTTGAACTCTGGATTGCTTTTAGATGTGGATTATGATGGAGGCCAAAATAAAGCGTATTGTAAATTTTACGATTTAGAAACAGATGAAATCAAGATATGGATTGATACAACTAATCACGAACCATATTGTCTTAGTAAAGAGCCCATCGATACCTTAAATAAGATAAAAAAATTAACAGACTTTTCTGGATTTACACGGTTTGAGGAGATAAAGACAATTGATTTATTGACTGATAGAGAAATTTCAATGACTAAAATTTATGGTAAAACTCCTTCTGATATTGGTGGTTCGGGTAATAATATAAAAAACATTCTGGCTGAGAATGAAATCAAAGCTTGGGAAGCAGATATTAGATATCATTTAAATTATATATTTGATAGGGGAATCATCCCTGGTTTGATCTATAAGATTGAAAATGGAACCCTCCATAAAATCGGCTTTGAAGAGGCAGACGAAACAAGTAAAGCTTTAGCGGATCAAATTCAAAAATTATTTAAAGATGAGCCCTCAGAAATACGAGAATTTTCAGATAAGTTTTCTGATATTTTTCTGACTCCAATACCGGATGTTAAACGAATGGCGATTGATATCGAAGTGGAATTGGGGCTTAATGAGTTTAAAGTTCCAAATCCGCGTGAAGCGAAACAAAGAGTGATCTCGGTGTCATTTGTTGGATCAGATGGTTTACAATTGGTTTATATTTTAGAAAGAGAAGGTTTTGAATTTACTAATCTACATGAAAAATTTCCCAAAGATGCGAAAATTTTCTTTTTTAAGAATGAAAAGGACTTAATAATTGAAACCTTCCGTAAAATCTGGAAGTATCCTGTAATCGTGACTTTTAATGGAGACAATTTTGATCTTACATATTTATTTCATCGAGCAAATAAACTGAAAGTTAGTAAGAAATTAAATCCTATTCGGGTAAAGAGGGGTTTTGGGATAATGTCATCAGCAGAATGTGATTTAGTGAAAGGAATTCATATTGATTTATTCACTTTTTTCTTCAATAGGAGTATCTCTGGCTATGCTTTTGGAGGTGCTTATTCAAGTAACTCGTTGAATGCAATTAGCTCGGCTTTATTAGGTAGGGAAAAATATCAACATGAGGAAGAAATTCATGATATGCAATATGACATTTTATCATGGTATAATCTAAAGGACTCCATATTGACTCTCGATCTTACGAGTTTTAATAATTCTCTGGTATGGAATTTAATTATTTTACTTTGCCGAATGACTAAAATGCCAATACATGAGACTGTTAGACGACAAATTTCAACGTGGATTCAAAATATATTTTATTTTGAGCACCGAAGAAGAAATTTTTTAATACCTCGACGCTCAGAAATATCGGAGTTAAAAGAAGGAGGATATTCTAAATCGGTTATAGAAGGTAAATCTTTCCAAGGAGCCTATGTAATTCCACCAGTGCCAGGGATTCATTTTGATGTAGTCGTGATGGATTTCGCTAGTCTATATCCCTCTATCATAAAAGAATATAACCTTTCTTACGAAACAATATTATGCCCACACGAGGATTGTCGAGATAATTTTCTAAAAGGAATCCCTTATCATGTTTGTACTCATAAGATGGGAATTTTTGCTTATGTTGTAGGATTTTTTAGAGATATTCGTGTAAAGTTCTTTAAACCACTTTCGGGGGATAAATCATTATCTCCAAAACAACGTGCATACTATACAACAATCCAACAAGCACTAAAAGTATTCATTAACGGTTCATATGGTGTGTTTGGAAGTAAAAACTTCCCACTTTTCTGCCTTCCAGTGGCAGAGAGTACGACTGGTATTGGACAATACTCAATTAAACAAACCATAAAAAAAGCAGAAAGTTTAGGTGTGAAAGTTCTATATGGTGATACTGATTCAGTATTTTTATTAAATCCTTCTAAGAAAAAAATGGAAGAAATTGCCACTTGGAGCAAAAATGAATTAGATTTAGACTTAGAGGAAGAAAAGACTTATCAATTTTTAGCGCTTTCAGATCGAAAAAAAAATTACATAGGAATTTATGAAGATACCCAAGCAGTTGATATAAAAGGCCTTGTTGCCAAGAAAAAGAACACTCCCGAATTTATAAAGAAAGTATTTAATGATATGATTAAAATATTGAGAGATATACATGATCAAAAGCAATTTACTCAAGCTCGCAATGATATCGTCAAAATAGTACGTTCTAATCTTAAAAAAATAGGTAAGCCTAATGCATTTACATTAGAAGATTATGCCATTAATATTTCGATCCAAAAAAATTTAGATAAATATAATAAAGTTATACCGCAACATGTTAGAGCAGCAAGAGATTGGATTAAATATAAAGTCAATGAAGCGCTCGCACAAGGTCAGGATGAAGACGTAATTAAAGCCATTAAAAATACATATTCAAAAGGTGATTCAGTAGAATTTATTAAAAGTAAGGGTTCAACGGGTGCTAAAGTAGTTGAGATGGCAACTCTACAAGATATCGATACCAAAAAATATAAAGAATTACTCCAATCTGCTTTGGAACAAGTGTTAGATGCTTTAGGAATAACCTTTGAAGAAATTAAAGGGATCAAAAAACTTGATTCATTCTTTTAATTCAATTAAATTTCAACAGATTAAAAAATCTTAATTTTTTCAATTTCATGTTTGCTTAAATCTTTTTATTCTCAAATTAATTACATACTATAAATAAACTAAGTATAAATTACGATGTCTAAGCAAATTACTAAACCGTCAAATTTATTCGATGATAAAGGTATCCTAATCCAAGATGGATGGGCCACAAAACCTATTATTAAATATAACCGAGATAAGGTAAAGGCTAAATGGTTTCGATTAAAAGAATGGGATAATTATGTCATAAATCATCCAAAATATAACTTTAGTGTTACTGTTGCAGATGTTGGATATTTAGGAATGATTTTCTTTGAAATTGTTGATTACCAAACACAAAAAGTGTATTCTGATGGACTCCAAAAATTTTTCACAAAAGGGAGCTGGAAGCTCCCAACTACTTCCAAAGAGGGGAATATCGAATTTCACAATGACAAATTCGATCTCATGATCTCCCGACTTATTGATAAAAGAACAATTAAGTTTGATTTTCCAACATTTTGCGAGAATGGATTGAAAGGAGAACTTGTTTTGTATCAAGATCCGGCAAGGGATTCAATAGTGAAAGTAAATAGATATGAAAACGAGAAATTCTTCTATTATTCTGATAAAGTTGTGTGGATGCCTGTCGATGGAAAAGTAAGATTTGGAGAAAAAATTTATGATTTTGACACCAATAATTCTCATGCTCGTTTAGATTGGGGTCGAGGTGTTTGGCCTTATAAAGTTAATTGGTATTGGGGTGCTGCAGCGGGAAAAACCAATAATGGTCATGATATATGGTTTAGTCATGGTTATTCTTATGAAGATCCCTCATTGCATGACAAGAATATGGTTGGTTATGACGGAAAAGGTCATAAACTGGGTCCTATAAAGTTTCATGTCCCAGAAAATCCAATGGACCCATGGAAGTTTTCAAGTGATGACGGGAGATTTGAAATGACGATGATTCCAATCCTGCATAATCCCTCTAAGATGAATTTCATAATTTTCAATTCAAAGTCAAATCTAGTTTACGGATTGTATACGGGGGATGTAATATTAGACGATGGTTCAAAAATTCACGTGGAAAATCTTCTGGGACATGCAGAAGCAATCAAATGGAAGTGGTAATGCTCTAATTAAAGGCATTAGAGGATAAAATATAAAGAACCCATGAGGAGTCCTGAAAGTATTGGATTTAAAATATTATCATTGATCCTTAAGTTTAACACATCAACGGTAAAGAAGACCAATGCTCCTCCTAGTGAGATTATAATATTTTTTATAATAGATACTTCTGGTTCAAAGATAAGAAATACTATAAATGCAGTAAAAAATGAGGCTATAAAACCTGCTATGTAGCCAATAACCGTTTTTTTACTATCTTTTGGAAAATGGCGCTTACCAAATTTAATCCCGAACAATGAAGCAGCTCCATCGCCAAGCGATGCGATTAACGCAGCTGCTGCGAACACAGTAATCGGGAAGAAAAAAATTGGTACAAAAGATAATACTAATGCCGCGGTGGCCGAAATATTAAACACTTCATCCCTTTTTAAAGTTTTTAGAAATATACCACTCAAATTTTTTGGCATCAGATGATATGCATTTCGTTTTTCAAAAATAAATGATAACCGAATATAATCTAAAGCCCCAAATACCATAATAGCAGTGTAACCTATAGTAATAATCAACCAAATACCGTATTCCTCCGCTGTAATGCCCCATATCACATCTTGATGAAAAAGCTTAGCCCAAAAAAGAACAGCAAATTCCCACAAGATTATGATAACTCCGGGTGGGATCAGATGAAATAACTTTCTATTGATATCAGTACTCAATGAATGAGATTTTTTAGCTGAATCTAACTTTTTTTTCTCATTTCTTTCATTAAATTTTTTAAGAAAATTCTCAATGGTACGTTCTTCTTTGACTTCAGGATGATGCCATATTCGAAAGATATATTGCATTGAAATTAAGAATGCCACCACTACATATGAGTAAATACAAATGATTTGAGCCCCTAATATTTGATAAAATCTCCGAAATTGATCATTTATAGGAAAAAAGAATGGATATAAAATTCCGGCTAAAAACCACAAGAAAGAAATGACCATTGAATTTAGGAAGTTAGACTCTTCTGGAAATTTCTTTCTAATTCTAACTGCATAATAAATATGAATAAAGCCATTTGCAAACGTTAATATCATAACGGAGAGAATGTAAACGTTCAAGACCATATTACTTATTTTAAATTACAATCAAAAAAATAGCTTATGATAATTTATGAGGTTGTTTACTAATATAAAATGCTATTAAAAATAACTTAATGTAATTTCATCCTCCTGCTAATGGGGGAAAGATAGCAACAGTATCATTAGCTTTCAGCACGTATTTTCTGTCCCACTGGGGAATTCCATTAACCAGGATTATCAATTTTCCCTCCTCTTTAGGAATGTTTGCTAATTTGATTACTTTATTTAATGAAGTTCCACTTGGTACCTTGATTCTTCGCTTTTCTTTTCCATATTTTCTAAGATTTGCGAATAATTTTAGAGTAATAAAATAAGAATTTGAGTCTGGAATTTCCACGAACATCGCAGCCATTTTCTTTGGAAACAATCCGACACGGTCACCTTCTTTGAGCTCCGCGCCCTCTCCACAATATGCTCCATTTACGAAAATATGGGCTATTTCACTTTTTTTTAGATGTAAAGCCGAGATCAATTCTTCTACAGATTTGAATTTATTATGTTCGAGGTTTAAAGTTATGGGAATACCTCCCTCGAGGGATTTCCTATCAACTTTTTCCCTCAAGTCGCCATATACTTTCACGGTTATCGACATATTCTCCAATATTTGTATAACTAATAGCAATAAAAATGTTAAGATTATTTACTAAAAGATTTAGGCATAGATATATTTAATTTAGAAAAATGTATTAAAAAAGCAAATTTAGTTTATAAACCGAACAAAATGATGTTTTAATAGTTTTAAAACGTATATGATGTTGATACTTGCTCCTAATGCATGTATACCAACAAGAAAGATCCCATCGGTTATTTTATAACCAACATTCTGGGGGGATTCAGAGTCCCATAATACTAAAAAGTACATCTATTATGCCATATACAACTAAAATAAGAAATCCTCGGACTAGATCTAACTCCAACATTCTAGATTGCTTTATCTATTTATAGAAACATTAGAGAGTGAGAATTATAAATTCCCGTTTTAACCTATCCATATCTTATGAGTCTTCTATTTCCTAAAAATAGAACTTAGATTAAAAATTAAAAGTTCCTATAATAATAAAAAATAAGATAAAAAACTGATTATAATTAAAGTCCAAAAAGTAAGACGTTATCGATTACTTTGTGAATCTTTTCTAAATTTTCCTCACCGAGCGCCTTGTCAATTGCGATTTTCACATCTAAAATTGAGCCAAGGGTCTGAAAGAAGGTGTTTTGCAGTGTGCTATTAAATCCGCTTTTTTTGGAATCTTGCTCCTTGAAATAATCTACTCGTTTTAGCATCGCTTCTTCTAGTTCTTCCTCAGTCGATGTTTTTAATTCAGTGAGTTTCCTAATTTTTAAGCCGTCCTTAATTTCAACATTGTCTTCAGTCATTTCTTTGCACCCTCCTCTTGCTTTACTTTTGAACCACCATTATACATAGTCGTCACTTGTAAATCTGCGCGCGCTTGTCCTACAGACGTGTCAAACTCATCTCGTACTTTCTGGGTTACTTTCTTCGCTACCAACTTTTCAATTCTTGGGCGATGGAGGGTATTCATAGTGCAAAAAGGAGCTTCCCATACCGAACCATCCGGCATTGCTACGCCGAAATGTACAATACATCTTTTAGTACGTTCTACATCCATATTATAGGCGTCCTGGAAATGCATACTCGAGAGAAGAAGTGTACCATAACTGAATGAACTTACATTCTCCCAATCGCCATTCGCAAGCATACGGGCTAGCATTTCCATCAATTTACCCGGTTTTCTAGCGTATTGGAGCACCCCAAGCAAAAATCGAGCGCGAAGCTGTTGTTTATCCAAGAAGTTTACTCCATCGTCTAGCGTCTTGCCAAAGTCTCCAAGAAAATTCTCGAAAAACTTAATGGGATTTTTCTCTTTATGTTTTACCTTCTCCCACATTTGATTTGCGAAGTTAATAACTTTTAGCGGATCAAGATATTCCATTATTGGAACCATTTCATGTGTTTCAGGATCGATCGCTAAATAAGTTGCGAAGCCGCAATCAGGATGACAAGTGAATTCAGCTGGTTCTACGTCAGATAGATAAGCTATCAAGCGCCCTAACTCCACAATGGTTGTTAAAGGATACCATGACGTTTCCATGCTAATCTTGCCACCAGTTTGTTTTTCAATCTCTTTGATAACATCTGCGTTTGTAATGCGGAGATCCTGCATTTCCTCTGCTGAAATACGACCACAGAGAGAAACGGGCTGAAATGTAATGCCTCTAACTATATCTATATTATCAATAGCAAATTGTATAATATTTCCAATCTCAATATCAGTCACACCAGTAGCAATTGTCGCCACAAGTACGATGGAGTCAAATCCTGCCTTTCTACAATTCTCAATTACACGCATCTTGTAATCCATTAAATTCTTTATGCCACGGGTTTTTTCATAAGTTTCATTATTTATTCCGTCAAATTGGAAATAAAGAGTGTCCAATCCCAATTCTCTGCATTTTCGCGCAAATTCTGCACCTCCTTTTTTCCTTTGGAACCCATACCCATTAGTGGCAACAATTACCTCTTTAAATCCATTATCCTTTGCCATTTTACAGATTTCTGGAAAGTCTTTTCTAACTGTAGGTTCACCACCAGTAAACATGATAGCAGGGGCAGGAATTGGTTTATTTCGGAAATGTTTCAAAATCCTATCGATATCCTCGAGACTAGGCTCTATCCAGTATCCTGCTTGTTCCACATTGGCATAGCAAAAGTTACACGAAAAATTACAGCGGTTAGTTAAGTCAATTAATGCTAATGAGCAAGTTGATAGGTGTTGGTCGCATAATCCACAATTATACGGGCATCCTCGGTCGTCTGAAGGACAATCTGGAGGATTTGCTTCACCATTTTTCTCAAATTGCCAGATAACGTTTCCTTTGTCATCTTTTTCAGCATAATGAGTCCATTTATAATATTTTGCAGATGAACTGATTTTATCCTTAAATTCACCATGCTGATTGCACGTTTTCTTCATCCAAATTTCCCCTTCCTCTTCAACAATTTCCGCATCGATTTTCTTCATACATTCTGGACAAATACTAGATGTCTTTCTATAATAAGGTTCGTTTAAAATGTCAGTTCCGTCTAAGTGATACATAAAATTTTTACACCAAATTATTCTAAATTAATTAAATAAGTTATTACAAACAAATAAAATTCAATATATTTAAACAATTTCCAACTGCACCTACTTTTAATATTATCAATGGTTCATACTCGGAAAAGTAGGACTTTCACATTATTGTTAAAAGCTTTAATATAAATTTTTGCTTTCTACCAAGCTAATTGAGATAATTCTTTCTCTTACTCTGATTTAATATTAAAAAAAGGTTATTTCTTCAACTGCATTTAATCCAGTTTCATAATCTATTCCTGAAAAGGTTTCATCTTTATCAAACACCTGTATATATGCATGGATCGAACAAATTTAAATAGTTGAATTGTCTTATAATCCCATAAATCCAGATTTTAAATAAAAATTCTCATGTATGTATTTCACAATAATAAAAGATATAAAGCCAAAAGATTAAATGATGGGACATTAAGCATTGATCTTTCTAAAAAAGGCATTCACCATATTACTGATATTCAAGGCTTAGTCGGAATGCAAAACCTCACGGTTTTGAAATTAGATAATAATTATATTCAAGAAATAATCGGGCTTGAAACATTACAAGATCTGAGAACTCTATCTTTGGCTTCAAATGAAATAAGAGAAATTGAAGGATTAGATTCGCTTTATAACTTGGAAAAATTAGATCTATCCTTCAATCAAATCCACGAAATAAAAGGCCTAAATTCACTTAAAGAATTAAGGGAATTGAATCTCTGGAATAATCACATCACTGAAATTAAAGGTTTAGCTAATCTTGACAACCTTCACACGATCACACTAAGTGGAAATTCAGTATATGATTGGGTACGAAGAACTTTTGGGAGCTATCGCCATTTAGCGAGAGATTTAGTAATATATTGTAAGAAAATGGAAGGTAAGATTATTTTTGATAAAGAAGATTTCAATCAATTTCTTGCAAGACAAAGAAAAGAGATTCAAGAACATTTAAGGAACAAAAATTATGATGAGGTAATGTCAGTTTTTGCAGAAGTTTTTTACACCGCCCGTACTGAGGATCGCACGCTTTTCTATGATTTTGTAGGTAATTTTTTAAGAGAGTACCCTGAACTTCAAAAAAATTCAAGATTTAAAGATGCGTATAATTCCCGTTTAAAAGTTTTACTTAGTAAGGATCAACGCTATGAAATGGACAATTATCTACTTCAAAACTTTTTTTCCGTTAAACCTACCGTGGGGTCCTCTAAAATACATTTTTGTCCCAATTGTGGTACTGAAGTTGAACCTAATTGGAAAAATTGTTCCAATTGTGGTTATAAATTTGAACGAGAAACAATTGATACCTTATCTGAAGGATTTTTAACTGCCCCACTAGCAGCTCCTCCTGAAATTTTAAAAACCTTACATCCTGAATCTTCTGAATCCTCTAAATCAAGTGGTTTTGGTATAGCTGCGATAATCATTGGATTAATAGGGTGTTGCTGTTTTTGGTGTGCTGGAGTACTTGCCATAATATTGGCGATGATAGGACTTGCTGAAGATGATGAGAAAGCTTTAGCTACAATTGGATTGATTATAGGAATATGTGGCGTCTGTGGAGGTGTCTTTCAACTATTTCTTATATTTGGATTATTAATGAATTAGTTATTTTTTATTTTGAAGTGTGTTGGTAAGCTTTCGTAATTCTCCTGAAATTTCAACTTCATAGTTCACTTCTTCATTAAGACTTTTAAATTTATCAGGTAATTTCTTAATATTTTGCATATAATACTGTTGAATTTCTTTTAAATTGGACATGTCAGTTATTAACCTCCCTTTATCTAAAATCTGATTCAACAAAATTTCGGAGTTTGGGGGTTTTGGTTCTTGTTCTAAGGCCATAATGTCTTTAATAAATATATCATTATTATCATATAAGCGATATAATTCTTTTTTACCAGGAAACGTAAGCTTATCTTTACTGGTTTTTATTCGCGGCTTTCCTTGAAATTCCACGAGCTTATATACAGCAGCAAGAGCAGGATCATCACGAGAGGTGACTAACTCTGTTCCAATTCCAAAAGCATCAATCGGAGCATTATTGTCTAACAAATTTTTTATTTTATATTCATTTAAATCAGAGCTGGCAACGATTATGACGTCTTTACATCCATTCGCATCTAATATTTTTCGTACTTTAAAAGAGTTTTCAATTAAATCGCCCGAATCTATTCTAACTCCAAAAATTTTATTACCATACTTACACGCTAATTTTGCTGCTTTTTCTGTATCGTAAGTATCAATTAATAATATTGAATTTTCGCCATAAATCTTGTAATAAAAATCAAAAGCATCTTCTTCTTTATCAAACCTTTGAACGAAACTATGTGCCATGGTTCCACTAGATTTTATACCCAATTCAAGGTCTGCTATTACATTGCTAGTGCCATTAAAACCAGCTATAAAACTTGCACGAGCAGCGTAAACCCCAGCAAGAGGAGAATGAGATCTTCGAGTCCCAAATTCGAGTAAAACCTTATCTGATGCTATATTCTTTATTCGAGAAGCCTTTGATGCAACCAGAGTTTGGTAATTTATGACATTTAATATGTAGGTTTCTGCCAGCTGGGCATGGAACATCGGTCCTTGGACGCGTATAACAGGCTCATTAGCAAAGAAAAAGGTTCCTTCTTTTAATGACCACAAATCCAAATTGAACTTGAAATTGGGGAGATAAACATCAAAAAAGTCGCAATCAATATTTCTGAATTCTTCCCGAGCTCTTAAGAATTCAATTGTTTTTTCTGTAAATCTTGCATTCTGCAAATAATATATTACTTGCTCTAATCCAGCAAATATCATGTAATTCCTATTCTTAGGTAGCTTTCTAATAAATAAATCAAATACAGCAATATCGTCTTCTACTCCATTTAACTTTTCTACATTTTCTTGATAATATGCTGCGCCCATCGTCAATTGATAAAAATCAGTTGCTAAAATCATGTTGATTTCATCTAAAAAACCAGAACTTACCATATAATTTCCCTCTCATTGGAGATTTAAATTAATTAAGATTTAGATCGTATTGATTTTTCTGATATTTTTTACAATATATAAGTTCAAGAAATTATCTCTTGTTAATTTTCCATTCAAATTAATCTTATTCCCTGCTATTAAGTTTAGTTTCTCCTGTAATCTCTCACTAATCCTAATTGACAATTCCTCAAAATTACTGATATCCGACTGATCAAAGTCATCTTTTTTTTGAACTCTCGGACCTAATCTGACATTCTTCAAAGAACCGATAAAGTATTTCGTTACGTTCTCTTGAAAGACTTGTTCTTTTTCCTCTATATTAGTGACTTCTGCCTCATAAATCGTGATGCTTTGATCTAAATATTTTTGGAAAAGATAATCATTAGAATTCTTATCAACTAACTTAACCTCCTCTGTGTCATCTAAATTAGAGATATTTATTGATTGGATCTCCTTTTCAAAGTCTTCAGGCAGATAGGTTAAATTCCAATCACTTAAAGTAAAAAAACCTTTTTTTAATGCAAAAATAAAGCCAACCCAGAAATGAGAGCAAAATCCCATCGCAGCACCAATACGGCAATCGCAATCCCTTTCCGGATTGTTAATATTTCGATCATTAATTATTAAATAAGACTCAGTTTCCCAGTTAAATCCTTTGAATTTTAATTCAATTTCATGAATATCAGGATTAACTACTTTAATAAAAGTTATTGATTCCCTATCTTGACCATTGATTTTTTCTATTGCTGAATTGATTCCCTCGGAAATAATCTCGAGTTCCTTTTTTTTGATCAAGGCGCTTATTTCTTCTTCTGAAAGGGAGTCTAAAATGAATTCTATCAAATCATTTTTATTAAATCTTGAATATCCCTTGATTTTAAAATCCTTACATATTTCTTTCAACTTATCTACATTTAAAGACTGAAATAAATATTTGAGATAAGTGCGATTATCTACTTGTCTTTGAACTGAACTCATTTTTCACTCAAATCTGAATATCATCATTTTATTATACAAATTAATTTGTCGCATTAAAAGTTTAATCATATCATCAAATGATTGATTTCAGATAAAATTTCGTTGCATTTTGTCAGTTATTGAAAAAAAATTAACTTAATATTTATAAGAATATCAAAAGTTTCGATGGTTTAAATGTATGAAAAGATTTAAATAACGGAACTATCTATTTGTATAAATAAGCATTTAATCAAAAAAAGATAATAAATAAAAACCATATTAGGTGAAAAAATTAATGAGTGATGTAGATCCGGAATACTTGAAGTTTTTTGGTGAGATCAAGTTTGCTGAGGAAAAAAGTATGAGCGCAAACGATTTCGAGAGGGCTCTAAATAGGCATTTGAAGAATATCGGCAAAATACCCCGAGGGCGTTATAAATTTGCTGAGATTGAGAATCCCTCTACTGATGATTTCGAGAAATCCTTTAATGAATATTTTGAATAAATAGAATAAAAAATTTTTTTGAACTACTATATAATTTAATTTATTTTAACCTTAATTCACGAGAAATATAATTTGAATAGCCCCATTCTTAATGAGCTATAAACTATTTATTTTTAATTAATGTCTCTAATTTAAAATTAAAAAGAAAATTATAAAATAACATGAATGTACTTAATGAGATAGAACATCTACACGTTGAAGTTAATAATATTCAACTACATGTAGCCACAATCGGTGTTGGAAAGCCCTTATTTTTACTTCATGGGTTTCCAGATTTTTGGTATGGATGGAAAAGCCTTATTCCACTGCTCAAAGATACTTATAAATTGATTATTCCAGATTTAAGAGGTTACAATTTATCCGATAAACCTAAGGGTGTTGAAAACTATGATATGAATATCTTGATTGAAGACCTAATAAATCTCGTTGACTATTTTAAATTTGATGAGATTTATTTAGCAGGACACGACTGGGGTGGTGTTATTGCATGGTGTTTCGCAGAAAAATATCCAGATAGGGTTGAAAAGATGATGATCTTAAATGCTCCACATCCCAAGATCTTTCAAGAGCAACTTTCTAAAAACAAAGCCCAACAGAGAGCTAGTTTTTACATATTTGAGTTTCTTAAACCACATGGAGAGCAATTCGTCATTAAGAATGATTTTAAGTGGCTTAAATGGGCAGTTTTTTCAGGTATGGATAAAAAGAAAGATTTTACAGAATACGACAAGCAAAAATACTTAAAGGCATGGTCCGAACCAGGAGCAATAGAAGGAGGAGTGAATTATTATCGGGCTAATCTTAATTTCAAAGCTTGGACGGGAAAAATCAAGGTCCCTACAATTGTAATTCATGGAATGGACGACGTCGCCGTATTACCTTCAGTTCTAGATGGCTTAGACGAATATGTGAAGAATTTAAAAATTGTAAAGGTAGAAAAAGCCTCTCACTGGGTAATGCATGACGTTCCCGAACTGATTGCTAAAAACATAAAAGATTACTTTATTTAAACTAACTTATAACTGCATGAATTTATTCAAAATAAATATCTAAAGAGATTAACCATAAATTTATATGATTACTGCACTATTATTTTAATGAATAATAAGATGAAGATTTAACTATATTATTTTACTTATTAACTTGTTAAAAACATTACTTTCAAATTATGACTTCTGATAATAATTGGTCCATTCAACTCGATTGGTTAAATATTATAAATATTTTAGGAATAGATAGGATTGAACAAATCCCAAAGTCTAAAAAATCAAGAGCTTTGAAGAAAGTGACTAAAGAGTATGGCTCAGAATTACTCAATACAATGAAACCTGGAGAACTAGACCAAATCGTAGCAAATGAGCTAAGGTCTGTGATGAAAAGAGAATTAAATGAGATTTCAAAAAGAAATGAAAAAATACAAAAAGAAATTCAAAGTAAAATGCTACCGCTTAAGAAAGGCAAAATTATTGGAATTAATATGAGTGATCTCAGAGACCTTGATCCTAAGGCAGATATTGAGGATATCATTAAATACTTTTCTAAAAAACTCAACGATAACGACGATGATGACGATTCAGATGATGAAGATGGACCTGATGAGGATAAGAATGGAATTTATATTTAAAATTGTAGAAAAAATGGTTTTTTAGCTTAGTTTTCTCTCTATGGCTGTAACGCTACTTTTTTTTAACTTCACGTACATTATTACGATCAATAGATATATTACTATGGACCAAATTATCCAAGATAATGATTGAAATGTATTGATGTTTAAGAGATAATTAATGAAATCTTCAAATGTATAAAAACCAAGATCATCAAGCTTAGAGGGGAAATTAACTAGGATTGGTGCGAACTCAATTGCAACTACTTGGTGTGTATTCTTTTTAAGAGTCTGAAAGATATTATCAACTGATTTATTAGTCGGATCATTTAACCGAATACGAATAAAAGTATTGAGGTCCTCGTTAACGTGAATATCAGACCCTCCCACGCAAGTTAAATTGTTATCTAAACAGAATTGACGAATATACAGATATTTTCCCCCATAACTTCCTCCATTTACGATCTCAAATCCATCTACGCCCCAATCTCTCAATTGTTCCAAAGAATATGGCATTCCAAAACCCCCTTGAGGATTTGGATCGTAATTATAATGATTTACTGTAATGTATCCCCCTTTACTTTTAACATAATTAATAAGGTCTGATGCGTTCATCGCTTTCGGACCGTTTGGAGTATAAGATTCAAGTGGTACTATCTCTTCATTAACCCCAAAATAATTCATGTGAATATCATTTTCATGATCTGTCCATTCTTCAGCTGTCAATACCGTAAAATCCAGGTTTCTCTCTTCTACAAATTTCTGCGCTGCGTATGCTCCTCGCAGATTATCATGATCAGAAAAAGCAGCAATATTTATCCCTTGCTCGATATACCACATTACTCTTTCTTCAGGGGTAAGCCAACCATCAGAATAGACCGTGTGTACGTGTAAATCAATGAGAAATTCATCATCATCTAGATGTGTTGGAACAATTCTTTGCGTAGGAAATGGTGCAGATATTAGTACTATATTCAAGCTAAGGAGCAAGCATCCAATTCCAACATAATAAATTAACTCGCTTTTTATTCTTTTTAATTTAGTTGACTTTGAACTCCATTTTTTCCTGAACTTATTTTTATTTTGGCTTTTTAACTTTAAGTTTGGATGGAAAAGCCTTAATAGCACATACAAGGATTTTATAATTATTAAAATTAAAGCACCATGGACTGCTATTTGAATTGGTATCATGAAATAACGATTAACGAATAAAAATCCTTGTATCAAGCTTCCGGTTAAAATTATTATTAATACAATTAAAATCGCTAATATTATCACTTTAAATGCAAATTTTGTAATATCTATTACGATAGTTAGAAGAAAATTCAACTTCTTTGAGGTTTTCTCTTTTTTATGTTTATAAAAGATGAAAATACCTCTCATTACAGGATAGATTATCAAAAATAGAAACATCCATGAGAATTCCATTCCTAATACAATAGCAATTGCGAATAATGGCTCAATAACATAACGAGCCGCTGGGAGGATACTAATATAACTAGATGAAACGTCTAATTGATTTAAAGCATCATAAAAAACTACTGTTCTGCTATTTGTCAATAATAAAACTAAGAAAGTAAACCATACGATAAATCCAACGCTAAAGATTGTAAAAGATTTATGTTTACTAATCACCGATTTGATTCTCATAATACAATTATCAATGTAATTCTTTTTAAAAATAGTGGGTGATAAGTTTTAAGAGAGAAAATTATGAAGTAGAATTTCTGGAGATGAGTATTTTTGATATATTTTCACATCTATTAGAGAAAAATTATTTAGAATCTCATTTTTTAGTTTGTTTAAATCAATAGCGCAAGTTTTAGGAGGTTTAATACCTTTCAAAGTAAGATAAAGTGCAGGAAAATTGAGGATTTTTAAGTTGGAATTTGCAAATTTCTCTTTTAATTGTTTTAATATAAAGTTTTTAAAAATTACCCATTTTTTTATGGGTTTTTCAAGTATGATTGTTTCGAATAAAAAATCTCGATTCTTTAATTTAATTGAAACTGCGTTTACAGAATAATCATTTTCGATTTCCACTAAGAAGATGCCTCTTTTAAAAGAATGGTCAACCGAACTCACGGCTTCGGAAGACCCGGGATTGAATACCCATTTATCAATAACAAATTGGGTGTGATAATGACCCAAAGCTAAATAATTAACTCGATCTTTTAAAGGGTTTAAACATAAATAATTAATTCCCGGAACATTTTTCATTTGTCCCTTGATACCAAAATGCTGTATCAGAATATGAAATAAACCATCATTAGGCTCAATTCCAGAAGAGATTCTCTTAAATTGTTCCATTCCAATCGTTTGACCAAGATAACGAACTCCATATATCATCACATTTCTGATTCTTATTTTGCCACCCTTCCGTGTTTCAAAATCATATCGTCGAAAAATTGCTTCTGGATTTTCATTAATGTCTGCATCCAAAAGTATTATCAGATCCAAATTCGTAATGAATTTTAACCAGGATTGCCCTCGTTTAGAAAATCTCACTCCTTTCGAATATTTCCGAATATCGTGATTTCCTTCAACAGCAATAATAGGGATAGAATTATCAGTTTTTTTTTTAAAATCTCTTAGAACAGAAACAATTTTAGTCAGATGAACTGGAAGAATCTCCAAAGAAGTAAAAACATCTCCTCCCAGAATAATGAATGATACCTGATGATTAATGGCAAGATCAAGAATTTGTTTTAACGCTAAAGTGAAATCATTGGCACGTTCTTCACAACTATATTGGTGACTACCTAAATGAAGGTCGCTTGCATGAATGAATCTAATTTTTGATTCTTTACTCATCATATTTAGTAATGAAAAGACTTTTTATATTCAAAGATACTTAGAGTACGACATGTACCTTCTTAAAGTAATAGTATACTGATAGATTCTTAATTTATAAAGAAGAATAGAGTGAAGAAGGAGTAAAAATATTTACGTGAAAAATAATTTTTCTCGCAAGCAGTTATTAGTTTCTTTTAACAATTCACGGACTTCTTTTGTTTCAATTTTTAGGCCATTTTGATCTAAAAAATTATTTACGTCTTCCTTCTTTACCGACTTTAGTCCTTGTTTTTTAGCCCATTCTACAGATTTGCTCACTAATTTTCCTTCTTGACCACCTATAAATGATGGTAAGTAAAAATTAGCAGCTATTTCTGAAGAAAATCCTGCTCTAACATATAATCCTTTAGGATCAAAGACCTTATAAATATGAGGGACGCTTTCTGGAATGGTATCCATTACTATGTTTTTTCCAGCTTTTTGAATTTTCTTATAAAGGGGAAACCATTCTTCAGAACCTGGAGGGGATCTGCCTGCACCTGGCACCCACTGAATACCCGTTAGATTATCAATGGATAGAAAATCATCTAAATAAGGAATTTGATAAGGACCATCCATGTGGTGTATTGCATAATCCATGTGGTCAATTTGCGCTATAAGATCTGGTAATACAAACCTTTTAAACCATTTAGGATTAAGCATTGCAATAAAATCACATTGAACTGGATACCAACTCTTCGAGCACCACACATTTAGCCAGGCATTAAATCCATCGCAATTAGAAGAAATGATCTCATATAATTCATCATATACCCTGAGCAGTTTCTCCAATATGATTTGTCTACACACGTCAATTATATCAGGGTTGCGTTTCATGGTAAGAATGATTTTAGTGGGGCCTAAAAAAGAAGATAATACGTCTAGCACTCCGCCAAGATCAGTAATTCCGAATTGATAGCCCATTTCCCTCGCCCGTTTGGATCCTTCTAAGGTAGTTTTCTTTAAACGAGTATACCATTCATTATTTTGATTCAATTTAACTTCTTCTAACACTTCAATTATGTCATTCGGCTCTGTTGGACGACTAAACCATATGGTCTCAGATTCAAAATGTGGAACTACTCCGAAAACAGCAGCTATAATTCCGGGACCATAATTTAGAAAATAGGACGGAATTGATTCTCCTCCATAATATGTTTTTCCTGCTCTTTTCTCGAAGGATGTTAACGCATTATTAATCTCTGTATTTAAATCTTTAGCCAAAGTCCAATCTTGCCCAAGAGCATCCAAGTATCCCCCCATTGCACCTCTACTTTTGGGATGATAATAAGAGATCACTGGACGATCAATTATTTCATGGTCCCACCACGCATTCATTCTTTCTTTGGCTTCAACTAGGTCCTCTTTAAATTCCATAATCCATTCTCCACAATATGTAAAATAATGTTGAATGACAAAATTATTAATCTTTTTTGAATTATTCGAGTAAAACAATATTGTTAAAATCTCATCTTAGATAATGCAGCCTAATACATTTCAGTATGATATTGGAATTATCCATGGTCGATTCCAAATCTTACATAATGATCATGTGAAATATTTGATGGCTGGTAAGGATTTATGTGAACACATTATCGTTGGCATTACCAATCCAGACCCATCTTTAACGAAAGATCATGAATCAAACCCTCATCGTAGCACCGAACTTAATAACCCTTTAACATATTATGAAAGGATGCTCATGGTTAAGGAAACATTATTAGAACAAGGCTTGAAGTTATCCGAGTTTTCAATTGTACCTTTTCCAATAAATTATCCCCATCTTTTAAAGTATTACGTGCCTCTTGATAAGGTATTTTTTCTCTCGATTTATGATGATTGGGGGAGACAAAAGAAAAGATATCTGGAAAATCTTGGTTTAAATGTTCATGTATTGTGGGAAGTAACTTTAGAAGAAAAGGGATTAAGTGGCCAAACCATTCGAAAAAAGATGATTAACGATCAACCTTGGAAACAATTCGTTCCAAAAAGCGTGCAAAAACTAATTATAGAGTGGAATATCATTGAACGATTAAAAAATTTATATTCTCTATCTTAATTTAACATATAATTTTAGTAATTGAACTCAAACCAGAAGATTTATATTTTTAATAATACTGCATTACATGATGGATTGTGAATAATTATTCACAAAACATTGATTTGTTCCTAGACCACCAATTTGACTCTGTAGTATCAATTAAAGAGTCAACTAGTTTTTACAAGATTATGACTAAAATTGGAGAATAAAAAAGTTGAAATACTGTTATGGGCCAGTCCCGAGTCGCAGACTAGGGAGGTCATTAGGCATTGATGTCCTACCTTCAAAAACATGTAATTATCAATGTATATATTGTCAATTAGGAAGAACCACTAATTTTACTAACTTGAGGATGGACTTCTTTCCAAAAGAACAGATAATGCGAGAAATGGAAAATGCAATAAGAGATCATGAATTAAAAACTGATTTTATCACTTTCGTGGGCAGTGGCGAACCGACTTTATATAAAAGCCTGAAAGATCTAATTCTTTTTGTTAAAGAAATAACAAAAAAGCCGATATGCGTGATTACTAATGGAAGCTTATTATTTGATACAGAAGTTCAAGAAGCACTTTTGCTTGCTGATGTTGTTTTACCAAGTTTGGATGCTGGAAATAATAAGGATTTCATAAAAATAAATAGACCGCATCCTACTCTCAATTTTGATAATATTATAAAAGGTTTTTCTGATTTTCAGAAAATGTATGAGGGGAAATTTTGGCTCGAAGTAATGCTCATGAAGGGAATCAATGATGATAAAAAAAGTTTAATACAAATTAAAGAAAAAATTGATCTATTTAATCCAGATAGGATCGATATTAATGTTCCAATTAGGCCCCCCACTGAAAAATGGGTTTCGATCCCAGATAAAAAAGTTGTTCCTTTATTAAAGCAAATTTTTGGCGATTTTTACGATATGAATTATCCTGAATTTGGAGAATTTGATGTTTATTCTACAAACTTTAAGAAAGAATTTTTAGCAATAATACAAAGACATCCCATGAGACAAGAACAAATCATAGAAACCTTTTCTACACCATGTTTCAACGAGATCGACATTTTAAAGAATCTAAAATCGCTTGAATCTACTCATAAAATAAAAAAGTGGTTTTATAATGATCAAATTTTTTGGAAATTATATTAACCTTCAAAATTACTATTTAAATTCTATATCAAGGGGGTGAAAAAATGAACAGAAGAGGAGGAAGAGGACGGATGGGAGGTCCTTATGCTGCTGGGGTCGGAGGATATTGTAAGTGCACTAATTGTGATTATCAAAAACCTCATCAAGCAGGAATCCCGTGTAATAGTGAAGTCTGTCCCAAATGTGGTGCAAGAATGATAAGAGCATAATATCATATTTTTTGGGGGCGTATGGGTTTTGAAAGATGAAAGTATTTAAGTCCTAGAGAAAATGTGGAGTTTTTTATAATATCGTGTTTTTTATCTCCAACGTCAAATAAACTTATATGATACAAAGAAAGAAACTAATACGTGACAAATGCATTTTTTCTCATCAAGTACCAGCACTATTAAGTAAAAGTAAGTTACCTAAGTGGATAGATGGAAATGCGATGCAACTTTGCATCTTTATGAAATAATTTGGTCTATTGAAGATGATTCTCTTTTTATATCCTCATTTTTAATTTTAAGATATATGAAAACCAATCATTTAATAATTAAATGGAGTGAAGCTTCCCAGCTCTCTTGAAATTTTTCATATATCATATAAAACTATTATTTTAATTTTTAGTAATACAACCATTAAAAAAATAAAGATAATCAAATAACTTTCTTTGTCTTTTCATCTTATCCTCCCAAAATGATGATCAGGAAGAGAATAAATAGGATTATTACAATTATTACAAGATATAAAGTTATTAGGTCAGGATCTATTTTATCAGCTAGAAATGCTACTGAAATCACCAAAGAAAGGATACCTCCTATCACCATAACAATTAATAAAATATACCCTATATCTCCAATAGAAATTATGGAAATTGAAGGGAAAATGATTATCATTCCTAACAACACCCCAGCAATAATTGTTAGAAGTAAACCAATGATCATTAAAATTAAAAACCGTATATAATCTGATTTTGGGAAATCCAAGTATTAAAACCTTTTTTCCAATGTGGTTTTAGCCTTTCTAATATCAATATCATCTGTGATATTATGTTATAAGTAAATTAATTGATTATTAAAAATTTAGTAATAAAACAAGAATAAGAAAAAATAATAAGAAATTATTTCTTTTTGCGAGGCTCAATTTTCTTGATGATTATAGCCTCAGCATGGATCTTGCAGTTCTTCAGTATGATTTTGAATCCACCCGCTCCACCAGCGCCGGGTACGGTAAAGGCTTGAGTTCCCATCGGGATCATTGCGCCTTCTTCTTCATACCCTTCTTCCTCTTCCTCCTCTTCTTCCATTTCAGTCCAAGTTTCCACGACAGGATGATTGTTCTCTTTCAACCAATCTCTCAGTTGATTAATGTCTTGCACTTCATTTTCAGTAGCAATTTTGCTTATTAAGTCTGCTGGAAGAAATTCAGCAACGCGATCCTTTACAGAGCTGTTCATCCATACAATTTGATTGTGTCCTCCATCATATTGCTGGAATTTTGGACTGGCAATGTATTGAATGCTAATTCCATTAAATCCGGGCATTTGCTTGCCCCCACCGGTTTGATTAGCCATAGCGCTGAACGGTAACCCATTAATGGCCACATTTCCAAAGTTCCTATCAACAATTCCATGACCGTTTACTTCGGGGATGTAAAAATCTATCGCTTCAAAACAACCACATGAAGTATGTGGAAATTCCATGCCAGAATATAAGAAGATTCGATCTATTTCTCCTAATGATCGTTTCTTTATCATTTCATTAACGCCAGTATATTCCCCTGCAAACTTATCTTTACATTCTCCAGGAGGTACCTCAAACAATGGACCTTTGGGATCAACTTTGGCGGCAGCACGCGCATCAAACCAGTTAATAGAACCACATAGACTTGTTCTGTCGGGAGTTATACAACACGCATGAGTCGGTGCAAACGACTGGCATAAGACACATCCATAAAACATATCGACATCTTCATCATGAATAGTCCTTGCTCTCTCATCACGTTTATTATATACCTCCAATGCCATCTCGTATGGTGCTTCAATCGCTTTCGGATCCGTATAGAATGTGACTTGGGCTTGTTCAATGATGGGCAATTCTGCTTTATAGAGTCTAATGAGAACCGTACCAAGTAAATCGAATGTATTAAACCCTTTTTCTATTGCAGTCTTGGAAATTCGCATCCAATTCGTGTATCTTTGGTTGAGGTGCATTATTCCATTCACGAAGTTACAAAATTCATGAACTCGACGTTCAAAAACAGCTTCTAGGTCCTCCTCTAACTGAGGTCCAGCAACTTCAATTAAAATTCCAATTGGATGTCTCGAGCCTTCTTCCATATCTTTAATATCTATTCCATGAAGGGTCACACTTCCGTCTTTAATCTCTTTAGGTGGCCGAACTCTCACCAGTTCGAAATGCTTTTCAATTTTTGGACCCCCGAGCTCTACATACATCTGTTTTGCCCGTATGCGTTCTCCTTCATAAACCGGTCCTACATCGACTGGGATATCGCTAAAACTCATATTTCAACATTCCTCATTCATTTATCTAAATTTTATATTTATTAATTTCATAAATTTTTAATAACTTCTTCTAAGAATTGTTTCCAATCACTATCACTAAGATTAGGCAAGCTAAATCGGGCATTTGGATGAGCATATTTATCCAAATCGATAGTTCTTACCCAATTCGAAAAGTTTTTTATTCTGCTCATGGTTTGTGAAACATAATAAACCAAATGTCCTCCGAATATTGCCATATTATATTGACCTTCTCCATCTAATCCTTTCCAATTCTGATCAACTAAGCGTCCCGTGATATTGATTAATGACATGTCATAGAGCAAATCATCTTTTATTTTTCCTTTTAAGTACTTATAGACGTGTCCGGTTGAGATCACGTGACAACTCAATTTATTTGCAATCTCAATGTAATAGTCCGCAACTTTTTTACCCTCCAGTTCCCAATTAATTGATTCAGCACCAATCACCATGACTTTCCGTTTTGGTGATTTCAAAAGATTAGCCATTACTTTCGGGTCATTAACGCTGGTACCCATCTCTGGGCCAGGAATATTTGCTTTCTGATAAGGCCTTGCCATATTTCAATCACTTTCTTTTGTGTGAGTTTTCAGTTATAAGTTTTAAAACTATTGGTATATTTATTGTTATTAAACGTGTTTTAAAAAATTTGGTTTTATGTAAAGAAACCATACATTAAGGAGACTAGAATAATATAAAGGTGAGATAAAAGAAATGTGTGAATTTAAAATAATCAAGCAAAATGATGGCTCGCAGATATTAGAGGATATCTTAGTTATATCTTATACTGAGAATAATGAATTATTATTCAAGGATGTCTTAGGCATGGGTGAATCATTAGATTCTGCCTTGATATTAGACGTTAACACTTTAAATCAGAAATGCACTATTATCGAACATCCGATAATCAAGCATTTTTTGAATTTATTGCATAAAGTTAATGAAAAAGAATTAGATAATCAAGATATTGACCTTTTTAATAAAGAGCTCCAAAAATATGTCCTTTAAAAAAATAATTACAAAGAACTTACTAAATAAGAATTATACAAGCTTTGAATTGTAATGTTAATCAATTCATTTGTAGACCCATTCAAGTTTTATGATCAGATACGTAATTTTTTAATGAAACACGAAGCGGAAAATAATCTAATTTTCGCTATTCTTAATGCGATAAAAGTTGGACGTTATAAAGAAAACAACTTAATGATTTCTGTTGAAGAAAGAAATAAACCACTTTTGGCTGCGGTAATGACTCCACCTCACAACCTTTTGTTATCATATACTCAGATAATGAATTCTATCGATCAATTAATAAATTTTTTAGTTGAAAATGAAAATAAAATTCCCGGGATTTTAGCATTTAAAAAAGCCGCTAAAAAGGCTACGAAGTTATGGAGTAGAAAAAAAAACATTAGCTATAAATTGGGCATGAATGAAAGAATTTATAAATTAGAGGAAGTAGATTATAAGTATTTAGGTCCTCATGATTTCAAAGCTGTTGATTTAACATATGAAAATCTAATTTTGAAATGGATTAAATTATTCAGGGAAGAGGCACTTCCTAACGAAAAATTTGAGATCGATGAAGAATATCGCAAAATTACTCGACAAAGGATTGAGGAAAATCGTTATTTCATACTTTTTGATAATAATCAACCCGTTTCGATGGTACATAAGGCAGGTAAAACACCAAATGGCAATTTAATTAATCAAGTGTTCACTCCATCCAATTTAAGAAGAAGAGGATATGCAACAGAAGCTGTTGCTAAAATTAGTAAACTCCTGTTAGATGAGGGAAATAGATTTTGTTTCCTATTCACGGATTTATCTAATCCTACTTCAAATAAGATTTATCAAAATGTAGGATATAGACCAATTATAGATATGGATCAATATGAATTTTTAGTCGATAAGGAACACATATAAAAATAAAAAAAAAGCGAGAAAGTCTCCTGATTTTCTCCTGATATTAACATTTATTTAGTTATTTTTTTGGCGGTACTATCTCAATTTCAATTGCGGAAACATTGGTATTTGTACCATCAGAATTGGTAAGTGTTTCGGTGTCAATTTTAATCTCTCCATACTTAGCGCCTTTCACGAATTTATTTAGAAGGATCTCGGCAACATCCACAGCGCGAGATATCGACCTCCCTCTGGCTAGAAGCTTCACTGGCTTTTCGTTTAACACTACCATAGCAGCCATCACGTAGCTCATTGATTTTTTTCCACCGATAAACACTTTTGTATCATCTTTACCTGGCATATTATTCACCTACTAATTTTCAGCTATTATTTTTCCTTTACTTTCTGCTTTAATCTCTTACGAGTATATTTGTCGCTAAAATACTAACTATGATTAGCTATAGTTTATAAACTCTGATAAAAATATAAACATTTTGCTACTTTTTCAAAATGGAAAAAGTGGATTCAAGGCGTCCATTCAAAGTTTTCTTTTAATTCTACTAAAAATTTTGCTTTATCGGGAAATCGATACCAATCTGAACCAATCTTTTCCAGTTTATATGCCTCACTTACTTTTCTATCATGAAGGTGGTTTGTTAGGATTTTAATTGCATTCAAAACAAACTGATTTTTAGTTGATAGAAATTTAGCTTTTTCCAACGTTTTGGTGAGTAAGTCATTTTTCTCAACTATTTCATCTATTAATCCAATATTAAGTGCCTTCTGAGCATCAATTTGTTCAGCAAACATTAGCATTTTCTTTGTCCATGAAATTCCTATTATTTTAGAAAAAAAGGTTACACAACCAGTTCCAGGAAAAATCGCACTATTAATCTCTGGCATTTGAAAGTAACTCTCTTGAACTGCGATCCGATAGTCACAACAAGTTAAAAATACCACCCCTTCTCCAAAGGTTCTTCCATTTATTGCACATATAACAGGTTTTCCATTATACAAGATCTTGCAAATTGAGGCTGCTCGACGCTCTAATTCTTTTACATCATTATAATCATATTTTGTAATCTCACCTAAATCCATTCCCGTACTAAAGGAACTTCCATTTGCTGTTAAAATAATTACTTTAACTTTTTCGTGATTTTGACAAAATTCCAATGCGTTTTCCAGATCTCTGAGAAAAGGAATCGTAAATGAATTCGATCTATAAGTTCTGTTCAACTTTATAATTGCTATCCTTCTCTTTATAGAGAATTCAATGTTTTTCCCAAAATATTGCTGATTTTCTTCCATAACTAAAAATATGAAAAATAAATAAAAAAAATTTTATTTATTTCTGAAAAATATTTCTTTCATCCAAGTTGGTAAATAAAACCCACCGTAAAAGAAAATTGCACTCAGAACTTCTAAGGTTCTATAAATTGAAAGAGTAAGAAGATTTAATGGAATTGAAGTATCTAAACCCGCACCGATTATAAATAGAAGAAAAGCAGTCAATAATAACTTTCCCTTGAGCCTAACTGTTTCGTCCAATGACTTCAATGATTCTCTCGTAAAGAGTATCCCTGTTATCAGCATGATAATCAACACTGTCACATCATAAGCAATAATGAAGAACTCATATTGAACATCAGTAATTCCTTTCAAATATCCAATTAGACTGGGATTGATGCTTATTAACACAAAAAAACCGATTTCAAAGAAAATTCCATATATTACAAAAAGTAAAATCAACAAGTTCTTTCTTTTTATGTTTAAGAATTTAGAGATAACCATTATCCAGAGTAAGAGTGCAATGGGGATAAAAATATTTCCGATTATGAAGTAAGGGACTTCCGTCAAATTCTGGTTAGTAAAAATGTACAGAAGGAATGATATTCCCCCCGGGTACCAAGGACATGCGATAAAAATCCAACATAGTCCAACCAAGAGTAGTTCTGTTTTTCTCAACTTATAATATTTTAGTATTAATCTTAAACCAACATAGATTGAAATCCCATCTAATACTAAAATTAGTATTCCATTAGCTAAATCTAGACCGCTTAATGTCAAAACAATACGCCAAATATTATAGAAAGATCTCTAGATACTTCATCTGTTTATTATTTTTAAATATTGATTTTAAGAAAGGGAATTTTGATCATGAATTAATTATAACTTAATAGCAATGATTCATAATTTAGCATTAAAGATATAATGTGACCTTGTTGATTAGAAAAAAGGATTTAGCAAAAGTACCAAATTTAAAGAATTCATTCGAAGAAATAAATCAACATCTTTATGCTAAATTAAAACAAATGGATACAGATACAAGAACAAGATCTAAAGAAATTATTAATCTTCTTCTTTGCAAGTTAGTAGATGAGATTAACAAAAAGCCCTCTGAAGTGATGGATTTTGCCGTAAGAAATAAAGAATCAGAAAAAGAATTACTCTTTCGAATTCAGAAATATTTTGAAGATAACGTGAAAACGCGTTATAAGGATATCATTGAGGAAAATGAACATATAGGCTTGAATAAAAATTTAGTATATATTGTGGTTCAAGAATTACAATCAATCTCCCTTCTTCAATCCTCTAAAGATCTTTTGAGAGATGCGTTTGAAGTTTTCGTTAGTAAAGCTTTAAAAGAAGAAGGTGGACAATTTTTTACACCAATTAACATCATAAAATTCATGGTAAATTTTTTAAATCCTGATTTAGGTTCTAAAATAATTGACCCCGCTTGCGGTCATGGAGGATTCCTACTTGAACTTAGAGATTTATTACAAAATAAGTCTGGAATCAATGTTAATATAAAAATTGTCGATAATTTGTATGGAATGGATAAGGATTCATTTCTAGTAAAGATTTGCAAATTATATTTAGAAATCCTTAGTGGAGAAAAAGCAAAAATTTACTGCGAAGATTCATTAGACCCCATAAGTTATAGATTAGAATCAAGTAAAGAAATCAAAGATGATTATTTTGATTATGTCCTTACTAATCCTCCCTTTGGAGCACGTATTCCAATTGATAATAAAGAACTTCTTAATAAGTATCAACTTGGCCATTTATGGCGAAATTTCGAGGGCCAATGGGAAATACAACCTAAATTGGTCAAGAAACAAGCGCCTCAAATTCTATTTATAGAAAGATGTGTTAATTTACTTCGTAATGGGGGAAAAATGGGTATCATCTTACCTGAAGGCATTTTTGGAAATCCCTCTGATCGCTATATATGGGAATATTTAAATCAAAAGGGTAAGATTCTGGCTGTAGTTTCATTAGATCAGAATGCTTTCCAACCTTATACATGTAACAAAACAAGCATTTTGTTTTTTGAGAAATTAAAACAAATACCAAATGAATATGATATTAATTTTGCGATAATCAATAATGTTGGACATGATAAGGATGGAAAAGTTACCTATAGACTGCAACAAAATGGTGATCCAATTTTGAATGAAGAAGGAAAACCCATAATCAATAACGAATTAAGAAATCTCCATTTCCAACTTCTAAACGCAGAGGATTTTGATTATACTCAGGATCAAAAAATTTTCAGAATCAAAAATCAGCAGATTTATCGCTACATCTACATCCCGAGTTATTACACGGGAGTAGAAAAAACCTTAAAACTTCTTGAAACGGATGCAAATTATCAACTTTATACAATTAAGCAATTAACAGAAGAAAAAATAATTTATACTAATCAAAATGGATATATTCCTAGAGGAGATGAAATAGGATCCCACCTCTATGGATTAGGAGATGTGCCTTTTATAAGGACGAGTGAAATTAATAATTGGGAAATAAATTTAGAATCGAATAAATCTACTTCTGAAGAAGTCTACGAAAAATATAGAGAGAAACAAAATTTAGAAGTTGGAGATATTCTTTTAGTGAAAGATGGCGGGTCAAATTTAATTGGTAATACAGCCTATATCTCTGAGTTAGATACAAAGATAATCATTCAAAGTCACATTTTTCAACTTAAGGTCATTAAAAACGATAAACTTATTGATCCCTATCTCTTATTATATCTACTTAACTTAGAGATTGTTCAAAAGCAAATACAAGCGATTACATTCGTTCAAGGAACCATAGCAAGTATCGGAAATCGGATTATGGATGTAATTTTGCCTTTTCCTTCTAAACTTGAGCGAAGAAAAGAAATCTCTTCATATGTTAAAGCAATTATTGAAAATAAGACTGAAACAAGAAGAAAAATAATCAAGTTAAAGAAATCCACATTATCAGAATTTAACTTTAATGGGAGAAAACACTAAAATTAGTGAGTAAAATGATTATAAAAAAATTTTCAATGAAATATTATAAGGATGTAATCCAAATTTGGAAAAATTCGGGTATTAGTGTTGGATCTTCAGATGAGAAGGAAGAGATTAAGAGAGTCTTACATAAAAATCCCGATTTATTTTTGATTGGCTTAATTGATAAAGAGGTCATTGCAGTTGTGATTGGTGCTTTTGATGGAAGGCGGGGATATGTCCATCATCTCGCAGTATCTCCAGCATATCAGAAAAAAGGATATGGGAGAAAGATAATGGAAGAATTACATGAAAGGTTTCAAAATCTTAACGTTCATAAAGTACATTTATTCATTGAAAAAAATAATGAAGACGTAATTAACTTCTATAAAAAAATAGGTTGGGAGATAAGGGATGATTTGATTATGATGAGCTATGTCCCAAATACCGATTTATATAAGAGAGATATTTAGTAATATTCCATTGAAAATATTTGTGTGATTGGACAAAACTATAAATATTTTGTGCGAAAATATAATTTCTATACAACAATTTATATCAATTCCAATCATAATTAAAAACTAGATTTAAGATGAAAGATTATTCTGAATGGGAACCCTTTTATGATTATGAAAATGAATCCCCATATCTAGAAAATCCTAATAGGCCTTGGTTAAAGTTTCGTGCCGATAACGTTCCTAAATCTATAAAGTTTGAACCAATTCCAGTACAAGAATTTATAAGGCTTTCAGCAAGTGAATACCAAAATAATGTATGCGTTTATCACAAACCTTCCGATAAAAAATATACTTATAGAGAATTTTTATATCTTTCCGATAAGGTAGGCAATGCACTTTATGAAATGGGAGTACGTAAGGGTGATGCAGTGGGAATTATGACCGGGAATGTTCCTGAATTCTTATTTTGTTGCATGGGAATCATGGAGTGTGGTGCTGCTGTCACCCCCATAAATCCTCTCCTCAAAGAAAATGACGTCATACACATTATTAAAGAAGCAGGAAATTTGGACATCATATTCGTTAGTAGAACTTTATATAGAACCATCAAAAAGGTATTAAAAGAAGTAGAATTAAAGCATGTCATTTTATTAGAGACAGAGGAAGCTAAGGAGGGAACTATTACATTTCATGAATTCATTGAAGGTGTAGCTCCAAAAGCTCCGGAAGTTGAAATTGATCCAATAAATGATTTAGCAGCTTTACTATTTACGGGAGGAACAACTGGACTACCAAAAGGAGTAATGTTAACTCATAACAATTTAGTTGCTGACGCACTTTCAGTGCTTTTGATGAATGGAGAACCTGAAGAGGAAGAAGATCAATTTGGAAAGTCAGTAGCTCTTGCAGTTCTACCCTTATGCCACACCTTTGGATTTGAAGTATTAATTGCTGCATTATTTGGAGCCGCCATGCTTGTCATGTTTTCTTCTTTCAATGCCTCAGACGTTTTAGAGGCAATAGAATACTACAAAGTCACTAATTATGTTGGAGTACCCGTAATGTTTCAAATGTTAATTAACGATCCAGATTTTACAGAACGAGATCTCTCAAGTTTAGAAGAAGCGAATTCAGGTTCAGCCGCCTTAGCGCCAGAATTAGCAAAGAGATGGCAAGCAGTTGTTGGTACTAAGGTAGGCCAAGGTTTTGGTTTAACGGAAACCTCTCCAATCACACATATGCCCGCAAAATGGATGCCAGATATCAAATCAGAAAGTATAGGTGTTCCCATCATTGATACTGACTGCAAAATCGTCAATCCCGAGACTTTAGAAGAACTAGAACAAGGACAAGTAGGAGAATTGTTAATTAAAGGGCCTCAAGTTATGAAAGGATATTGGAATCAACCAGAAGAAACCAAGAAAACGATCATAAATGGGTGGTTACGTACGGGAGATCTAGGACGCATGGATGAACAAGGATATTTCTATATTGAAGGGAGAACCAAAGATATAATAAAATATAAAGGTTACAAAGTAATGCCGAAGGAGGTAGAGGAAAAATTATTCGAGCATCCTGCAGTTTTAGAGGCAGGAGTTGTTTCAGCACCAGATCCAAACATAGGGGAAACCATCAAAGCCTATGTTGCTTTAAAACCAGAGTATAAGGATAAGGTAACCGAAAAAGAAATAATTGAATGGGCAAAAGAACGATTGGCTGCATATAAATATCCTCGACAGGTTGAATTTGTAAACGTACTACCTAGGACAGCAGTAGGGAAGATTTTTCGAAGAGTGTTACGCGAAAGATCTGTTAAGAAAAATAATCGTTAATTTTCAATGTTTTCTATTATCTCCTTAATTTCATCAAGCTTACGATAAATATCCTCAAAGTGCCCACCTATCCAATAGAGCTTGTTACAGTTTTCATTCTCACAAACCCAAAAATCTTGATTACTTTCGTATACCGCGTTCGGTATCTTTTGTTGATAATCAGCTTTATTTCTAACTTTCCTAATCGTAGAATTACAAGCGGAACAGCGAGCTAATTCAGGAACGTAATGTAGGCGTATATTGAATTTTAGATGCAATGCAACCATCGATTGAACAAAATCTTCTGTATTCAATAAAAGTAAGGGTGTTAATATCTCATTGGATTTTATTTCAAACTTCTTATAAACTTCTGGATTACTCTTTAAAAGAAGGTGGAATTTCTTTCTAAATCTATTTGCCATCTCTCTATCCCGAGTGATTAGAATTCTATAATCTAATAGAGATTGCTCTATCAATATATCATCTTCTACGGGAGTCCCATATTTGACTTCGTAATCTTTGGCATATTTAGTATCATATCCTAAAAAACGTAACCAACTAGTTAAATTTCCTTCCATTTCATCAGTAAGGAACTTCATTTGAATCTATTTTCTCATAACTTTTATAAATACTCATTAAATCATTTGATATTATAACTAGAACTTCCTTTAAGCTCCCCTACGAATAGGATTTTTAAATGAAAAAAATAAAAAAATTATTGAATTATTGAACTCGCTTTTTTCAGCCTTGATTCAGCGACGCTTGCAATAGATTCGATTATATCTTTAACTTTATCTATACTGTTTATTAAACCGCAACTCTGACCAAGAGGTATGGCTCCAGTTACTAGATCTCCATTTAAATACACGGATTCATAGTGCTTAGCATCCTCAAGTAGGTCCTGCATGGTAAATTCTGCCTCTTCGGCCATTTTTTCATCCCTACTGTCAATGAGTCCGTGATGAAGAGCATATTCATTTCTCCATAATCTTATTGGCCCTAGAAAACCCGTAACTATGATAGTATCTTTGGGTTTCGCAGGAGGAACAATATCCTTGTATTTTGGATGAAATTCACTCTCTTCTGATGCTATGAACCTAGAACCCATTGCAATTGCGCCTGCTCCCATTGCTAGCGCAGCTGCCAGTCCATACCCATTTCCAAAGGCTCCACAAGCAATCACTGGGAAATCAGGATATTTCTCAATTACATCTTGAAGTAATATCAATGTGCCTGTTTTTTCATAAGACTGATGACCTCCTCCCTCACTTCCCGTAACAACCATACCGTCAACCCCCGAAGCAACACATTTATCTGCTAACCATGCAGCCGGAGCTACATGAAAGTGTTTTATATCACTTTTTTCTCTCAGTAATTGAAAATTTCTGCTTGCTGGTAAGGTCTTTGACGATCCTGCGCTCGTTAATGCGTATACACATTGGTCTCTGACTTTCTGATTCTCCATGATAAATTTTGGTATTTGTCTGCAAAGCTTTTTAGCATCATATTGCATTCTACCCGTTCTTATATTGAATCCAAAGGGTTTATCTGTATGTTCTACGACATATTCCATATCCTCTTTCATTGCTTTAAAACTATCTCTCCCCATGAGGTTGGTATGACTGATTACACCCATACCACCTGCTTCGGACACCGCCACAGTTAACTCTTTTGTAAAATAGGGACCCATTGGGGCTGCAAATATGGGATGTTTTATCCCAAACATTTCAGTTATTCTTGTCTTTAACATCTTTAAGTCTATCAATAATTTTTATTTTTATAGTTAATAGTTTAATTTAAGAACTAAAAAAGCTTATCAGAGATTTTTAGTTTAAAATTTAAATTTCGATTGGAAGGGTTATTCTTCGAGAGAAATCACAACATTTCTGTTTATCTCCTTGTTGTAAGCTATTTTTGCTTTTTTTCCCACAAGTTCTTCATTTTCTAATTTTAAAAGCCTTTTACTACTAAAGTTCATTAAAGCTAGGGTCCGCGTTCCATTTTTAAATTCTCCTAAAATAATCCCCTTCTCAGGTTTTCCTGATCGATCATAGGTGATTGTATAACCTCGAATTATTATTTTTCCATTGGCTTTCTCGATAGGTTTCATTAATTTTGCAGAATCAATTTTTTTTTGCACTGCCATCTCAATTGATTTAAGCTCATCCCATGAGATTTTAGGTCCAAATTTCCCATAAATCCCTATAGATTGTTTTGTATTATAACCACCATTTGCTATCACCATAATTTTTAAGGAAGGCTTGTTGCGAATCAAATTCACTGCATTCACGATAGAGTGAAGTGAATAATTACTCCATGGGCCCCCAAAATAAGGTAACCCACCCGTCAAAGTAAGATTCCGTTTATTCTCCAAAGTTATTCCTAATTCATCCATAATTATTTGAACTATTGAAGGAAAACAGCTGTAAATATCAAATCCATCAATTTGATCCAAAGTTAGGCCTGCTTGGTTCAATGCTAATTTTGCAGCTTCTCTCACTGCTGGAGAATCATATAATCTTGGTCGTTGGGTGGTTTCATGGATGTTGTTTAAGTCTGATCCTCCAATTATATTAACCCAGAGTTCTCTATTTAAATTGATATTTTGGGCAAATCTTTCACTAGTAATTAATATTGAAGCGCTTTGATCAACGTAAAGATTAGCACACATCCTTTTCGTATAGGGATGAGTAATTAGACGATTATCATTATTTAGGTCAATTATCTCCTTAAATCCAAAACTTTTCTTTGTCCATGAATATGGATTTTCTGCAGCTATTTTTGAAAAATGCTCGAAGAGCTTACCCATATTCTTACGATGTAAATCTAAAGATCTTTTCTCAGAAGCTCTTAATGCAGTTTCAAAAATAGCATAAGTATATGGTGGATATTTCAAGCCATACTTATTTTCAAAATCATTGATTCCATCCCAAATCTTTCCCTCCATTTCTTTCGGGTGTTCATATTTTGGCCATTTCTTCTTGATATGGGTCTCATTATTTAATTTTGAGTACAGTGCTTCTGCTCCCGTGATTAACATAACTCGATATTTACCCTCTTGGATAGCTTTACAAGCACGATTTACTAGCATTTGTGGGGTATTTCCTCCATCTGAAAAGTATTTAAAAACTTTAGGAGAAAGTTTAAGACGAGTAGCTAATTCTTTAGGTGCGTAATTATATGACCACGAATTTATATTGACCATGTAAATTGCATCAATCAAAGTAGCAATTTGTCTAACTCTCGTATTCAAAATCGCATCATTACTTGTTTTTACCATAAGACTAAGGGGGTCAAGTGGCTCTTTAGTTCCTTTTTTTTGAGTAAATTGAGAAACACCGACAATAATGGGATGAATCATAATTTCTTCTTAATTTCGTGACAAAATTCAGGTATATTTTCTATACAAGCTCTTTATAAAATCATCAATTTCCTTTAGCTCCTTTACTCTCCTGTCATACGCGACTTTTCCACACTCATCTTCTAAATCGAAATATGATTTAACACGTCCCTTTTCCATGATGGTTAACATCGTTTTCGTGAATATCGAAAATTTTGATTGATATCTACAGATATTTTTTGCGAATTTTAAAGCCTCATTTTCTAAATCTTCTAAAGGAAAAACTCGGGTTGGGAAATTGATGTTTTTCAAATCTTCAATTCCAATTTTATCTGCTGCGTAAAGAAGGTTTTTAGCATAATTGAATCCAAATGAAATTAGTGGGAGAAACGTTGCTCCCGTTTGTGGAAATGCTGATATTTCAAGTTCTGGTAGTCTCAAATATAATTCTTCCTTAGATCTTTCAGCAAAAAGTTTTAAATCTGAGGCTAAAATCAGTAAGACTCCAAAACCTATTGCAATTCCCTGAATTTGAGTAATCACGGGTTTTTTCATCATTAAAATTCCTTCATTTACTCTTCGACCCCATTCTGTGATTTGTGCCACTTTTGCTGGATCTCCCTTGATTTCCTTGAGGTCATAACCAGCAGAAAAAAACCTGCTTCCTGTACTTCTAATAATAATGCATTTTACTTTCTCATCATTATCAGCATCCATCAACTTAGAATGTAAATCTTTTAACATATCAGTATTGAATGCATTCGCTTTATCTGGTCTGTTGATAGTAATGATTGCGACTCTTTCCTCAATTTCATACAATAATAAATCCATAGGATCCTTTATCTCATATAGAAAATAAAAGTTGTTTTTTTCATTAATATTGTCTTAGAAAGTCATTAATAGATATTTTCATTTAAAAATTATAACATTCAAACTTATTTGTCAGCCCTCTTTCATATAATTATGAGTAATTCTAAACCATTAATACAAGTTGCATTAGATGTTCTAAGTTTAGATGACGCTCTATATATATCCTCAGAAGTTTCTCCTTTTGTAGATGTGATTGAGGTTGGAACGCCATTAATCAATTCTGAAGGTATAAAATCCGTAAAAGTACTCAAAAATGCACATTCTGATAAGATGATCTGTGCAGATCTGAAAATCGCTGATGCCGGCTATCTAGAAGTAGAAATGGCGGCATTAGCTGGAGCGGACATTGTTACTGTACTTGCTGATGCATATAAAGCTACGATAATTGAAACTTTAAGAGCAGCTAAACTATATAATGTTCATATAATGGCTGATTTGATTATGTCCAGAAAACCTCCAGTTAGACTAGCTGAAATTGTAGATCTTGAATTTGAGGGTACTAAACTTCAGTATTGTGAAGTGCATAGTGGATTAGATCTCCAAAAATCTCGATATGATCCTCTCGCAGAATTAGCATCGGTAGCCAATATCCAAGGGCGCCCAAAAATAGCAATAGCAGGAGGAATAAAGTTGCCCGATATCCCAAAACTAAAAACTTACCCCATTGATATCATTATTATTGGAGGAGCAATTACTCGGTCCAACGATCCAAAGGCAATATCTAAAGAAATTCGAAAATTGGTAGATTCTACATTTTCTTAGAAATTCGTGTCATAAGTACAAATTTTTGAAAATAGTAAATGATATTAATTTAAAATTAAGTCATATTGGAAAAATATCATCAACGACAGAGTTCAATTGAGAAAATTTAGCTCTGTTTCCATCCCAATCGACTAAAACTGATTTATAGATAAGCTCTATTTTCAAGACTAGCCTTTTGAGGTTAAATTTAAAAAATTCTAATGCTTCACTACTTATTAAAACTCCAATAACGTATTCACTTGAAAAAATAGTCACGATTTTATTTGCTTTCTCAATAACCGATATTCTATTGTTTTTGATATGCATTAATTCATTTAGCATGATATTTACTGAGGAAAGAGCTCCTGAAATGGTGTGTTCATCAATGGATTTATCAGAATTTATATATGACTTACTAAATAAGTTAATTCCGTTTTTAAATAAAAGATAAATATCTTCAATTTTTTTTTGCCAATCACGTTCAAAAAAAGGTGGAATGTTTCTAAACAAAAGAAACATTATAATTATTGCTATAATTGGAGTAATAGTCCCAATAAGTCTTGCGATTGCCCCCAATGTAATTAAAATAAAATCGAGTGAAAAAAAGTACCCCAATAATAGTAATATTATTGAAAAACCCATATACAACCAGCCTTTTGTATGTATTATCTGCATTTTAACTTGTTTATTGAAGACTTTAATATAGAATATGGAAAGGATTAATAAAGAAGGCAATAACCAGATTAAAAGATAATTTACCATTAGAAGATCAACTAAACTGAGAATAAAAAATAGAATAAATTGAAATAGAAAGCAAAAGGTTAAGAAATATTTCTTATAGAGAAGAGTCTTATACCTTTCCAAAAAATAAGTAAACAATACCACTCCAAGGTTAATTGAAATAAGTCCTATATTCAAAAATAAAAACCTGAAACTCCCACTTGACCAAAGAAAGAATGGGGATATCAGAATACTTAAAGCATAATAATTAGCTATTAAAAAGAATAGCCTCATAAACGCAATTCCTAAAAAAAAAGCTGAGAATCCAATATCTTGTGTATTCTTCACTTTTCCAGGTTGCCTTCTGAATTTAATCAGAAAATATAGCCCTAACTCAAAGCAAAATACAATAAAAATCCATTCCGTTATTAAAGTCGTGAATCTTAAGGAATCATTTAAAGGAAAAATCTCTTATCATCCCTTTTGTAATATATTATCCATTATAATATTAAAGCTAAGAAATAATTGGTCTTGCTCTTCGTTTAATTCATCTAAATTGGTTAAAATATCTTTATAAAATGATTCAAATTGCTTTCTTATAAGTTTTAAAAGATGATTGCTACTGATTAAATCCTTTTTTACCATTAAAATATATACTAAAGATGAGGGATTTAATCCATACTCAAACTTAATAAGATTCTGATCTTGTTGAATTTTATTTATTTTTTCTGCTTTTGTGTCTGTAATTAGAGAAATAATCTTTTCAATGCCAGAAATCCCTTTAGAAAAAATTTTATCTGGTACTTCAGACGAATTTTGGATCAAATCTAAAAAGTAAAGGGTCCTAAAATTATGACCATCAATAATAAAAAGTTTAAGTAAATTATCTCTCCATTCAAATTCATAAAAAGGAGGAAAGTCGTAAACTGAGAAGTATATGGTTACAAAACCAATAAATAGATCAATAATGCCAATAAAATACAATATTTGATTAATACTTGGAGAGAATATCTGTAAACCAACTAATATAGCAAAGATTAAAGCAACAAAACTAATTATAGCCCCTATTAGGAATAATCGTACTTTCTTTTTGATCTGTCCTACAGACTTTCGAATTAAAATTATTTGAAAGCGGATAATATACAAACCATTTAGCACGACAAGGGATATACCAATAACTAATAATGGAGATTTTAATGAAGGAAGTATTAAAGTAAAGATAATAGGTATAAAGTTCAATATAAATAATGTTTTAGCCACATTTAAGTTAATAATTAATGAAAAATCTTTATTTATAATGAACATCGAGAAAGCAATGGTGGATGAGAATGCTAATATCCACCCAATCCGGTAGACAACCTCATAGATATCTTCATCCATGATAAAATTTCTCGCAATTTGAATCAATAGTGGTCCAAACACGATAAAAATGATAAAAGAACCAAAGGCTAATAAAACTTTATTGAGTGGAAGATCTTTATCCTCGAGTTTCTTATATTGATAATAAAAGTATATCGCCAATTGAATGCCCATGATAACTGGGACTAAATAAGTGAGAAATTGCAATTCCTTATTATATTGTATTTGAATGAGCATGAATTTTAACTTAAAACAAGTATAATTATTTTAATTTACCACTAAATCTTCATCAGATTAAATTTATATTATTAATACGAGATATTTAACTATTTAGATTAGATTTTGTATTTTCATTTCGTTCTCGACGATATCAGAGGATATCAATTCATCATTTTATCCAATATTTCACTAACCAAAAGGGTCTAAACCTTCAAAAATAGCTTAAACTTCTTAAAAGGGGAGAGGTTTAATCTTAAGGTAGCCAATTAATGTGATTTCTATAAATAGTCAATACTTGACCGTTCTATACATTCATCTAACTTAGACTTCTTAACAAACAATAATTAGTGGAAAAATATATTTCGAATTTTCCTAAAATTTATAAAACCGCTCTTTCCTCTTATAATCCAGTTCTTTTTTCCAATTCTTCTGGATAGCGGCTACCCATTATTTTAATTTTATTTAACGCAGAATTAATGTTATCTAATTCTTCAGATGTTAATTTGACGTCAACAGATTCCAGATTCTCCTCAAGTCGTTTCAAATTCGTTGTACCTGGAATAGGAACTATCCACGGCTTTTGAGCAAGTAGCCAAGCTAATGCAATCTGAGCAGGTGTTGCATCATTATCTACTGCAATCTTTTTTACCAAATCCACTATCACTTGATTTGCCTCGAGATTCTCGGGAGTAAAACGAGGGATTCTATTACGGAAGTCAGACTTTTCAAATTTTGATTTTTTATTGAACCGTCCAGTAAGGAATCCCCTACCCAAAGGGCTATATGGAACAAACCCGATTCCGAGTTCCTCCAGTGTTGGTAGCAAGTCTTCTTCAGGTCCCCTCCACCACATCGAATATTCACTCTGAACTGCTGTCAATGGCAGCACTTTATGTGCGCGAAGGATAGTCTGTATACCTGCTTCAGAAAGTCCCCAATGCTTAACCTTTCCCTCTTTCACTAAGTCCTTTATTGTTTTAGCCACTTCTTCAATAGATACATTAGGATCAACGCGATGTTGGTAATATAAGTCAATATAATCTGTCTTAAGACGGCTAAGTGAGCCTTCAATAGACCTTCTTATGATTTCAGGGCGACTATCTTGAATTAACGATCCTTCAACCCGTTTTATGCCAAATTTGGTAGCAATAACCACCTCATCTCGATATGGAGCGAGAGCTTCACCCACTAATTCTTCATTGGTATGAGGGCCATACATTTCGGCTGTATCGAAAAAATTTATACCACGCTTGACAGCCTCATCAATCAACTTGATCATCTCTCGTTTATCCGGTATGTGGCCATAAGCATAACTCATCCCCATGCATCCTAATCCAAGTGCGGAAACTTCAAGATCACTATTCCCTAATTTTCTTTTTTCCATGTTAGATCTCTTTTTTATCTTCTTTATTGTATTCTTTCATATTTTATTCTTTTTTCTAAGATTTTTAACTTATCATTAAATGTTTTAAATCCCTTTGATTTATGATTTTAATGGAGTAGGTTTTAATTTAGGAATGATCAATAAACATTGATTATCATGAATAAAATAACTAAAAACATATCAATTTCGTTTTTAATATATTTATTAGCGTTGCTAACCACAGGAACAATTTGTTTCACATTTTTCGTGCGAAGCATACAAGCGGTTGATTTTCCGGGAGAATATTGGACAATTCCTTTAAGATTAGATGCCAATAATTTAAGCAGTTATACATCGAGCAATGATCATAGCATCGCTGTTGATACTAATGGATACATCCATCTCGTCGTCGAAGGGAAAAGTACCGAATACCCTTCAAGTGGAGAGATTTTTTATTGGACCAATATTGGTGGTACATGGTCATGGCAAAATATAAGCAACGCAGATCAAGCGTCATTTGGTAATTCCAATCCAACAATCGCTTTAGACGCAAACAATAAAGCACACGTAGTTTGGGCGAGCGGACCGTTAGGCGTAAACAGAGACATAATGTATTCAAATAACGTAGGGGGCTCATGGACGACCCCTTATAATGTTACCCAAACTAATTCGACGGTATATGAAGTATCGCCTACCATATCATTTGATTCGAACGGCGTGTTGCATATCGCCTATTTCGATGCAGCAAATTTTGATATCTATCACGTCAGTAAGGATTTAAACGGTGTTTGGTCTGCACCCGAAAAAGTAAGTAATAATCCTTACAGCTATAACGCTATCAACCCAGCATTGAATCTTGAGATTGATTCACAAAATAATCTCTATATATTATATTCGGCGAGTATTGGTGCAAGCCATTTGAAGATTTATCTAGTTGAGAATTCAGGAGAGGGTTGGACCGCTCCTTATAACGTATCTCAAATAAGCAGCATAGGTAATGATTGGAACGATTATTCATCATTTGCCATAGATAATGATGATAATATTCATATTGCGTGGGGGTATCGTAACGAAGCTTTGACCCTTTCTGGTGTTATATATGCTGAAAAAATAGGTGGAATATGGAGTGAGACAGTTTTCTTAAACGCCACATCATTTAACGTAGGCTCCCTTTCTATCACCACCGACTTAGAGAATCACGTTCATTTAGCCTATCAACAAGAACAAAAATCACTTGTGGATTATGAAATTTATTACACGAATAATGTTAACGGTCATTTCATGCAACCAGTAAACGTTACTCGAACCCCTAATAACAGTGAGTCAGCGCCAAGGATCGTGATTGATAACACTGGATACGTTAACATGATCTATTATAAGACTACAACTTATAATAGTGTCCGATTTGTTAAAAGTGCATTACCCGTAGCACCAGAAACGCCTGCTGTATCACCAACGGGATTGCGAATTCCTGGATTCGAAATGAGTATTCTGATTACATTCAGTTTGATCTGTGTTGGAATTCTAATACGTAAATCACAAATTAAGAAAATAAATAATAATTAATTGATCTCCTTCTTTTTTTCCTACCACATCGGTTATTCCTTAATTATCAATTTTGGTCGCTCCTCGACCGCGATTTAACATTTACATCTGAAGGTTGCGGCTCTTTTTGATACTCCTCATCTTTGTTATCTGATAAATCTAACTTTAATTACTTCTGTTTTATAATTGAAAAATGTTCTAAGTTGACGAGAAAGTTCTTTAATTTTTTTTAAGCCCTCAATTTCATACAAATTTCCGATGGTTTCATCAAATTCGGATTCAAAAGAAGTATCTTCAATATAATCATTCATAATTTTTGAGTAAAAATCTTTTACTACCTAATTAACACGGTTATATTTAAAGGGCAAAAAACAAAAATCAGTATTTTTCTTTTTGACCATATTTGACTTAATAAAGTTTAAATCAGTTTAGATGAAAAATCAATTAATAAAAAATAATAAAAAGGAATTAGTGAAAAAAAATGTCAAAACCTAAAGTTGCAATAATTGGAATAGGGATTACACCTTTTAAAGCAAGATATTTAGACAAAACCTATTTTGAACTCGCTTACGACGCCACAAAATTGACTTTAGATGATGCAAATAAAAATGGAGCGGAGATAAGCCATAAAGATTTACAATCAACAGTATATGGGATATATAACGAGTTATTTGAGAGGCAATTCATGCCGGATATCTTTACTAATAGCTATCTGGGAATGAATGATAAACCAGGTACAAGAGTAGCGACTGGAGGTGCTACCGGAGGTTATACTGTTAGGATGGCTTATGCTGAAGTTGCTTCGGGATTGTCAGATCTATGCTTATGCCTCGGTTTGGAAAAATGTAATGATTGTTATGATGATCAAACTGGTGCTACAACACCAGAAGTACTTAACGCCATTGCCTATAGCGCGGATATGACGTATATTATATAGTACATCTATATGAGCGGAAGAATATCCGATGGGAAAATACTACTTGGATTTACCAAATATCCCCATTGATGGCAGCCTCATCATACGTGTCAATGGTAAATGCTCATTATGAAGAATTCGGAAATCCTACTGAGGAACAGATGGCATGTGTTAGTGTAAAAAATCATGGAAATGCAAGGTTGAATCCGAAATCACAGTCTCCGATGAAGATTACCGTGGAAGACGTCATGAACTCCCGGATAATATGTTATCCCTTCAAGATGTTAGATTGTTGTTTATATTCGGAAGCCTCAGCTGCTTTAATACTAGCAAGTGAGGAAAAGGTAAAAGAACTTGGTGTTGAAAAACCAATTTGGATTACAGGTGTGGGCGCAGCTAATACAGATTGCTTCATCGGGAATCGAGAAGATATGGGCCGTCTTTATTCGAATATTTATGCCGCCAAATCTGCGTATAAGATGGCAGGATTAGATTATAATAATATAAAGCAGCAGATCGACTTGGCAGAACTACATGATGCGTTTTCGGGACAAGAAGTCATATCCTATGAAGAGTTAGGATTTGTACCTTTTGGTGAGGGAGGTTCATGGATTGAAAAGACGTTTGAAAAATCGGGAGAAGGACCATGGATAGATGGAGAGTTGCCCTGTTGCCCTTCAGGCGGGCTTATTGGATGTGGCCACGCGGTGGGCGCTACAGGCATTATGAGTACTGGAGAAGCAGCTTTACAATTAAGAAGAGATGCCGGAAAGCATCAGGTACAGATCGAAAAAGGGAGGGCAATTTCTCATTCGATTGGAGGACCTGGAGCAGCATATGCTGCTATAATTGTAATGGAAAATGAGGAGGGTCTAAAAAAATGACGGATTTTCAAGATCACCAAATACGTGATAGGATCAAAATAGAGTATATGTACACAATGGGCGGGCAATCAAAATTCTTCATTGAATTAATGAAGAATAAAAAGCTTTTGGGGACTAAATGTAAAAAATGTGGAAAGACATGGATGCCTCCTCGAATTAATTGTTCTGATTGTTACGAACCCGCTGATTGGATTGAACTTAAACAAACGGGAACGATTGAAGTTAGTACAATTGTTTGGTACACTACTTCTGCTTTCATTAAAGCCGTGCCTTACGGAATTGGATTCATAAAACTAGATGGAGCAGAAACTGCTTTGTTTCAAGGAATCTTTTCCGAGAATTTAGTTCCTTCAAAAATAAAGAAAGGAAAAAGGGTCAAAGCGGTATTTAACAAGGAAAGAGAAGGAAAGATGACCGATTTCTTTTTTGTACCAGAAGATGAATATGAAAATTGGATTTCAAAACCAGAATTTGAAGGAGGGATGTAAAAATGGCGAAAGCAAAAGAGAAGTTAAATGCTATAGTAGATAAGATCAATTCTAATCCTAAGGCTCAAGCTGTTTTTGTAACTAATATCACAGGAAAAGATGTTGATTGGGAGATGTCATTCCAGTTTAATCTTGATAATGAGAATCCCTTCTACTTAGAAATTAAAAGCAAGGCTGCTCATATTATAGTGGGGACAAAAAATGATGCTGAAATTGTTATGTCAGGGAATCCTGATGCTATAATAAAAATCTGCGAAGGGAAGGGAGATTTTACCCACGCAATATCTCGTGAACATATCACTGTCGAAAAAGGAAAGGTTATGGATGTAATCCGCCTAACGAGAGCAATTACAATTGTGTTAAAATAATTTCTTTTTTTAGATTTTTTGTTTACTTATTTATTAGCCTAAGAATCCAAAGTTTTATTAATTAACTCGTTAAATATGTCATTATTGAAATTTATCTTAAAACAAAATCTAAAATACAAATAATAAATAAGAAATACTACGAGGTATTCGTCACATGAAAAGAGAATATGCCGTATTAGGTATGGTAATTTTGTTTATAGTAGGGGGCTTAATTGGATGGTTAATTCCAGGATTATTTACTACTTCTCCAACTCAAACACCATTGCTTGATCAAATCCAATCTCGTGGGTATATTAATGTTGGAACTAGTGCTGATTATCCTCCATTCGAAAATAAAACTTATCCGGGAGGAGTGATCGTTGGATTTGATATTGACCTTTCACAGATGATCGCTGATGAAATTGGTGTTGATCTCCAAATGGTAGATATGGATTTTGATTCTTTAATTGGAGGTTGTCAAGCAGGGACTATTGATATGATCGCTGCTGCAATGACTTATACTACTGAACGTGCAAAACAAATCGATCCGTCCATTACTTACATCACTTCGAGGTCAGTTGTGATTGTAAAAAACAGTTCTCTCCTAACTATTACCAGTTTAGATAATCTCACGGATTATACAATTGGAGTCCAATCAGGAACCGTGATGCAACAAGAACTCGAAGATTTAGGTATGACTTATCCGGATCTCGTGGCATATCCTAGAGCCACAGATTTAATGGAAAATCTGGATCTTGGAACAGTCGATGCTGTATATGTAGATGGTCCAATATTCACTGCTTATTCAGCCACATATGCCATTAAGATCATTTATAGTAGTGAACCCGACCCTCTCGCTTTATGGGTAAGACACGGACAACCTACTCTCTTATATCAAATAAACAAAGTCATCTTTGATAGTTATCAAGATGGATCAATGGTTACACTTATAAATAAATGGTTTGGGAACGTAACAGCATAAATAAATGAGGATTATGGCGGTACCAAACCTCTTTGATATTTTTTTTTATATTATTTTCCAAGGACTACCTCACACCTTATTATTGACTTTTTTAGGCCTTTTAGGTGGTTTTGTATTAGGAATTGTATTAGCATTGATGCGAGTTTATGGTAGTAAAGAGCTACAATGGATAGCGAGTGGATACGAAAAGGTTATGCGAGGAATACCTATTTTAGTTTTAATATATATACTATTATTTGGAGTTCCAGGTTTATTTTTTTTTATCGATCTTCGACTCTTACCATTGTTCTCAGTAATTTTAGCGCTAGCTCTCCGAAGTGCTGCTTATCAATCCCAAATTTTTCGATCAGCAATCTTATCTGTGAACCCTGGACAGTTGGAAGCGGCCCTATCTATAGGAATGAGCAAATTACAGGCGTTTAGGAATATTATATTTCCACAAGCTTTAAGATTGGCTATACCAAGTTGGTCGAACGAGTATGCTGTAGTTATTAAAGATTCTTCTTTTGCCTATGGAGTTGGAATAGTAGAAATCACAAAGGCATCATACGATTTAGGTGTAGGGTTTCATCAATTGAGGATTATAACCTTATTCGTTGGAGCATTCTTTTATTTAGCATTAACATACCCCGTCACCAGAATTATTGGAGAACGCCAATCGAAGAAATTAAAAAATTTAGGTATGGGAGGTGGTTAAAATTGGATGAGGTCGTGTTGCGTATACATAATTTATATAAGTCCTATGATGATTTAGAAGTACTTAAGGGTATTTCATTTGAATTAGCACGTCAAGAAGTTAAGGTAATTTTTGGTCCGAGTGGATCTGGGAAAAGTACTCTCTTAAGATGCATTAATATGTTGGATCCTCCTGACGAAGGCGAGATTTTTCTTTCGGGACAAAATATAACCGCATCTGGTATTAATCTGAATTCAGTAAGAACCAAAATAGGGATGGTGTTTCAACATTTTAATCTATTTTCTCATTTAAAAGCAGTAGATAATGTGAGCATCGGTCTACGCAAGGTAAAAAAATTACCAAAGGAAGTAGCTCAAAAAAAAGCACTTGAAGCCTTGGATCGTGTTAGATTGAAAGATTGGGCAAATCATTATCCTGCTCAGTTATCTGGAGGTCAACAACAACGAGTAGGAATAGCGAGAGCTTTAGCTATGGAACCAGAAGTGATCTTATTCGATGAACCAACATCAGCATTAGATCCAGAATTGATCGGTGAAGTTCTCCAAACAATGTTAGATTTAGCAAAATCTGGAACAACCATGATTGTTGTCACTCACGAAATGGGATTTGCGAGGGCGGTTGCTTCTGAAATGATTTATATAGGGGATGGAGTCGTAGAGGAACGAGGAACACCTCAACATTTTTTTACTTCACCTAACTCTGATAGAGTGAAACGTTTCCTAAACCAATTAAACACTCTGTATGGAACTCATGAACAACTTTTACAAACAGGTGACGAGGAGAATTACAAATAATGTTTCAAACTACTCCTACAATATTAGAACAGTTTATCATTGTTTTAGGGTACTGGGATCGCTTACTTTCGGGTTTCGTTGTTACTCTATGGTTATATGGTTGGGCGATCTTGATTGGCTTTTTCTTAGGTCTATTCTTGGCAATATTGCGCCAATATGGGGGTTGGTTTATATCGAGAGTCTCGACTTCATATATTGAATTTATGAGGGGGACCCCCTTATTAGTACAGATATTTATAATTTATTACGTCCCCTTAGCACTTAATTTTCCGGTTGGTTCTTGGAATTTTAAAACTAATTTTTTGCTTGCTGGTAAAAATATTACAATAGTTCTTTTAAATCAACAAATACTTGCAGGTATTATTACTTTAGGATTAAATAGTGCCGCATACCAAGCAGAATACTTTCGAGGGGCTTTTATGTCAATAAGTACTGGACAATTATTAGCTGCTCAATCATTAGGAATGTCTCGATTTTCTGGGATACGAAATATTATATTACCTCAAGCATTACGTCGTGTAATTCCAGCATGGTCAAATGAAGCAGCATATCTACCAAAATATACTGTCATTGTTTATTTTATTGGAGTATTAGAGATCTTTGCTCAAGCTCATAACATTGTAGCTATAACATTTATTTCACTTCCTACTTATCTTATTGTTGCAGTAATATTTTTGATTACCATTTCGATTATTTCTAAGCTATTAGATATAGTACATTCAAGAACAAGAATTCCAGGATTATAAAATTTAAAAATTTACTATTTAACTTTTTTATAAAGGTTGTGAGAAAAATATTAACTATAAAAATAAGTAACGAGAAAATAATATTAAAAATTTAAATTTGAAATTGAAGAGTTGATCCAATTGGTTGAAAAATTTTGGTTGAAATCATATGACGATCACGTCAAGCCTTCTCTCACTTATCCTACTGAAGATTTAGGAACTATTCTCACGAAAAGGATGGAAGAATTCCCAGAAAAAGATGGAATTTATTTCATGGATGCTACTTACAAATATAAGGAAATTTTAGATTATTCCCAGAGGTTTGCGACGTTTTTACAGAAAAATGGTATTGAAAAGGGGGATATCGTTACAATATGTCTCCCTAACACACCACAATACTTATTCGCTGTATATGGGACTTACATGGCTGGAGGAGCAGTGTCAGGCTGTTCACCACTCTTGAGTCCACCTGAGATAATGTATCAGTTAGAGGATTCTAACGCTAAAGCAATCGTTACCATGGACGTAATCTATGAAAAAGTATTATCTCCTTTCTTAGATAAACTTCCAAATCTTAAGCTAATAGTTCCTACCAATATCTCTGAATTTATGGGTTTCAGCGGGTTTAAGATATTTATGGGTAAATTAATGAAAAAAATTCCACAGGGAAAAATGGATCCGTTCCCTGGCAAGACTGTAGTCCCCTTTTTAGAAGCGTTAGAAACAGAAATAGACGTTAAAAAAGTCGATATCAATATCAAAGAAGATCGAGCACTCATCCAATATACAGGAGGTACCACGGGAAGGCCAAAGGGAACAATTATCACCCATTCCAATTTGCTTGCAAACTTAACGCAATTTGATGAGTGGCTTGGAAGGGAACACGGAAAAGAAGTACTTATATCTGCATTTCCCTTTTTCCATATCGCAGGTTATTTAATTGGTTTATTTCTTGTATTTATTAGTGGTACTCAGACATTAATAGCTAATCCAAGAGACACAGATCATATTATTAAGGAATTAATTGATAAGAGACCAACTAGTTTTGGAAATGTTCCAACGTTATTCTTAATGATTCAGAATAATCCAAAATCGAAAAAAATCCCTCCTGAAGTGCTAGATAAGATCTCTTTATATGTAAGTGGTGCCGCTCCATTTCCAGCAGAAGCGATTAGGCAATTTGAGAAACATTTTCATACTGAAAACAAATTTGTCGAAGTTTATGGAATGACCGAGACTTCTCCATTAGCGACAGCAAATCCAGCAATTGGAGAGAAAAAAATAGGAACTGTTGGGCTCCCATTACCGGATACTGAAATTAAAATCATTGACATTGAAACAGGAAAGGAATTAGGAATCGGGCAACCAGGAGAGATTTTAATTAAAGGTCCGCAAGTTACTAAAGGATATCATAATAAACCCGAGGAGAGTAAAGCTGCATTTGATGGGGAAGGATTTTTCCACAGTGGTGATGTTGGAGTATTTGATGAGGATGGTTATTTAAAAATCGTAGATCGAACCAAAGATATGTTAATTGTTAGTGGTTTTAAAGTATATAGCGTTCATGTTGAAGATATTCTCACAAAGCATCCAGATATTGCAATTGTGGCTATAATTGGTGTCCCAAATCCAGATAGACCTGGTGCGGAAATAGTAAAAGCAGTAGTACAACTCAGAGAAGGAGTAACAGAAACTGAAGCAGTAAAAGCGAGCATTCAAAAATATGCTGAAGAAAATCTGTCAAAGTACGAAGTTCCCAAAATCTGGGAATTCCGCGAAGAACTTCCGTTAACCTTAGTAGGAAAAGTCCAGAAAAAAGCTCTAAGGGAAGATTAGTTCTTTTAGTTTCAAAATTCATTTACTTTTTTTTGTTTCTTTATTTATACTAAATATTCTAAACTGAAGTTGATGTTAATATGAGGATCGAGGAATTTGAGGATATAATATATAATAAAGAGGAAAACGGAATTTGTACGGTAATGTTTTCCCGACCCGAGAGGAGAAATGCTGTTACTTATATCACATTTTTAGAGCTGTTTTATGCTATTGAGGATATGGAAAAGGATAAGAATGCAAGAGTGCTGATAATTACCGGAGATCCTAAAGGAGAAGCTTTCACTTCGGGAGGATACTTCAAACCCGAAATGTTTCATAAAATGCAGAAATATCCTGAAATAGATTTGATGGATATTGCTCAGAAAAAATTATGTTTAAAACTATGGGACTTTGAAAAACCTGTTATTGTTGCGATTAATGGGATGGCTATAGGAGGTGGAGTAACAATGCCATTAGCGGCTGGTGACTTAATTTATATCGCACAAGATGCTTGGTTAGGTTTTTATTTTGCCAGGAGAGGGATTATTCCTGAATTTGCTACGAACTTTCTTTTGCCATTATTAATTGGCTTCCAAAGAGCAAAGGAAATTTGCTATATGGGTGAAAAAGTCACTTCACAAAGAGCATTTGAATTAGGTTTAGTAAATAAAGTTTTACCAAATGATCATTTAATTGAGTACGCACGAGAGCAAGCTTTAAGATTAATTCCTCCAAATGGGCCAACCTTAGCCTTGAAACTGATGAAAAAGACAATGCATGCCTATTATCGTGATATTTTAGCCCACACTTTAGATTTGGAAAATAAAGCCCTTAGAAAGACATTTGCTTCAAAAGATTTTAAAGAAGCTATGTCTGCATTAAAAGAAAAACGACCAGTTAATTTCATTGGTCGTTGATAACAAATCACACTGTATTTATAGAATTAATACAGATTTATGAAAGATTACTCTAAACATATAAGGTTTAAATTAATACAGAGGTAAATATGTATTATGGTAGATTCAAAATATAATCAAAATCAAGTAGTTGGAACTTATCCTGTAGTTGTCATTGGTGCGGGATTAGGAGGCCTCGGAGCGGCTTGTCAATTAGTGGCAAGAGGTGAGCAGGTATTATTACTTGAAAAACACAATGTACCGGGGGGATTTGCCACTTCGTTCGTAAGGGGACGATTTGAATTTGAAGGAGCTTTACATGAATTGAGTGATATTGGTACTGAAGATAATAAAGGCGCATTATATAGATTTTTAGAAAGATTAGGAATTGTTCCAGACAAACTCAAGTTCAAGCAAGTTCCGGAATTTTATAGAAGCATATATTTGGATGGTTATGATGTTACATTACCCTTAGGAATAGAAGAATATACTAATAAACTCATTGAATTATTTCCTCACGAAGAAAAAGGTATTGAAGAATTCATGGAAATGTGTAAAGCAGTTTTAGCTGGAATCGAATTTGTTGCCTCCAAAGGAGGTAAATTTTCACCCGGAGATGTGTTAAAAGAACATCCTTGGCTTCCTCGAGTAGCAGGAATCACGCTTTCGGATCTGTATAAAAAATTCTTTACTGACAAGAAACTAATCACCGTTATGTCTCAATTATGGGGTTATGTCGGATTACCTCCTGATAAAATGAATGCATATGTCTTTGTCGCAATGTTGATCTTTTATTTGAAATGGGGGGCTGCTTTTCCAATTGGGCGGTCACATTCCTTGACCAGCTCATTGGTGGAGGCATTTGAGAATTTTGGCGGTGTGATCCGTTATAATGCATTAGTAGATAGAATATTAGTTGAGAATGGAAGAGTTTCGGGAGTTGAACTATTAAATGGAGATATTTATAAATGTAATTCTGTAATCTCAAATGTGAATCCAATATGCACATCAATGAAAATGTTACCTCAAGATATTGTTCCAGATGAATATAAAAAAAAGTTATATGAACCTGAAGTAGGTCCTTCTGGTTTTTCTGTTTATATCGGTTTGAATGCTTCTCATAAAGATTTGGGGTTTAACGTGCATGAATCATTCATTAATTCTACTTATGATATGAATCATGCATTTGAAACCTTTCGAAAGTTAGAACCTCCAGAATACATGGTCGCAGCATGTTATAATAACATTTATGAGGAAATCTCTCCACCTGATACAACGCAATTAGTATTAACCACGCTTCAAATGGGTAAATTATGGCAAAATATAGCTCCCCATCAATATTTTCGAGTGAAAGACGAAATTGCTAACTCCATGGTTTCACTTGTTGAAAAAACGATATGTCCTAATATAAGAGATTATATCGAAGTTGCCGTTGCTGCGTCACCAGTGACCTATTATAGGTACTCTAAAAACATTGAAGGAGCTATTTATGGAACAACCCAATCAGTTGAGAATGGACCATTATTAAGATTAAAGAGTAGGGGTCCAATACCTGGGCTATATCAAGTTGGTGCTTGGACAAATTTTGGAGGTGGTTTTTCAACAACGATCGTAGGAGGAAGAATTGCAGCTGGAATGTACTTAAGAGATAAAATAAAGGAAAGGTGGTAAAATTTGATGGAAGATATAAAGAAATACCAACGAGCAGAAAAATTGAAAAAGAAAAGAGAAGAACTTCAAACAATTCCTTATTATTATGATGGATTAGAAAGGTTATGTGATCGAATACATCCAAAAAAGCAATTACTAAGAGTTTCTGATATTAAAGAACTTTCTCATGATACAAAATTATTCCGTTTTGTATCAGAAAAACCAAATAAACCATTAGCTCCTTTTAGGGCTGGTCAGTATATTGGACTTACAGTAGAAATAAATGGAGTGAGAACATCAAGACCTTACTCATTAGTCTCTTCTCCTAATCAATTAGCTTATTATGAATTAGGAATAAGAAAAAAAATAGGAGGTTTTGTTAGTCCACATCTCGTAGACAATGGAAAAGTCGGAGATATATTCGAATCAACAGAACCAATGGGTAATTTGTACTATAATCCAATCTTTCATGGAAAGAACTTAGTCTTCATAGCGGGAGGTTGTGGAATCACCCCATTTATATCTTTTTTAAGAGATGTAACTGAAAAAATGGTTCCATTAAATATTTGGTTAATTTATGGAGCATTAACAGAGAAAGATATACTTTTCAGGAACGAGTTGGAAGACATGCAATCGAGACGGAATAATCTCAAGATTAAATATGTATTGTCTGAACCAGAATCAGATTGGACAGGTGCTTGCGGTTTTATAACAAAAGATATGATTTCGAGTGATATAGGCTCTATTAATGATAAATATTATTATATAGTTGGTAATAGAGCAATGTATGGATTTATACAACAAGAGTTAAAAACATTAGGCATTCCAAGACATAAAATGTATTTTGAAGCTTTTGGAGTTCCTGATGATATTACAAAAGTCATAGGATGGCCAGAGGAAGTTAAGTCTACTGACAAATTCCAAGTTAAATTAAAATATCGTAAAAATGGAAGGGAGGTAGAAGAAGAATTTGAAGCGCTTTGTGTAGAACCTTTGCTCAATTGTATTGAAAAGCTATCAAAAGAAACCATAATTATTGAAAATGGATGTCGATCTGGCGAATGTGCTCTCTGTCGCACGAAAATGATCTCAGGTAAAGTTTTTGTTCCACCTGAAGTCACAATAAGAGAACTAGATAAGAAGTTTGGATTTATCCATCCATGTGTCTCTTATCCCTTAACTAACCTAGAAATAGATCTGACTTTAACTTAAACCACTTCTTAATTTTTCCTCCTATTTTTTTAACTTTTTAGGATTAGGGATGAATAGGATTAAAATTAATGGAACTAAACCAAACCCAATGATATATGTCATCGCATTTATAAGTCCAGTTAATTCAGCAAAATAACCTACTAAAATTGGTCCAATAGCACCACCTCCCGATGTTCCTAAACCCCATATAAATGAATTTGCAAATCCTCTCTTTGTTTTTGGAAATATATCCCCTATTAAAGATAGAATCATGGGAAAACTATTGAAAGCAAAAAAACCAAAAATAATCAACCAAATGATGGATTGAAAATATAAGGACAGAAAGAAGAAGAGTAAGGAACAAAAAACTGCTCCTAAAAAAGTGTATTTTCTACCAAATTTATCAGATAATAGTCCCAAAACTGGTTGGCCAATAACTGATGCTGATAAAATGAGGGTTAAAATTAGTCCAAGATCAATTCCAAATCTATACTTGAATGTAATTACTAGTAAAGTTGGAAGAAATTGGAAAATTCCCTGCAAAAAAATTCCCACAAAAAGCATTATCAGTGTAAAGAGTATGAGTAGTAAAGAAAAGCGTTTAATATTATTATCTGCAACTATATTCTTTATATCCTCGTTAATCGTGTTCGATTCTACTTTAATTAGAAAAATAGGAAGTGAAGCTCCTAAGGAAATTAAGCCCATGATAAGGAGAGTATATGACATGTCAATTGTTTTTCCAGAGAAAGAATCAAAAATGAATAATGTTATCGTAGGAAATATAGCTCGTCCTACGCTTCCTAAAGAACCGTTAAAGCCTAATGCTGATCCTTTATCTACCCCATACGTATTTGAGAGAACAAGGCCTCCCAAGGGATGATAGAATGCCGAGGAAATTCCAGTTATAATAATCGCAATAAACATCAATGGTATGTTCTCAAAACTAGTACCGTATCCCAATATAATTATCCCCACTCCCCATAACAATATTCCATAAGAAATTAAGCGGGTTGGATGTTGAAATTTATCAGCAATGCGTCCAATGATGGGAGCGGTTATTGCAGACGCAATAAAAAATGATCCTGCCATTATTCCTGTTAGAAATGGAGATACTCCGAGAGAACTTATGGCAAAAGTATAAATGAGTAATAAAATTGTGAAATTTCCATCATTTAAAAAATGAGATAAGGATGTTATGCCCAAAGCTCTTACATTTTTGAAAAGCTTCATATTACATATGGTGAAAATCTTGATTTTAAACTTAATGTCTAAAATTTCTAAAGCATTATCAAGCATACATTAGATCTTATACCATCTATAAACAGTATAAAATAAAAAAGAAGATTTAGATTGATTATTTCCATTTCCATTTCGGTTTTGTTTTAGTAAGTCGAGCTAAAGCTCCATTAACGGCATCTTTAGTCTGAAGTAATTGAGAACTCACGAGTGTCTCAAGTTCAAGTCCTAAAGCCGTGTCTTTTCCATAACAATCATCGATTAATTTTTTAGCAAGTCCAATAGCTAATGGTCCACTTGTCATCAATTCATCAGTATACATCTTAATAATTTCATCTAATTCTTCTTGTGATTTTGCTACTCTATTCACTACTCCGAGTCTATAAGCTTCATTACCGTCAAATTTACGCCCAGTTAATATAATATCCTTTGCATTAGGAATACCTACTAATCTTACAAGCCTTGAAGAACCACCTACATCTGGATTCATTCCGATTTTAGTTTCTAACATGTGGAATAAAGCAGATTCCGTGCAAAATCGGAAATCACATGCCAAAGCTAGCTCAAATGCCATGCCAAAACAATATCCATTTATTTTTGCAATCACTGGTTTTTCCATTTTTTCAATTTTTGTAAAAATGGGATGTATCCATGTATTTGCAAAATATCGAAAATTGCGAGGGATGCGTAAATCAGGAATGATGCCTTCAGGATCTCTCTCTTGACCAGTTAAAAAATTAAGATCTATTCCCGAACTAAAAAAATCATTTCCTCCAGTAATAATGACCACTCTGGCTTCAGTACGTTCGACCTGATCTATAGCTTTTTGAAGACCGACCATTAAGTCGTAATTAAAAGCATTTTTTTTATTTAAGCGGTTTAATTTTATTGTGGTGATTGTTTTATCTTCATTTTCTTCAATTAATACGATATCTTCACTCATTTTACTTCATTTTTTTTATATTTAATATAATTATTACTATCTCGTAATGAAAAAAAATCTATTCGAAAATAACATGAAAACTTTTTATGGAAATTTAATGAAATATAATCAATATTATTGAAAAATTTTAGACCAAAACAAGAGGATATAATTTGAAGTATTTTAAACTATTTACACCACTCAAAATTAAGAATTTAACCATCTCAAATAGAATTATAATGCCAGCGATGCATTTAAACTTGGCTAAAGATGGTTTTATTAGCAAAAAACTAGTCGATTTCTACGTTGAGAGGGCTAAAGGTGGAGCTGGGATGATAATCGTTGGTGGATGCTATGTGGATATTTATGGCAAAGGATTACCATCAATGATTGCGGTTGATGATGATAAATATCTCCCTAAACTAGAAGAATTTACTAAAGCAGTACATGATGCGCGTTCTGATGTTAAAGTATGTTGTCAGTTTTATCATGGAGGAGCATATGCATTTCCTCAAATTATCGGGAAGACACCAATAGCTCCTTCGGCCGTGTATAGTAATTTTAGCAAAACCACACCTCGCGAAATGACGTTAGAAGATATTGAAAGAGAACAACAAGCATTTGAAGATGCTACAATTAGAGCGAGAAAAGCAGGTTTTGATGCGGTTGAAATCTGCGCCAATGCAGGATACTTACTTGATCAATTCATTTCACCTAAAACTAATAAAAGAACAGATAAATATGGTGGAGAATTAGAAAATCGATTGAGATTCCCACTCGAAACTATTGAAAGAATTAAATCAAAATCTGAAGACTTAGTTGTTGGATATAGAATTTCTGGAGATGATTTTGTTCCAGGAAGCAATACTTACAAAGAAAAAGCCGTAATTGCTAAGGAATTAAGTGGAGACTTGGATTATTTCAATGTAACTGGTGGATGGCATGAGACTAAGACTCCTCAATTGACAATGGATGTCCCTCATGGATGCTACACGTATTTAGCGGAAAATATCAAGAAAAATGTAAATATCCCCATCTTCTCTTCCAATAGGATTAATTATCCTGAATTAGCAGAACAAGTTTTAATGGCTGGAAAAGCTGATGCAATCTGTATTGGAAGAGGTTTAATTGCGGATCCCTACCTACCAGTAAAAGCTCAAAAGGGAGAAACACAAGATATTATGAACTGTGTAGCCTGTAATCAAGGATGTTTTGATAATGTATTCAGGATGATGCCTGTTACATGTTTGCGTAATGCTCGGGCAGGTAATGAGGGAAGAACTGAATTAAAGCATCTAAAAGAGAAGCAGAAACTAATGATCATAGGATCTGGACCAGCAGGTTTAGAAGCAGCAAGAGTTGCAGCAATTAGAGGGCATGAGGTTCATATCTTTGAAAAAGACGATAAGATCGGAGGATTATTGAACTTGATTTGGATTCCTCCTGGTAGAAATGAGTTTAAAAGAATGATTGATAATTACAACTACTGGATTCAAAAATATAACATCAAAGTTCACCTTCAGCAAGAAGTTGATGCTCAATTGGTTAAAGAGTTCAATCCAGATTCGGTTTTTATCGCAACAGGTACTAAACCTATCATTGTCCCAATCCCTGGAATTGACAGAGAGAATGTATATTGGGCAAATGATGTATTCACAATGAATGCTCCAGTGGGAAGGAATAACGTAATCATAGGTGGTGGTGCTACGGGAATTGAATTAGCTATTTACATTGCAAAATATGGTGCTTTAAGTCCAGAAGCTTTCGATTTTCTAACATTTTATAATGCCTTAGATCCATTGGTGGCATTAGATATGCTCCATGAAAAGCGAAATAAAGTAACGGTTCTGGAAAAGCTACCAAAATTGGGGTCTGCTTTAGGAAAAACGACTAAATGGGTCCTTTTAGATAAATGTGATTTTTACGGTGTTAATTTCGTTACAAATGCTACTGTATCTGAAATTGGAGAGAATTATGTAAATTATACAGATGCTCAAGGAAATGATCAAGTCATTAGCGATGTTGATTACGTATATCACGCAACTGGAGTTGAACCTGATGACTCACTTTATGTTCAAGTCAAAGAAATGGGATTTGATGTGAAGAAGTTAGGTGATGCCTTAAAACCGCAAACAGTATTGGAAGCTGTAGCAAAAGGTTATAAATTAGGCAATGTTGCTTAAATATCTTTTTATTTTTCTATTTTTAAATATCCAAAAATTTTATTTAATATTATTTGAAAAAAAATTGAATTATATAGCTTTTAGAGTATCTTTTAGAGATTTTTCAAATCGCTCGCAAATTTGGTCGGTTTCTTCATCATTAATCACTAATGGGGGCTTAATTTTCAGTACATTCTGAATGAAATAACCACCTGTGGACGCAATTAATTGCATTTGTTCTCCAAAAAGGATATTATACTTTTTCCATGCAATATGGATCATGGATTCTATAACTTTATTATGTGGCTCTCTAGATTCTCTATCTTTAACAAATTCTACTCCAATAAATAATCCAGGGCCTCTAACATCTCCAATCTCTGGAATGTCTTCTGCTAATTCTTTTATGTATGAGGTTATTTTTTTACCCTGTTTTTCAGCATTTTCGGGTATCTTGTTTTTCTGTAAGATCTCAACATTAACCAAACAAGCAGCCATAGCTAGAGGTGGTGAAGAGAAAGTGGAGTGATCTTCAAATTCAGTCAAGGTTCTTAATTTTTCAGATGCTACTGTGATTCCAATGGGCACACCTGCCGCTGCACCTTTAGTAAGAGTCATGATATCTGGAGAAATATCTTTATTATAAGTTGATTGATACCAATCTGAGCCAAACATCTTCCCCGTTCGACCAAATCCAGTTTGTGCTTCATCATAAGTTAAAAGTATTTTATTATTTGCACAGATCTCTTTTAATCCGATCAAAAAATCAACTGGAGCAGGAATCATGCCACCTGGGCCTTGCATTGGTTCTATAATACATCCAATCGGAGTTCCAGTTGGATATAATTCTATGCTTTCACGAATAAATTCCAAACATTCTAAATTACACGATTTATCTCTTTTTCCTTCAAAACCTTCTTTGTAATTCCAAGGACAACGATAACAATATGGATAAAAAGTTTTAATCCAATGTTCTTTTCCCCATCCTTCGAATCTCATCGGTAATCTCTGTGAAGCTCCCATCATAACTAAATTAGAACCGTGATATCCTCGTCTAAATATAATAAATTGATCCCCCTTTTTGTTATTGATCATGCTCAACCTTATAGCACATTCCAATGCTGCACCGCCTCCTGCATTATTCACGCTTACTTTTCCTCCTTTTAATTGGCCTGGAGCGATCTCAGCGATCTTATTAGTGAATCTTACTCGTACAGGATTCAAAAAATAAGACCAAGAATGAGTTACTAGTTGAGATTGTAAGTATAATGCATAACTTATGTCTGGATTATTGTGACCTAAGTTATAGACCCAAGCTTGTGACGTACAATCAAGAATTTCTTTACCATCTTGAGTCTTAAAATAAACTGAGCCTGGTTCGGTGCTCCCGGTTATGATATGTTCTCTGGCATTAGTTAAGAGATGATGACGTCGGCATAATAGTATCTCCTCTTCATTTAAAGGATTTTTAAGCAATCTATCAATATCTTCCTTCTTTAAATATCTTGGTTCGACCATGGTAAAATATTATCTTTCTATTATTAAAAGGATTAGTTTTTCTGCTTATTTATTATTCTGCTTATCTTTCTGTTATTAAAAGGATTAATTTTTCTGTTGATCAAAAAAATAAAAAAAGTGGGAAAGAAACCCAAATTAGACTAATTTAAAATATTCAATATCCAAGATTCTTTTTCGTGGTTTTTCCTTAAAAACTGCTGCTACTCTTGCTCCAACTTCTAATTTATTAGGATCTCCCTCATTTATTATGTGAACAAAATCAGAATCTGCCCCATCAAGTCGAATGCGAGCATAGGCAAAAGGTGGATCGAGTGGCATTACTGGAGTTGAATGAGTGATCACCGTAAATCCTGTTATAGTTCCTTGGTTTCCCAGTTCTACCCATTCCTCCATCTTTTCAAAACACTTGAAACATACCATTTTCGGTGGAACATATACCTCTCCACATTTAGGACACCTTACACCATATATTTTATTGTTTTTTCCGATTTCTGTGATGAATTTCTCTACATATGCTCCCGCAGTATGTTTATAGGGAACTTTAATCCTCCCTCGATAAACTTTTTTCTCAATGTCATCTGTCATTTTTAATCTCCCTCCTTTTCATCTTCAACTATTCTAAAATATGGAATGTCTGCAACCAAATCACCGACAAGTTCATCATTAAATACTGCTTCGACTCTTTGCCCAATTTTCATCTTACTAGCATCAGTTTCATTAACAAAATGCATTGTATAGGTATCAGCTCCATCTAATTTGAATATTGCATAACCATAAGGAAATGGTCGGATTCCTCCTGTTGAGGGATCAGTAAATGGGTAATTTACAACCGTGAATCCCTCCAATGTTCCTCTTGGAGGTAATTCTACCATATCATCTAGGGTCATCTTCACTAAACACTCTGCACATACAGCTCTAGGGGGAAAATGTACTTTTTTACATTTTGGACATTTACTGCCAAGAATTTTCTTATTTTCTTTTAATTCTTCAAAGAATTTTACCGCAAGTTTTCCAATTGACCATCTATATGGCAAATTAGTTTTCCATTTAATTTCAAAAATGTCTCCTTTTTTCTTTCTACTCATTTATTTCACCTCATTGGTTCTTTTCCTAATATCATTAATTCCGTCCATAAACTTCCACCAAATCCCATAGCAAGTGCTCTTTCAACATCTGGAACTTGACGTTTTTCTCCACGATCCATTATCTGAGTCGCGGCTTCTGCAACTCTTACCATCGCGGTAGCACCGATAGGATTAGTACTCAAAACGCCTCCCGAAGGATTAACTGGTAATTCTCCACTCATTTGGGTGATACCTTCATCTAAAAGCTTTCCTCCCTCTCCGGGTTTGCAGAAACCAAGAGCTTCAGTCCAAGAAAGTTCACTCCAAGAAGTCGGTTCATAAATTTCAGCAACATCTAAGTCATTTATTGGATCTTTTATGCCTGCTTTTTTATATGCTTTCTTTGATGCTATCGTAGCTGTAGGAAGGTCATACATTTTATCATCTGTCCCAAATGTATAATAATGTGCAGTTTCCACTGCGTGGAACCATGCCGGATTATCCGTGATCTTTTTAACCTCTGTCTCATTGGCATAAATTAAAGCACATGCACCTTCACTCTGTGGGCAACAATCATGTAATCTTAGAGGATAGGAAATTACTTGAGAACTCATCACATAATCAATTGTTATATCTGGCATTTGGAGATGAGCAAAAGGGTTATTTGCGGCATTACTTCTATTCTTTACAGTCACTTTTGCTGCCTGTTCAGGTGTTATTCCATATTTTGCTGAATACATTCCCGCCATTAAAGCTAGTGGACCTAGTGCTCCTGCGAGAGAAGGTCTTTCCCAAACTGGGTCAAATGCAGTTATAATCCCAGTCGTTGCTCCACCTTCATTCAATTTTTCCCATCCTATTACAAGAACCTTATCATAGATCCCAGAAGCTACATTATGATATCCACAAATTGCTAATGAACTGCCCGTGGTACCCCCAGTTGCCACCTTGACTACAGGTTTCAGATATCCTGGAGCAGCGTCAATTCCCGTCCACATCTCAGAAAAGTTTATCCCTTCAAAGTGATCCATATTACCGATTAGAATCGCATCGATATCTTTTGGTTCAAGTTGAGCATCATCAAGAGCCATTCTAACGGCTTCATATATCATTTCTGGGATATTTACATCTCTTCTCTTACTTCTAAATTTGGTTTGCCCTATTCCAACTATTGCAGTTTGATGTTTTGTCATTTTTTTACTCGCCTCCAAAAATTAAAACGCAATTTCCTTGGGAACATATCCCATTCATTCCATGTGCCAAACCTATTTTAGCATTATTTACTTGTCGTTTCCCAGCTTTTCCCATGAGTTGCGTGGCTACTTCGGCAACTCTTATTAAACCATTTGCCATTGTCGGGTTACTAGATAGCACTCCTCCAGACTTATTTATTGGAAGATTTGATTCAAAGTGATCGTCTATAAACTTTCCTCCTTCTCCTTTTTTACACAAGCCCAGAGATTCATAGATCATCAGTTCATGAAATGAAAACGCATCATACACTTCAAATATGTCAATTTCTTTTAGGGGATTTTGTATATTCGCCATTTTATATGCTTCCTTGGCTGCTAATTCCAATCCAACGAGATCAGTCATGTTCCTATGACCTAAGTAATATGCATCTGTACAACTTCCATATCCTTTCAACCATACTGGAGTGTCTGTAAATTCTTTAGCTTTCGCTTCATTTGTTAGAAGCATTGCTACAGCACCATCTGAAAAAGGCGGTAAATCTAATTCCTTTAGGGGATATGCCATCATTTTTGAATTAAGGACGTCCTCAATGGAAATTTCTTTCTGCAAATGAGCGTATGGATTGTCACGGGCATATTTTCTATTTTTTACAGCAATTTTAGCTGCTTGTTCCTCAGAAATTCCATACTTCTGCATATACATGTTCGCCATCAATCCAGCCGACGAAACTTGATCCAAACCAAGATGTCGTTGATAGAATGGATCGAATATTGAATTATTTACCAGATACTGGTTTACTTCTGAACATTTGCAATGAGAAACTACAAGAACTGTATCATATGACTCTGATAAAATTCGCATGGCTCCATATACATAAGCAAACGCCCCATCACCAGAAACGCGAGATTCGCTTTTTCTTACTGACCCTACTGCGTCTTGAATCGCCATGTTAGCAATTGTTCTGCCATCGTTAAAATCATTAGAACTGGTGATTACACATCCAACATCATCATTAGTTATTCCGAGATCTTCATGAAGCTGGTGAACAACTTCGAAAACTAGTTCTGAAACGGTTAAATCAATTTTATCTTCTTCATATTTAGTTTGAGCGCAACCAACTATCGCTACTTTATCTTTATCCATTTTTGATTTCCATTCTTTTTGATTTTTAATATATATATTGAGTTAATATATTAGCAGTTGATATATAAATAGTTTTAAATTAGTTTTCATAAAAAAGTCAGTATTACTCTATTAGGATATATTTAAACTTTAAATAGTAAGATGATTAATTTTTATATCAATATAATTATAAATGAATATTAATCGAAATTTCAGTTTATGTGATAATAAAAATGCCAAATCCAGAAAATAAATTGGTAATTTCAGCAGCCTTAGTTGGTGCGATTACTACTAAGGATAATAATCCAAATGTACCCTATACTGCTGAAGAGTTTGGAGATGAAGCTAAAAAATGCTATGATGCAGGAGCTGCTATTGTACACATCCATGCACGACATCCTGAAATAGGCAATCCTACACCAGATTTAGATATAATAAGAGCTGTATTAGAAAATATAAAATCTAAAGCTCCGGATATAATTATTAATCTGAGTACTGCAATTAGCTCAGTTGCTACTGAAAAAGAACGAATTGCTCCTATCAAAACATTTAAACCTCCACTTGCTTCATTAAATACCGCTTCTATGAACTTTGCAGTTGGAGATTATCGCACTGGTAAAGTTGGTATGGGCGCAACTAATATTTTTGAAAATACTTTCAAAACAATCCAAAAATTCGCAAAAGAAATGAAGAAAGCAGGTACAAAACCCGAAATGGAAATCTATGACTTGGGTGGAATGTATAACATGCTTTTCCTTAATAGACATCCAGAAAATTTCACGCAACCATTACATTTTCAGTTTGTTTGGGGTGTACTTGGAGGAATTCCATTCAATCCGAGAAATTTTTCACTGATGTTAGATATGAGGCCTCAAGATTCAACATGGAGTGTATGTGGAGTTTCTAAACAACAATTCCAAGCTGCTCTATGTGCTGCAGCTATGAATGGACATATTCGTGTTGGGTTGGAAGATAATACTCGTGTTATTTCAGGTGAATTAGCAAAAGGAAGTTGGGAGCAAGTAGCATGGGCTAAAAAAGTAGCTGAACTTGCAGGTCGAGAAATTGCTCAAGGTGATGAAGCAAGAGAAATTTTCAATCTTAAAAAAGAGCATGTTCAACTTTAAGCTAAAAAACTCTATTCAAATTTTTCTTTTTATTTATTTTATTTGTGAAAAATAGTTATAGAAAAAAAAAATTAATATGAAAATCCTTCGGGTAAATCTGATTCTGGTGTGTTTTCAACTACAAAGGAGAGATCAGTTATTGTGTAAGTTGGATTTTTTGTTCTAAAAATCGGAACTACTCGTTTTCCAATTTCAGGTTCACCTACAGACAGATAAGACATTAAAATCGTAACAACGTCATCGAATTCCACATTTATAAATTTAATAGGTTTTGCTAGCATATTAAATGCTCCTGAACGATGTGTGATGATAAATGAATGTATTTTTGCAGTCTTTCTTGCTTTTTCAGTCATATCTATTACTGTCATTTTTCGTAAACAATCGGGACATGCGATTCTAAAAGGTTGATAAATTGAACCACGAGTTTCGCATTTTTCATTATCGCACCTCGTTGCCATGAGCTTACCCTTTCCTAAAGATTCAAAGAATATTGCTTCCCCACCATATGAATGTATATACGTCATATCTCGAGGATTAGTAACTCCCGCAAGCTTTCCAGTATCTTTATCAAAAATAGGTTGATTTGCTTCTATAATGTGAAACTTACCTCTAGGTTTATATCTACCATTTATAACTTCAACAAATCCTTTTTCTTCTTCTGTTTTAGGCATTTTCTTAATCCTCCTTTATTAAGTTATTAGGGTCCATTAAAATAGTACAAGTTACGTGAGAACCTACACCAGCATGACTAATTGCCAATGCTCGTTTAGCTCCTTTAACTTGCAGGCTTGTCCAATCTTTTGGTTTTTCTCTTCCAAAAGCTTTCCACTTTTCAATTGGCTCGTGAATTTCATCCCAACGGTTCCATATATGGTATCCAATCTCAGCTATTTGCATTAAACCAGTTGCTCCAACAGCATGCATGCATCCGATTAATCCACCACTTGGATTACTTGGTAGTTTTCCTGGCTTTTTAGTATTTGGATTAATAACATACGCATCACCACTTTCAATATAGTCTCTTCCTTCTCCATAGGGTCTTATTCCAATGTCCTCATAGGTTTGGATATCACTTATCGTAAATGCATCATGTAATTCTACTAAATCAAGGTCTTCTGTAGGATCTACAACACCAGCCATGTGATATGCATAATATGCTGCTACTCTAGCTGCTAAAAAGCTACTAAAACCTGGATAACGATCTCCACCTGGAAATCTTTTACCCAAATCATCATACTGCCCTTTATTTTCATTTGGTAATAACGGTATTTTCATATCACGCCGATCAGCCACTCTTAGTGTATGGCTTCCAGCACCAAGATATATTCTTAAAGGTTTGTCAGTTATTTCATAAGCCGTTTTTTCATCGCAAACAATTCCACAAGCAGAACCCACACTCATTAAACAACAGTCTAATACGCGAAGGGGATGCGCCACGATTGGAGAATCTATAACATCTTGTACCGTTATATCCATCGGTCCATGAGCGTGAGGATTCATTCTTGCATAACCCCTGTTTTTCACGGCGACTTCTGCCATTGTCTTCCGAAATGATTCTTCTTCCTTGCCAAATACTTTCCAGTATCTTTGTGCCATGACCGCATAATATCCTGTATATATATGTCCTAAAGGAGTTTCCCAGTCTTTATCCGCAGCAGCAGAAATAAGATGATTACCTTCATCAGTGGGGACTTCGTCCATCCGTTCCCAGCCCATCGCCAAAGCGCAATCACTATACCCTGAAGCTACAGCTTTGATCGCTTCCCACATTGCTGATCCTCCAGTAGCACCACCAGTTTTGACTCCAATATTTCCTAATGGATCTAAACCAAGTCTATCATGAATTACGGCTTCTCCAAGTAATTGATCTCCGAAATGATCTGCAAAATGACCGTAATAACAAGTATGAATATATTTCTTTAACTCTGAGGGGGTCATTTTAACAAAGTCAGCCGCAGCAGTAAGTGCATCAATACATAATTCTTCAGTTCTAGTTTCTGGGAATGCCCTATCAAATTTTGACATCCCTACTGTAGCTAAATATACTGGTCGCATTAATTTGGGGATTTTTAATTGTTTTTCGCTAAATTTAATCATATTCTACACTTTATACAAAATATATTTAATATCAATTTATAATTTCGAAACAGATTGATATTTTAATATTTGATGCGTTATGATTAAAATATTACTACTAATAATCTTATTTGGGATTTTCCTCCCATTGAGTTCTATATAGAAAAATCATAGTTAGTATATTATTTTATAAAAATTACTCTATTAAACTAATATCGTTATTAAATCACTTTAATTAAACGGATTATTAAAATGAAAATTAGTAAAATCGAGGGCTACATTTTTCTTAAATATCATACCTATATTTCAGCGGAAGCCTTTTATAACGGAAAATCTATATTATTTTGTACTTTGCCTGGAATTGGTTCGTCACATTTCGTTTTTCTTTATAGCAAATTTATTCAGAATTATACTCAACAGAAACTAAATGAATATGAAAAAATCAACTCTATAAATGGTAAAGATATCACTGTGTTAGAAGCTCTTAATCTAAAATTAAAACAGTGCCTAATTAATTATGATTATGTAGTTGTGGAATCCATAAACCGAGAAATCTTAAAAATTTTTACAGATTTGTACCTCAAAAATATTTACAGCTTTAATAATTTGATATTAGAAGGAAGAAAATTGATTAAAAAAATAACAGAAGAAAGATTAAAGCCAATAAATATTAAAATTATCTCACATATTAATGCTCCTATTGAATGGAGAGAAAAAAATCTCTACAAGGAAGATTCTATGGCTATATAAAACATTAAGAAATTGGTGGGAATAAAATCCTACAAAAACTTCTTTCTGAAAAATTTATTATGCTAACAAAAAGTATCATATATTATGGACACTAGAATTGCTGAATTCAGTAAGATCCGTATCTCGAAATACGTGCCTGAATTAGACTTGCTGAATAATCCCGTATTAAATGCAAAAGAAAAAGAGTTTTTAGCGGAACTATACGATTTCATCGAAAAACAACTCGATGTTGAGCTGAGAAAACTTGAAGAACTTAATTATTTGGTTGAAGAACCAACTCAAGATAAGAAAAAAGATATTGTAATAGCAATAATGAAAAAACTTTCGGATAATGGATATTATTCCACAGTTCTTGACGAAAGTGATTATGAGGTAGGACGGATTACTAGAAACGCCTTAATCGCTTATGCATTGTGTGGAGGCCGTTGGAGTGAATATAGTGAGAGATATATTGCAGGAAATTATAGTATTGAAATGGGAAGATTAGCAGGAGGAACATTATATTGCAATCCAGTTAATTATGCTGCAAATAATATGCAAAAGGAACGATTTTTAGTTCCTGTGGCAAAAGAAGGTCAAATTGGAGCATCAGCGATGACTGAGTTCAATGCGGGATCAGATATTTTTAGAATGGAGCTTGCACTTAATGAAAGGGATGACAAGATCATTGCAAAAGGTAAAAAGTTATTCATCACTAATGGCATGATTGCAGATTATATTATTTTGTATGGCAGACTAAACAATGGTCAGTTAGCAGCAGTAGTCGTAGATACCGAACATCAGCAATTAAAAGATTTCAGGAGTACTCGTATTAGAACCTATGGAATGACTGATGCATTTGTGAGCCGGTTAATATTTGATAGAGTAGAATTGCCAAAAGAAAATTTATTGGCGGGTCATGGATTAGATATAGCTTTTCATCAATTAACAGAAGAAAGATTAGTAATTAGTGCAGAAGCCCTTGGCGATACTATGAAAAAGTTAATTTATTCACACGCGTACGCTCTTCAACGAAGACAGTTTGAAAAACGTCTACATCAATATCAGGTGATTCGCTTTCCAATATCTACTAAAATTAGGGAACTAAATTTACTATTCTCAGCATTAATTCAATATGTTAGGCAATTAGATGCTCACCCTGAATTAGCGGGCTCAAAATTGATGGCAGCTAATGCAATGGGGCTTAAAATTAGTTCTACAGAATTAGGATTCGAAAGTGCAATTCATTGTTTTAGAACCTTAGGTGGGCGGGGCTTCACAAGACAGTATGCAAACTTGATCGGATTGATGGATCCTTATTGTATGGTTCATGGTGGGGGAAGTAATTATGTACTAGAAGATAGTGAATCAAGAAGATTTTTCAAATTCAAACCAACTCGAAGTAATATGGAAGATACAATTCCTAGAATTGATTATTAACCATTTTTACTATAATTCATTACCGATCAAATAATTAAATATAGATTATACTTTTATTTAAAAGATGGATTACTATCGCGTTTGTGATAATTTTAATATTAATCCCTTGATTGAAAAGTATCAGGGAAAGACACTCGAGGAACTTTTTCCAAGTCATCAAATTATTTCAAATAGAATGGGAGAGTTCTTGGAAATAACTCACAAACCTTTAAATATCTCTTCAAATATAGATTTAACTCTCTCAAAAAGGAACCTAATTAAAAATCTCAAAGTAGTTCCATTTATAGGAAAAGAAATCGAATCATTCCTTAAAAAGAGGGGTATAAACACTTTATATGATTTAAGACACGTTATTAGATATGGAAAATATGCAAAGAAAATAATCGATTTAGTCAAGGACCAAGACTTTAAAGGACTTTCAAATAACCAATATGTTTATGACATTGACATTAGCTTCTGTTTTAATTTAAGCGAGCTTTTATTTCTTGATATTGAAACATTAGATCTTTATGATAGTCCGATAATTATTTTTGGGTATGGATACTTTGAAAACTCCTCTTTTTATATCAAAATATTATTTGCAAGGGAAATAAGCGAAGAAATAGCTATATGTGAACATCTAAAGAACGAAATTCTTCCCAGGTTTAGATGTTTCATCACTTACAATGGTAAGTCTTTTGATATACCATATTTAGCCAATAGATTTATGTATTATTTTGATTCTAACCCAATGATAAGTAAAGATGACACGCCTTATGAATCTCTCAATACACTTTATCACCATATTGACCTATATCATAATTGTCGGAGAAAATTTAAAGGATTATTTTATAATTACACGCTTACAGATATGGAAAAACTAATTTTAGATTTTCAACGAGATCACGACGTACCAAGTAATTTAATTGGTTTTTGTTATAGGAATTATCTCAAAAACCCCTATCGCTATATTGGTCCTGTTAAAGAATGTATAGAACATAATTATTATGATATCTATTCCATGCCTTTAATACTCAATAAACTGCTAAATCTTGAATAATTATTGCTATTGAAAATTAAGAAATCTTAATTTAATTAAAATCATTTAGAAAGGTGATGACGAAAGTGGATTTAGAGAGGAAGTTATTTGATGGCACTTGGAATTATATGCATCGAGAAAGTACAATCAGGCAACTACAGAAAAACAAATATGATATTTTAGTCATAGGAGCAGGAATAACGGGAGCTGGAGTTGCTCGAGAAGGAACAATGAGAGGTTTAAAAGTAGCTATAATTGATGAGCAAGACTTTGCTGGAGGCACATCATCGAGAAGCTCCAAATTAGCTCACGGAGGAATTAGATATCTTGCACATGGTGATATGGATTTAGTAAAAGAGGCTACTCATGAGCGCAATTGGATGAGAGTACATATCCCTCATTTGATAAGACCAATCCCCTTTTTATTCGTTCATATAGAAGGTGGGAAATACAAAAAACGGGATATTATCGGTGCTGTTAAAATTTATGATTTCCTAAGTGATAATGATTCTGATTTCAAAACGTATAAAAAGTATAAGTGGTATAAACCTGAGGAAATAATTGAAATGGAACCCGAATATATTCGGGAGGGAAATTTAGGAGGTGCGGTTTATTGGGATAATAATGTCGATGATGCTAGGTTGACTATTGAAACAATCAAGGAAGCTGTTGTAAGAGGGGCTGATGCATTAAATTATTGTAAAGCAATCAATTATAAAAAATCTAATGGCAAAATAACGGGAATAGAATGTATCGATATGGAAAAAGAGCTAAAGTTTAATATTCAAGCAAGTTTAGTTGTTAATGCTACTGGAATATGGACTGATCAACTTTTAGAAGACTATCCTGATGAAATTCCCAAACCTTTGATCAGACCAACAAAAGGGGTTCATTTAACCTTTAAAAAAGAGCATGTTAAAAATAATATGGCCACAATAATACGATCTATCTCTGATGATAGAGCATTTTTTGTTTTACCTCGTGACGAAAAATATACCCTTATCGGAACTACTGATACTGATTATAAGGGTGATTTAGCAAATCCTTATTGTACAAAAGAGGATGCTGATTATTTAATTCAATCTGTACAATATTACTTTCCGAATGCAGAATTAGATTATCATAATATTTTATCTACATATGCTGGAATTCGTCCCTTAGTTATGCAGAAAGGAAAATCAGAGAGTGAAGTTTCAAGAAAACATGTAGTTTTCTTTTCTGATGATGGATTATTAACAATTACGGGTGGAAAATTAACTGAATGGAGAGCGATGGCTGAAGATTTATTTAAGAAGATAGTAGAAAGAAATTTGTTCTCAGGAATACAAAGAGATGAACATTTTTCGCGTCAGATGTTTTTAATTGCAATTGATAGAGATGATTGGAATTCTAAAATTAATGCTCTAAATATAGAAGTAGATCCAGATATTTTAAATCATTTATATCACCAATATGGGAAAGGAGCGATTGAATTATTGAAATTGATAAAAAATCAACCCGAATTAGCTAAAAGAATCTTGGATGAAAATTATTTTATTAAAGCAGAAATTCAATACATTTTAAGAAATGAGCCTACCCCGCATTTAATTGATGTTTTCTGCAGAAGAACCGAAATGGCATTATGGATTCATCATAATAATGCTTACCAAGCGGCATTAGTTGTTTCTGAATTAATGGCTAAAGAATATTCTTGGGATGATGAAAAACGAAATAAAGAGATTAAAGACTATATTGATTATGTAGAAAAAACAGTGTCTTTCGTCTAAAGTTGATTATGCATTGATTTTTTTATAACATGACATTATAAAAATTGGACTTCCATAATTTATTATATATTGGTTACGATATTTATCATAACCAATTTCCATAAATATTTTGGAGGAAAAAAAATGATATATCAATTTGATTTTACAGAATCGTTTTTAAGACCTCTAGCAGAATATGCTGGATTTTTTGTATTATTATTAGGGGTAATCTGGTTCATATACGCTTTTTATGAAGCAAAAAGACGAGGCTCATTTAAAGAAAGGAAAGTAGAAGACTGGGACTTTAAAATCACTAAATTTCTCAAAGCTTTAACCTTTCTTGGATTTGTTGTTGGAATTTTCGCTATTATGAGTGGTGTTGGAGGTTTAATTTTGAATCAACCACCAAGCGTAGCTTATGCTAATGTTACTCAAGACGCTGCGAGTAAATTTACTTCAATATTTCTAATCATAATGGGACTTTTAACATTTCTTAAACCAGTAAACGATCTGCCTTTTGCAAGTGTTTTGGGTTTACTAGTCGCAGCAGTTGTCGTCGTTATCGTTTCTTTATCTATACCTCAACAAGTTGTAGAAGTAATAGCTGTGTTTATTGATCCAAGATTAGTTCTGATAATATTATTCATAATCGTGTTTGCTATCATCGCATTGACAGTTAAGTTCTATATTGGAGGGTTAATGAAACTTTCGAAAGTAATCTCTTGGCCCCCCTTAGCGTTGATTGTAGCAGTATTTTGCCTAATACAAGGATTCCTTCTTTTAGTGGTCGGTGTGTCTATAACTGGATTATTTTAAATTTTTTATTTTTTAATTTACTTCTATAAACTTTTCGCAAATTAGGTTAAGTTTAGATCATGATTCTCAAGAAACTTTAGGAATTTTATTGGAATTAATAATATTAAATTTCTATGTTAATTATGATTCCACATAGATTGAATTTTCCTTAAAATATGTTAAATCTATAAGAATGTTTTAAATTAATCTCTCCAATAATATCTTGACTTAAATCATACCCACAATTAGAACATGTTTTTTGATCTGAAATACCCAGCTTTGACAAACTATAACCACTTCTTTTAATTATTAAATGATTACAATTTGGGCAGTAAGTGTTGCTCCCTTTATCATGAGGAAGATTACCAACATAAACATAATGCAAACCATAACTTTGAGCAACTTTATATGCCAGATCGAGAGTTTCTAATGGAGTACGTTTCATTGAGGGCATTTTAAAATCGGGATGGTAAGCTGAGAAATGAAGCGGAGTGTTTGGTCCCAAATTGTCAGCAATCCACTTTGAAAGACTCTCAAAGTCATTTTTACTATCATTTCGGTCAGGAATGACTAAATTGGTAATTTCAACATGGATTCCATTTTCCTTAAATGATTTTGCAGTTTCAAGAACTGGCTCGACAGAAGGTACTCCACATATTTTTTTATAAAAATCGTTTGACATTGATTTTATATCAATGTTTGCAGCATCAATCCCTACTTCAATTAATTCCTTTGATGCTTCTGGAGTGGAATATCCATTAGTAACTAAAATTGTCTTAATCCCTTCTTTCTTGAGAAGTTTAGTAGTATCTAAAATCCATTCATGCCAAATTAAAGGTTCGTTATAGGTATATGCCAAAGTTTTTGCTTGACTCTTTTTAACAATGTTAACTAATTTTTCTGGAGTCATTTCTATTAAATGTACTTGTCTGCCTTCTAATCCTTCAAGTTCATAGTAACCATTTTTTCCATCTTCAGTAGGATTAGCTTGACTAATTGACCAATTCTGACAATTTTGACAGCGAAATGAACATCCAATAGAAGCGATTGAATATGCTATAGCTCCAGGCCAGAAGTTATATAGCGGCTTTTTTTCAATTGGATCTAAACTCCCTCTTGATATCAGAGAGCCATAAATTAATGAGAATAATGTTCCCTTTTCGTTTTTCCTTGTCCGACAAATTCCCAACTTACTTGGTAATATTATACATTGATTACCACATACATTACATTGAACTTTTTGTTCATCTAGACTTTTCCACAATCTTGCTTTAACTTTCATTTTTAAAATTACTTAGGATTTACTTAATTATTAAAAGATGAGAATTTTTATAATTTTTAACTTTGATACAAATATAAATAATCTCTTAATAATAAAGTGATTAATCTATTTACATCGAAAAAGATGAAGAATCAAGCAAAGAAGAACTGTTGAATTTAATTAAACAATCTAAAGAAAGACTTGATGATTTAGAGAAAATAGGAAAAAATTCAGAATACATTAAAGAATTAAGCAATTTGGCTCTACTACAAATAGAAAACGACGAATTTGAGGCATCTAAAGATAATTTATTAATTTGCTTAAAACATTTTAAAAAACAACATGATAGACTTGGAAAAGCAGCAGTATATGGTTTATTGGGAACTCTCTATTTCAAGAGTGAATTGTATGAAGAATCTATTAAAAATTATGAATATGCCAAAGAAATCTATACTGAACTCAATCAACCTGGGGAACTAATCACTTGTTTGAAAGGTATAGGTAACTCTTTAATTAAGTTAAATAGATTAGAAGAAGCTTCTGATACTTTCTTTAAATGTACTGCCATCTGCTCAGATCATAATGACTTGTATAATTTTTTAGATTGTATCGGGAATTTAATCACAATTTATGAAGACCTAGACGATTGGGATGTAGTATACCAATTATATCAAAAAAGCCTTGAAGCATTTACAAAACTGAAAGATTATAAGGGAATGATCGTGACTAATTTCAATTTAGGTATTATTAAAAAAAAGAATGGAGAGTATGATAATGCTTTAAATTATTTTAAAAGTGGCACTAACATAGCAATTGATTCAAATTTTGCTGAATTCATTGTAAGGGGATTGAGTTATGTAGCAGAATCTCTATTTTATCAAGGAAAAATGAATGAATCTAAAAAGCAATACCTTCGAGCCTTAAAAGTAGCGCGAAAAGTTAAGATGGATAATGCAATCATACAACTTCGATTACTTCTAAATTCATTTGGTTTAAATGAAAATGATATTGAAAAACAATTAGAAAGTTTAAGAAATTAAGTGAAAGACATTCATAATTAATTTTAAATGAGCAAAGTCTTATTTATTTTATAAACCTTCTAAAATTGTTTTGAATGATATATTGTCCCTATTGTAAACGAGAGATAGAGAAAGACTGGAGTTATTGCCATCATTGCAATAAACCATTAATCACTGATATTGATCGAGATTTAAATAAAAAACTCTCACAATCTTATTCTAACACTTCTTTTTACATTCCTGACCCCCTTGAAGAAGAGATTGACTTTAACATTGATATTATTCATAATGAGGAACTAGAAAAAAAATTACGTGAAATTGAAGAAGCCCTTCTTGAAAGAGAAAGAGTGGGTGAGAAGGTTGGAGATTTATTGTTAGAAAAAGCGAGTATTTATTTTAAAAAACGAGATTTCGACGCTTCTTTAAAAAATCTTGAATATGCTTTGAAGAACTTTCAAGAGGAGGATGATTTTATGAAAATCTCAATTTGTCATAATGAAATGGGATTATTATATGAAGAGAGAGGATTCTTTGATCAAGCAATATATCATTTTGATGAGGCTTTTGAAATTTTAACTCGTCTTGGAGAGATTCAAAAAGTGGTGCAAGTATTAAATAATCTAGGGAATGTATATTATTTAATCAAAGACTTACAGGAAGCATATAATAAATATCAAAAAGCTTTAGAATTATCAGAACAACACAAACTTGATTATGAAGTAGCAAAATCGTCCAGCAATCTTGTCGAAATTTTATTTAATTTTAAGGAGTATGATAGAATTCAAAGAATTTTGAAAAATAATCTTACTTTTTTCAAAGAACACGAAGATATATACGGTATTATTCAAACTCGAATAAAATGTGGAAAATTATATTATCTTTTTGGAAAAAATTATTACGAGCAATCATATCAGAATTTTATAGACGTTATCGATTTAATAAGCATGGTAAGAGCACAAATATCGATATACATAAAAGCAAGATTAGAATGGGAATGCTACCTATATCTAGGAAAATTGAATTTATTATGGAATAATGACTCGGAAGCAGAGGATTTTCTCTTGAAAAGTTTGGAAGCAGTGAGAACCTTTGAAATCACTGATAATGTTAAGGAGGGAATTGTTTTAGAGAATATAGGAAATATGTATACATTAAGAGGAGAAGACCAAAAAGCAATAGAATATTATAATTTTGCAAGAGAGATTTATGAAAAATTTGGAGACCACCAAAAAGTAGCAGAAATGTTCTCTTCAATAGGAAAAATAAATCAGGAATATCTTCAAAATTATAGTGAATCAATCAAATCTCATAATAATGCCTTGAAAATTTATGAAGAATTGGAAGATTATCAAAATGCTGCTGAAGAATTAGAACTAGTATGTGATATTTTTTTAATAAAAAATAAACGAAATAAAGCTTTAGAAAACTTAGAACAAGCAAAATCTTATTACAAAAGACTCCATAATCAAGTAAAATTAGACTTAATTGAGGAAAAATTAAGGATGTTGAAGGACGACTCAAGTTAATCGAGCTGAAAATCTTCACTCTTGTATACTTTTTCTCCAAATTCTTCAAAACCTAATGAAACAATGAAATCGTGAGAAACCTTATTTTCATGATATACCTCACATCTCAATTCCTTAACTCCAAGGTCTTTGAAATGATTCCAAGCTGCCATACCTAAAACCGTTCCTAATCCTTTTCGTTGGAACCTTGGAATCACTCCTAAGCCCGCAATAACTCCATATTCATTATTAGACCCCTCTAAGTCAAGAATAATAAAACCAGCATCAATTCCATATACCCTCGCAATTAGAATTTTCGTTTCAGGATATTCTAAAATTTTCTTTAATGTGTCAATTGAGAGTGGACTAAAAGGAGTAGAAGATGTCATCCAGCTACGATTGTACATGTACGCTACCGATTCAAGGTCTTCTTTGATGGCATCTCGTATTTTTGCCTTAAGAATATTCCTTTCAACTTTTTTTGTTATTTGAGTTTCAAATTCTTCAGTAATCTTTTCAACGGGTAACTTCAATTGAATATATTTCATTCCAGAGGTGAGGATTGCATTTTCGACATCATCTGTTGTTTTTTGTGTTTTATCAAATGTTAAAAATAAACTTCTAATGGCTCTATGTTTAAAACTTGGTCTTAAATCTGGCATAAAATGGAACCTATTTTTAATTTCTTAATTAAATAAATTCTCGAAATATTTTAATGTTCATTAATATGAAAATCTTCTTTTCGATAAATTTTTTCTCCAAATTCTTCGAATTGTAAGCCTTTTATGAAATTATAGGAAACTTTGTTATCTTTGTAAACTTCACATCTAAGTTCTTTAATTCCTTTTTCTTTCAAATAGCTCCATGCAGCTAAACCTAAAATGGTCCCTAAACCTTTTCTCTGATATCTGGGTAAGACTCCTAGACCTGCAATGACTCCATATTCATTATTATCACCCTCAAAATCAATGATTAAAAATGCACCATCAATTCCATATACTCTAGCAATTAAAAAAGTAGTGTTTGGATCATTAAAAATGGTTTTTAGAGTACTTTTTTCTATTGGTCTAAAAGGCGTATTTGATGTTAACCATGATTTATTATAAATTTCTTTGACTATTTCTAGATCCTTTTCATTTGCAACTCTTATGTTGGCTTGGTATATATTAGCTTCTACTTTATCTTTTACATTTTTTTCAAATTGCTCAGTGATTTTATCAACAGGAAGTCTCATTTGAATATAGACCATCCCATCTAATACTTTTTTATCTACTTCTGTATTTATAGCATCCTTATGCTTTTCAAGATATAAAAAAAGTGATCTTAATGTCTTTCTTTTTAAATTTAATGATTTTTTCAAATCAATATTCTTACCACACATAATTTAAGGGTTTTAATTTTAAAAATTTAGATTTTGGCGAATTAATTTTTCCATATCATCATTTAATATTAATTTATTTCTTAAAATGGAAATTCCTTGTTGAATTCTCTTATCGAAATTTTTTTCTCGAATTAAATTTTTATTTTCACATGAAAATTCAAAATTTGAGCGGAGAGCCATATCATCTTCCAATAATTCATTTAAATGATTTCTAAGGTTAATTATTTCTTCGGAGAGTTCCCTATATATGTTATTTGGGTCTTGAGAAATATTTCCAGGGAAAATGAATCTGATTTTTTCTTCCATGGATTCTTGATCTTCCACGATCATCGCATATATTGGCATATAAATCCACTGAATTGGTCTAGAAAATATTTCTGCTCGATTATCGTTCAATGACCAGTTAATAAGATCTTTTGCATCTTGTAAACATTTCCCTTGCTTTGTACTAATAAAAATTTTACTTTGGTTAAACAATTCTTCAATCTTGTTTTTCAAATTGGTTATTTCAGCTATTTTTTCTTGTTTTTCCATTTCAAATTGAGTTAAATGGGTATTTCTATCTTTTAATTGCGTATCTAAAGTACTCGTAAAACGTGTTAACTGTTCTATTGCGTCGGAATCAATTATTGAACCACGTTCCTTTAATTCAACATACTTTTTAGTTAAATTTGTTACTGATTCAATAAAATTTTTTCCTTCTTTTAATAAGAAAGCAAAATGATTTTCAAAGTTCGTTAAAACATCTTCAAAAATCCTACTTTTTAAAGAATCACTTTGAGTGTAAAATTTGTTTTTCTTTAACATTTCTTCAAGTTGTCTTTCTACAGTTTTAAACAAGACAGAGATGCTTTCAATGATTTTTTTTTTCTCATCCACTTTCCATTGATCTATCCTATCTCTCTCTAAATCTAACTTCTCTCGAACTTGAGTATCATCAATTGCTTGACTGGTTTTATTTATTTGTGATGAGTAACGAGTTTCAATATCTTTAAGTTGAACATTGAGATCTATTAACCACCTATCAACTTCTTTACTTATTAATTCAACCTGATTTTGCCACCTAAGCGCGTTTCCTTTCAAGTATTCAATTATCTTACGGTACTTATCAGCAATTTCTAAAGCTACTTCTGTAGATAACTTAGAATCTAAAGGTTGGAACTGATTTATAGATCGATATTCTATAAGAGGGAGTAATTTAGCAAGAGTTTGAAGAAATGTAGGATTTACCAAGCCTTCAATAATAATTTTTTGATATTCAGATTCTTCACCATCTCCAATTTCTTGAGCGTCAATGTCTTTATAACTTAGGATTTCATTAATTTTTGTCAACTGGTCTATTTTAGATCGATTTTCTATATTTCTAAGTAAATGTCCAATTAAGGGCTGTCTTGGAGGATTAGTGATTTTACCTTGTTTAGAAAAGACTGATAAACCATCAATTATAATATGAGTACTAATCACTCCCTGAATTGTTAAAAAGGGCCACAATAGATTTGAAAAGCTTAAAATCTTTTCTGTTTCTTTTTTTTGTTTCGATAATAGATAAAATGCAAGAGCCAGCTCATCATTTTCATTTATTGGTGGAATTTGTGAAGTTGCATTAAATAAGGGTAGAACATATTGATTTCCATGAATAGACAATTTTCGATTCACTCACTGATTATTTTATTTAATTCATCGCTTGTATTTTAATAATATATTCCTAAAATTTTTATTTATTTTTATTGTAAACAGAAAAAAGAATGGTCATTATCTTAATTGCTCATAATTATTCGCGATTACTATTATGAGCAATGATAATAAAATGAGAAGAGGAGGGGCAACTGCACTAACATGAGCCCATCCTAAACTACCAAATATTCCATCAAGAATTCTTCCTAAGAAATAGATCAAAAATCCAATCGCATTTAAAGCGTAAGATCGTCTTAACACTCCAAATGTTCTTGTTGCCAAATAAATGTATAAAAATGGTATGATAGCAACAAATATTGGTAAAAGAACAAAATTTAGAAGTGCTCTACCGACTGGATATCCAAAGATTGTGATAAATAACGAAGGATCTACACCATAATCATCAGCAAACTTAGGATCCATGAAAAGAGCATCCGGTAGAAAAAGAGCAGCGATAGCTATAAGTATCGGAATAATAATCAATAAAGATTTTAATGAAATTCTAACAAACTTATTTTTTAGTAAAATCTGGATGTTACCTTTAAATCCACTAGCCTTTACTGCAGGGACATCAGTTAATGGAGGAAATATGAGAATCCCTAATACTCCCATGAGGCATGCAATTCCAAGCCATGTCGAAAAAGTTGCGAGACGATAATAAATCATTAGAATATTAACAATTTGTAGTGGTGGCAAATCCAATTCTGGGGCATAGAAATAATACACAATGAAGAAAAATCTGCCAATAGCTAAAAATAAGAATAGAAACGAGAAGTATAACCAATAAAACCTCTTCGAAGTACGATATCTCATTAAAAGAAAGTAGAAAAATATAAGAACGAGATAACCTACAACTATGTAATATAACCCCGATTCGATAGCTGACCAAATATCGAAATTTTCGAAATAATCTTGAAGTAACATGATATTGACCAATTTTTGAGAACGCAGTAAAAATCTAATTTAAACGAAATATTATGATTACTTATACTATCTTTTAGGTATATAAAAATTTATTTTATCCAAACTAAATTTAGATTCTGAAAATACATATAGAATCGATAATTCTTTAAATTACATATTTGAGTTTTTCCGAACATGAAGATTGAAGATAAGATAGAAACCTTTAATTCTTTGCTTAAGAGAAGGGGATTTATATGGGGTCCATCGCCGGAAATTTACGGTGGACTGGCAGGTTTCTATAGTTTTGGACCAGCTGGTACAGCATTGAAGAATGAAATTCTAACAAATTTTAGGAGAGAATTAAGATCTTATGGATTTGGTGAGGTAGAGTGCCCCACGATTATGCCAGAGATAGTATGGAAAGCCTCAGGGCATTTAGAAAGATTTATTGATCCTTTATTAAAATGTGAAAATTGTGGTTCACTTTTTAGAGCTGATAAATATCTCAGTGATGTGTTTCCGAATAAAATGATTGAAGGGATGTCTATTGAAAAGATAGAAGAATTGGTTAAAAATGAATCAATTAAATGTCCAAAATGTGAGACTCAATTTAATAAAGTTGAAAAATATAATTTAATGTTAAAAACAAATTTAGGAATTGATGATGTAGCTTATCTAAGACCAGAAACAGCAACAACAACTTATTTACTGTTTAATCGCTTAGATCAAGATCTAAGAAGGCAATACCCAGTTAAAGTATTTCAATATGGAAAAGCTTACCGAAATGAGATCTCGCCAAGGCAACAAGTTTTAAGAATGAGAGCTTTTGATCAATTTGAGATACAACTGTTCATTGGAAAGGAGCAGGAACTGGATTTTGATGAATATAAAGAAGTCAAGTATGTTGAATTACCTTTATTAGATTGGAAATCACAAGAAAAACAGATAGAAAGTCCAAAAATGATCTCGTTAGAAAAAGCACTAAGTAAGGGAACGTTAAAGAAAGAAGCTTATGCTTATTGCCTTTTTTTATCTTATCATCTAACGCAAATTTTAGGATTCCCAAATGAAGTAATGAGATATAGACAACACTCTCCAGATGAGAGAGCTCATTATGCTGATGATGCTTGGGATTTAGAAATCAGCACTAATCAATTCGGTTGGGTTGAAATTTGTGGAATTCACGATAGAACTAATTATGATCTGAAGCGACATGGAGAATATTCAAATACGAATTTCGAAATCGCAATGGGAAAAGACCCAAAGGTAAAAGAAGTTCCACAAATACTTGAAATTGCATTTGGTCCTGATAGAATTATTTACACTTTATTAGAAAATGCATTTTATGTTGATGAGACGAAAGAAGGTAGTAAAACACAAAAAAGGATTGTATTACAATTAGCTCCAAGATTAGCTCCAAATACCGTAGCTGTATTTCCACTTAAAAGAAATGAAGAAAAAATTCGTTCACTAGCAATAAAAATTCATAAATCCCTTACCGATAATAAGATTAATTCTTTTTATGATGAAAAGGGAGCTATCGGGAAACTTTATCGTAGGCAGGACGAATTGGGCACTCCTTTCTGTATTACAGTTGATTATCAATCATTAGAAGATAATACAGTTACAATTAGATATAGAGATTCTATGCAACAAGAGCGAATTGCGATTTCAGAAATTGCAGAAATAATAATCGAAAAAACTCGATGAAAACATTTACGATATCTCTAAAAAACTGTGAATTTCAGAAAAAAATTTTAAAGAGAAGAAAATTTTTTTTAAGAATAATCAGAATTTAAAAAATAAATTATAAGATATTTATGTTTTAAAATGAGAATCTATAAGACTACTAATCCTCTTTTAAAGAGGTATGGAAGAGATAATAAACTAAGAGTTGTAATAACTTTTTTATTTATGATTTGTATAATGACAAGCACATTTTATTTATTGTTTGATTCTCATTTTAAAGCGAATATAAATGATAATAATGTTTTTAATAATGTAATTCAAGACAATGATTCTGATATGACCTTAAAACCGTCAGCCGGAATTGAAATCTTTCAAGATCCTTTCACAACTAATTTTCAAGAGATGTTACAATTTTTTAATAATAAATTTAAAACAGGTCTAAATTTGGATGTTAACACCTATTTTAGGGAATCAAATGCTTCTGGAGTGATCACTAATCAGAATGTTTATCCAGTTGATACAATATTGTTATATAACACGTTGATGAGGGATCATCTAACAGCTGAACAGACTTTTTCGAATTACTTAGCATTAAAGGACAGTAATTTTTGGTATGACAAAGGAGAATTCAATTATGGCTTTATAACATCCGTAGATAATTCAACTGGGCTTATAACTAATGACAGGAGATCTCTTATAGATAACTTGATGGCTATTACATTGTTAGTTGAAAATATTGGTACTGAAATTACTGCGATTAATCAAGATGGAGTTTATCCAAAGGATTCAATAAACGAAATGTTTAATTTAATTAACTCATCACAATTTTGGGATTCAACTAATAATGGATTTGCTCAGTATAACACAACAGATTTCTCTGAAAACAAATTCACAAAAAGTAATCTTTATGCAATACTCACTAATTTGCAAATCAGGAACTTATATGAAAGATTAAGTATAAACCCTGAAATTAAGGATAGAGCTTACTGGTTAGCAAATACCACGATGGAGACACTTTTACTCAATATGTGGGATGGTCAAGATTTAGGATTTTATTATAATGCAAAAAACGATTGGACGCCTAATTTAATAGGAAGTAAATTTAAATATTTGGATGTCAATGCTTTGGGAATCATCACATTAATTGATTATTGGTTAGAAACAGGAAAAAATAATGGATCGCTTTTACAAAAAGCAATTTCTACATTTGAAGAAATTGATGCAAACCTTTGGGATGCAACTTATAAAGCCTATCAATACGGGAGAGAGAGAACTTGGACGACTTCCTTCGCAGGAGGAAATAGAATCGAACTTAAAGCAAATTCACTGATGATGTTAGCTTGTTTGAAATTATTTGAAGTAACTGGAAATTTTACATTTTATGATAGAGCATTTCAGCTTCATTCAACCTTTGATAGCGATTTTTTCGATATTAATGCTTATTCAGAGTCAATTTATTCCCCTGTTAATGATACTAAAAACTTAAATTCTAATTTGAAGCTAGTTAAATCATATCTTCAGGCTTTTGAGATTTTTAATAACACAATTTTGGATGCAAACTTTAATATTTCAACGGAAATCCCTAACTACATTTTTAATCAAGATAAATTAAATATTGAAAGCAAATATTTTGTAAACAATCCCGTGCAATATTATAATTATTCTACAGGAAGTTATAAGATATTTAACTCGATCTACAATATTACATCAGCTGATATCACATATATATTGAAATATCCTAATGGAACTTTATTTGATACTAAAGAAAAAATAATTTCCGGTACTGAAACGGCATTTGAATATGATATTAATGAAACACTCACTATTGGCGATGGATATTATATTTATATTTATTCGAACTATACCTATTTTGCCACAGCTCAGGTATTAAAACGGTTTAATATTATTTCGGGTTTAGATGATTTTCCTATTTTAAACTTACCAAGTACGATTTATCAAGGACCGGAATATAACATAACTTTACCAGTAAACAACACTCGAAATCAAAATATAAATTTAACAGTTTCAATGGAAGGTTCAAATATAATTTCTGAATCTAAGGTTGTTCAATTTACAAGGTTTATTTTAACAAATATTTCATTTACTCTTGAAGCGAAACTTGGAGCTACAATTGGGCTGCAGAATATTAGTTTTACTTTTAAGGATGGGGATGTAATTTATTTAAAACTAGCTAAAACAATCAATATAGGTCATTCAATTGATTATAGTGAATTTCTCTATAAAAATCGCATTGTAAGTGGAGATAAAATTCAAGTTATGTTTAATTTAATTAACTTTTTACCCAATACCACCCAATCATGCAATATAAGCTTTAGTGGACCAATGATCCAAAATATAAAACAAGAAATTAATCTTGATCCAAATGAAAAGAGATCCTTATATTATGAATTAATTAGCCAAGAAAATATAATCCAAAATTCAATAACGGTAAAATTTGAAATATCTAAAGGCAATACAATCTTATATTCAAGAAATAGTGAAATTGAAATTTTGCCTGAATTAGAAATTTTAAGTGCAGCGTTCCCTGTATTAGTTTCTCAAGGTGAAAAGGCATCATTCATAATGATAATTTGGAACAATAGAGATAGCTCAATACCTTATTCATTATCCATTATCACGATAAACGGGGAATCAACTCATTCTGGGAGATTGGCACCTGGTGAGAATCGAATCCAAGCAGAGGTGGTACCGACTATTTTTCCTTATGATTTTTTCGATAAAACCTACATTTTTCAACTAAAAGATGATTCTGGAGATATAATTACTCAATATTATTACACCGTTTCAATTGACGTATCTCCTACTAATATTCTCCTTTTTTATGTATTGCCAGTTGCAATCGCAATAGGGATAATGCTTTACTATAAAAATAAAGAATTAAAACATAATCAATTAAGAAGGTGAAAGAAATATGACAAAAATCAAATATATTGGGATATTTTTAATCTGTTTATCATTTACTATAACTTTTTTGACGATTAAGTATAATGTAAACCAAAATTATGCACAATATGATGAAAATCCAGTTATAAATGATAAATTGAGGATTGCTGATAATGAAATGAGCTTAAATTATTCAAAGATTTGGCAAAATGCCTCCTCAGCTTATCGACTTTTTGAAAGTGTAAAGTTTGAGGTAAACACTTCAGATTTTGTTGATGTGAATAAAACTATCATGCAAATTGAGATAGATGATAATTCGGTCAGAGAATATCAAATGGAAAGAGAAGTTGGGAATGATAATTTTACGTTTATTTATACCCCCGAGTACAATTTTCCTTTAGGATTTCATAAAGTTAGTTTTAAAATAATGGATGAATTAAATGTTCAATTAAATTCTCAAACGACTAAAACTAATATTACCATAATGTCTAATTACTTAGCTAATGTAGAAAAGTATGAATATGCTAGAAATGAACAAGTATATGGGGAAATAATTGTAAATGATTTTGGGAGTCATGATCTTGAATGGAAAGTAACGATAGTCGATAACAATACTGAAAACACATTATTTTATAGGAATCTTTTTGATTTAGGCATCAATATCTCTCATTTCTATTTTAATATTAATGAAAGTTTTACAATTCCCGATCACATTTACTATGTAAAAGTAAATATGTCAGACACATTAAGTGATAAAATTGCAGCTACATATATTCCATTTAAAGTAAATAATTCCGTACCAGAAATAATTGAATCTTCTGTAGTTTTTTCTCATAGTACCTTAAAAAGAGTAGAAGAATGTCAAGTTAGTTTAAATGTAACTGATAATGATCCTCTTACTATTCCAGAAAACATTACTGTTACATTGAAATTAATTAATTCACTCGGAGAAGAATTATCTCCCATAATTTTAGATAATAATGGTGACTGGACTTTTAGTGGAACTTTTGAAATAGCTAAAAATCAACCTATAGGGCTTTATCGAGCTCGATTGGAAGCAGATGATTCTTATGTGGGAGTTGGAATTTATACTAAAACGTTGAATATAACAAATAATTATCCAGAAATCAACGGTTATTGGATTAATGGCTTAACGACGCAAGAGCAAGTTGTCATTAAATACGGGGATGCTTTAATTTTCACATTTAATGTCTCAGATATAGAAGATACTTATCCAAAATATGTTACTGTGTCTCTTTTAAATGAAGATAATAATTGGTATAATCTTTCAATCAAATATACCAATGGTGCTGAACTCGTTATTAGATCAGAAGATCTAGTATCGGGGGTCTGGTATGTATATCTTTCTACTACTGATTCAAACGGAGCTACTACTCATCTTACATCAAATTATGGAGCGGGACCGAAAGAAATCAGGATCATACCTGATGAACTCTCTGGAATTTTATCTTGGATAACATTATTCGTGGGTTTAGGCTTGGGAGCATTAATAGGAGTTGCAATATCTTATAAAATTATAAAAACAAGTTCAACTCAATCTCAGAAAGGTGCTTCAAAGAAAAAGGTTCCTTCGAAAAAGAAGCGTAAAAAAGAAAAATCAAGCGAAAAAGTTGAAGAAAAGGAGATTCCAACCAAAACTGAAGAACCTGAAAAAGAAATCACTGAGCCACAGAGAAAAATCAAAAGAAAATTAGCTTAACCTTTTTCAAATTACTTTTTTCTTTAATAGAGTATCTTTAAAAAGTAAAAAATATAGAATAAAAATATTAAGTATAATAATTTAGATTATATCCAGTAACCTATATTGAAATTTGCCTAATTTTCCACCATAATTACCTGCGCTAATTCTATTAATACCATCAACTTTTACCGCAGCATGAATTCCTACTTTCATTGCCTCTCTTATTGAATCCTCTGTGGCTCCATCAAGAATAACTTCATAGACACAATTGTCTCCTTCTTTCAATTGAGAATTTTCTATCTTTGTTCTAAGCGTTGGGCATAAGGGATCGTTTGTTGAGGCATTGAGGAATGAATAATTTGAACCAACTTTACTACCAGATCTCGCAATCCCACCTGGAAATGGAGCAATCACATTTCCTATTCCTTTAATTGCTTCAATTGCAGCTTCCGCACTTTCCAATCCGGCCTCTTGATTTTGTGCAACTATTAGAAAATTCCCTCCCGCAATTCCCTTACCAACTTTAAATGTACTTTGAACAAGAAATTCTCCATCCATCACTGGAATTCTCCACGATTCAAATTGATATTTTTCTTCTTTTTCTTCGAATTTGTCTCCAAAAAACTTTAATTTATATCCTGTTTTAATTTCAAATTCTTTTTCAGCGTTTAAAGATCCATCTAATGCATCAAAACATGCTGTCGTTGGGCAAGTGAGAATACATTGTCCTACTCTATTTAATAACACAGCATCCATCTTATCTTTCTTGGTTTTAAAAAACATTAATATGGCTCCAGGACGGTTATCTGGGGTTTGCTCTGGTGGAACCAGTAAATCAATACCTGCCTCAGCATCACAATGAATGGTGGATGTTCCATATCCTGAAGCTACATTAGCAGCAATATTAGCCCACTTTTCATTCATTGCCGTAACTAATATTCGAGTAAAAACCGCTCCAAAAGCTTCACAAAAAGTATCTTCGATCTCGACTCCATTCAATTCCAATTACTTTTTCAACTCCTTATAATTTTTAACTATTATTTCTGTAATACTTATAGATTTCAATAATATATAAAATTTTAAGCACTAATTTCTAACAAAATAAAGATTAAAATCTATATGGTTCATTTAATTCATTATTTTTAAACCATGAAAAATAATAATAAATTGTTCAAAATTACAAATGAAAGTTGAAAAAAATGTCTGAAAATAAAATATTAAATATTGGTATTCTAAAAAACGGTACAATTGGATCTTCGTTACTTTTGGCATTTCTAATGGATGAAAGAGCCGAATCTACCAGAATAAATGTTAGAGAAGTAACTTCTGGAGCAAAAATGCATCCCCCAGAAGAATGCATTGAAACAATGAAAAAATTATTAGAATTTGAACCAGAATTGATCCTTATGTCAAGTCCTAATGCTGCTCTAAAAGGGCCAATGGCAGCTAGAGAAATGGCAAAGGAGGCTAACATTCCAACTATTGTTATTTCGGATGCTCCCGCTAAGAAAGCTGTTGATGAGATTAAAGAAAAGAACATGGGATATATTCTGGTAAATTGCGATAGTATGATTGGTGCTAGAAGGCCATTTTTAGATCCTATCGAGATGAGTTGCTTTAACTCAGATCTTTTAAAAGTTTTGGCGATTTCAGGTTCTCTTCAAGTGATTGCTCAGGAATTAAATAAAGTAATTATGGATATGTTAGAGGGTAAAAAACCAATATTACCACAAATTATAATCGATGCATCAAGGGCAGTACAAGCTGCAAAATTCACTAATCCTTATGCTGAAGCAAAAGCTATAGCTGCATTTGAATTAGCATCATCAGTATCAAAAGTAACATCTAGAGCTTGTTTTGTATTGAAAGAAAGAGAAGAATACATGCCATTATTAGCAGCAGCTCATGAAATGATGCGAACAGCAGCTTTAATGGGTGATCAAGCTAGAGAAATAGAGAAATCGAATGACACAGTGATAAGAAGACCTCATCATGCGAAACAACATCTTCTAACAAAAACTAAGCTTCATGAAAAAGAAGCTTAATAAAATCATTATTGTTAATTTTTTATTTTTTTCCCAGATTTCAAGAATATTTATGTTTATTTGGTTTCTATATATTGCTTTAATTTATCATATTCTTTACCATTAAGAGTTTTAATGACATTAGCAAATGCTTCTTGATTTTTACTTTTCGTAACCGCCATTAAAACAGTACCATTGCTGACTTCTTTTACTAATACATAACTTTCTCCGCTTTCATATATAACAGTCGATAGCTCTAGGGGAGATATATCTGAATTTAATAATTCCATTATTTTTGTATATATTTGATAAATATTAGAATCCAAAGTACCGATTTCAAATTTCATAAACTGCAATGGTTTACTTTCAAACTTGCCTAAAGTTGAAGCAATCATTAATCCATCAGGTTGATTAAATAATAGATATTCGGATAATGTGTTAACTTTAAGTTCGTCAAGTAAATGTCTTATTTTGCCAAGTCGCTGAAGTGCTAATGTATTCTGTTGAATCTCAAAATCTAACACTTCAATAAGGCGGTGCTGAGCGCTTCCTTCTTTTACAGATACGGGAGTAAATGCAATCTTACTTTTAAGTTCGCTTGACAATTCTTTAACTAAAAGGTCATAAAGCTTATCCTCTTGCGAATTCTGTAAATCAATTTTATTCAATAAAACATAGACCTTATTGATCTGGGGACTAAATTCAAAAATGTATGTTAAAAATTTATCAAATATTTCTTTTACTCGTTCCTCGATGACAGCAGAATCAGCCATAAATATTGCAGTAGTAACCTCTGAAAAAACCAATTCTCTGTGAGATTCAGAAAAATATTTTTCCATGTAATGCTCTTGTCCGCCTGCATCCCACACGTTTAATTCCATAATACCTCGAAATATGAAGTTCTCTCTTGAGATACTTTTAGTTGGTTTGAGATTTAAAACTTTCATAAAATTATATCCCAGGCATGTGGTTCTCATTAGACTGGTCTTTCCCGCATTTGCTGGTCCGAACAATAATATTTTAAAAATTCTTCACCTTTTATCGACGAATAACGTATCTTTTAAAATGTAGATTTTGGTATAAAGTCATTTACTAATATATATATTTTTTATAATTGAAGGCTTATTTAATTTTTTCTAAAAATAACTCGAATTTCATATAAGATATTTAATATTTAAATTCCTTTAGTTTCTTTATCAATTGACGATTCAATTAAATATAATCTTTAATTACCATAAAATAATTTTTACAATATAATGATTAGATTTGAAAAAAATGAATTTGGAAGAATACATTCGAAATGTCCCTAATTTTCCAATTGAAGGTATTCAGTTCAAAGATATTACAACATTAGCGAAAGATCCAGATGCTTTTAAAGAATCATGTGATCGTATTATAGACCATTTTAAGAATAAAGGGATAACTAAAGTAGCAGCAATTGAGGCCCGTGGATATGTTTGGGGGGGTATAATCGCGTATCAATTAGGGGCTGGCTTTATATTGATTCGGAAGCCTGGAAAATTGCCCTATAAAACCTTTAGTGAAGAATATAAACTAGAATATGGAACTGACAAAATAGAAATGCATATCGATGCAATTGAGGAAGGAGAGAAAGTCCTTCTCTTTGACGATTTGTTAGCAACTGGAGGAACAGCAAAAGCAGCTTGTAATCTGATAGAAAAAGCAGGAGGGATAGTTGAAGGGATTGCATTTATTATCGAATTAACAGGTAGTCTTCATGGAAGAAAAAAGTTAGAAGGATATGACTTTTTAAGTTTGATCCCGATCGAAGTTGAGGAGTAAATCTCACTCAATTTTTTCTTGATTTTTCCTTTAACGCCCATTTTTTTCCCAATACATCCTTATTAAACGGTAGACTTAAAATTTAAATAATTCACAGAACTTTATTTTCTCAATATTATATTATTTACAATTATGGTGTAGATATAATTTCAGAAGCAAAGAAAACGCCTCTCTATAACACTCACGTAGAATTAGGGGCAAGAATGGTGGAGTTCGCTGGGTTTATTATGCCTGTTCAATATGAAGGAATTATTAGTGAACATAATGCCGTAAGATCGAATGCTGGGATTTTTGATATTTCCCATATGGGTGAATTTTTACTGGAGGGGAAAGATGTATTTCCTTTTCTCCAATATGTAATGATAAATGATTTAAATTTACTAGAACCTACTAAAGGTCAATATTCTTGCATGTGCAATGAAAATGGAACAGTTGTAGATGATTTGGTTTATTATGAGGAAAATAGTGAAAAATTTCGAATGATAGTGAATGCAAGTAATAGACAAAAGGACCTTGATTGGTTAAATAACCATATTGGCAAAAGTGATGTAAAAGTCACCAATTTGTCTAATGAGAGATCAAGAATAGCCTTTCAAGGGCCAAATACTGATGAACTTCTACAGCCTCTTGTAAATGTTAAGCTGGCAGAGATCAATAGATTTTATTTTAGACATTGTAAATTAAAAGACATTCCTATATTTATTGCTCGAACAGGATATACTGGAGAGAAAGGATTTGAAATTTCAATGGAAAATCAATATGTTAATGATGTTTGGAGAATTTTGATGGATCTAGGAGCAACTCCAGCTGGCTTAGGTGCCAGAGATTCTTTAAGATTAGAAGCATGCTATTCACTTTATGGACATGAAATAAATAATAAGATTACACCCGTGGAAGCAGGTTTATTTTGGTTAGTTAAACCAAAAGAAGGAGTCGATTATATCGGAAAAGAAGTTCTAATGGATCAAAAAGAACACGGAACTGATAGAATAATAGTTGGGTTGAATCTTGTTGAGAGAGGTATTATAAGAGATAATTGTAAAATTTCTAAAGACGGTGAGGAGATTGGATATGTGACCTCAGGAGGTTATTCTCCAACGCTTCAAAAAACTATTGGCCTTGGATTAATAGATATTCAATATAGTAAAATAGATACTCAAATCGAGATTGAAATTAGAAACAGACTTTTAAAAGGGTTAGTAGTGCCTACACCATTTTTTCGAAACATTTAGAGAAACTGAAGGATGTGAATGCATTGGAATATGAATTAAGAGATGATTTAAAATATACCTCCACCCATGAATGGGTTAAAATAGAAGAAACATTAACAACTATAGGCATAAGCGATTATGCACAACACCAATTAGGAGATATAGTCTTCGTAGAATTACCTGATACAGGATTGGTGCTTGAGAAAGGCAGCAATGCTGCTGAGATCGAATCGGTGAAAGCTGTAGGTGATTTGATAATGCCTTTATCTGGAGAAATTGTGGAAGTAAATCAAAATTTAATTGATTCTCCTGAAATCATAAATACATCCCCTTATGGAGAGGGTTGGATCATTAAGGTTAAAATTTCACACACGGATGAATTGAATGACCTTTTATCCTATAATGACTATAAGATATTGATTGAATCTGAAGAAAAATAATTTTTTTTCCTATTTTTTAAAAATTTCGAATTGAATATTGGTGCAAAAAAAATGGATTTCATACCTCATGATGATGATACGATTGCAGATATGTTAAAAGATTTGGGAATCAATGATATATTGGACCTATTTAAAGATATACCTAAGAAGTTATTGAACACCGAGTTTGACCTTCCAGAAGCGATGTCAGAACCAAATCTCCTAAAAAAAATTTCGGATATTTCTAAAAAAAACAAGTTATATTCTTCATCATTTTTAGGAGCAGGTTGCTATTACCATTACATTCCCTCTACTGTGGATTTTGTAATAAGCCGATCGGAATTTTATACATCCTATACCCCTTACCAAGCGGAAGCAAGTCAAGGATACTTACAAGCTATGTATGAGTATCAGACAATAATTTCTAGATTGACACAAATGGACATATCAAATGCGAGCATGTATGATGGATCGACAGCTTTGGCGGAAGCTGCTATAATGTCCACTATCATCACAAATAAAAGTACAATTCTATTGATAGAAGGAATTCATCCCGAATATATTGATGTAGTGAAGACTTATTGTTGGGGACAAGGAATTAACGTGAAGATTATTAAAGAGGAGGACTTATATAACGAAATTAATGAAGATATATCTTCAGTTTTAATTCAGAGTCCTAATTTTTTTGGGGATATCATAGATATGTCTTTATTTTCAAGAAAAGTTAGGAATTTAAACCCGAAATGCTTAATTGTTCAAGTAATGACTGATCCATCTTGTTTAGGAATTTTAAATCCCCCAGGAGCTACTGATGTAGATATTTTTGTAGCGGAAGGACAATCATTTGGGATTTCTCCTAATTTTGGAGGTCCTGGATTAGGAATCTTCACAGCAAAAGAAAAATTTTTAAGAAAAATGCCTGGACGTTTAGTAGGAAAGACAAAAGAGCTATTTGGTGAACAAGAAGGCTTTTTATTAACTCTTCAAGCAAGAGAACAACATATTAGGAGAGAAAAAGCGAGTTCTAATATATGTACAAATCAGGCATTATGTGCTTTATCTGCATTAGTCTACTTATTATCTGTTGGAAAAACGGGATTAAAGGAAATTGCTACACAAAATGTCCAAAAGAGTGATTATTTAAAAAAGGCATTAGTTAAAATTAAAGGATTCAAAATTTTAAACCAAAGACCAACTTACAATGAATTTATGATTGAAGTTCCAAACCTTAAGAATTTACTTATAGAATGTAAAAAAAATGATTTATTACCACCTCTTGATATATCGCATTATTTTCCTAATATGGTCAATACTGCATTAGTATGTGTTACTGAATCTAATTCAAGAGAATCACTAGAAAAATTTATAAATATAGCTAAAATTGTGAGTGAGGTAACAACGGGATGATTCAAAATTTGATATTTACTAAGGAGGTTAATAAATCAAATACGAATTTTATTCCAAAACTGGATATCGAGAATATTGATTTAAAGGAAATTATTCCCGAAAAATTATTACGGAAAGATCTAGTTATTCCAAACGTCCCTGAGGTCGAGATAGTTCGACACTTTGTTCAATTGAGTAATAATAATTATGGAGTTGATACAGGTATGTATCCATTAGGGTCTTGTACAATGAAATACAATCCAAAAATAAATGAAGTCGTGGCCAGACTCCCTCATTTCTCGAACATTCACCCTCTACAAGATGAGAACCAAGGAGCTCTCGAAATAATCGTAGAATTATCTACTCTTCTCTGTGAAATCACGGGAATGGATGGGTTTACATTACAACCAGCAGCAGGTGCTCATGGTGAACTAACTGGATTACTTTTAATGAAAAAGTATTTTGAAAAATATGACCCAATGAAGAATAAGATTATCATACCTGATTCTGCACATGGTACAAATCCAGCATCGGCTAAAATGGCGGGATTTTCAATAATTGAGCTCCAATCTAATGAAAGTGGAGAAGTTCCACTTGATCAATTAGAATTTGCGATGAAACAAGGAGATGTTGCCGGTATAATGCTAACAAATCCAAATACCCTTGGTTTATTTGACAGAAATATATTAGAAATTACAAATATTATCCATACTTATGGAGGATTATGTTATTACGATGGTGCAAATCTTAATCCAATATTAGGAATTTCCCGACCAAGAGATATGGGTTTTGATATCATACATTTGAATCTTCATAAAACATTTTCAACACCACATGGGGGAGGCGGTCCGGGATCAGGTCCAGTGGGAGTTATAGAAAAACTCATACCTTTCCTTCCAGAACCTTGTCTTTTCACAAAAAAAGAAGGAATTATATGCAAAGAGAAAAACTCAGATTCGATTGGAAGAATTAAAGCTTTTTGGGGTAATTTTGGAGTAATATTAAGGGCATATGCATACATCCTAGCTTTGGGAGAACGAGGGTTACGAAATATTGGTAAGGTATCAGTTCTCAATGCTAATTATATGAGAATTAAACTTAGAGAGAAATATTTTCTTCCCTACGATCGAATTTGCCAGCATGAATTTGTACTTTCTGATAAAGGGATTCCTAATGGAGTTACAACTGAAGATTTAGCTAAAAGGATTCTAGATTATGGATTTTATGCACCAACTATATACTTTCCATTAATTGTAAATGGTGCGTTAATGATTGAACCAACTGAGACGGAATCAAAGTCTAATTTAGATAAATTCATTCAGATAATGTTCAAGATCCATGATGAGGCTCAAAATTATCCCGAATTATTAAAATCTGCTCCAAAGAATACTCCAATTGGAAGATTAGATGCGGTCACAGCAGCTAGAAAGCCAATATTAAAAGAGTAAGAATTAATCCTTTCCTGAATTATTGTGCACCTCTAAGATAAAGAAGGATTTATATAGCATTTAATTTGATACTTGGAGGTAAGAATTATATTGATTATTAATCAATAAACACCTAATTGATTTTTAATCCATGAACTATTATAATTTATAAAATTAGGATAGTGAATATTATGGTTAAACTCGGAATAATAGGCGGGTCGGGATTAGATAATCCGGATCTTTTAAAAGACGCAAAAGATATCGAGGTTGATACTTCATACGGAAAACCCTCATCTCCCCTAAGATTGGGGAAAATTCATGATATTGACGTTGTCTTATTAGCTAGACATGGAAGAGAGCATACTATTCCCCCTACTCAAGTTAATAATAGAGCTAACATACAAGCTCTTAAAGATCAAGGGTGTACACATATTTTAGTCACTACTGCTTGTGGTAGTCTAAGAGAAAAAATTGAAAGAGGACATTTTGTAATTTTAGACCAATTTATTGACTTTACTAGGTTAAGAAAAGTATCATTTTACGAAGAATTTGAACCGGGAGATATGAAGCACACTCCTATGGCTGATCCATTTTCAGAAGAACTGAGAACTTTAGTAATTAAAGCTGCTAAAGAGTTAAATATTCCTCATCATGAAAGAGGAACAGTCGTTACTATTGAAGGACCTCGATTTTCAACTAGAGCAGAATCTCGTATGTTCAGAAGTTGGGGCGCAGATGTCATTAATATGAGTATAGCACCTGAAGCAGCATTAGCTAATGAGGCAGGATTACCTTATGCTGCTATTGCAATGTCTACAGATTACGACTGCTGGAAAGAAGATGAAGCTCCAGTGACTTGGAAAGAAATCCTGGAAATATTTGGAAAAAATGTTGATAATGTAATAAAATTGCTAATTCGTACAATCGACAAGCTTAAGTAAATTTCCCCATATGCTTTTTCTTAATTTTTCTAAATTAATAAGATTGATATTTTTTCATTGTTTTAACAATCTAAGAAAATTAATTATATGGAATAAAATCAATTGGTAAAAATTACATTTCTTGGTGCTACAAGAGAAGTTGGGAGATCAGCAGTTTTAATTGAATCAAAATCCGATCAGAAGGTAATCTTAGATTATGGTGTAAGATTTAGTGAAGAAGATCGTCTCCCGTTAGATACTGACTTAAATAATCTTAAAGCTTTAGCTCTTTCCCATTGCCACGTCGATCACTGTGGAGCAATGCCCTATTTATATAAAGACTTGAACATTCCCTTCTTTACAAATCCATTAACACTTAGAATTTCAGAAATACTATTAAAAGATATGATTAAAATTTCAAAGTATCCTTATCCATTTGGGCCTAAAGACTTAGATCAATGGAGACGTAATGCCCAATTTTTGAAGGTTGGAGAGAAAATTAAAATTTCTAAGGATATATTCATAACTTTCTACGATGCTGGACATATTCCCGGCAGTGTTTCAATATTACTTGAGGTGGATAATAAATCAATATTGTATACTGGTGATATAAATTCTCAAAAAACAAATTTAGTTTATCCAGCAAATTCCATAGATATACCAGAAATTGATGCTTTAATCACAGAATCTACATATGCAACAAAAGAACACACCCCTAGGGAACAATTAGAAAAACAATTTATAGATAAAGTTCTTACAATAATAGAAAATGGGGGACGAGTGCTAATTCCCGCTTTTGGAGTAGCCAGATCTCAAGAAATCCTTTTAATCCTTAATAAATACGATGTAGATATTCCAATATATATCGATGGTTTAGCAAGAAAGATTTCAAATACTTATTTAAATTTTCCGAAAGAATTTAGAAATTATAATCATCTCAAGAAATCTATTAAGAGAGTAAATTTTGTAAAAAGCAGAAATAGAAGAGCAATTATTCAAAATGCGAGGGGAATTATTATTTCACCTTCAGGTATGCTGAAAGGTGGAGCTGCTATAGATTATGTATCCTCTATAATAAAAAATTCGAATTCTGCTATATATTTTGTTGGTTATCAAGTAGAAGGAAATCCTGGTCGAAAACTTTTAGATGAGGGAATATTCGATTATGAAGAAAAACTCTACACTAATTTTATGGATAGAGATCTAAATGATTTAAAAGCTAAATGCGATGTGGATTATTTTGATTTTTCAAGTCATTCTGATAAGACTCATTTATATAAGTATATTGATGATATAGCTTTTTCAAATTCTTCTCGTTATGTATTTTGTGTACACGGAGAAGAAAAATCAGTGAATTCATTAGCTGGTAATTTAAATAAAAAGGAATATAACGCTGTGGCTCCTGAAATTGGAGAATCCTACATTCTTTAAATTTTATTTTGCTTCTTAATTACCTCGTCAAAATTTTGTAGAAAAGCATCAATTTTATCTATTGGTACTTTTGTCCCCGCAGCGGGAGGATGCCCGCCGCCTAAAATATCTAAATTTGATTTTTCTAAGGCTTTTCTAATTGCTTCGGATAAATTGACTCCTTTTTCTACAATTTTTTTATCAGCTCTAGCTGATATTTTAAATACTCCCTCCTTTTCTCTTTTAGCACATCCTAAAACAGGTTTATTTTTATTAATTATTTCCCCTTTATCAAATATTAACATAGAAGCGATTGTTCCGATCATGGTATCTGGAATTCTACCTTCTCCAAAAAAGAATTGTATGTTTTCTAACTCCTTTATTTTATCACCTTCTTGTATCCAATGCATAAAGTTCATTATTGTTTTCTTATACTCTTGCAACTGATTTTGAGCTTTTTGATACGCTTCTTTCCTATCTCCCATTGCAATCGCGATCCCTAACGATCCATTATCGCTTCTTCCACAAGAATTTAATAAATTTGAAAATTCATGTAATTCATGTAATTCCGATCCTGATGTCTCATTCTTCAATATATATCTTTTAATAACTAAGTTTTGGATAATCTCTTCAGGTTCAATTTGATACTTTAATGCATATTCTATAATTGCTGAGGATATCTTTCTTTTTTCATTTTTGTCTAAATCATTTAGTGTTCTTATCTCCCCATTAGACTTTTCCATTAAAATTCCAATTTTTTTTAGAAAAATCAAGCTCTTACTAGAATTTCCACTAATTCCTGGTAAATTTAACTCATTTGAATATGCAATAGCTTCATTCAAGGGTTTTATTGGAGAAAACATTAAATCATCAATTACCTCAACTTGATTTGTATTAATTGCATCCTCCAAAATTCGAACATTCAACCCAAAAAAGGCATGATTAGGCGCTTGGTTCTGAATGTCCCCCATAGCGCCAACCAATGCGATGTAGGCAAGATCGATATTTTTTTGATTTAATGTTTTAGAAAATAAATAGGTTAAACCTGCGGCCGAAACTTCGTTACTCCCATTAATACCATAAAAATATGGGTTAATATGCCAAGGTTTTGAATCGTTTTTAATTTCTAAGACTTGTGAATCATCCATGTTATCCACATTTTGAGGTAGATGATGGTCAATAATTAGCAGGTTACGCATTTCTCCAATATCTTCTTTTTGATTTATTATTTCTAAATATTGACCACTTCCAAAATCAGTTAAAATTACAAAATACTCATCTGATTCAAGTTCTTGTTTAATTCTAATTATTTGCTCTTTCTCTAATTGCTTTAATATTCTGATTCGAAATGGTATTCGTTCTCTAAACAATGTTTTTCCAATGATAGCTCCTGATGACAATCCGTCTGCATCTAAATGTGTATATATATGAACCATTAAACTAGAATGGCTTATGGAATTAAGAAAGTAATCTTTTGCTTCTTTTAAAGCAATATATAGTTCTTCAGAAGTCTCTACATTACCCATAATTATTATAAAATTTTAAATTGAAAACTAAATCTAATATAATAAAATAAGAAAAAATTAATAAATACTCAATTGAAAAAAAGTGATTAATTTGCATCATGTAAAAATTAATGAATTAGCTTTAAAATTAGTTCAAGAAATAATTCAAAACAAAGAATTACTTAAGGCAGATGTCCATACTCTTGAAAATGGAGCACATGTAATTAATATGACAAATGCAACATGGAAAGGAGGAAAACTGGTAGGAGAAATTTGTATGGGGGGTTTAGGTACAGTTGATTTTAGTCATTATAATTTAGATGGTCATTATATTCCAAGTGTAAATGTTTATACTTCAGAACCGATTCTCTCCTGTATGGCTTCTCAATTGGCCGGTTGGAGTGTTAAACTAAAAAAAGAAGTCGAAAAGGATGGTGTAATAAAGAAAAAAGTTATCTTTCAGTCATTAGGTTCCGGACCAGCGAGAGCTAAGGGTAAAACAGAAAAACTATTTGAGGAAATTAATTATCTTGATGATTCTGATTGTGCTGTTATAGTGTTTGAAACAGATAAGCTCCCTAATGAAGAAGTAATGGAAATAGTTTCTAATAAATGCGGAGTAAATGTAAGTAATACTTATGCTATTTATGCTCCTACCGCTTGTTTGACTGGTTCTATTCAAGTTGCTGCAAGAATAGTAGAAACTGGAATACATAAACTTCATGAAATTCATTTCCCATTAGAAGTTTTGCGAGATGGATTCGGTACTACAACAATTGCACCCATAGCTAAAGATGATTTAGGAGCAATGGGAAGGACTAATGATTCAATTAGTGCCGCAGGGTTAACCTATTATACTATCGAAGTTGAAAAAGAAAAAGAAGCAGAATTATTTGAATTATTGAAAAAGGCACCCGCTAATACGTCCTCTAGTTATGGAAAACCATTTCTTGAGACATTTAAAGCAGCGGAATATGATTTTTACAAAATAGATCCCGGTCTATTTGCTCCTGCTAAATACACTATTAATAATATCAAAACTGGAAGGAGCATAACAGTAGGAGAAGTAAATCACCAACTCTTAAAAGAATCCTATAAACTTTAGGAAGTATAATCTCAAATTTTTTTAATTTTTTAGAAATTGGTTAACTCTTCTTGATATTTTAAAATATCTGTCATGGAAATATCTTTATCAAATTCAATATTTTTTTGAATTCCTAAATAAGCACATGCAATATTAGCAGCAGCAGCAATCTCTGCCTTTTTTAATGTGAGTGTATATCCATTAACCGAATTTGATTTATCTCGATAATTTGATTGAAGATTATTTTGCATTGAATCATATGTCTGGCTTTTATCATCTAAATAATCATAATTTTTATCTTGGATTTGATAAACCCTTTCAAGTTTCATTTTATGTAAGAGAGATGCCATTTTATCAGCGACCTTGAAAGGTAATTGATTTTGAACAATTACTCTAATAATATTATTTATATCAAAAAAATTCAGTGTTTCATGTTTTGCTCGTAAATATTTTTTTAAGCTTTCAGAATCTTTTTCACACTCAATTTCTGTCCAATCATGGATTGCGAGCCTTCTTCTGAAAAAAATTAATTCCCAATCGATATCCAATTCTTTTAGAAATTCTAATAACTTATCATCGTTGGATCTTTTCATTTCTAAGGTAATATAAAGTTGCAAACCATACCATTTATGCTCCTGTTGTAAGAAAAAACCTCTTTGTTGCATTGAAGCCAAAATTTTAATATTTAGCGAGTAAATATTGTCAGTAACATTTTTCTTACCACAGTTCAAGTAAACAATATTGCCTTCTTCACTAATATATTCACAATCCAAGAAACCAATTATGCTCTCACTGTTTTGTTCAATAAAATCACTTAAACCACTGAGGGTTGGATTGACATCGAACTTCTTAAGATCATTCTCACGAATCGTAACATAATCCGTTTGACTCCCTCCTACAGCTAGTTTAATAGTATGTAATTTTAGTTCGTCTTCTGAACCAAAAACATTTTTGAAGGCATCATTTAGTGGGAAAATCTCTTTTTCTAAAATTTTTACATCTGCTATTGAACTTTCATATGGTTCGGGTTCTTTAAGTAATTTATTTAAAATAGGTGCTTCTGAGGCATCTACTTCTATTTCATAATCTTTTGCTAAATTTTTTTTAATAACACAGATCGATTTTTTTTTCTCATTATACATTGTAAGAGTTGTAGCATTATCAATTACTGCCCGAAAATGTTCAGTAAATCGATCATCCAAATCATCGGATTTTAGTCTTCTTTTCCTCAAAATATGCACCAAATCATCTTATTCTTATAAGAACCTTTAATTTATAAAACAAATATAATCTTTTAATGTTATCTAATGATTTTCATAAAAATTTCGTGATAATTCTCTTTTTTTCATTGGCTTTTTCCGGATTTAGGTCAGATTTCTTTCTATTTAAATTTCCGCTCTAGTATAATTTTTAATATTATCGAGAAACTAGATAATTAACTTATTAACAAGGGTTAAAAGTAAATTCAGGAATCTTCTTCAAGAAAAAAGTTTTCACCCTTCTTGATATAAATTACGGTAGAACCAAAGTTATTTCTTACAGTATATTTATTGCCTTCTACTTCCAATAATTCGATTGAATAGGGTAATCTTCTGTCTTTTATAATCGATTCGATGATTTCCTTCTCTTCCTTAGGATCCATGCATGAGGATAATATGGCAAACAAAAAAAGTTTTACGCATTCAAATTCAAGTTTTTATAAAAATTATCCTCCTTCTTTCCCTTGAATGCTTTCGAGATCCATTCTTAAGATACTAGTTCTTTCATATTGTTCATATGTTTTAAATAACTTTTTTTTAAGATTTTCAGGATTTTCTTCTAAATGATGCAACAATACATCAAACCCATGCTCTTTTTCCGATATATCTGTGACAATTTTCATCTTTCCTCTTAAGATAACCGAGCGATATGAATGGTTGCATTCGTTCATCTTATACCCGTTATCTTCTATAATTGTTGCACAAACTTTCGAGTTTTCTTTAATAAAATCAATTTTTAGCCCTTCATTCGCACAATGAAAGTATAAAGAGTTTTTTAACGAGTCATATCCATAACTTAGGGTGACTAAATAGGGTTCATTATCTCTACACATTGAAATGGTAGTATATTTACCACTTTTTAGAATTTTAGTTAAATTGGAGTCATTTTTTATCTCTTTTTCCTTCCTTCTCATGTGATATGACAAGATTAGCTCCCAATATAAATAGAGTTATTATAATAATTCAAGTAGATCAAAATTCAAAAAGTTACCTCTCTAAATTTCATTTCAAGCTAAAACAAGCAATTACTAATCCGATTTTTATATAAAAATTTAACTGTTTCACGGTGTTATTAAAAAAACGTGTAAAATTTAATAAACGAGTTATATATTTAAATAAAAACTCATTTAATTAAAATATAAGACTAGTAATACTCTTATTTTTAGTGGATTTTTATGGTTAAACAAGCACTTAATATTGGCTTTTTTTCTAGCATGTATAGCCAGACAAATGGTACCGCGCATGCAGTTAAATTCCTGGCTGAGGCAATTGCAAAATTGGGTCATGATGTGCATGTATTCGCCCCTAAAATCACGAATGGGCATACTGTTCCAGAAACACTCCATTATCATGAACTTGGTGGGGCAGTAGTAGGAGACAATACTGGATTCGTTGTAAGCGTACCAATTCATAAAATGTTCTTTTGTCCGCACGATTATCTCGATATCGCCCATATGCACACTCATGCTACGGTTGCAACAATGGCTATTAATTGGGCTAAATATTTAGGAATTCCAATGGTAGGTACTCACAACGCACCACTAGCATATTATACTGCCCAGAACGTCAAAATGATTGGGAACATAATGTCTAAATCTGAGTTTTTATGGAAGCTTGAAAGACATATTCTTGATAAATATGATTTTGTACATGTTCCTACTAAATCAAAGAAAGATTTATTGTTAAATTATCGGTTTAAGGAACCAATAGTATGTTTATCTAATGGCATACATGATGCAATGTTCACTGATTTGAAAGAAAATGGAATTCGTGAAAAATATGGGATAGATGGCAAGAAAGTGTTATTGTATGCTGCACGATTATCAACAGAAAAACATCCAATAAGCGTTCTTAAGGCATTTAGGAAGATACATGAAGAAGTACCTGATGCACACTTGCTAATGGTTGGAAGCGGTGGAGCCTCAACAGAAAAGGTACAGCGGGTTCTTAAAAAGAAAGCTTATAGGGATATTGCAACATATGCTGGGCGAGTACCTTTTGTCGATTTATTAAGACTTTATAAAGCTGCAGATGTGTCTAGTTTATATTCATGGGTTGAAGCTGAAGGATTGGTATTAATTGAAGCGATGGCTCAAGGAACCCCAACTGTTGGTGCAAATGCGACTGGAATAAGCAACGTGATAAAACATGGAGAAACGGGATATCTTGTAAATAATATGGATCAATTCAAAGATGCGGTTGTAAAATTATTGAAAGATGATGATCTGAGGGAGCAATTTGGAAACAATGCTAAAAAAGAAGCTCAACAGTACCGAATAAGCAAAATTGCAGAATCTTGGATTAAGTTATACAAATTTACGATGGATGAATTATATCCATTAAGATATTATCGTAGGGAAAGAAGAGAACGAGTTGATCTGGTTAAAGGATTCGTAAAAACAATCCCTAATGTAACATGGTAAGCTTTTTTATAATTTCTTCGATTTTTTAACAATAATAATAATTTTGGGAAAAAATTAAAACGAGAAATCAAGATAGAAATTAGTGGTTAAAAATTTCTTCCTATAAGCTCAAAATCATTCTAGTTGGAATGCCTAATACCGAGAAAGATGATCTAATAAATATTATTGCTGAAAACCGCTTTGCTACAAATTATAAGCTCACGGTTGGAGTGGAAATATTATCTAAAAATATTGAATATAAACCCGGAGAAGTAGCCACACTCTCAATTTGGGATATTGGGGGTCAACAAAGATTTGAATTTATACGTTCTACTTTTTATAAAGGCGCCACAGGAGCTTTATTAACTTTCGATTTAACAAGAGAACAAACAATTTCAGAAATTCGAAGGTGGCTACAAGAAATTTTCCAATATACTGGAAAAATCCCCTTTTTATTAATAGCAAATAAGATCCATTTAGATAAGGATTCCATAACGAATAGAGAACAAATTTATGATTTAGTTAATTCTCAAGGAGGAATCTATATTGAATTAGACCCAGAGGATATTAAAACTATTGAGACTGGACTTCTTGAATTAATTAATCAAATTATGCTAATGAGATCTTTGACATAGAATTGACTCTTTTAATCTTATTAAGAAAAAAATTTATAGTATGAAAATTTAGTGAAATCATCATGTCAATGGATGAGGGAAATAGTAATCATCGTGATAACGTAGAAAATGTGGAAAAAGAAAAAGAAATAGTTGAAAAGGACTTTGTTCCTCACTTTCTCCCCACTTACCGTATTAAGATAAACATCTTCCCTTTACCTATAATTACTGTTATAGTAATCGCTGGGATTTTGGCATATTTAACTTATTTTATAGCAGGAGTACAAATAGAAGGTGGATATTTTTCTGAAGAACAATATGGTGCTCTTGGAGGAATTTTAAACGGAATAATTTTTACTGTGCTTTCGGTAATCTCAGCCTTTATAATTGTCTTCATAATTAGGAAAAAAGGAATCGACGTGCTGAAATATATATTTGGATTTACATTTGGATTTTTGGGATTTTTTTTAACATGGTTTTTTGTATCAATTTTAATTTATTTGATTTTCATATTGTTTCCAGAAACTGCCTTTTTGGTCAATTTGTATTATATCACTTCTAATATTATTAGTCCTATTATGGTTGGAGTGTTTACTTTTTTCCTTCTTTATAAATATTTTAAATCTAAAACAATATTTACTAAAAATGCAATAGTTCTTTACAATAGTTTGTTGATCGGTGCTTCAATGGGAATTTTCTTGCCATTGTGGACAACCATTGCAATTTTAATTGGGATATCATTTTGGGACATGTATGCTGTTTTACATAAGAGAGGCCCAATTAAAGAAATGATTGATATTGCTTCAAATAGTTATAACAATGATTTAGTTGATGAGAGTTTAGAAATTCGTGTAAAGAGTGGAGAAGCTATCTATGATACATCCAGAGTAGAAATTGGTATAGGAGACCTAGCGTTTTACAGCCTACTAACATCAAGTTCTTTAATTCAAACAGATAATCTTTTTGTAATGATTTTCACTTCTATTGCAATTCTAATTGGCACGGGAATAACCTTGATGGGCCTTAAGAGAAATAAGATCTTACCTGGATTACCAATATCTATATTTCTCGGTATAGGTACGATGTTTTTGTCTTGGTATTTATTTTCAATATTATAAATTTAAAACTTTAAAGTCTAAATCACACTTTATGTATTAAAATTAAAGAAAAGTATAACTTAAAATAGTTGAAAATTATGGTAGATGTTTCCAACATAAGAAGAATTGCAGTAGTAGGTGCTGGAACTATGGGCCGTGAAATCGCTCAAGACGCCCTTATGGCAGGCTTTGAAAAGGTTTTTTTATACAGTAGGTCAATAGAGACTTTAAATAAGGCAAAACAGTTTATTGAAAGTGGATTAAAAAAATTATATTCAAAAAATAAACTTGATGAGGGAATTTCTCCGGACTCTTTAATGAATAAGCTCATATTTTATAGAGATATTAAACAAACAGTCGAAAATGCTGATTTTGTAATCGAATCGGTACCTGAAAATATGGATTTAAAAAAAGAAATTTTTCAAAAATTAGGAAAAGTAGCACCCGAATACGCAATTTTAGCTACAAATACATCAACGATGAGTATTACAGAGATATCAGAAGCATCAGGAAAGCCAGAAAATGTAATAGGAATGCATTTTTTTACCCCAGTTGTAGTTCTTAGATTAATTGAAGTCATAAAGGGTGCTTATACTTCCCAAGAGACCTTTGATATTGGTGTTGCAATTGGTGAGAAGTTCCCTGCATTGAAAGGTAAAAGGTACATAGCAAAAATTGAAAAAGAGAGTCCAGGATTCATTGTAAATAGATTAACTATTGCTAGTAGTTTATATTTAAATTGGCTTGTTGATATGGCTAGGGAAAAGGGTATCCCAATAGAAACAATTGATAACGATGTAGTAGAGTATCCCGCATTAGGACCATTTGCAAAATGGGATTATTTTGGAATTGACATTGTATGTGATACTCATAATTATTTCGCAGAACATTTATCTCCTGAGTTTACTCCAGGAAGTACTCTTAAAAAGTTATTAAAAGAAGGAAATTTAGGGAAAAAAACAGGAAAAGGATTATATGAATGGGACGCCGGAAAACCACTCATTAAAAGCAAAGAAAAAGCAAATATTTTCAATATGGAATTATATTATGCCATACAGTTAAATGAAGCCTGTAAACTTTTAGATGAAGGCGTAGTAAAAGGGTATAAGGTTATAGATGATACGATGCTTGCGGGAATGGATATGCCTGGTCCCTTTAGTGTAGGAAAGCGAAAATATAAAGAATGGACGAAATTACTTGAAAATTTTTCAATAGAATCTGGACTTCAGTATATAAGACCATGTAAATTGATGTCCTCTGGAAAATTCATAAATTTGAAAAAATAATTAAATCCAAATCTCAATACTACTATTTGATATTATGTTCTGAACATTTTCAATATTGTTTCCTTCTAAATCTAAGAATATGAGCTGATTCAAGCTATTAATCTCGGATGGAATTTGACATAGCTTATTATTCATTAAATCAAGTTTCGCTAAAAATTTAAAATTGTTAATCCAACTGGGAATTATTTGTAAATTTTGGTCTCTTAACACTAATTCCTCTAAGTCGTAAAAATTCAAAATTTGTTGAGGTATAAAGGTAATTTGAAAACTATGGTATCCATATAGAAAAATACCTGTAACTGACCCTTTTCCATTAATTTTATAATTACATGCATAAAATCTGTTTAGATCATCATTATCCTTAACTTTTTCTAACTTTTGTCCCGTGAGGAATTCTAATAATGCAAGAGTTGATGCTTGTTTGTAATCCACTCCTTCCTTAATATACTTATATGCGAAATTCTGTCTTGCTAAATCGAAAATAGCCTTTGATAGGTGGTTTATGTTAAAGTTATTGGTTAAACTTAATTTTCTTAAAGAAACTAGTCTTTTCCAAGAAATGTCTGGTATTTCTGGGAACCAATTCCAATCTAAATATAACTGTTCTAAACTAATAAGATTTTCAAAGGATTTTGGCAAATTAGTTAACTTATTATTCCATAAATTCAAATATTCTAAATTTTTAAGCATTCCAATTGAAAATGGAATCTCATTTATATCATATCCTCCCAATTGTAGGCTGACTATATGTCTTTTCTTAATATAGGGATGAAAAAATCCTATTTCATTTGACTTATCAAGCATCGCTTCGAAATCGAGGACAAATTTAACTTCATTTATATCTAAATCGTATATTTTCGTAAGATTCTGGTAAAATTCAAGTAAAAGTCTTCTTTTTATCAAATTGTTACCATTATTTAAACAAGCTTCTACCCCAACTAAAACGTCTATAGATTTTTCATGTTGAAAAACCCATTTTAAAACTTCTAGACCTTTGTTTAGGAAATTTTGGGTAATTACTTTTGCCGCTTTTGCTCGAATAATCGAATTATTATCAGAAGTTAAAAGATTCTCAAAAATTTTGTAAATTTTCTCTTCTCCACTATTTAATTGTTCTAATCCCTCAATCGCAGTTAAACGCTTCTTTATATTATCCACTTCATCCAGAACTGTTATAAAAAGCTCTATTACCTCATCAAGAGAGAGTTTATTATTTTTATATAAGTTTATAATTTTGTTCAGTTCTAAATTCCCCATATCTCAATTAATTTAAGATATTATGGTTATTAATGGTTGATGATGATGATTATTAAGTTGTTGTTTTAAATAAAATGACTTAATTTAAATGTTATATTTTTCATTAATGGATAAAAAATGACTAATGATGATACTTCCCCCAAAACTGGTATAGAGAAAATTATAGATTTCTTTAATGAAGAACTCGATATAAATCATCCAATTGCGATAGCTGAGGTAGTCGATAAAACGGGGTTTTCTTGGAGCTTCGTTAAAAAGACGTTAGTCCGAATCAAAAATGAATATGACGGTTTTCATTTTGAAAAATCAGGAAATACTTGGATTTCTTGGAAGGATAGAGAGCATATAATAAGGAAATTAGAAGATACTTGTTCACGTTTTTTGGACGAATCCGATAGTGAATGTGAATAAGTTTATTTTCATTCATATACAATTTTTCGAAAATTATAATTTAAAAGCTAAAATTCGAATCTCGCTCTTTCTTTTTTCTTTTCTTTCCAGATAAATACAAAATGCAACATCCGCTACATATAGGCATAAAATTACCTTGCTTCATAAAATTCCTAAACTTAATGTATTGTTTACCTTTCCAAATTTCCTTAATTGATTTCTCATGTAAATTTCCCATCACTAAATCGTAAAAAATATGACAAGGAGCAACATCTCCATTTGCGATGATATCTACCGAAACGAATGGAGAATAGCATGCTTTATACTGATCCTGCATTTTATCCCATTCAGTATTAATATAAGCACTTAAGTTTTCTGGAGAGAACGTGGGAGGTAGTAGTAAGATATTTTTATTTTTCTTAGATAAAAACTTACGCACTTCTTTAACTTGTCGTGATAATTCATTTACATCAATATTGGAGAAATCATCTTTTGATCTGACCAAACCCTTCCAGTATAAATTACTATCTTCATCAAATTCTGATTTTAAAAAGTTCGCATAAAGTTCCCCCATTTCTTGGGTAATAAAATTCTGCATTTGAATTGTTACCCAATCAATATATTTAATGTTTAAATCTTCCAAGAAGAATTGTTCTAATTTATCAAAATTTGAAGTTGTTATTGTATAAATAAGGCTTATACTTGGAGTTTTAGATTGATTACGTAATTTTTCTCTATAAAGGATCTCAATACCTCTCATTGCTTTCTCATAACTTCCTTTTCCCCTTTGTTTATCATTGATTTCTTTAGGACCGTCAATTGAGATCCTTACTGAATCAAATCCGCTTTCAACAAGCATCTTAGCATTTTGAGTTATTAATGTGCCATTTGTAGGAGTATCGACATATGATCCTCCTTTTTTAATTTCCTTAATTAAATCTCCAAATTGAGGATATAATAAGGGTTCTCCGCCAAATAAACTGTAAGATGGCCTTACTTGTTCGAGATCTTTCACGAGCTTTTTAATTATATGGAAATCTAAGACCTTTGGTTGAGAAAAAGATCTATTATTAGAGTAAGAACCGGACTCTCCCCAGAAATAACACATTTTACATCGCAAATTACAATTTTCTGTTAAATGCAGTGTAATATTTCTCGGTAATCCATTCATAATGTTCCTCTAATAAAATTATTTAAATGTCTTTAACCTTTCTGCAAGGTGAAAATTTTAGATAGTGTGAAATTTCACACTCTAAATCTACACCTTTAAATTTTATAATAAATTTTATCAATTAGTTAAATTTAGCTTTTTAATATTACATTTTAAAAGAAAGTGAACAAATCTCATGAAAGTAGAAAAATCAAGTCAAGATCTTGAAAATGAAGTAATTTATGCTGGTTTATGTATTCATTGCGGAAGTTGTAATGCATTCTGTCCCCATATGGATTTTAATAAGGAAACAGGTGAGGCTTATGTCGTAGATGAGTGCTCTGAGACAATAGGACTTTGTTATAACGCCTGTCCCAGAACATTTTTACCGGTAACAGAGATAGAGGAAAAATTATTCGGAAAATCACGAGTTGATTTAGGTTTAGGTGTATATAATGACATAGTGCAAGTTAAATCAAAAAATAAAGATGAGATTCTTTATAATTTAGTACTCTCTGCTTTTGAATCGGGAGTAGTTAAACACTTCGTGTTAAGCGAAGCAAAAAGCAAGAAACCTCCGGTAGCATTTCCGGTGGTTGTTGATGATGCCAAGAATGCTAAAAAATACATTCCTAAAAAAACAATGGATAATGCTGGACCGTTGATTACCGGAATAGGACAGGCTTATTTGGACAAAAAAAGAGATATCGGTATATTAGGAAATCCATGTCATCTTCAAGGGCTAGCAAAAATACTCACTAGTGATTTCAATACTGGAGCAGAGCGTACAACATTCAAACTTGCATTTGCTTGTTCTTCAGGTGGAATGTCTGGATGTAAATACTGTACTGATTTTTCTGGAGAATTTTCGGATATCTCTTATAGTCCTTGGGGTTCTCCAACTGATGGTGAAGCTTTTTTGATAATAAGAACCGATATTGGTCAGAAAGTGCTCGATCACGCTGTAAAAAAGAAGTACTTAGAAATAACAAACAAGGAACCCGATTTAAGTAAAATGAAAACCTTCCTTAATAAGAAGAGAAAGAAAAATTTCTTAAATTTAATAGGAAAACAAAATATCAAAGCTAAATATTTAGAGCTTAATGTTGATGAGTTAAAGGATTTATTAAGTTAATTCTTTTTCTTTTTTACTTTTTTTACTTTCACATAAAAAACGATATTAAACAGAAAAAGCGCTAATCTAAGTTAAGTTTGAAGATCTGAAAATTTCTTGAGTTAAGATTTCAAAAATTATTGAATTATTATATCCAGTTTTTGAAGATGTCTCAAAGTAATGAGGGATCTGGTATTCTTCTTGAAATTCTTGTGCAATTTCAGTAGTAACCGCTCGTTTTGAATCAGCTAAATCATGTTTTTCTCCCACAAGGGTAAAAACAGCATTTGGAGAATTCTCTTTTACGATTCCATACCATTCTTTTAAGTGCTCAAGACTAGAATATCTAGTAAGATCAAAACATAACAAGCAGCCTTTAGCTCCTCGAGAATAATTGGGTAGGAAGAATCGAAATCGTTTTTCTCCAGCAAAATCCCATATTTGAAGTTTAACGCTTTTTTCATCGACATTAACCGAATAACTAGCCAGATCTGTACCTATTGTAATCTTTTGCGCAATAAATCTCCCAGTTAGTAAACGTTGTATCATTGTGCTCTTTCCGATGCCACCATCTCCCACTACGACAACTTTGAAGATGAATCTCCGATTTTGAGTATTACTCATTAAATTTTAACACTTAAGAATCTAATTATGAATAATATAGATTTAATTGTAATAAATTTTTATTCTAACTCCTCATCAAAAATGATTTTTCTTAATTTTAAATTTAGTTTTGTTTTAATTTGATCTTGAACATCTTCTGGAAATGTCTCGAATTTAGCTCTAATAACCTCTCGATCGTGATAATGTAGATATCTATACATGATGTTTAAATTAATAATAGCCATTATTGGAGTGATGATTAAAATAATACAATATAGTCCAAACAGATAACTTAAGTTAAACCTTCCTGTATCTAATCCGGGAAAAATTGAAAGAAATTCCGAATCTAAAAATAATGTGAATAAGAGATTTAGAAAGTTGAGAACCAAAAATAACGAAAATTCTGAAAGGATTATTCTTAAATATAAATTTTTACTAAGAGTTGAAAAAACGATTTTCTTATTTTCAAACTTAATTTTGATTCGCGCATATCTCCAGATGTCAATGAAAATCCATAAAAAGCTGAATGTGAAGATTAATATGAATAAAATGCTAAAGGAAAGGAAAAAATTATCTATAAGCTGTGGATGCAAATAGGATTCATAGCCCATCCAGAGCAAGATAATAGATAAGAACATAGAAGCAAAATATAATCGACTTGAATTTTTCTTTTCTGACCCTAGTGGATAATAAATTAGATTAGATACTTGAACTAGGTGATTCCTATTAGTTGCTATAATTTTGAAGAAGATAAAGAAAATAAAATTAACAATTGGAAAAAATAATAATAAAATATTTTTCCATTCTTGACTTATGATGAACAAGAATGCACTTAGAAAAACAATTGTGTCGCGGATTAAACCCTCGCTCAAAACTTCTCTTAAAAGCAAATTTTCCTCATTTGGATTAATTTCATTCATATGTTGTTTTTAAGCTTCATTAATAATTAAATTTTAATACTCCTTTCCTTAATATAAATTACATTATTGATCTTATCTATGGTATCATTACAAGATTTTAATATGAAATATCATGAATTTTTTCCTTATGAGGATTTCCGAAATCAACAAGAAACCATAATTAGAAAAGTTGAAAGAGCATCTAATGAAAAAAAAAATATTTTATTAGTTGCTCCCAATGGAACAGGAAAAACGATAATTGCGCTAAGTGCCCTTTTACCACTCGCTTATCAAAAAGATCTTAAAATCATTTATGTTTGTCGAACCCATGCTCAAAATACCAGAATTATCAAAGAATTAAAGCATATTTCAAAATTCATAGAAAATATTAACAAGACTCTGAGAGTGAGTGGATTATCAATTCGGGGGAGAACTGATATGTGTTTGAATGAAACATTATTAAACCTCAAGTTAGGACCAAAGGAATCAATGTCTGTATGTTTTGATTTTAGGACTAACCGAAATTGCCGATACTTTAACAAACTTACGAAAGATAAGGATCTTCTAGATAATCTTGGTAAATTAGCGCCTAATCTAATTGATAAACCAGTTGATGCTGAAGAATTAATAGATTTTTGTAAAGAAAAAGCAATTTGTCCTTATTATCTTAGTAAGCTTTTATTGAAACATATGAAACTGGTCATTTGTAATTACCAATGGGTATTCAATCCACACATTAGGGATAATTTCCTTCAATTAATTGAAAAAGACATTGAAAATTGTATTTTGGTGATTGATGAGTGTCATAATTTAATTGACGTTGCTACTGAAATTAACTCCAAAAAACTCACGCCTTATTCAATGAGATTATGCTTAAGAGATTTAGAGATGTATCAATCCCCTCCTATGATGCAGGAATTTCTGAGTATGCTTATAAATCATTTGAATAAAAAGAAAAGTAATTTAAAGTATGGAGAACAAGCTGTAAACCCCTCTAATTTCTTGAATCAAATAAATAAACATTTAGGCTTTAAATCTCTGAGGGAATTTGAAAATTTCATCAAAGATATTCAAGATTTTGGGCTTTCGATTAAAAAAGAAAAATTTGCTAATGGGGAAGTATCTAGGGACTATATTGGCGCTTTTACAGAATTTTGGTTAAAATGGCTTATGACTTATTCAAGAAATAATTACTTTTTTTGCTATAACAGAAGAAGCGTTGGCAGCAAAATTAGTGTATCCTTGGAAATTGTCGCATTGGATCCAAGGGAAGTAGTGATTCCCATTTTAAGAGATTCATATGCGAATTTAAATCTCTCAGGAACAGTTAATCCTTATGTATATACAAATTTAATGGGTTTAAAAAAAAGCGGGAAAGAATATGAAGAAATTAATGGAGATTCTATATTCAAGAAAGAGAATGTTAAAGCATTGATAATTGAAGGTGTAAATACAAAAAATGTCAATAGAACATCTTCGATGTATAAAAAAATTGTTGGAAAGATTGAAGAAGTAATTTATAGTACGCCAGCAAATATTGGTATCTTTTGTGCTTCATACAAAATACTTGATGCATTGGTTTCAAATGGGATTAGAAACGTGGCAATTAAGTATAATAAAAAACTATTTATTGAAGAACCAGGACTTTCTGCGTCAGAAAACTCCTTATTGATTAATGACTTTAAATCAATGGCTAGTCAACCTAATCAAGGAGCAATTTTGTTAGGAGTTTGTGGGGGAAGAAATTCAGAAGGAGAAGATTATCCCGGTGATTATATGAACTCTGTTGTAATTGCAGGTTTTCCTTATCATTTACCTACACCTCGAGTTGAAGCTAAAATTGCATACTATAATAAAGCTTTTAACGGAAATGGATGGAACTTAGCTTATTTATATCCAGCTATTCAAAGAGCTAATCAAGCTAGTGGAAGACCAATTAGAAAAATAACGGATAAAGGAGCACTTATTTTTATGGATTCTCGATTCAAGCAGAAGCTCAATTGGATCTCTCCCTGGATAAGGGACCAAATTAAAATTATTCCAGATAGGAGTAACTTGATCATGGAAGAATTACACGATTTTTGGAGAACATAATATTTGTAATCAGAAATCTATTATGGCTTCATTCAATCAAGCTCTGATATATTGTAACTAACTTATGAGTTACTTTCTCCCAAGTAAAATTATTTTTTACCCGCTTCGAGCAATTTTCTCTCATTTTAAAATAAAACAAAGGATCATCTACCACGTAAGACTTTACATTTTCATCGGGTATTAGATTAATTAAAGTATTCAAATCAGTGGAAACTCGTTGATTTTTTGATAAATAAGCTATTTTTGCTGCAATTAGAAGTGAAATTAAGGCATCAACAAACTCTTTTCCGTTGTCCTTATTTATTAAGATTCCTGTACCATTTTTTGGATCTTCTCTAATATCTAGTATTGTTTCTTGTAATCCTCCAACTTTTGTCGCAATTACAGGGACTTTAGAAGCCATTGCTTCGAGAGCCATAATTCCAAATGGTTCCCATCTTGATAAAGCACAATACGCATCTGAAGCAATATGTGCTAAGTAAAAAATGTCAGATGCGACTCCAAAAATAATTCGAATATTTTCTGGAAATTTCTTAACATATGCAGAATACGTTTTTATTTCTTTTAAGCTATATTCAGTCGGTAAAATTAAAAATAGAAATTTCGCATCGGGGATGATTTTAATTACATCTTGAACCCTTTCTAATATTATCTCAAATCCTTTTTGCGGTGAAATCCTACCTGTCGTTAATATTAGTGGTCCAGAGTCTTGAAATGCCTTAATACGACCATTTCTTACAAATGGATTACCATTTGAAATTTCATTTATTTCTTTTAAAACCTTTGGAGATCTAATTAAGGGACTTTCACTAAGATTCCCAAGTTTATATTCTAAGAGGTATTTTTTCAAATTTTCTTTAGTAAGAGAAAGATCATCTTGAAGGGTCAAAAATTCACGAACTTCTATTCCATGATTTTTAATGACATTTGAGTATAATTCATCATAATCCCAATCACATCCATCCCAAATAAAGTCTGATTTAAATCTAATTAATTCCTTTCCACAGTTAGGGATTATATCTGATAATAAGTATGATTGACTCACACTTGTTACCAAATCACATACAATGGCTCCTATTTTTTCTACAGTAGGTATTTCTTCCGTTTCTTTACTCAGTGCAAAAATCTTATCGAAGTTTAAGTATTTTATTCCGTCTTTTAATTTAATTCTTATAGCAGTATCATCAATTCCCCAAGCTTTGTAAAATTTTTTCTCTATTCTCGGATAAGTTAATAGATGAATAGTAATAATAGATGGGATGAAAATATCATGATTTTCAATTAATTGTTTAATCGAGAGATAAGGAAATACAACGTGGTAATCGTGTAAATGAATAATATTTGGTAATAATTCCGGGTATTCATGTAGAAAATGATCCACTAAAAATTTCATCCCTAAACTAAAAAATCCAACTTTGCCTTTTATGGTATCTGGGTTATAAACTGTAGGATCATCTAAAAACTTCCTTGTAAATGGATTATTTCCTGAAACCAGGATCACAGTCACTTTTTGCTTCTGATACTTAAAAAAAGAAATATCAAATATTTCATTTGAGTCTTCTAAGCCAAATTTATCAGTATTTATAAGCCCTTTATAACTGATCGGAATCTTTTCAATCTTTTCATTTTGCTTAATTTTCTCAACTTGACCATGTGCTGGCATGAATACTGTGATATCATATAAATCTGCTAAATGTTTTGCTTGGTTTGCGGGAACTTCACCTAATCCTCCAACTTTCATAACCCCAGCAAATTCAAAGGTGAAAATCCAGATTTTCTGTTTAGTTGACATTGCCGCTCTAAAAATCTTAAGTCTTTATTTATTTTAGATATCTAATTATAGCTATAAATAGTTAATTAAAAATGTAATTAGTTTAAGTTATTAGTACATGCATTTATGATTTATGCCTTAAAATTTGCCCCCCTAATTCACCAGAGTGCACTCCATGAGAGACAGTGATCACTCCATTAATAATGACATAATCTATTCCTTTTGGAGGGCTAGATCCATTTTTTAAAGTTCCAGTTTCATCAATCTCTTCTAAGTCAAATATTACAATATCAGCATTAAATCCCTCTTTAATTAATCCTCTACTTGTAAGTGAGAGGATTGAGGCCGGTAATGAAGTCATTTTTCTAATCATCTCTTCTATTGAAAACAAACCTTTCTCCCTTACCCACCTAGCAATGATTCTAGGAAAAGCTCCGTAGGTACGTGGATGGTTGTTTCCTCCAACAATCAAAACAGCATCTGAACTCGGGGCTACGTATATTTGTTTAAATATAGGGATCATGCTTAATTCTTCATCTTTTTGTTGGATCCTAATCATTATTCCTCCCTCTTCATCTACAAAATAATCTAATAAAGCATCTTCTAATTCTTTTTCGGGATAAAGAGATGTTAGAACTTCATATAAAGTCTTTCCCTCAGCGGTGTGATTATGTAATGCATATATAATAATTACTCCCTTGCTCAAAATTGGTACTATTCTTTTTCTGAGTAGAAACTTTGGCACTAACTTCATATAAAGGGGAGCATCTGATAAGAACATTGAATATAATTTATCAAAAATTTCACTTTTTATCAGTTTTCTTGTATTCTCATCTTTCAAATTACCCTTAAAATCATCATAAACCCATGTTGGAAGTAAAACAAAAGAGAGACTTGTAAATCCATCATCATAAACAGTCATATCCGCTGTAATATTTAAACCCTCTTTTCTTGAATTATTTACTAATTCAATTGCTTCTTTTGTTAAATCTTCATACTTATATCGACTAATAGCGCTCCAATGTGAAATATGCGCTTGAACTTTTGCTTCTTTAGCTATTCGTAGTAGTTCATTCATTCCAATATCGATAACACCAGCACCTTCGTTTCTCATATGAGAATCATAAAAACCATTAAATTCGCTTATCACTTTTGTTATTTCAATCAATTCTTCAGTACTTGTTGAAGAGCCTGGAGGATAAACTAATCCTGTTGACAAACCAAAGGCTCCAAATTCCATGTTCTCCCGAATAAGCTGTTTCATTTGATTCAATTCATCTTGGTTTGCAGGTCTAGTTTCTGTACCCATAATATATGCTCTTACATTTCCCTGGGGGATCATTAACCCGATATTAATAGATACTCCTTTACTTTCCAAAGCTTTTGAGAATTGCTCTAGGTCTTCATAAAGACTTGGGGATGCGCAGAAAGCTTTGTTTACAAAATTATAGTAATACTTTTTAACATTGTCATTGGCGGGATATACTCCAATACCACAAACCCCCGTTAGAATCGTGGTTATGCCCTGATTTACATATGCCTCTGCCTTGTTTTCCTCTAAGATTGTTAAATCTGCGTGATTATGTATATCTATAAAACCAGGACTGACGTATCTCCCTCCAGCATCAATTATTTCGCTTGAGGAAGACTCAATTTCTGGAGCTATTTTTACAATCTTTCCATCCTTTATCAATATATCCAATTTTTTGGCTGGTGAGCCATTTCCATCGATAACTTTCCCATTTTTAATTAATAATTGCATAAAGCTTCAAATTCAGTTGGAGTAATTAGAATTAATAGTATTGAATAAGAAAATTCATAATGTTATTTTAATTCTTTTTCAATAATGTGTGATACTCTTGTAGCTTTAGCCAATTCCACCAAAGATGGAAGTGTGATATTTGGAAAAAATAGTGATCGCCCCCGGTTAGAAGCCCAATTAATTAGCTATATTCCTCGAAAAAAATGGACTGAAAAAGAAGTGGAATGTACCTACATATCTATCCCACAAGTTAAAGAAACCGCCTCTGTAATTTTAAGTCAACCTTTCTGGATGTGGGGTGCTGAAATGGGAGCAAATGAGTATGGAGTAGTTATTGGGAACGAAGCAGTACATTCTTATGAACCAATTAGAGATACTGGTTTATTAGGCATGGATCTATTGAGATTATCCCTCGAAAGAGGAAAAAATGCACTTGGGTCAGTTCAAATAATTACTAATTTATTGGAAGAATACCATCAAGGAGGTGGATGTGCGTTTAATGATTCAAGTTGGAGTTATCATAATTCATTCATTGTAGCGGATTCCAAAGAAGCTTATGTTCTAGAAACTGCTGATGATTGGTGGATAGTAGAAAAAGTTGTTAATGTCAGATCTATCTCGAATGGTCTCAGCATAAGGGGTAAAGGTGATTTTCGTCGAAAAGGTATAATACAACATGCAATTGAAAAGGCCTATTGTAAAGATGATGATGATTTTGATTTTACCCTAACATTTTCGGGTTCAGATGGTGTAAGTCCATTTTCTCGAGGAGAAAAGTCCCAAAATTTACTATTTGAAAATGTAAATCAAATTAATCCGGAAATGATGATGGATTTCTTAAGGGAACATGAGGCAGGAATATGCATGCATGGTGGTTTTGAGTCTACTGGTTCTCAAGTTTCCCATTTAAAAGATGATGAGTGCCATATCCATTGGTTTACGGGTACTACTCTGCCGTGTCTTAGCATTTATAAACCCTATCACTTTCCAGCTGATGAACAAGTTTTTCTATCTCCAGGACCTTATACGAAAGTGAATCAAAACTGGATTTGGGCAAAACACTCAAATTTTATAAAACATAACCTTAATACTGATTTCAAAGAAAAGTTTGGAAACCTTGAGACTAAAATTAAAAATCAAGTTAAAAACATAATCACTAAATGTTCTGCGCAAACAAGAGACAAAGTTAATAAAGATATTACATATCTAAATCAGCAAATTTGGAAATCCATGCAAAATTTAATCAATTGAGAATAGGTCATTTAGTCACACTTTTTAGAAGTGTTTTTGATTGGATTTCGATAATTTGTCCACATAAAGGACTAAAACACATAAAAGGTTCATATCCTCCCTCGTCAATATATGTTTTCAAGGGGAAAAGATAACCAATCCAATCTTGGGAGTTTTGAAAAATAAAAGTATTTTTTTCAGAGGTTGGAGAAGATATTAAAATCCTTTTTCCTATCTCGTCAAATAATTCTCCGGGTATGGTCATAATTCCAAGATTCGGTCCTGATTGAGCCTTTAATATGATGAATTGAATCACCGTTTCACAATATTTTCTTAAATTTCTACGTATAATCTTAAAAAATGGAAAATTGACGCTATCCTGATCAAATCGTGCTATTTTGAATAGAAAATATTTTTTTATTGCCCATTTTAATGAATTTCCAAACCACGTTTTTGAAAAGTATCTCGCATCTTTCATTGGAATAGTTAAATTCTTAGAATAATTCTTAAGCTTGAAATTTTCAATGTAGTCTTCCTCTTTTATAGAATTCGCTAATTTAAGAGATTCTTCAGCAATTGTAAATCCTATCTTTTTTGTGTGCTCATATGTTCCTAGCTGATCATAAGTCAATTTTTTGTCTTCCTCAATTTTCTTTAAATCTGTGCCCGAAGTGGTGATTGGATTTAAGTCTCCAGATGGTCCATTAAAATATATACATTTAATAGAGTTATTAGTCAGTTCTTCAATTTTAGCGATTATCCTTCCGGGATAATCGGCAGACAATTTGTTATTTTTGAATGATAAAGATGTTGGATGGCAAGCATAGTTAATGACTAAACCAATTATTTTTTCTTCGTTTAAACTTTTAAATGAGATTACTCCAAGGTAAGGCATTGTATTTCTTAACGGCCATCTACGATTCACGACTAAATTGGGATTAAACTCCTCTTTTTTCCATGCCCCTTTACATGGTTGTAAATTGTTCTTTAACCTTTCAACCATTTGAGATATCCTATCAGACATCCAAATTATAAATTTGTCGTTTTTATTGTCTGCAAACATAACACCTTTAATAAATGCGAATGCTCCTCCTTGGTAATAAAACTCCCCTGTTAGGTCAAATGAGGAATGAGTATGAGTAGCATGGATAATTATATCATCTAGATGTAAAAAATTGACCCTATCAATAATCCTTTTCTTAATATATTCTACTATGGAAAAGGGTAATTTAAGAATATCTACAGAAATTAATAATAAATGTTTTTCTTTATCCACTTCATCTTTGACCCTAAGTAAAACCCCATAGGCATAAATATTATCTAATTTTCCTAAGCAACGCTCCTTTCGATCATATCCAGCTAAGGGTTTACCATAATAATCTTTTGGTGTAATATCTATCTTGTCAAAAGCAACCTTCATTAACTGTATTAAATTAATTGATTTCAAAAATGTTATCTTTCAAAAGAAAATAGACTCTCTGATATCTTTTAGCAAAATTTTTATTTTTTTAAATATTTGAATTATTAATTTCATTTTATTATTAAGAAGAGTCCTGTTTACGTTGAATAAATTAGAACTGTTAGGTATGGAAGGAACCATTGTAAATTATAAGCGTGGACGCCACGTTATACATCCAAAACATTGTATAATTGTATTTCCAGGAATAAAAACTAGGAAAGACGCAAATAAATTTATTGGTAGAACTATTATTTGGACTAGTTCATCTGGAAAAGAATTGAAAGGAATTATTTCACGAGCCCATGGAAACAACGGCGCGATGAGGGCTCATTTTAAAGATGCAGGAGTTCCAGGACAGGCTTTAGGACAGAAAGTTAAAATTATAAAATAAATACTTACTTATTTTTGAGATTTTTTTGGAATTATTAAATGATCGAGAGTAAATTCATTTCGTCTTAAAAAGGCTTTTTTAAGCTTTTAAAAGATATTACTCAAATAACATAACTATTGAAATTTAGAAAACCCTTCTAAAATTATGAAAACTGGAACTAAATTTTCTTCTTGATAACTTAAACTGGTTCAAATATAAAAATGTCAGAACATAACTTACAAATCTGTCGATTTTGTCAAAGAAATATACAGTTGGCATACTATTGTGAAGATTGCGGAGTTAGTTGTTGTTCTGATTGCCTTCATGAGGAAAAAAATGAATATTTTATATGCCAAGACTGTAATTCCAAAAATATTGAGGCATCTGATTCTGGAAAGAAAAAGTATTGTAAAGAATGTGGTAGTGAAAACTTAACTCAATCAAGCCAATTACTAAAATCGTGCCCAAAATGTCATTCCACATCAATAATAAATATATATGAGAAGAAGGAAGAATTAGAAAAGAGTTTCTTGAACTTAATTAAAAATGTACGAAATTTTTTAACTCCTTTCAGCGAATTAGTCAACTCAATGTATCAATTAAGGCAAATGATAAAAAATGCTAGAGCTCCCCCTATAAAATGCTTTCACTTTTCCAACCTTGAACCCGATTTGTTAGCTTTATTCAAATTACTTGTTTATGCTAAGGATAACTTCCATGAAAAGATTACAATTTTGTTCAATCATCTCTCACTGAATAAAGAATACTTTTTTGATATTTATACTCAACCTAACGCCAATGTAATAATCATCGAGGGAATATTAGAGAATCTAACTATAAATTATGAATCAATTCAAGAGTATGTTTCGAATAACGTTAAAACAATCAACTCAAGTTTAGATACAATAAAGAAAAATCTCAAGTTTATTGATAAAATAACTTATTATTTTGATACATATAAAAAGTATTTGAATTTAGCAGAAGATGAAAAACCTATATATTCAATTCACGCTAAGCTAGCCAATGGCTTAAATACACATGATAAATACAAAAAAAGTAAAGGAGTACTTTTTATTACCAACTTGGATTTATCTTTTGTACAATTTAGTGGGAGATTTAAAAAGAAAAAACAAGCGATTTTTAAAGCACCAGTAAATGATTTGATAAAAATTAGAGTACATGGAAAGGTTTTTAAGAAACTTTATATTGAATTTCCCTACGGGAGGTATGAATTCACTCTTCCTCCCAATTCTATAAATAAAGTATTAGATTACATTGTTTTAGCTCGAAATTTCGAAGATACAATAAAATTTGATGAAGATGCTGCACAAAAATTAGATGAAATTTATATTGATTTAAACGAAATCACAGCATTTATTGAAGAGACTATAAATTCTTTTTTCAGTTTAAAATGTCAATACAATTCTGAGCATCAAAAGAGTGAACAACAACAGACAAATCAATATTTCCCGAATTTTTCAAATCCACAAATAAGAAATAGTCCTAATCCCGCTTATATTAATACTTTTCAAAATGATATCAATAGGAATGCTTATAATCAAGAATTACCAAGAGCTTACTCAAGAGTGTATCCTCCTAACTCCTATATTTATCAACCTGGGATAAGAGCAGATAACTCTGATAACTATTATCAATATGGAAATAGAGAACCATTATATAATAAATATGAAAGTAGATTTATCCCACAAACAATATTTAATCCTCAAAGAATCCAAAATTATGAATCTTTAAGGTATTCTTCACCTTATAATATGCATTATCTCGATCCTGATGATAAAAATGTCTTAATGAAAAAATTAGAACAAGCAAATAAAAAGGGGCAATATGATCCTTATATGAGAAACCCCGCCGCTTATAGTCATGAATTGGAATCAAGTAATTTCCACGATAATAAATATTATAATGATTTCTCTAAAAATCATCTGTCTGAGTTATTTGATCATGGTGAATTCCTAAATAATCCAATTAAGATGCCTAAACGCTATTCTAAACAAGTAAGAGAAAAAAGTAAAGAGATGAGTGAATTAGAAAAGGAGAGATATGGATTAGATGAAACCTTAAAAGCATTAGACACGAAATTCGATCAAGGCGTCATTTCAGAAGTTGATTATTTTCGAACCTTCAAGAATCTACAAAAACAAATCTATGATATTGACCAAAAAATAGAATTACTGGGACAACAAATCGAAGATATGAACTTTAAGCCCCATTTAAAAGATATTGAAGGAAAACGTTATTTTTCTTAAAATAGAAGATAAATTATGAAAAGGAATTAACTATAATTAAGATCCTTCTAATTCCTTCCTCAACTTTTCGATTTCATCCTCCAATTTCGCTTTTGTACGAATTTCAGGTTCTTCTTCATCATCAAATTCAGAAATGTATTGTAAATCATCTACAGGAACATCTGGTACTTGTCCACTCTGATCTAATAGCATTTCAGTTTCAAGTTGGTTAAGTTCATCTGTCACATCAATTGCTAGGTCAATTTCAGGATCTCCTGCTAATATCTCAGCAGATTCTTCTATCTCTGAAACGTAAGCCTCAGAATCTTCTGCTATTTCTGCTATTCTAGTGGGAGCTGCCTTTGTTGCAATTGTCTCTAATTCATCCCTAATTCCTCCCATTAAATCACCAGTCATCGAAATCATTTGTCCTTCTTCAATTGCTTCTATTTGCCTTTCAATTTTTGCTCGAATATTATTCGCTCTATCAACTTTTTGTTGATATTGTTTAAATTGAATCAAATAATTTTTAGCTCTCTCCCGCTCGCCTCTTTGTAAAGCAATTTTTGCGTTCTTTCGTGAAATTTCCGCTCTTTTATTATATGTTTTATTCGCTAATGCGATCTTCCGGATATGTGATTTTGCTTTTGTCACTAATTCTTCTTTTTCTTGGTCTTTTCGAGGGAATAATTTTTTTTTAAGTCCCAGCTTGCTTCAACTCCATTAGGAAGTTTATTTTAATTAATTCTCTTTATTAATTATTAAGATAATTTTAACTTAAGAATTTATGTAACTTAAGAATTTAATAATTATAATGTCTTTTGTATCAAAAAATCTTTTATAGACCAATGGTTGATTGTGGATGAAAAAAATAATTCTTGATTTCCAAAAAAAGCAGCAAAAGTATAAGGAATTAGTTCAAGAAGCTTTTAATAATAACTTTCTTGATTTTTTAATCTCAAAGGACACATTTCAAGATTTTAAAGACATTGATCGTGTAAAAATATATTCCAAAGATAAAGCTTTATCTCCCGACGTGCTAATTTGCGGTGATAATCAATCACTAAAGGAATCTATTCAATTTGATGATCAAAAGCTAGGATATTATAAAAAAATAAAGGAAAAAGAAGATGTGGATGATTTAATTTCAAAAAAAAACACTTTAGATTTTGTCTTCGTTTCAGCAGAAGACTGGAAAATCATCCCCTATGAAAATTTAATTGCTCAAATGCAGGGAAGCAAAACTAAAATTATTGCAGAAGTGAGAGATCTTAATGAAGCAGAATTAATGTTAAACGTTTTAGAAGTTGGCGTGGATGGAATTCTTTTTTATCCAAATAGGATTAGTCAAATTTCAGAATTAAAGAGATTTATTCAGTCTTATCATCAAATTGATATGAAAACTGCAGAGATCATAAATATCCAGCAAATTTCTGAAGGAGAGAGAGTGTGCGTTGACACAAGTTCACTCCTACAACCAGGAGAAGGAATGTTGATTGGAAGTACTGCAAAAGGATTTGTATTGGTGCATGCTGAAGTTTTTGAAACTAAGTTCGTCTCATCGAGACCATTTAGAGTCAATGCGGGGGATGTTTCTGCATATATATTAGTGCCTTCAGAAAATTTAGAAACTTACTCAACTAAATATTTGAGTGAATTAAAAGGGGGAGATAAAGTGTTAATCGCGAATAAAAATGGAACTTATAGAATAGTTTCTGTAGCAAGAGTTAAAATAGAAACCAGACCAATGATCCGGTTTGAATTAATTTCTACACAACAGGATACTGAATTCAATATGAGCATCATATGCCAAAATGCAGAAACAATAAGATTGATTGATAAAGAGGGTAATGCTAAATCCGTAGTTGACATTAAAAAAGGTGATCAAGTATTGGTTCATATAGGTCCCGGAGCAACTCATTTTGGTACTGCGATTGATGAGAAAATTATTGAGAAATAAATTTTAATCCTCATATATAGCAAAAGTGCTTTTGCTCTCTTCTATTTTTACCTTAACTTGTTTGTCTTTATATTTTAGTTTTATTTGATCATGAATATATTTTGCAAGCAATTCGCTAGTTGTAGCTGATAATGGAAGAAACTTCACCTCTGCCAGGGGGAACATGTACCTCTTTCCACTTTTTGTTGAAATATTAACAATATCATCTGAAATTTGAATTTCTAAATCTGTAGATTTTTCAGGAATTAAAATGAAATGATCTAATGGTTTAACTATTGCTTTTAACTCCTTTTTCAACTCAATAAAGTCGACGACGAAAAAATTGGGATCTAATTTTGAGGATATTTCCACCGATACGTAATAGTTATGACCATGAAGCCTAGAACATTTTCGGGGTTCTTTAAGAAAATGACAAGCACTAAACTTTATTATATTTGATTCTATCACGACTTTATGTTTCATGTTGCTTCATACAACAATAAGGTTTGTTATGAATTGATTTTAAAAATTTATATATTTTGTCATTGAAATTCATAAATAGATTGAAAAAAATGAAGGTTAAGGTATTCTATATCTTATAATCATACTTTTTAAATGTCTAAGAATCAACTTCTAAAATATAATTCACAAATTTAGGTATTCATTATGAATTCGAAGAGAATTGCTGTTTTAGGCGCTAATGGATATTTAGGAATAAATCTAACAAAGAAAGCCATTTCTCAAGGTTTGGATGTCCATGCGATTGTAAGAAGGGAAGAGGTAGTAAAAGGGTTAGAATTATTAGGTGCGAATGTGAGTATTGTTAAGGGATTTGAGATAGATTCTCTTAAAAAAATTTTTAATAATTCCGATGTTGTTTTTCACTTTGCTAATGTGGTATGTGGGACAAAAGAAATTTTTCAAAAAGTAAATGTAGAATCATTAAAGAACATTCTTGAGGCCTCAAGATTAGCTAACGTTTCAAGAATCATCTACCCATCGGGATTGGGGGTCGATAAATATAACAAACTAGATTGGGCTAAGAACGAGTATTTTCGGACCAAATTTGAAGCAGAGAAGCTTATAAAAAATAACACGGTTCCTTATGTTATTTTCAGACCTTCTTACATTTTGGGACCAAATGATGAATTGATACCAGAGATAATTAATCAGATCGTCGATGGAGAGGTTATTATTGCTGGAGATGGAGATGTTCCTATGAAACCCATCTATCTAGATGATGCTTTGTCTGCCTTTCTGTCAGCAGCTTTTAATGAAAATTCAAAAAATAAAAGCTATAATCTTGTTGGACCAAAAATAATAACCATGAATAATTTAGTAGAAATGGTAATAATTAAACTAGCTGAAGTAGGATTTAATGTTCCGAGACCAAAAATTTCACATATTCCTTATGATCAAGCACCAGAAAAACTCGATCTCTGTATTGAGATGGTTGATGTTATGCGTTGTAATTTAACTCCTGATGGAGATGAAACAGCAAAAGAATTAGGAATAAACTTGTCTCCCTTACAAAAAGCGATCGAATCTGCAATATTAGCAGAAATTGGCACAAAATCTAATGACTATAATGATAAGAGGGCAATATTACTGCTTTCTGGGGGTATTGATTCTGCCACAAGTCTATATTGGGGAATCAAACAAGGATATGAGATTATAGCACTGTCTTTACTATATAAGTGGCGAGCAAAAAATGAAATATTAGCTGCTAGAATGCTTGCGAAAAAAACTAAGATTAAGCTAATAGAAACATCAATTACTTTCATTGAACAAGCCACTGATCTAAAAATGGAGGGCTATTCGATTCCTTCAGTGACGCAAGCTCCGCAAGGATTCATTCCTATGAAAAATTTAATATTTTATTCTTTAGCAGCTTATTTTGCGGAAGCTTATGGTTGTAAATTTATCATTGGAGGTCAGATTTCTACTGATACAAAAACTTTTCCAGATGCAACCCCTAATTTCTTTAATCTTCTCTCTAATTTGATTAATAGCTCAAAACATAATTCAGATAAGAATAAGATAAAGATATTATTCCCCTTAATCGATTTAAATAAATCAAAAGTAGTCAAATTAGCAAAAGAAATGAAAGTACCTTTTGAGCATACTTGGAGTTGTTATGGTGATTTTACAAGACCTTGTAATAAATGCATACCTTGTATAAATAGAAAAAAAGCTTTTTTAGATAATAAATTAAAAGATCCAGACTTTAAAATAATTGAGAAATAATTGGTAGAATATTTTTATGACAGTATATTGGGCTCCTTTGCTTCACATTTACCAACCCCCTACTCAAGATGCGAACGTACTTAAAAGTATCAATAAAGAATGCTATGAACCCTTATTCTCAATATTAAGCGATTATGATATTGCTAAGATTACATTGAACGTAAATGCAGTATTAATTGAATTACTTATTGAAAATGACTTATTCCCAACAATAGATCTCTTGAAAGATCTTGTGGCAGAATCTAAACTAGAAATAACTGGTAATGCTAAGTATCATCCTATCCTCCCATTAATTCCTAAAAAAGAAGCTTACCATCAGATTGAAATTAATGAAGAGCTAATAAAGAGAGAATTTGGAAACTCGTGGCAAAGAAAAGGATTTTTTCCTCCAGAAATGGCGATATCCCCAAAAATAGCTAATTATATCCAAGAATTAGGATATAAATGGGTCATTCAGAGTGGTATAGCTTTTCCTGGGGAACAGTATAAAATTGACTGGCCTTTAAATCTCATCTATAATACCGAAAATGGATTACAATTATTTTTTCGAGACGACATATTGAGCAATAAAATTTCTTTTAAAAACACTACTGCTAAGGAATTTGTAAATGACATTAAGAATTTGCATAAGAATAAGCAAAAACAAGATAGTGATACTTATATAATAACAGCAATGGATGGTGAGACTTTTGGACATCATATCAAAAATTATGAAAACATTTTTTTAAAGAGGGTATTAGATATAATTTTAAGAGAGGATGACATCCAAATGTCATTCATAAGTAATTTAGATTCAAAATTTCCAATAAGCGACCAAAAAATTATTCCAAAAGAATCTAGTTGGAGCACCACTGGGCAGGATTTAGCAAATGGTATATTTTATCCTCTCTGGAATCACCCTAATAATAAAATTCATGTGTATTACTGGAAGATGGTAAGAAGCCTTACTCAATTGATGGACTTAACAGATGGTATAGATTTCACTGACAATTGGGAAGCTAAAAATTATCACACAACTGCTAGATGGTTTTATGATAAGAGCTTTTGTTCAGATACTACTTGGTGGGCAAATCCTCCAAATTTATGGAGTCCTAACATGATATATAAAGGCATAATCTTATTGATAAAAGCCGCATTAAATGCTCACTTAGCATTATTAAAAGCTAATATCAGGAAGGGAGAAGGATATTTTGATGCAATATTATATTATCATGGATTAATATTAATGGAAATTGCATCCATGTCTCAATATCCTAAAAATAAACGTTAGAATATGAATTTCATAATGAAAAACTATAAAATTTGTACCACAATATCTTACAAAATGATTTATCAGAATAATGCATTATATTTTAAATTCATAAATATTCCTAATAATTATGTCCAAAGAGAACAATAGTGAAAATAAAATCAAATACTGCGTTCATTGTGGAGCGAAAGTTGGAGAAAATGAAACTTATTGCCCTAATTGTGGAAAATTAGTGGTTAAATTATCAGATGCAAAATCAGAAATTACTCCTCCTAAATTGAAGACCGCGAAAATAACTAGAACCTGTCCTGGATGTGGTTCAATAATCACTTCTCCTATCCTTGAACAATGCCCTATATGTAATACCATTTTAGAAAAAGTACCTAAGGATATGAGATCAGAACCATCTGAAACCCCTCAAAAGGGCTCTGGTGTTATCTTTTCCGATAAAAAATTAGTTCCAGAAAAAGCATTGACTCTTAAAAAAGATTCATGGAATTTAAAAGAAGGGCTGAATGTTTTTGTTAACGCTTTAGTATGGTATGTAATGATTAGATTCCTTATCATCATCTTGCTATCACTTCAGTCACAAGCAATCAATGTGGATATCACTACAATTTTATTAAGTCAAATCCCAGATCTTATTTTTGCCGTGTACCCAATATGGTACATCTATGCAAAAAAACATAAATTCTCAAAATTAGGATTTAATTTTAAGAGAAGTAAAGTAATATATGCATTTATTCTAGGGATTATAGGAGCTATAATTTTAGTCTTTACTGATGTCTTATCGAATTATATCATCGAATTCATGTATTCAATTGGTATTAATTTTGCTAATGTAGACACCTATATTACGCAAGAACATGCGGTTATCCAAGATGCAAATCTAACGTGGTTGATTCTCTTAATTGCCCTTCTTGTTATTGGATCAATATCTTCAGAAATCATTTACAGAGGAGTTCTTCATAATACTTTGAGGGAATATTTTCAAAATAAAATCATAGGCAGGATTTATGTAATTTTAATAGTAGCCGTAATATATTCTGCGATTTATTTATTATTTTCTCTACCAATTGGGTTATACTTCTTTGTGACAAATTTCATAGTTTTCATTATTCTCGGTATTATTTATGAAATTAATGGAAATATTTTGAATACTATTATTGTAAATGCGATATACAATATTACGTTGGTATTGATTATCTATTTCAACGTTTCTCTTTTTTAGTTATTCTCTTTTCTCTTTAATATATAAATTTAATAATTAAAAAATCACATATCTCTAGTGGTATTATTAATAGATTCGATTGTAACCAATTGGAAAATTGTTAATATCTGGAGTTTTCAAGATTGACAAAAAGATTTTATCGCAATAAGGGAAAAAAAGAAAACATAGTCATTTCAATAGCAGGTGCTCATGGTGTTGGAAAAACAACTCTCTTTAATTTATTAAAGAAAGAATTAAAAAATAATAACAAATTTAAATTCTATCCAGAGCGGTATGTAAAAAACCCTCCTTTTCCCTTTGGTTCGGATGATAAACAGATTGGCTTTAGAAGTGAAATACATTATCTTCAGCAATTTATACGCAGAGATCAAAGTGTTAAGAAATTCGATAGAACATATAATGGGAGAATTATAATCTTAGACAGAACGCCAATTTGTGTCTTAGTTTATTCTAAAGCTTTAAGGTTGAAGAAAAAAGATTATGATTTAATATATGATACTTACAAATCCGTTGATTGGAGAGAAGACTATGTCATTTATCTCACTGCTGAAGCTCATACTATTATGAAAAGAATCCTCCAGAGAGGATCTTTAGATAAAGAAAGGAAAGAATGGAATGAAGATAAGCAAGATTATTTACTCTATACACGTTCTTATTATAAGAAACTATTATTACCTAATGAAAATGTCATCATACTCAATACAGATAAACTCTCTCAAGACGAGGTATTAAAGCAAATAAAACTTATTATAACGCGTTTAACTGGATTTTCATTTAAAAAGTTAGAAAAACTCCCTCCTACTCAAAAGAGTATTCTAAATTTTTTGAATTAAAACATGAAAAAATATATTAGTATTGATTTTATGATAATTATTAAATAAGTATTTATTTACTCGATTGAGGATTTATAATAAATGTCATCTCTCCCCCAAGATATGCGTGATAAAATGATGAGCATCCTCAAGATTGAGGAGGACAAAACTGATTTGGAGAATTTAGCAGTTTTATCACGAGTAGGTATGAAAGTTGCATCTGCTACTACTTCAGAATTAGACGCTGATGCGACCTCAGCTTCAAGTACGGCTTTAATTGATTTGGGATTAAGACTGAGTGAAGCGACTGCACATGGGGCGTTAATTGAAATTATACTCCATAATTCTTTTGGCTACAGTATTTTACAAGCGATAAATGATGATTTTATTGTATTTGGGGGATTAAAGAATGTTTTTAGAATAGGATATTATTTAGGATATTTAAAAGAATTAGCTAAAAAATTAAACCGCTTAATTTCTGGCGATCAAATCACAGAGATGACGCTCTCATTAGATGCTGCTGAAAAAGCTAAATTGGGCATCCAAGATGATTCAGAGGATATGACACCGGTTAAACCCTCCTTAGAACAAGACAAGGCTGCTCTGGATGATTTGTTAGGTTTTTTAGACGATTGGGAAAAACAAGGTACCGATGAAAAAGAACTTGAGTCAGTAGCAGATAATAATATTGTTTCAATCCCAAAATCACGTAGCATCGAACACGAAAGACAATTAATTCGCGATCAAGCTTCATCTCAAGCTGGGACAGAATCCTCAGCTATAAGCTCCCAATTTAAAGTTTATGATGATGAGATTCCCCCCCTTCCCTTAGACGATTACACTCCTATGGAAATTGAGGAGGATGCTTCAGTTCAAGAACCAGAAATCGTACAACAACCAGTTCCCCCTTTATCTCAAGCTGAATTACCAGCTTTAGACGAATTAACGCCTCCAGATTTTGAATCCGAAATGTTTGAATCAGCATCTGAATACGAAACTGAATTTGTTCTAGATAAAGAATCAGAAGCTTTTGAATCAATTCTTAAAGATCTTGGTTGGGATGAAGAAGAGTGATGAAGATCATTAATGGATTCTATCTATCCTTTATTTCATCAATTTGATTTTTGAAAATTTTAATTATGGAAAATAATCCAGAAACATTAAATCTTTAAATAATGAATAGAGTTAAATTATATTTAACCAAATTTATTTAGGAAAATTATTTTAGTAAGAAAAAAGTGCTAACTTATGAATGAATCACAAGAGTTAATTCGAACTAAAAAATCTACGGGACAAAAATTATTATATGCTTCGCCAAGGCTTGGGACATCTATTGTGCTTGGGATCGAAAGTTGGGCTTTATTGACTTTATACACATCTGGGTTTGGAGTTCCTCCATTATTAGTTGGCTTTGCATTAGCTATGGGATATTTAACTATAGCGCTAGCTCAATTTTCATTTGGTTGGTTTAGTGATATGAAATATACTAAATTAGGCAGGAGAAAACCCTATCTTCTGATTTTTGCACCACTATTAGGCATATCAATTATATTCTTACTATTACCAGACTTATTTTTACCCGACCTTAATAATACATTCGCATTATTCATATGGTTGTTAATTTGGGATATAATCTTTAGGGCTAGTTATGCTTCTACGACACCTTACCAAGCTTGGATGGCTGAGCTATTTACAGTTGAAGAAAGACCAAAAACCTCTCAATACCAAAACACATTCAATTTCATTGGAAATGGTGTTATGGCAATATTTACGCTCTTTTCTCTCACTAGATACATTGATTTATTGGAAGGAGCCCCTTCTAATGTCTATCCAGCAGCTCCTTTTGATTATCTCATACCTATTATTATCTTTGGAATTCTTGTATTCGCTCTATTTTATTTATTAAGCTTTTTGATGCCTACAGAGCCAAGGTATAATATAGAATCCAAACTTCTTGAGAGCCTTAGAGTTACAGTGCAAAATTCCAACTTTATGAAAGTTGTTTTAATGGTGGGAATTTCTGGTTTTGGATGGACAATGATTACCTCAGGAATGCTAAAATATGCTCAAGATGCTTTACATTTGAATACTATGGATTATGTAATTGTCGCTGCGTCCTTACTTATTAGTATTTTCATATTTTTATATATTTGGAGAGTTTTAATTGAAAGAAGAGGAAAAAAACCAACATTATTATATGTATTCCTATTAGGCGTCGTATTTCTCCCAATTACGCTTCTAGCCTTAATCCAAATGACCAATTTTCTAATTTTGGGGGTTATATTCATTATAGGCATTGGAGCAATATTAGGAGGATGGTTTTTATTTCCTTATATCGTTTATGCAGATATTGCTGAAGATGATGAAAAATCAACTGGTAACCTAAAAGCTGGAACCTATGCAGGATTTCCGTCAATCATTCTTAACATTTTTCAAGCTGCAGGGGTATTTTTAAACGGTGTATTGTTTGGATTGCCTCTTATTTCCAACGGGGTAGGAGAACCCTTCACATTAGGCTTGGTATTCTTTGGACCAATTTCTTCAGTGATCTTATTAATTTCCTATTTTTACACTCGAAGATATGTAAATCTTGATTTTAAATGGGAAAAATAAAAGTAATACATAATTTTTTCTTTTTTTATAATTTTTAGTTAAAGAAAAATATGAATGAATATTATTCATTTTGGATATGAAAATAACTGATAAAGTATTAGAGATTTACAAAGATTACTCAATTTGCCCTCATTGTCTTGGAAGAATGTTTTCTCTTTTAGCAACTAACACGACTAATATCGAACGTGGAAATTCAATTCTCTTAACAATAACTATGCAACTTCATAAAGAATATTTATCAAAAACCGAAACTGCCCTTGATTCAGTTATAGTTAACTTAAAAAATATTGCTGAAAGAGGCAAATATTTACCAGCTCGAATGGTATTAGAAAATGAAGGTTTAGATTTTTCAACCCAATATGATGAAGACAAGTGCTATTTATGCCAAGATATCTTTACAAATCTAAATACATTTGCTGAAAGTGCGATTAAAGAACTCGAAACTTATGAGTATGATAGTTTACTCGTGGGAACAAATTTGAATGCAGAAATTGTAAACCGAGAAGATACGTTCAAAGCAAGGTATAAAATTTTAGAATCTGAGTCATTTAAAAGTCATTTTAACAGAGAAGTAGGCAAAATTTTAACTCAAAGGGTAAATAAACCTACAGAATTCAATAATCCGGACATTACGGTCATTTTTTCTCTAAATTATGATTCATTTACCATTGATTTATTAATAAGATCATTGTTTATCTATGGGAAATATCAAAAATTGATAAGAGGGATTCCACAGACTCATTGGGATTGCGGAATATGTCGAGGATCCGGTTGTGAAGCTTGCAATTACACAGGTAAGCAATATCCTACAAGCGTGGAAGAATTAATTAATCCAAAGTTTAAGGAAGCTTCAAAATCAAACTCTTCGAAATTTCATGGGGCGGGTAGAGAAGATATAGATGTAAGGATGTTAGGAAATGGTCGCCCTTTTATCTTAGAACTCAAAAATCCAGTGATTAGACATCTTGATTTAAAAAAGCTAAAAAAAAATGTAAATAAAAAAAATAAAAAAAGAATAAAAATTACTGATTTGAGATATAGTTCCAAAGATGAAGTCAAGCAAATCAAGTTTAAAGCGGAAAAGGTTAAAAAACAATACCTTGCATTAGTTGAAAGCCCCAATTTAAATTTTTCAAAGGACCAATTCTTATTATTTCTAAGGAAATTCGATAATCAGATAATTGGGAAGACTATTCATCAAGAAACCCCATTAAGAGTCTCTCACCGCCGTGCTGATAAGATAAGAGAAAAAAAAATTTATAACGTAGAGGGAACATTCATAAAACCATCAATTTTTAAGTTCTTAATTGAAACCCAAGGTGGGACTTACGTAAAAGAGCTTATCAACGGGGATCAGGGAAGAACAAATCCCTCTTTTTCAAAAATCTTTGGAACTCCTCTAATTTGTAAGGAATTAGATGTAGTTCATATTGGTCAGTAAATTGGGCCTTTTATCTAAAATGAAAAACTAAATAAACTATCTTTCACATAATTACTAAATTATAAATTTAAAGAACTTTATTACGGAGTGCTGTATTACCGAAACTAAAGATACAATAAAAGTTCTCAGCAATTTATTGGTGTTCGAAAATGACCCTTCATAAAGGATATAGGAATAAAACACGCAAAAGACACAGAAGAAATACTAGAGACAAAGGACTTGGCTCAATAGAGAAATATTTAATTGATTTTGAAATAAATAATAAGGTAGATATTATAACTAATTCTTCCCAACATAAACGTGGAATGCCTCATAGAAGATATCACGGTTTAACTGGCACTATTATTGGAAAACGGGGAAGATGTTTTGAAGTTCAAGTTAAACAAGGAAATTCAACAAAAAAGTTAATAATAGGAAGAGAACATTTAAGACTGAATTCATCATCACTTAAAGCAATATAAATGATCATATGAGAAAATTATGTCAGGCCGAAAATTAAATGAAAGGACGGTATCTGTTCCAGAAGTTAAGAAAATAATGGAAGATGTTAAAACAAAGATTGAAGAAATTGATATGGAAGAAGGAATATCACACTTTCAAGAGATAACATATAATTACGTAAACAAGTTTGCTAAAATGAGTGAAATAGATGCAAAAAAAATCCAAAAATTCTTAATGGAAAAATATGAGATTGAGGAAGTTTATGCAATTAATATTGTTAATATTGATCCTCAAACCGTCCCAGAATTACGTATGATATTAGAAAAAAGTGTCAATGGAAAAAGTTTAAACGATGATCAACTCCAAGATCTTCTATACCAAATAGACGAACTTAAATCATCGTAAAGTAATACTAATTTCTTAATTAACAAATTTGAACTTTTCATAGCGAAGAATTTAAAAAGTCTTAAATCTATAAATTTTAATGAGAAATCCTTTTTAAAAAAGGAATATTTAAAATAAAAATTGATTATGGATATCTGGAAAGTTAAACAAAATCAAAGTTGGTGTGAATGGAAAGATCTCGAGATCGATACAGACGGTCACCTCGAAGAGATAATTATAGAAGGAGAGACTCGGGGGGTAAAAAGCAATTTATTAAGAAATTTCGAGAACTTATCATACTAGATCTTCTTTTACATGGCCATCCTGAGGAAGACAAGCCAAGTTGGTCAAAAACTCCACTCGCACAAGTTATTACATTTCCAGATTTTGTACTTTATGAGGTAAAAATCAATAGAGATTCAGATATTAAAGTGCAAGAAAAAAATACCTATGAAGCATTCCTCAAGCAAAATAAATTAAAGGACGTCCTAAAAAAAATCGATTATGATGATCTAACTAATACTTCAAAAGCATTGATACAACCTATACTTGAACAAGAAGTAATGAATTATGAAGAGGAATTTATCAATTTCTTTAATAATTCAACAGCAATCACCCCTCGGATGCACGCTTTAAAACTATTACCTGGTGTGGGCCAAAAGCATATGTGGGAAATTCTTGAAGCAAGAAATCGACAAAAGTTTACAACATTCCAAGATATCTCTGATAGAACCAGTATCTCTCATCCTGCGAGATTAATTGCCCAAAGAATTATTAAAGAATTGGAAAGAGAAGGAGTAAAATATTACTTATTTTCGAAGACTCAGAAATATGAATGAATACGATGACTCTAAAAGAAACTATTTCAGTTCTTAAAAAGCTTGATATCAAACCTTCAAAAAAACTCGGACAAAACTTTTTAGTTGATAAGAATGTCTTAAAAAAAATCCTCTTAAAATCAAACCTTACTACCTTGGAGACTGTCGTTGAAGTTGGAGCAGGTTTAGGGACATTAACAAGGGAAATATCGAAAATCGCAAAAAAAGTAATCTCATATGAAATTGATAAAAGATTATATGATTATTTGATGCTTGAATTATCTGTTTATGATAATATTGAATTAATCAATGATGATGTATTAAAGTCAGAAATCCCTCATCATGACAAAATTATTTCAAATACACCCTATACAATAACTGGTCCCTTATTAGAAAAGTTATTTTATCATCCTAAATCTTGTCCTGGAACGTTAATCATAGAAAAATCTATTAGCACAAAATTAGAAAATTATAAAGATTACCAGAATTTTTCTCGAATAGCAATCACTTTCAATGCTTTTATGATTTGTACTGAAACTTATGATGTGTCAAGAAATAGTTTTTTTCCGCGACCAAAAATCAATTTAAGTCTAATAAATATTGTTCCACGACCTAAAACTAAATCATTTCTCCTAGAAAGTCAAACTAGGCAATTTTTCATTAAATTCATATCTGGATTAACTCAATATAAAAATAAAACAATCTCAAATGCAATAGATTTATTCATAAAGAACGAAACATCTCTGAATCTGTCAAAATCAGAAGTAAATCATTTAATTAATACAATGCAAATCGAAAAACAAAAGCTTTTTATGCTCGATACAGAAACCCTTATCAAAATATGTGAAAAGTTATATCAATTTATAGGTTAAATGAGATGGTTAGTATGAATTTTCAAGATCCTATTATTAATAACATATTTAAAGATGTTTACTCTCCTTCTGATGATTCTTATCTGATTCTTGATTTTCTAAAAAATGTAATCACGGATTACAAATTTGATGATCTCCCCATTCAAGAGATAAAACAAATTCTAGATATGGGTACTGGTACTGGTATAATTGCTATTTTTCTTGAAATGGTTAAATCAAGGGTTAATTCACTTCAATGTAGGATTTATGCTTCAGATATCATCCCAAATGCAATCCATAGCGCAAAGTTAAATGCAAAATTAAATAAAGTGAATAATAGAATTACATTTATTGAATCTAACCTTTTTAAATCGTTTCCTCAAGATTTAAGTCACTCTTTCGATATTATTATTTTCAATCCCCCCTATCTACCCTCCATTGAAAATTCTGCGAAAAAATATAGAGATTACACATGGAATGGAGGAGATACTGGATTAGAAATAATACATGATTTCTTTAAACAAGTGAAAAATTTTCTTTCAAATCGTGGTGTAATTTACTTCATTTGTTCAAGTAATTCCCTTGTTAAATCACTTGTAACTCAATTAACTTCAAATAATTTTCTTGTTGAAGAAGTAGATAAAATTCATTTTTTCTTTGAAGATATCATATTAAATAAAGCCAAAGTTAAGAATTAGAATGGTCTTCTAGTTCTTCTTTTTTCAATTAACTTAATACCATTCTTGGTTAAGCTCCTTTTTAGACTATTAAAAAGGATGTTTAATTCTGCGGATTTAAAGACTGCTCTTCTGTGAGCTTCAATTTGGGGGATTGGTAAACCATAATGATTATTATAACTTGAAATAGGCAGAATTATGGAACTAATCAGGTCTGCTTTTTTTGATGCTTCATCTAATGTATCATCTTCATCCATTAAGTATTCGATTCTGCAAGGAGTATCATATTTTGCTGTTTTGAGATAAAATGCATAGAAATTATGGGGAAAATAATATGGAATTTCTCTTTTAATACTTGTCTCACGAATTTTTTCGATATCATTTTTACAGTTAAATATGCAAGATCGTTCAGATTTACGTAAAAACCGGTTATAAAAATCCATATCTGAGAAATAATCTATAACTTGACGGTAATTTACTTTAATAAAATCAGTTAAGTGATGCATATTTGGTTTTAATAATTGTATTCCACTTCTTAATGAATGAATGAGTGCTGAAGTTCTCGTATCTTTAATTGAACCAATAAGAATGACACCTTTTTCATGACAATTAGAATACAGTTTTCGATACTCTCTCAGAAGCATGTCATATTTCTGGGAAATTTCAAGATCTTTTCCAAAAATTAGATTTATTGGCATTAGAACTATAGAACCATCTATGATAATAAGATCAATATTATCTGCTTTTTCAATTAATTCGTTTAATAGACTAATTTCCATGAATTTCATATCAATTGAGGTGTATGCTTCAACAGTAGACTCATCTCTATTAAGATAGTTTCCTTGTACCCTGTAATTATTAAATCCACTTAAATCAGGATAGTATTCTATTTTTGAAGAATGATTTTCATAAAAATAATACCTCACACAAATTGCCTTTAGGAACGAAAAATCAACATTCATGAATTTTTTGACAACAGAACTTCCATCAACGCTTACTACATTTAATCCACTAATATTTGCAGGTTTTATAACCTTATTTAGAATGTTTTCCTTGATGAGAAATCCTTCATCTCCATAGAATTCAGAAAAATCTAGTTCTTTTAAGTTCTTTCTAATAATCTCTATAAAATTTTTCTTAAATTTTTCAATCTCTATGTATTCTTGCGCCAAATCCTTTAGATCTCGCAGAAGTAGTTGTTCTTTAGTTAATCCTAACATCTCACTATCATATTTTTTATTAAAATCCCCTTCTGGATCTCGATCTTCGAAAAACGTAAACGTGTTCTTAATTGTCATTATTGTTCAATATAAAGGAGATAATAATAATAATGATGAGAGATTTAGTTTAATAATTTTCAGAGTAAATATAAGCTCTCTTAATAACAATGTTAAGTCAAACTGGAAGTAATAATCTTTTATTAATTCTTATTACGTTTCTAGAGTTACTTTTATTAGCAATTCCAATCACTTTCATCTATTTTCTCAAAAAAGAACCCCTCTCATATCAACTAAAAATTATGGGGTTTGACTATTCACAATATAACCTTAAAAGGGTCCTAATTTGCATATTTGAAGGCATTTTGATCGGTAGCTTATTTTTATTAATCGCAAATTGGTTAATTTATAGCTCTGAAATAATTGTTTCATATGTATTTGGAGATGCTTTTATTCAAGATGCAATAAACAATGCCATCAATGTAGAACCAACGAGACCAAATCCCTTGGAACTTACCATAATTGTTATATTACAGTTTCTAATTGTGGGTCCATGTGAAGAGGGTTTTTTTCGAGGATTCTTATTTAAAAAACTTCGAACAAAATTAAATTTTATCTTGAGCTTGTTGCTCTCTTCAGCAACTTTCGCATTTTATCACGTTCCACCTTTCATAGTTCCTTTTTCTACTATTATCTTCTATTTTGGGTACTTCTTTGCTCTTGGTATACTGCTTACGCTCTTATACTCACTTAATAGAGGGTTGTTATTACCATGCATCATCACGCACTCGATCTTTAATATGATCGTGTTAATCACGTGAATCAAGCTTTCAAAAAAGTAACTTTTTAAGAAGAAAGATTAAATAATACTAGAGATAATGTTTATTAAACGAAATTGAAGTAACAACTGAATTTAAAACAAACTATCGAGATTCTTTTTTATTAGAATTTTTATTTAAAAATGCTCAAGAAATTATAGATTTGGATAAATTAATTTGACCGATTTTGATTATACCTTCAAGGTAATGATGTTGGGGGATGCATCTGTAGGGAAAACATCACTCACAATAAGATATATTTCTGGATTCTTCCTTGAAGATCTTAAATTAACGATCGGGGTAGATTTTTATTCTAAAAACATACTATTTCGTGATAATAGAGTAAAATTACAAATCTGGGATTTTGGAGGAGAAGAAAGGTTCCGCTTTTTGCTTTCTCAATATTGTAAAGGGGCTAATGCCGCATTTTTTTTGTATGATATCACAAATGCAAGAACATTAGAACATTTATCTGCTTGGACAGATCTTATCCGTAAACATGCTGGGCAAATTCCAATCATGTTGATCGGTTCAAAATTGGATTTGGCGGAGTTTCGAGCCGTTGAGAGAGAAGAAGGAATAAACGCAGCTAAAAATCATAACATTTCTGCTTTCATCGAATTATCCTCGAAAACAGGACAAAACGTTGAAGAAGCCTTTAAAACGATGGCAGAAATTCTTTTTGAAACGTATGGGGAAGATTAAAATTTAACTTGGTTGAATAATAATTTTATTTGAATTATATTTTAAATATAACACTTGAAATTTTAGTAAATCGTATCTATGTCAAATAAATACTCAATATACTCAACTGGAGATACTAAAGAAATTATTACTTATTTACAATTAGGCACAAAAATTCCTAATCTTTACGATTTTTATGACACTATTTACCATGATTTAGAATATTTTAGTACTCAAGCCTGGATTGTGAAAGATGAAGGAAATCCAATTGGATTTTGCCTAATTTTTTATCATAATAGTGAAGAATTATATTTTGGATTTTTTAACATTCTTGATCACAATGAATTTTGTATTGAATTTTTAATACAAGAATTAAAAAAATATGCTGAAAAAAATGGATTTCAAAGAATTAGAGGTCCTATTAACATTCCAACCATAATTTTTGGTTGGGGTTTTATGGAAGCAGGTAGTAGAGGAGATTTATTTATTGGCAAACCCTTAAATCCTCCTATTTATCAAAAACTTTTTCTCAAACAAGGATTTTTAATACGAACAAGACAAAATACTTGGGAAGGCAAAATCCCTAATTTGAAGCCCTTTCTCACAATTTATGACCTTTCTAAATATGAATTTTTCAATTTTCAGAGTTGGGAAAAATTTGACTCTTTTATTGACCAATTTTTCCTTTTATCAGCAAAGAATTTAGATCCCGAATCTGTTTTAACTCCTTGTATTGATAAATTATTTCCGAATTATATTAATTTCACAAAAATGTATGGCAAAGAATTTTTTTTTTCCTTTGCAAGAGTTAAAAAAACAAAAGAAATGGTTGGAACGATTGCTTGTTTACCTAATCCATTCAGAAAGAATTTTTTAGGAAAATTGGATTCATTTGTAATATTTTCAATAGCTGTAAATAAAATTCACCGAAAAAACGGTATAGGATGGGGATTATTGGATTATGTTTTTACCAAAGCTTATAGACAAGGAATAAATTTTATGTCTGCTCCAATTGAGAGTACTCAAGATGCAACTAAATATATGTCACACAAAGGAGAACTTCAAAAATCTCGTTCTCATATTATATTAGAATACAAAGTAGAATAAATTTAAAAATCAAATCTAAAATTTTAACCATTGTTTAAGTATTGAAAATGAACTTTAAATATTCTCCAAATAATTAAATATTAAAGTAAATCTACTTTCTTTATATTTTAATGCTATTTCAAGAGATTGTTGGCTTAGTAAGAGTTATCCTAATTTTAATTCCACAACCAATATTGGGAATTATATTTCTCTTTTTGGCTTTTAAAATTCTAAAAAGAAGGTCAACTCGAATCTCCATAACTCTTAGTGGCTTCTACATTTTAATAGGTGTTGCAATGTTCTTAAACGTAGTATTTCTCCTTCTTTCTTCAACTCTAAACGCAATATTATTGCTAGGAATTTACTTCTTTATTCTTTATTTTATTCTTACCTCATTTATTTTTGTAAGCTTATTTATAATTCAAATGAATAGAGCTCAAGATTTTACTTTAAAAACTCAGATATTAATTATTTTGATTTATGCTATTTTGTCATTTTTACTATTAATGTATCCAAAAGGAATCAAATTAAGCAGTGAAACGAATTGGTTACCAATCTTCAGTTGGGAATTTTTGGTAGTTTTTTATGTTTATTTTACTGCGATTATTGTAATTCCTACAATATACTTTTCCACTAAGCTTTATCATAAATTTAAAGATCCAAATCTTAAAAAGAGATTGCGTTTTTTAATTTCAGGTACTTTTGAAGGATTTATTGTTATTTACGGGACAGCTTTATTTAATACCTGGCAAGAACCACTATTTAAATTTGCTTGGAGTTTGATTACTGTAGTATTATTGTTCTCATTAAGTATCTTTATCTATTATGGTATTGGATCCAATCTTTGAATATTTAAATTTTGAAATTAATCGATTTCATACGAAAATAATCATATCCTACAATTTTCGGTGCTAATATCTTTTCTTTGATCCCTAATATACCAGAATATATAATTTCAAAAGTGATGTAAGATGCAGAAATCCTTACAATCGGGGCTAAAGAAACTAATGGTCTTTTTCCTTCTAACATCTCTCTAAACACTCCTTTTTGACGATTGTAAATGGATCGAATCTCGGGAAACTTTAAAAGTATCGATAATAATGATTGATAAAAATTCTTCCTAAAATTGGGATTCTTTTCTAATTCTTCTATTGAAATCTCGTTTGTATTAAGTTTGTAGCACGTTTCATAATCAATATTCTTATTAGTAAACCACCAAACCCATAAATATGGAATCCCATATGATTCAATAACATCAATTTTATTTTGCTTACAAAATCGGGTCACCTTAATGCAAGCATAAGGATCGTCAAGAGTTAATGCCACCACACTTACATTTTTTAACTTATCATTTATATTTATTTGAGAAACATCTTTAAAAGAAATTAGGTTAATATTTGGATTAATTCCTAAAATTAATTTTTCAATGACTTTAACTTTATATTTTCCTATATCTGAAACAGAGCAAAGTTGTCTATTTAAATTAGATCGATCGAATTTATCATTATCACAAATTACAATATTTTCACAACCCGCTCTAACAAGCTGTTCAACAACACTTCCTCCTAAACCTCCTAGCCCTAAAACAGCTATGGGTGTACTTTTTAACTTTTTCTGTTCTTTATGTGAGATTAATCCAATATTTCGAGAGATTTGTTCATTATATAAAATCTGTTTCTCATTATACATTTCTGACATGATCTAAATACCATTTTTTATTGAATATAAGAAAGACCACTTATTTTAAAAAAAAATTTCTTTCATACTTTCTTCTTCAAAAAATCCAAGCATTTCTAACAGTTCTTGAGACTCTGGAATCAATTGAAGATTATCACTTAATTTTCCAGAATAATAATTGAATAAAACACTATCCTCAAAAACTTTCTTTTTGGGGTTATATTGCCAGCAAGGGACATAACCCCTAGGTTTGAATCCCATATTATAGAAAAGTTGTTGTTCTTCTGGACGATAGCCTGAAACAAAACATTGAAAATAATTAATATTCTGTGTTATAATAAATTCTTTAATTTTTAAAAGGAAAGCTTTCAATTCTTCGAGAGATTTAACCTTGTAATAAGTCTTTTCAATTAAATTACTATATGGATTGTATTCAAATCTGAAAAAAGAATTTGCAAGATTTAATTTAATATTTAAAATATCATATTTATCTCTGCAAATTTCTTTTTCTATTTTTGCTTTGAATTCTATTACTTTACCCTTATCAACATCTATTTTAGGATTAATTACATTGGGATATCCCAGTTTATACTTTTTAGTAGTAAATGCATATGCTTTAGTAACACTTAATATTATTTTTGGGGTTTCACGAGAACGCAGACTTCTAATTATTTCTTTATCATAAGCAGCATGTAAAAATTCTGATTCAATTTTCTCAAAAAAAACATCCTTATTTGGTAAAAATGCTATAGGTCTTAAACCATACATAGCAGTCCCCCATTGAGGGACACTACTATAGGTTCTTACTTCACCAAACCATGAATGTTTTTGCTTCCTATAAGAATACCAAAAATAGAGAAATGAAACTACACTAGCTTTTAAAACATCAATAATATGATGGTAATCACTTCTAATTACAAAACCATGTAAGAGAGCTTTTTTCAATCCAAAATCTAGATCTCCTCCAAAGCACCCCACAATTTTCCCTTTATCAGTTTTATAAACAGTCCATTCAGTTTTTGATTCTTCAATTCTTTTTTGAATTTCTATAGCATCTTCCATCCTTTTATAAGGATAAGTATTACAATATAATTCTTTAAAAATTGAAGCAATTTCTTTTGATTCGTTAGGTTTAGCAATCTGAATGGTAGTTTGAATTTTTTCCTTTGTTCTCTCCTTATTTAAATTAATCTTTGCATCTAGTATTGATTTTGGGCCATACTTAATGAGATCTCTTTTTAGATCTAAAAACTCATCGATGAATGTAATTGGTTTTTTGGAAACAGACCACTGTTCTAATTGCAATTTATCCTTCAAAATTCCTTTCTGGTTTATTAATAGAAATTAGTACATTGATGTTATATATAAGTAACTAATTTGTGTACAAAATGCTATAATAAAAAAATTATGAATGTAAGGTATCTACTTTTTTCATTTTCCATAATAAAAATGAAGAATAGTATTAAATCATCAATATTATCCTTCTAAAGGCTTTCCACAAATTTAATATCAACAGAAAATCTTGAAATTATATGACATCTGACAAGAAATATTTTTTTGCTATAATCAAACCATATCGCAAAGATTTTTTATTAAATCCTATGGATAATGAAAATGATATTATGGAAGAGCATTTCTCATACCTAAAAAATCTCCTAGAAAATCATAAGTTATATCTTGCTGGACCGACTTTAGTTGAAAATGACCCATATGGTGTTATTATATTCGAAACCCAAACTGAAGAGGAGGCAAGAGAATTACTAATGCAAGATCCTTCCATTAAATCAGGAATTCAAAAAGTTACTGATTTCAGACCAATTCGGCTTTCTCTGACAAAAAAATAAAAAAAAGTTTTGATAAGGTAAATATAGCGATTGAAAATTGCTTATACTAATCCAATAGCAATTTTCATATCAGCTTGTGTTACTTTCTTTCGACCAGAGTGCTTTGCAATGTCAAGAGCGCAACCAGTTAATTCTTTAGCATATTCTTCTAAATAGTCCATTAACTTGTCTACTGCTGCTCTGCTGACAATTTCAGCACCGGCCTTTTTCATTAGAGCACGTAATGGGCTCCATGCAAAAGCTGCCATTTTTTTATTCCTCCACAGTTGTTTTAAAATTATTATTAAATTGGTGGTAATCATAATTAAATTGGTATTACTCATATTTAAATGTGTTGGTAGATAGGAAGAATCGGATGGATCAGATTGACGAATTTTGGTCGACAAAAAAAATCACATGAACGTTATCATAATTTTTTTAGTAGTAAATTCGGATCACCAAAAAGGATCAAAAATTGGTTTCGAATGAGCATGTTGATCTGATCAAAGTATTGACTATAAAACCTTTCAATCATCAATTGAAATCAATTTCATTTTTTCCGCTGCATAAGTAAAAGATATTTATGATTGAAGATAAATAGCTTGATTAAAAACCTGATACCATCCCTATTGGAAATAAATCGTACTAAAAAGAAATGTCAAGCTAAAAAGATATTTTATGACCGTTTAAAACCCATTAAATTGTTTTGATGCTTGGATCTAAAAATTTAAAATTAAAGATTTAAATTACTCTTACATAACATAAAATGATACTAAAGTGCAGATACCATGATCTTTGAACAAGAAGAACATCCAACTTATATCTTTAAGTTATGCCTTATTGGGAATGGGGGCGTAGGGAAAACCTGCATTGCTCGACGTTTATGTTTCGATACGTTTGATGCGAATACTAAGTTAACAATTGGAATTGATTTCTATACTTATGATTTACCAATATTGATAGAGGGAGAAGAAGGATTTGTTAGATTGAGTTTATGGGATTTTGGAGGACAAGAGCAGTTTAAGAAAATGTTCAGTTATTATATTCACGGTGCAAATGGAATTTTCCTTGTTTTTAGCTTATTTAACCTGAACAATTCCCTTTTAGGATTAAATTGGTGGAATGACCACTTGTTTAAATTAAACCATAAAAAAACCCCTAAAATGCTTGTTGGCTGCAAAAGCGATTTAATCAAAGATCCAGAAAGAGTTAATGATTTGGTTATCGAGAATTTCAGGAACAAGCACAGTAATATACCATACTTTAAAACCTCATCGAAAGAAGGGATTAATATTCGAAATATTTTTGTAGAGATGGTAAGAACCATTCTTGATGAACATGGTTTTGAATATGATAAGATTCTTTAAAAACGGACTCTTGATGCATAAATTTTTTATTCATTTTAATATAAATTCAACTATATTAATCAAAGTACTAAATTTAGATAAGGGTTATAAATGTGGTACGAGTATTTCATGAAACAGATTCTAAATTAGGCATTTTAAAAGATAAGACCATTGCAGTTATTGGTTATGGCAATCAAGGGCGAGCACAAGCTTTAAACCTCAGAGATTCAGATTTAAGGGTCATAATAGGTAATCAAGATGATAAGTATTTAGAGATCGCTAAAAAGGATGGCTTTTATACTCACACGATTGAAGACGCAATTATTTTAGCAGATGTAATCTTTTTTCTCATCCCTGATGAAATAATGAAAAATCTATACGATACTAAAATTAAACAACTCATTAAACCTACAACTGCTTTAGTATTTGCTTCGGGATATAATATCGGATTTAATTTAATTACTCCGCCAGCAGATACAGATGTTCTTTTATTAGCTCCAAGAATGATTGGAGTTGGAGTTAGAGAAAACTATTTAAACAAGCAAGGGTTTTTCAGCTTCATTGGAGTTGAACAAGATTTTACTGGAAATGCCTTAGATATTCTTTTAGCGTTAGCTAATGGTATAGGTACTTTAAAAAAAGGAGCAATTGAAGTTACTTTTCGACAAGAAGCGGAATTGGATCTATTTAATGAACAAGGTTTTGGCCCTGCTTTTGGTCGGGTTTTACTTTCAGCAATTTACACCTTAATCGAAGCTGGTTATCCACCAGAAGCGGTACTTGTAGAATTATACATGAGTAATGAAATGTCTTATACTTATAAGAAAATGGCTGAAGTGGGTCTAATCAGACAAGTAGATTTTCATTCTCAAACTAGCCAATATGGAGCAATGAGTAGAGGGATTAAATATCGTAAGATTCCCCTCAAATCTATAATGCAAGAAATCCTTAAAAATATTCAAGATGGTTCTTTTACTGAAGAATGGGAGAAAAAGTTAACCAAATTGAAATTTAAAGTAATAAAATTTTTTGCTACCAAGCAGAGAATAAATAAATTAGAACATGAAGTTAGGAAAAATTTAGGATTAAAAATATTTAATATTTATGATGAGGAACCTCCGACTGAAGAAGAAATGAAGAAATTAAAGAACGTTTCAGAAGAATTGGAACAATTTAAAAAATTTTATGAATAAATCGCTTTGGTAACTTACATTTTTATTTTAATTAGAATATAATAATTAATACGCCTAATATAGTCAATATTACTCCTATAAACCCAAACCTCGTTATTCCTTCCCCATTTATAAAATATGTAAATGGAAGTGAAAATAAGGGACTCGCGCTTGCTACTAAGGCCATAATGGTGGCGCCTGCTACACGAGCAGCTTCAGTATATAAATAAGCTCCTAAAGATGTGCCAATTATTGCTCCTATAATTAATATCATCCAAGTTTTCCTCGTTCTGTTTATTACGTTTGAACTTCTCTTTTTATATTTTTCATAGGACACCATTGATAGTAATATTAGTAAAGCAAAGGGAAATCTAATGACGTTCCCAATTACGGAACTTAAGCCCTCAGTAAATAATATATTATTAATTTCATTCGTAGCAAAATCAATGATGATCAAACCTATCGCCCATCCAAATGCAGCCACGACTGCATACATTATTGCTTTCAATCTTAAATTAGTTCTTAAGTCTTTTTGAGGAACTATGCTACTTTTATCATTATTCTTACTTTTTCCAATAATGTAAATACCCATACTTACAAAAAAAATAGATATAATAACACGGATATCAAAAGGGTCATTTAAGAAAAATATTGATAGAATATAGGTAATGACGGGGAAGACCATTGAAACTGCTAAAGCATTAGTTGTTCCTAAGTCTTTTTGTGCTTGAAAGTAGGCCGTATCCCCTATTACTTGTCCAAAGACGAAACTGATAAATAAGATTATCCACAACGTAATTGGAAGTAGAAAAATTTGCGAAAAAACATTAAAACTAAACGCTAAAATAAAAAAAGTTATTGTTCCAATTAAGGTTCGTATAAAATTAATGAAAGTAGGACTTGCTTCTTTTTCAGTTCTTCTGAATAGGACATTAGAAATGACAAAAGTTAACACTGCAAGTATAGCTATCCATTCTCCACTCATGATAAAATCTATTTTTCTAGAATATTTCTAAGTTTCTGTCCATAATTACATAATTTGAGAAATGATTTGGCAGCAGCTTGAATAGTAGGGTAAACTAAAAAGTCATCAGCAATCAACTTTTCATAAAATAATTTCCGGGATTCACTTGGATATTCATGCAAAATAATGACAAAAATTTTTCCTAAATCTTCAGTGTGTTTTTTTATTTGAGTTAAATTATAATAATAATTCTTGAATCTTTTGCTATCTTGATCTCTCCAAGCATCAGTTTCTACGAGGACTAAATCGATGTTTTCATCGATTGCTACTGTGCATACGTCTAAAAATTCTTTTTTTGAATTTATCCATGGTAGATCGAAAGGATTTTCCAAGCTTCCAATAATTGCCGGATAAATTTCTTTCAATTTCCTTAATTTATCTCCAGTGAAATGGGGTAATTCAATGCCAAATTCAGTTAACAAATCAGTGGCTAAAATTCCAAAGCCTCCTGACCATAAAATTACTAAAGCGCGCTTCTGCGTTGGAAATAACGGGGTCTTATCAAGTTTTTTACATTGTACGATATAGTGGCAAAACATATACGCATGCTCTATAATATCATCTAAAGATGAAGATATCTCAGTTACTATTGTTTGTTTGAATAAAGCTTTCCATACCTCTCGATCAGATACAAGAGATCCAGTATGAGTCAAAACTGCCATTTGTCCCCTAGCAGTCTTACCTCCACGCATGAACAATACAGGTTTTTTAATTTTTTTAAGGATATTGAATAATCTACGCCCTTCATTAGGATAAAAAGGTGAAAAACCTTCTTGATACACGCAAATTATTTCAGTTTCCTCATCGTTATCGAAGAATTCAATCATTTCAGAAATTTGGATATCTACACAATTTCCGATGCTTACCCCTTTTGAGATGCGTAAGTTATATTTCTTGGAACCAAATTTAATAAATCTTGAATGTAAATCTCCAGATTGAAATATTAATCCGATATTTCCTAATTCTGTTGGAAAGGACCCATAATACGCTATTTTCCCGCGAGGACAGTATACTCCCATGCAATTCGGTCCAATTGCTCTGGTTTCTTTATACTGACTTAGGAGCTCTTTTAATTGTTTTTCGATTTCGACCCCGATCTCATCAGCTTCTCCCGTGCCTGCAGTAAAAATATGGAAGAATTTGACATTTTTTAAATTTAAGATTTCTTTTATTTTCTCTAAAAGAAATTCTCTTCTTATAGAAAGAATAACTAAATCAATGGAATCTGAAGGAATATCATTTATTGCTTTATAACACTTTATATCATTAATAATATCCAGCTTGGATGAAACTAAATATAAATTCGTAATATCGAAACCTTGTCGGATTAATCCATCAATAAAAAACGAACTTTTGGCAGAAATTTCATATATCATAATATTTTTTGGTTGAAATAATCTCTCAAAAGGATGCTTTACATTATTCAATTCTATCAATCTCATCTGAAGTCAATTTAAAATTGCAATTATAGCAATAAAGAGGAATTGAGTCATACTCAGTACCACATTTAGGACAAATGATTAAAGGCTTATCATTTAACTTTTCATCCACAATCTTTTTTCCAAATTGAGTGGATTTTATTCTTTGAAGTAAAAGAGAGAGAAAAATGCTAAATGTAAAAATCACTAACCCCAAAATTATGGTGTTCCATATTAAGGGCATAAAATTCGAGTTAAAATATCCCTTCGTCACTTTCATAACTTGATTTTGTCTTGGGACAAAAATAAAAACATATACGAAAAAGTTCAAAACAAAAAAAGTTAATAAATTAGAAGAATAAGCTTTTTTATAATTCAAGTTAGTTAAAATTGGTATAAGCGATACTAATAACCAAGATAAATACATGAATAAAGTGCCGTTAACACCTAGAAATAACACATATTTTGCCAAAAATTCAATGATAACTCTCTGTTCAATTTCGGTGTTAGGATCAAACTCTATTTGGAATGAATAACTAAAAATGTAAATAATGATTGTTAATAAAATGAACTGTAAGATGAAAGATATAGTCTTTTTCTTGAAAAAACTTCTTATCTTCATTATTAGATAATTTAAATTTATTAAATTAAATTAACTTTTTTTAAAAAAATTTTAAGAAAAGATATATAGATGGTGCTTAAATAGTAAAATTTTTAATATTTGCTTGCTTTTTGTACTTACAGTGCTGTGTGATTTTACTATTTCTATAAGAATTATTCATTTTAATTTACAAACAGAGGATGTTATGGATTTATGAGCTATACTTATAGCCGTACTAAAATGATCGAAAAGATCAAATTTGGATTGTTAAGTCCAGATGAAATTCGCAAGATGAGTGCTGCTCGTATCATTACTGCGGATACTTATGATGAAGATGGACTTCCAATTCCAAGTGGTCTCATGGATCAAAGATTAGGGACAATTGAACCCGGTCAGAGATGTCAGACTTGTGGAAATCTGGTAAGTAATTGTATGGGGCATTTCGGACATATTGAGTTAGCTAGACCAGTAATCCACGTTGGATATGCAAAGAAAGTATTAAAAGTCTTAAGATCAATTTGTCCTGAATGCTCTCGATTAATGTTAACTGAAGATGAAAAAGAAAGGTTCAGAAAAGAGCAACAGATGCACAGGAGAATCTTTTTCGAAGGAGATGAAGATTCAACAAAATTGGTATTTAAAAAAGCAAGAAAGAGCAAGTTATGCCCCTATTGCGGTGCAAAAAAGAAGAAAATTATTATTGAAAAACCCACCACATTTTATGAAGAAGAAGAAAATAAAGGTTCAAGACGTCTTACTCCGATCGAGATTTTAGAGCGCCTTAAGAAAATGACTGATAACGATCTAAGAATTTTGGGAATTTCACCTGAAAATGCTCGCTTAGAATGGGTTATATTTACTGTCTTGCCAATACCACCTGTATGTGCAAGGCCCTCTATTACCTTGGATAGTGGTATAAGGTCAGAAGACGATCTAACCCATAAACTCGTTGATGTCATAAGAATTAACCAGCGTTTAAGAGAGAATATTGATGCGGGTGCTCCTCATCTTATCGTTGAAGATTTATGGGAGTTATTACAATATCATATTACTACTTATTTTGATAATCAAGTATCTGGAATCCCTCCAGCAAGACATAGATCTGGGAGGGCTTTAAGAACTCTAACTCAAAGATTAAAAGGTAAGGAAGGACGATTTAGAAGCAATTTGAGTGGAAAACGAGTCGATTTTTCTGCGAGAAGCGTTATCTCTCCTAATCCTTATATTAGCATAAACGAAGTGGGTGTTCCAATTGAAATTGCTAAAATCCTTACTATACCCACGAATGTAAATGATTGGAATATAGAAGAGATGAAGCAAATGGTACTTAATGGACCTTTCAATCATCCTGGAGCGAATTATATTATTAGGAATGATCGGAGAAGAATCGACCTTCGATATGTTAAAAATAGAAAAATAATTGCAGATATGCTCGCACCGGGTTTTACTGTGGAACGTCATCTGAATGAGGGAGATCTAGTATTGTTTAATCGACAACCCTCACTTCATAGAATGTCGATTATGGCCCATGAAGTTAGAATTATGAAAGGAAGAACTTTCCGATTAAATTTAACAGTCTGCCCACCTTATAACGCTGATTTCGATGGGGATGAAATGAACCTCCATGTTCCACAAAGTGAAGAAGCAAGGACAGAAGCAGAATTATTATTGAAGGTGCAAGAACATATCTTATCACCCAGATTTGGAGGCCCTATTTTAGGGGGAATTCAAGACTTTATTTCTTCAGTATTTCAATTTACTAGTAAAGATTCGCTTTATAATAAAAAGGATGCTCTTAATTTGCTTTATATGGGGGGAGTTTTTGATTTGAACTCCGATTTTAAGATTGAGCACATGAAACCAGTTAAAACCGATCCCGAATCTCTCTACTCGGGTAAACAAATTTTTAGCACTCTTTTTCCGGATGATTTAAACATAAAGGTAAAATCGAAATTTTGTAAAAACTGTGATGTCTGCGAGGAAGAGGATTGTCCTTATGATGCTTATGTCATAATAAAGAATGGAGAACTCATAACAGGTACGATTGATGAGAATTCCTTTGGTGCGATGCAATCAAATAGTATATTACAAAGAATTATTAAAGATCATGGAAACGCAAGAGGAAGGCAATTTTTAGATAATGCAACAAAGATGTTACTGTATGTTATACGTCAAAATGGGATGACGATAGGTTTGGATGAAGTATATGTCCATGGACATGCTTACGAAGAAATTCGTAATATTTTAAAAAATGCAGATGAAGAAGCAGACAGGTTAATCAAAGCATTTTATGAAGACGATACAAGTATATTAAAGCGCGCTCCAGGAAGATCTATGAGGGAAACTTTGGAATTAAGGATACGTCAAGTACTTGCTGAAGCCCGTAAGCAAGCTGAAGAGACCGCAGCAGACTTTATTGGTGATGAGGCTCATTCGGTAATAATGACTAAATCGGGTGCGCGAGGAAATATTTTAAATTTAGGTCAAATGTCTGCTGTAGTTGGCCAACAAGCCATTAGAGGAGAAAGAATCAATAGAGGATATAGTTCAAGAACCCTGCCTCATTTCAAGATCAATGATCTCACCCCAAAATCTCGTGGATTTGTAGAATCTTCATACAGAGAGGGGTTAAATCCCGAAGAATTTTTCTTCCATGCAATGGGAGGAAGAGAGGGATTGGTAGATACTGCTGTAAGAACCAGTACTTCAGGATATATGCAAAGAAGATTGGTGAATGCATTACAAGACATGGTGGTTGAGAATGATGGAACTGTCCGAAACTCAGATAAAAACGTAATACAATTTAGTTATGGTGATGATGGAATAGATCCCATGCATACAGATCATAGTGATGCAGTAAATCTTGACGTTCTACTGCTTAAAGCAAAGGCTTTAGATATAAGTCACATAAAGGATGAATTAGAAGCAACACCGGAAGAGAAAGAGGAACCTCCTAAAAAAGAAAAAAAGAAAGCGGTTAAAAAAGAAACCTCTGAACCACCAGATGAAGAAAAAATGATAAAGACGTTTGAAGAGGAAACTGGTAAGAATGCAATTTGGAGAGGAAAAGTCACGAAAGGATATTTGGAATGGAAAGAGGAGAAATTCAAATAAAATTGAGGTAGATTATTTATGAGTAAAATAACATCAAAATATTTAGATAAGAAATTGGAAGAATTAAAGGAGGATGGAATTCCGAAGGATTTAATTGGGAAGATCCAAAATAAACTAAAAAATGAAGATTTAGATGAGATCCAACTCGAATATCTACTAAATAAAATTTATATCAACTTTAATAACGCTAGGGTTGAAACTTCTGAACCAGTTGGCACCGTTGCTGCTCAATCCATTGGAGAACCAGGAACTCAAATGACTCTCCGAACTTTTCATTATGCGGGAGTGGAAGAATTTTCAGTAACTCAAGGGTTACCTCGTCTTATTGAAATCGTCGATGCTCGAAGATTCCCCTCAACTCCAATGATGGAAATTTATTTAGAAAAACCATTTAATTCTTCTGAAGATAAAGCTATTCAGGTTCATAATCGAATTGAGCAGATTAGAATTGAACAAATAGCGTCTGACGTAGATCTTGATTTTATTGATTGGAAGATTATAATTCACTTAATTCCTGATATATGCGAAAAGAAAGGAATTGAAATTGAGAGAATTCCCGAAGTATTAAAGCGTTATAAGAAGAAAGGTTCAATTGTCAGAGAAGGAAACTCAATCATCATAGATCCTGGAATCGAAGATCTTCAAAGCCTCCAAAAGCTTAGAGAAAAGATCTTAAAAAAAGTTGTTAAGGGAATAAGAGGTGTGAAAAGAGGTCTATTGACTCCAGCTGAGGATAACAAAGAATGGTTAATTAAAACTGAAGGAACAAATTTACCCTCAGTAGTTCAGATTGAAGGAGTTGATCCAACAAGGACAGTTTCAAATCATATCCACGAAATTGAAAAATTATATGGAATTGAAGCTGCTCGAAATATGATTATTAAAGAATCTCGAAAAGTCTTAGAACAGCAAGGATTAGATGTTGATCTTCGGCATTTACTCATTCTTTCAGATCTAATGTGTGTTGATGGATCAATTCAATCCATAGGAAGACATGGTATTTCTGGTTCGAAATCTAGTGTATTTGCGAGAGCTGCTTTTGAAGTGACTGTAAATCAATTGCTTGATGCTGGATTATATGGTGAAGAAGAACGCCTTTTAGGAATACCAGAAAACGTGATAGTGGGTCAGGTTTGCCCAATAGGGAGTGGCAGAGTTAGTGTTATGTTCGATTTAGATCAGAATTTGAAAATACTAAGCAAAAAACAATAAAACACAAAATTTTTAAAAGGAAGAAAATCCAACTAGCGTTAGAAATTTAAATCATCACGTATTTTTTTATTTACTCTATTATAGTATAACAATTTTAAAATAGTTCTTAGGACGATGGCAAAGAAAAGCAAGAAAGTCGGCGATTCAATCGACCTCTCACGCAAGAAGAAAAAGGAATTTGATGTTGAAACGAATATCAAAGTTGCCTATAAAACTGGTAAGATGATTTATGGAAAAAGTCAGGTGTTACGCCAATTAAGACAAAAACCATTTAAAATGCTCATTATGGCTAATAATTGCCCTAAAGAATTACAAAATCAATTAAATCATATCAACAGTTTAACCGAAAAAAATAGCTATATCTACCAATACAAAGGATCCTCATGGGATCTTGGTCTCGCCGTAGGAAAGCCATATATGATTTCTGTTATTGGAATTGATGATTTTGGAGATTCTGACTTGTTATCTTTAATTAGTAAGTAAGTTTAATTAATTCCTAAGAGATTATTCAAAAATGTTAAGAAAAAATATCAAAATCGATCGAAATTCGATGGAGCTCATCTCTTTATTTAACAATATTTCAGGAGCAATCATCAAAGATTGTATAATATATGAATCTCCAGAAAATCATTCCGAAATCATTATATTTTTGGTTAAAAAAGAGGATGTTGGAAAAGCAATTGGAAGAGCTGGAGAGCACGTAAAGGACTTGATGTCAAAACTCCAAAAAAAAATTGATGTGATCCCCTACTCCGAGAAAATTGATCAGTTCATTCAATACATTCTAAATACCTCCAAGAATTCAATTGAAGTCCAAAGTATTGAAATTAAAGAAAATAAAAACGAAAAAAAGACAGTTATTATCTCCGTGCGTCCGCAAGATCGTGGAAAAGCTATAGGGAAGGAAGGTTCAATGATTCGAAAGATAAAAATGCTAGTCATAAGGCATTTTGAAGTGGATAACGTCATTATAAACACTAAAAATTAATTAAGCTTTCCTCCCATTTCATAAATTTTAAGTTTAAAGAAGTATTTCTTCATCTATTAAATTAATTTAGCAAAGATAATCATGTCAAAACCAAAAGGTCTCTATGCTGCGCGTCAGCTGCGTACAATTAGAAAAAAATATCGCTGGTCAAAAACAAAATACAAAAGAAAGAAACTTAAATTAAAAAAGAAAGTTGACCCACTCGAAGGTGCTCCACAAGCAGTTGGGATTGTCCTCCAAAAAGTAGGACGAGAAAGTAAACAACCCAACTCAGCAATTAGAAAGTGCGTTCGTGTTCAATTAAAAAAAAATGGAAAAGGAGTTACTGCATTTTTACCTGGAGATGGCGCGCTTAATTTCATAGAAGAGCACGACCGAGTTATCGTTGAAGGTATTGGCGGAGCAAAAGGAAGGGCTATTGGAGATCTCCCAGGTGTGAGATGGAAAGTTGTAAAAGTTAATGGAGTATCCTTAGAAGCATTAATAGCTGGAAAGAAAGAAAAACCATTGCGATAGAGGAAAAAATTATGAGCAAAGCCCAAGAGAATGTTAAACTATTCGATAAATGGTCCTTTGAAGATATTGAAATAAGTGATTGGACTTTAGAAAAATACATTAATTTAAAACCTATCATCATTCCACAGAGTTGTGGGAGGCACGAGCATAGAAGATTTTGGAAAACTTCAAGAGTTTCAATAATAGAAAGGTTTGTAAATCGTTTATTATCACCTGGTTACATAAGTTCTAAAATAAAAGGTCATAAAAGTTCATACAATTCAGGAAAAAAGAATAAATTAATCAAGAGCTTATTAAATGCATTTACATTGATTGAATTAAACACTGAAGAAAATCCAATACAAGTTCTCATTGATGCAATTTGTAATTCTGCTCCGAGAGAGGAAACTACAAAAATTGCTATGGGTGGGATAAGTTATGCATCAGCAGTAGATATCGCACCCCAAAGACGAGTAGATTTAGCAATTAAATACCTAGTACAAGCAATAGGTGGAAGATCTCATTCAAGTGAAAGAATGTTTGAAGCAAATATTGCTCAAGAATTAATATTAGCATCTAAAAACAGTCAAGAATCTCGTGCTATTAAACGAAAGGATGAAATTGAGCGGATAGCAGTTTCTGCTAGATAATTTAGCTCCCTTTTTTTGATATTTACTCAAAATTATTTGATAAATTAAGCAAAAATAGAAAATTTGCTCTTTTATATCACCCAAATATTATCATCTTTAATTTTTATTGAACATAATTCCTAATTCTTAAATATACCGTCAATCTATTATTTAGATAAGTAATTTTTGATGAATATTATCGTGGTTAAGAGTTAAATTGGGTGCCGACGAAAATTCAGAACTTTTAGAACAACACCTCAAAATATTAAGTCAAAAGATTAGGCTTGAAATTTTGAAGAAAATCAGTATTAGTAACATGCCTTTAAGCTATTCAGTTCTCCAAAGAGAAGTCTTAGGAGAAAATTCTAATTCTACTAATTTTTCATTTCACCTTAAAATGCTGAAAAATCACGCTCTTATTGACCAAACAGAAGATGGCTATGAGATTACCCATCTAGGAAAGAGAATTGTAGGTACTTTACTTTCAATCGAGCAAATAATTAATGAACAAAATAAATCAATAATGATTCGTACTTCAAAATATGCAACTGAGCCCTTTAATCTCCAGAAAGTGGAAACCTATCTAATTAATGAAGGCAAGATGGAAAAATATCATGCTAAACAAATTGCTAAAGAAGTAAGTGAAAGAATTTCAAAGACGAAAATAGAGTATCTAACAACTCCACTAATGAGGGAATATATCAATGGAATACTTCTTGAAAATGGACTAGAAGAAGTACGCCATAGACTTACTCGACTTGGTATTCCTCCTGCTGAAGCATTCAAATTATTTAAAAATGATGCGATATCCCCTAATGAATTTCTGATGAAACTTGGTTCAGTTACATCAGAAGAATTTCTTCTTTTAAATTTATTACCCAAAGAACTTGCGGATCTTTACCTTTCGAGTGAAATTGTACTGTTAAATCTGAGTACTTGGGGCTTAAAACCTCTTGCTTGCTACTCAGCTACGCAATTTTTAATAAATTTTTGTCCGAGTACTAGTTTTAAGGAGAATTATGATAAACAAGACTTGTATCTCTTTATTAATAATTTTTTTAGGATAATTGACAAAATCCGTCCACTATTTTCCCAAGATCTCTTAATTGGAGGTTTCAATGATATAATGTCAATAATAAATCAAAGTTCATCTAATTTATTATTTGACATATTAATCTCAGAAATTAAAAGGATAAATAGGCAAAGTCCTCAATTAAGTTTAGAATTTACAGATTCTGATTCTGGATTTAACGCTTTCAAACAATTCTTAAACCAATTCAAAGAACCTAATGAGATTCCTTTTATTATTCTAAATTCTTCAAATATGAGTTCTAAAATTATGAGAAAAATTTTCAATGAATTAGAGTTTGAAAAATTTTCCTCAAAATTTTTATTCAATAATGATAACAATCAGACTCTTTTAAATTCACTAACTATAGATGTGAGAAAATTTAATGAAAGTGAATCCCAAAATGACATAAAAATTGTGTTAGATAAAATTTTAATAAATTTACATGCCATTGCGTTAAATTCTAATAAAAATGATGATGTATTTGAGAAAAATTTAATTGATAGGGTTAATAATTGTTTCGAACTGTTCGATGTTAAGCAAAGGTTAATAAGTAACAGATTAACTAATGGAGGCGAGAGGAATACTGTCATCTCGAAAGTGAATTTGCAAGATTCTATCAAAGCCATCAGTTTTTTCGGACTAAATGAAGCTGTGGAATTTCATTGCGGAATTGAACTTGATCGAACTAAAACGAGTGAAACTTTTGCGAGGAAGATATTAGATTTAATGTGTAGAATGATTCAAGAAGAAGTTAGTGCGTCTTCCAATAATTATGTTTTTAATCAACCCCATCCAGGATTATATTTAAAAACAATTTCAGATTCTATGAAAATAAATTTTAAAAATTCACTCCAATCATCCTATTCTCCATGCATAACAAGGAAAAATGCAGAAATCTCTCTTGATAAGCAAATCAATGTCTTTAATAGACTAAAGGGTTATATGCATGGTGGCAATATATTTTATCTCCCAAAAGATGCAAAATTTGATTCAATTGATCTTTTAAATGACTCAAAAATGAGTTTTAGAGTTTTATGATTTTAATTTAGCAATAACTCTGCCAAAATTGCCATTCGCATTGGAATACCATAGTAAGTTTGTTTGAAATAAATTGATTTCTCTGAATCATCGACTTCTGGTGAAATCTCAGTAACTCTCGGTAATGGATGCATTAATCTAAATTTATCTTTAGTTTCCACTAAATCTTCTTTACTAAATATAAATGCGTCCTTAACTCTTTCATACTCTTCAATGTCTGCAAATCTCTCTTTTTGAATCCGTGTCATGTATAAGATATCTAAAACATTCAAAATATCCCTATACTTTGTTATTTCTTTATACTTAACATTTCGGAGCTGAAGCAAATCTTTATCGCGATGTCTGAGCATCAATTCCTTTGGACTGATAAAGTAGATATTAACATCAAAATTAGACAATAAAACCGCAAGGGAATGCACTGTTCGGCCATATTTTAAATCTCCCATAATCCCAATATTTAAACCATCTAATTCATGCCCTTCTTGCGTGATTGTCAATAAATCAAGTAAAGCTTGAGTGGGATGTTCACCACTACCCGATCCTGCATTGATAATTGGCACTTTAGAAAACTTAGATGCTAAAATAGCTGCTCCTTCAAGATTATGACGAATAACAATACCATCACTATAATTTTCTACGGTTCTAATTGTATCGGCTATGCTTTCGCCTTTTTTGATTGAAGATACATCTCCTGAATGGAATCCAATTACATTTCCTCCCAATCTATACATTGCCGACTCAAAACTTAGACGAGTTCTTGTGGATGGTTCGAAAAATAAGGTTGCTAGAATTTTTCCGTTTAAAAGTTGTGATTTATTATGATTTCTAATCATTTCTCTTGCTTTCTTTAAGAGATATTCGATATCATCTCTTGTAAAATCCCTAGCAGAAATAATTCCTTCCTTAAATTTATCTTTGAACATTATCATATCAAGTATAAGGTTTAGTAAAATTATGTAAATAAGATTTAAATTGTTTGTTATTAAATCCGTCTTATTCATTTAGTAAATATGAGGACTCTAAAAAAGTTTAAAATTTATGGATTATTAAAATAGTTAATTCAATAGCTTATATCTCTCGAAAAATGAAGTACCCACGAACAATAAATAGGTATTGTCCAAAATGCCGTCAACATACAACCCATAATGTCTCTCTCTATAAGAAAGGAAAAGAGAGAATGATGAATCACGGAAGAAGAAGAGTAGAAAGAAAAAAGAAGGGTTATGGGTCCTTTCCAAAAGAGATCTTTCACAAGAACGCAAAAATTAACAAAAGATCCTTACCCATACTTGAATGTTCCGAATGTGGTAAAAAACAATATGCTAAATCATATCGAGTAAAAAAATTTGAATTACAAGAAGTATAAGGTAAAAAAATATGCCCAGAAAAAAAAATCCCCCTGAATTGATCCCACAGCCAAATAGCCGGTTTTTAAGGGTCAAATGCTTAAATTGTGGAAATCAACAAATAATTTTTGGTTGTTCTGCTACTGATGTTGAATGTTTAGTCTGTGGAAAGACTATTTTGCAATCAACTGGTGGTAAAGCCCGAATTCTCACGAAAATTTTAGAAGTGCTTTCTTAGTTTACGTAAAACGTAGTATTTTGAGATGCGATTTATTTTTTTTCGTGAAAGGCTTGTTTCACGAAATTTTATCCATATGAGAGTAATACATTAATTTTTAAATCTACTTAGTATTCACGCCAGGTATGTTTACACTTTGTACATTTGAAAAATGAGGTACTTGGTTCATCTGCACTTCTGGTTTGTTCCTGCCATGCTTCTGCTTCTTTATTATTACATTTAGGACAGATTTTTGATACAACAGGATGGACAGAGATCTTATCTTCTTCTTTAACGATTATTAAATTTTTTTTTAATGCACTTTTTTTTCTTTCAATTTGTCTAGATAAATCTTTATCATCAATAATTTCTTCCTCTTTAAATCCACAACGACAAATTAATACATACTTTCCATCAATTTTAGTTCTGCGTAGGATGTTTGAGCATTCAGGACAAAATTTAACCATGATAGTAGGAATCCGATTAACAAAATTCTTTAATGAGTCAAAAGTGATATCTCTAAAAAAGTTTGTTATTAAAGACTTTAAATTTTTAAATTAAATCTTTTTTTAGTTCATAAATTTTAGTATAATTTGCAAAATTAAGACCATTCATGTTTTGAATGAATTGGCTTTTAAGTTTTAACTCTCCTTCCATTGTTGGTTCAATCACTGCATATACATTAATCAAATCATCTTTCTGGTAAGAAAAGTTTTCATTCTCAAGCTCTACCCTTAATTCTCCAGTTTTGTCTGTAAGTACAAAAGATGTTTGATCTGTTATTTCTTTAATATATCCCAAAATTTGTACACTATTTCCTATATCTTCGTTCCTAAGATCCTTAATCATCATTCGCTTAGCGCTATTCTTTTCATTGGGTTGACTTTCTTCCACCTTCTATTCACACACACTCAGAATAATTTTAAAATTCCATGGCGTCTATAAATAATTAAGTCATAGATTTAAATTAAGGATTATTAAACCTCTAATACCGAATTTTATATATTTTGGTAATAAAACTTTATTAACACGTATGATAAAAACTTAAAAAAATAAGGATAAAGTATGTCATTTTCATTAAAATTTAGCAATAATAGGGTTATAAATGTAATTATTGATACAATAGCGAGTATTATTGATGAAACGAGATTTAAGCTCTCTTCTGAAGGTTTCGTTATTGTAGCCATTGACCAGAGTGGTATTTGCCTTTTAAAATTAGTCATTGGGAAAGAAAAATTTCAAGAATACAAATGTGATAAAGATTTTAATATTTGGTTAAACATTGATGGATTAGATAAGATCCTCAAGAGAAGCAATTCTCAAGATTCAATCGAATTATCATACAAGGAAAATGATAATAAAATTAAAATAAAGATGGAAAGACCAGGACCAAGTCAAAAAACATTAACAAGAACTTTCAGCTTAGCATTACTGCAGGCAGAAGAAGAGGAAATTTCTATCGATGGATTGTTTGAAATTGAATATAATTCTACTTGGGAGATTGAACCAGATTTTCTTGTAGAAGCAATTAAGGATGCCGAGATATATTCTGAAATCCTTAATGTTAAAGCAATTGAAAATGAAGGCTTACAATTCACTTCTATCGGAGAGATTGGTGAAATGGAATATAATCTCGACTTGGAAGATCTTACAATTCAAAAAATTGAAGAAAGTTGTACTGGATCATACAGTCTTACATTCTTGAAAGCAATATTAAAATTAACCTCAATTGAAGATGTCAAAGTTGATATGTCCTTAAAAACCGATCATCCACTCAAAATTATTTTTGATATGGATGACGGAGGCAAATTAAGCTTTTTCCTAGCACCCAGAGTTGAAGATGAAGACATCGACGACGATGAGTATGATACTGACGAATTTTAAACTTTTTCATTTATTTAGAAATCTTCCTTAGTCATGAAATTTTTTAACTTAAAAATTTTTTAATTTAGCGTCTATTAACTAACCTATGTAGAGTTGCATATAATTTGAGCATCCCTTATGAATTAGTTCAACGTTATCCTTGGTTACCCTCAAAAAATGACTACTACTCAGATATCGCTTCAAGGGAACCCACAGCATTCATTAAAGATGTCTTGATCAAGTACTCAAACGGAGAACTTGAAGCTCGAACTTTTGACATCTTCAAATCTGCTTTCCAAAACTTAGAGGAGATACGAGATTATCGAGACGATGAATTGAATGTGTATCTTTACACAATATTAAAGATTCTATTGTATGTTTTAAATAACAAACTGATCGCAAATCGAATTGCAAACATATATTCAAAACACTCATTTAAGCTACTAGAAAATGAAAGCGACTACAATATATATGAAATATGCAAAGATCTAGATATTAATTTTCAGTATTATCAGAAACCCATAGAATACAAGCTCATAATCGATAAAAATTTTACTTCATCAAAAAAGGCACACTTCAGCTTATACTTTATAGATTATCTCAAATTAGCATCAGGTTTAAGGGATGATGAAAGAAAGTTACTTCATAATGCATTGGAAAAGGGGCAAGTTTTTCTTCGCAAAAAAGAATTATCTCGCTTATTACAAGAACTAGTTAGAAAAAAATTAATCATTGAAGAAAATACTGACGTAGCTAGCATTGAGGCATTTAAGAAGAAACTCCTCAAGATAAAAGAAATTGAGGATTTATATGAAAATATTTTAAATGAATGGGAATTGAAGAAAGAAGATTTTGAATATTCATTTGAACTTCAAACATATCAGGGTAAAGAGTTAAAAGAGAGTTTTCCGCCTTGTGTTAAAGAGATATTTAGAAAGATTGATGAAGGTCAAAATGTTATTCATATAGAGAGATTATTTTTAGTGTTTTACCTACATGCATTACAATTTTCAATTGATGACATCGTTAACCTTTTTACAAAATTACCTGATTTTGATCGAAAACAAACGGAATATCAAGTAGAATTTGCTAAAAAGAAAGGTTATTCTCCTCATTCGTGTTCTACCTTGAAATCTTTAGGCTTATGTAAAGCCAAAGAATACCATGATAAACTTTGTTTAGAGGGATATCATTCAAAAAAATATGATGAGCAAAGAAAAATACAGCATCCTCTTTTTTATCTTCAAATGAAGCAATATCAAAAATTTAAGCCAAAAGTTAAACAAAAAGGGGATAAGAAGGCAAATGCAAACTAAACTTTTTTTGAAAAATCTTTTTAAGGCTTATTATAAAGAAAATTCGAAAAATATTCCAGAAGTCAGTCAATTTCATCAAAGGGAATTTGCTTTTTTACCTTGGGAAAAGCAAATGATGAGAAGGCACCTTCAATTTACAGAATTAGATAAATTCAGAGAATATTTGATAAAAAATGCTCCTATGCATTCATATTGTAGCGGAGCTACCTATTCAACTCCTGACAATCTGCAAATGCAAGATAAGGGATATCTAGGATGTGATTTATTATTTGATATTGATGTAGATCATTTTTATACTCCTTGCAAGGATAAACATGATTTATGGCAATGTAAAGAATGTGGCGAGTCAGGAAAAGGGATGATTGAAAAGTGCCCTAAATGCGGAAAATTTAAAATTACTCGATTATCCTGGGTATGTGAAGAGTGTCTTAATGTAGCAAAAAACGAAATTATAAAGCTAGTAAATAATTTTTTAGTCCCAGATTTCTCCATCAACGAAGATTTCATGCATATTGCTTTTTCTGGGCATCGAGGGTATCATTTAAAGATTGAAGATCCAAAGTTAAGATATTTAACTAGTGATGAACGGAGAGATATTGTAGATTACATCACGGGAGAGAATCTTTCATTTGAATTATTAGGATTAAATGAAAAATCAAGTGGTACGATTTTTGGTCTATTGAAAGAAAATAAAGGATGGTCACGAAAAATAATGCAAAAACTTGAAGAACTTCTCACTCAAGATGATCACTACTTGGAGTATTTCCTGAGAGATCATAATAAAGCCAATTTGAATCACAATTTGGTTAAAAGTTTTTTGAATTATAAAAAGGAATTTTTATCAAATATCACTAGTAAGGAGAATAAAAGAGCTATTTGGGCTATTGAAGGGTTTACTTTACATAAATGGAAGATCCTACTTAAAGCAATTGTGAATGAAATTGGCGTGGAAGTTGATGAGCCTGTTTCCATAGATATTCACCGGCTTATTCGATATCCTGGATCTTTGCATGGGAAAACGGGATTTAAAGTTCAAGAATTAAATTATGAAGAACTCTTAAATTTTAATCCACTAAATGAACCTAATCCTGAAAATGATCCTATCGTTTTTGAAAGTAAAAAAAAAATGACTCAAAAGGTCCAAATTACCAAAGATTTAGTGCCCAAAACAAATATCAAAGGAGAAACTTATGGGGAATACACTTTAGGTGAGCAAATCGAGATCCCTCATCACGTGGCAGTTTTCTTATTATCTAAAGGTGTAGCAAAAATAATTTAAGTTAAAATTTTATTTCTTTACAAATAGATAATCATATACAATAAAACCTTAATAATTTCGAATGGATTTAAAAAAAGACTATCAAGAGCTCTATAAACGCTGGTTAAAAGAAATTAATGATAAAGAGATTTCCAGATTTAACCAAGAAGAATACATGAAAATGAAAGATATCTTGATAAAAATCAAGGATTTGAACACTATTGATAAAAATCAAATTGAGACTCAATTGATCGAAAATTTTCAAACAAATATCTCATTTATGATTGAAGACTTTATGGCTGTACGTAAATTGAAAATCATCAATTCTGCCTTAATAATGGAAGATATAAATCTCGAAAATTTAATTGAAATAGAAAGATTACTTTATCAGAATTTAGTAAGTACTTTTAAGGGTTTTGATAAAAATAGTTCCTTAATTTATTCAAAAGATGCTATAGATATAGAAAATTTATCCCATATTACACCTAAATCCTCTCTAGAAAATAATCAATTTGAGATGCTTCCTGAGGTTAAAGAAACTTCAACCATCAAAGCAAATAGTGAAATAAAATCAGAAACTTTAGAAGTAGATATCGAATATGATTATACTCTCATTAGAATCAAAAAAGAAGCGCCTGAATTAATCGGACTTGATTTGAGAATTTACGGACCTTTCCAAAAGGAAGATATAGTGAACCTTCCAAGAAAGAATGCTAGAATTTTGGTAAACGAAAAGTTCGCAGAGTATTTTGAGGTCTCTTAATCTCTTAGATCCTCAAATCTTCTTTTAAATTCATCCTTAAAATATTCTCGGCGATATTTCCCATATTTATCTATTGGGGAATACTTTGGAGGCTTGGGGTTAATTAGTTTCCCTCCACATCTACCACATTTTAATTTCGGATTATATAGTCCATATTCATGACAATCCTTGCATTTTAATAAGTATTTTACCATGATTTACTCCCTTAATTTCTAATGAGTTCAAAAGAACCGTTATATTTCCCTGTCTTAGATTCTAATATCTCTACAGCATCAGATAGAATGTTTTCTGCATCTAAATAATCTTTTGATATAACTTCAATTTTATAAAAAGGAGCTCCAATATAAGAAATATCCAATTTACGGGTATCTCGAGGATTTTTAATTAACTTTTTTATATTTGAAAATGTATCCTTTATTTTCTCTATACCATCTCCATCAGTGTACATCAATTTAATCTTACCAGATATTTTAACAGTTGCTATTTCGACATTCTCGTCAACGATTTTTAAAAAAGCCTCTTTGACATTTTCTGGAATAGAAGGGAGATTCTGAAAAATTTGTTCACCATTTTCCTTTAATGCTTCGATTGCTTCCTGATAATAATCAAAAAAATCCAATATCGGCCACCCTACTTGTTCATATGCCTCATCTAAACTCATTTTAATCCCTTCAGTTTCAGTTAAGAATTGCAAGAGATTCTCAAACTTTACGGCATACTTTCTTTCTTTCAATACCTTCTTTTTTTGAGCTGAATTTACTCTTCTTAAAGATAGATCGATATGACCCTTCGATGGATCAACCCTCAAAACACGGCATACAATTATTTGTCCAATTCTCACATAATTACGAATATTTTTAATCCAACGACTAGATACTTCACTCACGTGAATCATCCCACGTGCTTGTTTTTCTGATGGTAAACCAGCATAATCAGCTAAATCTACATAAATATATTGCTGTTCAAGGTTCACTGCTCTCCCAACCACGAAATCTCCTTCGCTTGGAAATGGTTTTTTGATTTTTACCATTGAAAATCCACTTTTTTAAAGATAATTAATTTTATAATTTCTGATAGACTGTATAGTATTATCTAATATCCTATAGCTTTTTATTTTTACCTTCATGCCTAAACCTTTTTATTTTTTGAGCACTTTATTTTTTGAATATTATTTAAAATCGATTCATATCAAAAATGCCAAATTGGGAGATTCATAATAAGTGGACATCTAAGGCAGGTATAGATCCCCTAATCGCCAATTTTGTCGATCGAAATATAGATTATGGAACAGAATGGGCTTTTAATGAAAATCAGCAATTTGATGAAGAATTAGATGAGCCTATCTCCCTTCGCCAATTAAAGTTTTTCTATAAAAAAGATTTAGAGAAAAAATATAGTAATGATCTTCTATACGTGAAAGCTTATTATTTACATCACTTACTTGATTTTCTTAAGGAAACTCGCTTTAGTTTAAATGATTTGGACAAAATTTTTTTCGAATTCTTGAAGAAGAAAGTGTTCCGAGAGGTCTTAAATGAAAAAAATGAAAAGATCACATTTGATAAGCAAATACAAGAGATTCGAGTGATTATTGAGAAGAATAAAGAAGAATTAATAAATGATTTGAAGTAAAATACTTATTCGATTAGGACATATTCAGTAATTATGAATCATTAAATTGATTATAGAAACATTTTTATAGACTCTTTTCTCTTTGCTTATTAAAATCCAATTAATTATTATATTTTCAAATATTCACGAATTTGATAGATAACCATCCATTAAGTATGAATTTAAAAATAACCAGATGTGATGAAAGGTAAAATCTTATAAAAACATACTGGGTATTTATTTTGTTGTACTTTTCATATTTAGTTGTGTAGCTTTTTATTCATATTTTTCTTTAGGTTATAAAGTGAGTTATACTCAAGAATATATTCCTAAATCAAGTGTGGAAGAGATAAATCTCCTAACACCCGAAAATAAGACTTATGAACATCCCGATAAGGGGTTTTATTTGGCGACATATGGTTTTGAGAATGAAACAATGGGTACAATTCCTGCTGGCTGGATTATATGGCCGGGATCTACTCAAGTGTCTGTAATAGATGAAATTGGGCGCCATAAAAAAGTTCTCGAGTTCTATGACACCAAATCTTTATCTGAGAGTACTGCCTATAATTCTTTTTCAGGACAATCGAACGGTACAATTGAATGCTGGATCCGGACTTCAGATGCCAGCCAAAGATATGTTATCTATCTGCTTGAAGGAGAGAATGATTACAAGGTAATCCTTTATTTTGATAATAATGAACTCCAATATAAAGACAGCACTAGTGTCAAGACTATATGTGGAGGGATTATTAGCAATCATTGGTATCATTTAAGGATTGATTTTGAGTGCGCAACAGGCACTTATAAAGGATTGGATGCGGATCATTTTAAACTTTTTCTTGATGGAAATGAATATGGCTCTTTTAACTTTAATACTCCAGGTAATTATGTTACTGAATTTTATGCAGGTTCTGACATGTTATCATCAAATATCTATTGTTATCTCGATGCAGTGGGCTATTCTTGGGATCCCGCTTATGAAATCGGAGATAATTTGAAAGAAGGGTTACTATTAAGTTTCGATAATTCAACGAATCTAAACTGGCAAGGATACTCACTAGATGGAGCAAGCAACAAAACAATCTTTGGAAATACAATTATTCCATTTCCTACTGATGGACACCATCATATTCAAATCTTCGGAATTGATTCACTTGGTAATCCTTATAAATCTACTTTGAGATATTTTTCAATAGATAGCACTTTACCTTACATTTCTATTCTCAATCCCCTTCAGAACTCCTATTTCAGTAGCCTCTCCCCCACATTTCAATTAGCAATTTCTGGTGAGAATCTGAGTAGTTCTTATTATCAAATTGGAGCCTCTAAAATTTTATTCGAGACAAATAAAACACAGGTTAGCCAAGATCTTTGGAATAATTGTGCTGAAGGATTGATTCTAGTCCGTTTCTACTTGAATAATACATTTGGAAATTATTCAATAGCAGAAATCACGGTGTATAAGGATACTCTCTCACCTTCTATAGTCATTGACTTTCCTAATGAGGGTGAGGTTTGCTATTGGGCACCTTACCTTAATTTAGATATCTTTGATGCGAATTTAGATTTAATGTGGTATACTTTAAATGATGACCGCGGTAAATGTTATTTCACGGGGTCCGATTTTGGAATCGATCAAGGAGTTTGGAGTATTTTAGATGACGGAGTAGTTACAATTACAATACACGCTACAGATAAAGCAGGGAATGAAAATTCTTACGAATTTTATGTGATAAAGGAGGCTTATATTGATCAACCATATGATCCTCCTTCCTATCCTCCTCTCTTAGCAATTGCAATTGGAGGCATTTTGTTGATGGCAATAATCGTCGCTATAGTTGTTGTATATGTAAATAAGAATTCACAACCCAGAGCGACTAGAGTCTACCAAGATCAAACTCCCTATTATTCCCCCCCTAGAATAACAAAACAACCCCAGTATTCAGTGCCTAAGAGAATGAAATGTCCCTATTGTTCCAATGAAGAAGACATTGATGGAAATTTTTGTCCACAATGTGGAGCTAGATTAAAATAACTAATTTAAGAATCATTGTAATCGGGAGAGAAACATTTTTATAGATACATTACTCTTATTGATATTAAAATCCATAAAAAAAATTAATTTATTAAAAAACTCACGATATTATTGGAGTTCCATCCTTTAGGCATTGAAATCATAACTCGATAAAAGTGATTCAAAATAAAATGCAATAAAAATACTTTCGGGATATTTTTACTGGGACATTTCCTATTGATTAGCGCATTTTTTTATGGAAGCTTTTCTTCAAAATCATTAGTTAGTTTTTCTCAAGAATCAAGTCCGAAATCAAGTGTAGGAGAAATTAATCTTAATACTCCTGAAAATAGGACTTACATTGAACCTGATTTTGGATACTATCCTAGTACCTATGGATTTGAAAGTGGTACTCAAGGTTTTGAAATTAATGATTTGGGAGGCTCAGCTGAGGTAATAAATTCGTTAGCTGGACACAACAAGGTTATGGCACTCTCAGATACTAATCCCAATTATAGAATTGATGTTAGACAGATATTCAGGAAATCTACCCAATCCTATGGAACAATCGAATTTTGGCTAAGAACCACTGACCATGGTTCAAGTAAACAACAATATATAAGTTTTGTGAGAGGAACAGGTCAATGGGATGAATCAGATTATCTTTTCGCAATCGTAATGAATTTATATGGATGGAATAATCGTGGTGATAGAGTAATCAATGAAGTGCCTAGCTTAGAAGATAACACGTGGTTTCATTGTAGAATGGATTTTGAGTGCACATCTGGTAAGTACACTGGACTAGATCAATATCATTGGAGATTTACTGTAAATGGTATTCCTTCAGATCCATTACCCTTTTTAAATCAATTTGATGGAATGGATTTCATTTTATTTCAAACAGGCACAGACCCATATGGGATGACGCTATATATTGATTCAATTGGATATTCTTGGGAACCAGATTATAACATAGGAGATAACCTTAATGAGGGTTTGTTGTTAAGTTACGATAGCACAACTACTCTGGAATGGCAGGGATACTCCTTAGATGGAGCAGATAATATAACAATCTCCGGAGATTCAGTTATTCCGTTTCCAGTAGATGGCAGTCACACAATTCAAGTCTCTGGAAATGATTCCTTAGGCAATTCATATCAATCTAATTTAAGATTCTTTTTAATTGATGGCACTTTACCATACATTTCAATCCTTGCTCCTGCTCAGTATACTTATTTTAGTTGGGAGGCACCCTACTTTCAAATAACGACTTCTGGTGACAATCTCAGTACTACATACTATCAAATCGATGATTTTACAGTTTTCTGTCAGACTCATCAAGGTCAGATTAATCAAGCGTTATGGGAAACTTGTGATGAGGGATTAGTTGTTATCAGTTTTTACGTGAATAACACGTCTGGGAACTGTTCAATGGCAGAGCTTACCGTATACAAAGACACTATTTCTCCTTATATCTCTACTGAATTTACATATGAGGGTAGAGTCTATGACTCATCGGCTCCCTACTTTTATTTAAATCTTTATGATGCGAATATAGATTTGAAATGGTATACTTTAAATGATGATTTCACTAAAAATTATTTTATGGGAGAACATCTGGGAATTGGTCAAACACTTTGGGACAATTTAGATGATGGTATTATATATATCACCCTATATGCTACTGATAAAGCAGGAAATGCAAACAATTTAAGCTTTTACGTTATAAAAGATACTTCGATGATATATCCATATACTCCAACTTACTATCCTCCTTATTTAGCAATCGCAATTGGGGGAATTTTATTCATGGGAATAGTTGTCACAATCATCGTAATAGTTTTAAATAAAAATTCTCAACCCAGACCCAGAACATCATACCATGATCGATCTCCCTATTACTCTCCCGTAATAAGACCAAAGCAACCAGAATATTCAGTGCCGAAGAGAATGCTTAAATGTCCCTATTGTTCCAATGAAGAAGACATTGATGGAAATTTCTGCCCGCAATGTGGGGCAAGATTTCGATAGGTGAATTAAATAAATATTTTCTTTCTTTTCGAGTAATTCAATTTGGACAGAAATTCTCTATTTTAAACAACTAATTAACATTTCTTTCCCATATGAAAAAACAATGAGATCCATCCCCTTTCCCTAAAATCTTCGATAAAATTATCGTAAAAAATATATATTGGATATCATTAAAAAAGATATTATCAATCTATATTCAGAAACTATTGATATAAAAACTTTAAAATTAAAATAAAGGAAATTGATTGAAAATGCCAACACAAAAAGATCATTTAAATCTGGTCATAATTGGGCACATAGATCACGGTAAAAGCACAATGATGGGTGCTTTACTCATCAAAACTGGTGCTGTAACTGATAGAGAAGCCCGTGAACTCGAAAAACTTGCGAAAGAATTCGATAGAGAATCTTGGTCATATGCGTACGTTTTTGATCGTCTAAAAGAAGAACGTCAAAGAGGAATCACTATTGACTTGGCTTTTAGAAAGTTTGAAACCAAATCAAAATATTTCACCATCATCGATGCCCCGGGACACGCTGATTTCGTGAAAAATATGATCACTGGAGCATCTCAAGCTGATGCTGCTATTCTTGTCGTGTCTGGAAAGAAAGGAGAAATGGAAGTAGGTATTGCTGCAAATGGTCAGACTCGAGAGCACGCATATTTAGCTCAAACTCTTGGTGTAAAGCAATTGGTTGTCGCAATTAACAAAGCTGATGTGTATGAGTATAGTGAAGAACGATTCAATGAATGCAAAGAGGCGGTCTCCGAATTACTTCGAAACATAGGATTTCCTGTAAAGAAAATTCCTTTTGTCCCTGTAAGTGGATTAAAAGCCGAGAATCTTACTGAAAAATCGGATAATCTTCCTTGGTATGATGGTCCAACTTTAATTGATGCAATTGATCAATTCACAATTCCTGAAAAACCAACCGGTAAACCATTAAGAGTTCCAATTCAAGATGCTTATAGAATTAAAGGGACTGGTGTAGTACCAGTAGGTAGGGTCGAGACTGGTATCTTAAAAAAGAACGATAAGATAATAATCCAACCAACTGGCTTTACTGGAGAAATAAGATCCATAGAGATGCACCATGAGGAGATTCCCGAGGCTTTACCAGGAGATAACATAGGGTTCAGCATTAGAGGTATCACATTAGAAGATGTTGGACGTGGTGATTGCATGGGTCATCCTTCCAGTGTGCCAACTGTAGTCACTCCAAAAGGTTATTGGACTGGTCAAATTATCGTGATCTGGCATCCAACAGCAATTGCTCAGGGATATACTCCGGTCATCCATGCCCATACTGCTCAAGTAGCTGCTCGATTCATGGAATTAAATAAAAAACTTGATCAAAAGACTGGTGCTGTTATAGAGGATTCACCCAAATTTATCAAGAGAAACGAAGCCGCAATCGTGAAATTACAACCCATAAAGAAGCTTTGCATTGAAAAATATGAAGATATTGCTGAAATGGGCCGATTTGC
>CAZWEM010000002.1:0-166733 GCA_964632315.1 uncultured archaeon
GTTTAATTTAAATAAGTTTTTAATAATATTATACAAAGTAAAGTATTTAAATTTCCAAGAGTGAAGTATTGAATTAACTTCCAATAAATAAACTATCGAGTAATTTTCGATCATGAAAGAGGATAATGAAAGCTTGATCATAGAAAATGAAATGCACACTTGGCATTGCCTTAAGCATGATGATATTCGCAATTGTATAGATGAATGCAGAGTTCAAATGGTTCTAAATTTATTTGGGAAAAAATATATCATGCCCATAATAAGACTTTTACTTATCCACAAAAAAATGAGATTTAATGAGATTTTGGCATCTATTGGAGGAAGTCCTAAGACTATAACCTCACGATTACGCGCATTAGAAAAGCATGGATTGGTTACTCGAACCGTGTTTAAAGAGATACCTATTCGAGTGGAATATGCATTAACTGAGCGAGGGATAGCTTTAGAAGACATATTTCAAAGAGTTTCTGAATGGGCTTTGCAGTTAAAGCCTAATCAAATTAAAGCTGATCTTTAATCTCAATCATCCGATCCATACTTCTCGATGTTATGCTTGATAAGATAAGCGTGAAAATAACAATTTTTAAAAATTTTTATATAAGCTAAATTATCCGGAGCATTTGGAAATTTAGGTGAATTATTAGAAATCATTATTAACCAAGAAATTTAAGTTTATTTATCCAATAATAGTTGCTCATTTGAATTTTTGTGATGAATAATGTTATCTGATAAGCCTATTTTATCAATTCTTTTTTTAATTGCTACTAATTTGATAATACTCGTTGTTGCTAACGCCATTTCTCTATTAATTCCCGCTATTAATCAAATTGCTTCTCAAGTCATCCAAATCATCATTAAATTCCTATTTTGGTGCATATTAGTGTTTGTAATTGTACCTTTTGGCTATAGGCTTCCAAAGAAATACGAAACGTTCAGAGGTTATGTAGGAGGGATACGTTTAACGACATATAAGCCTTTTTCAAGGATATTATTTTATACCATAAGTTGTTATTGTATTTTTGTTATCTTTCAACTTATTGGTTCGCTAATCTATGGTCAATATGAATTCAATATTTCTCGAGTGATTCCACCTCAAACTTTTGCTCTGTTAGACTTTAATGCAGGCTTATTTGAGGAAATTATGTTTCGCGGGATAATTTTAACCTTATTATTGAGCCATTTTACAGAGAAAAAATCGCTATGGATTTCTGCTCTATTTTTTGGAGTTGTTCATTATGCAAATTTACTTGAGGAATTCAATTATGAATTTATCCTCTATACAACTGCTCAAGTTGCATGGGCAATTGGAATGGGTCTTTTATGGGGGTATTTAGTCATTAAAACGAACTCTCTGGTACCGGGCATCATCTTACATTATTTAAGCAATGCACTTGATTCACTATGGCTTTACATACCAACATCATCCATTGAAATAGCCTTAATTTATAAGTTATCATTTGCAAAATTTATCCCGATCATCATATCAATCCTTTGGATCGCATTTATTTCAAATAGATCAAAAAAAGCGAACTCTAACAGCTTTCATAAATTCTGAAATTTATGAAATAGTTAAATCAGTGAAAGGTAAAATAAGAATTGATGTGAAAAAATCAACAAAAATTCGAAAATAGTTTAATTCCATTATTAAACCTCACTTCATAGGATCATGTTTTATTAAGTCTATTTTGGAAAATCACCGTTTTAGTTGTTTTGACAAAAGTGTTTAAAATTCTTGGTTGTTTATTGTTTTAATAATATCCAATAAAAGTATTTTTTATCTAAAATTAAAAGTTAAGAAAGGTGAGAAAATTGGGAAAAGGTGGAACTGTTTTAGGAATTATTGGAATACTAATTGGTGCGAGTGGTTTAATTTTTGGAATTTGGATTTGGAGTTCAGGTCTAAACAATACTAATCTAAATAAAGTTTACTATAGTGAAAATGACGGTCCTTTTTCTATAACTCCTGAGACTACAATATTAGAAATTCCAAACCTTAATGTTTCATTTTCTTTAGGCTCGGTAGTTTCAGTTTATTTATCTTTTACGTGTCACGCATCAATCGCAGCAACTACGGGGCTAACTAATGCTTTCTTTTTCTTTGCCATTGATGGTGTAAATTTCGAGACTATATACAATAGAGTTGGAACTCAAAATGGAGGTTCTACTACTATATATTATTTTGCAGTTCACTTGCAACATGTAATAGAAAACATGGCTGCTGGAAGTCATAATGTCACTGTTAAAGTTTCAAAAGATCACGCATTCGATTGTGAGCTCTCTAAAATGACGCTTTGCGCTCAAAGTTTTATTCCCTAAATGACTCATTATCTAAATTCCCTTTTTTTTTATTAGAATAATTCTAAATATCCTTACTGAAAAAAATCACCATCTGGATATCAGTTATTTCAAATAAATCATCAAAAATTCAAACGTGATTTGCGTCTACCCAAGAAAAATCGCAAACGGATACAAAATCAAATTGTCGATAATAAATTCCACGATCACGATTAAGAAGAGAATTATTACATTATCTCGCTTGTTTTCTTTATGGAAGGCTTTAAACAGAAGATATCCAATATAAAGATTAATAAAAAATGATATGAGAAAAGCCAAGATTAAATAAATTAGAAAAACCCATGAAGTGAGTAGAGATAATGGAAAAAAGTATACCTGATAGATTAAATCTAAAACAAATAATAATGCAAAAAGAATAAGATTCCAAGAAATTATAAGATAAAGGTCAGTTTTAACACTGTAGGTCCATCCTTTCTTTTTTTCCATCCATCGGAGCAGAAGAACTCCGATTAGTATGAACGTGATGAGTCTTATTACTGAATATATAAAATCTATATCAATTCCCTCCATATCTATTAAATTATTTAATTCACCTTTTTAAGGAGATTTTACCCCCTTATACGTGCATTTAATGGTATAAAGTGCGAATAACAATAATAAACTTTCAAATGCAAGCATGAAAATCAATTGAATGACCCAGAGCATATCCAAAGATATCAATCCGAGCTGGAATGAGTATCTATTGGATAAGATTCCAAATAGGTAAAGGAACATAGCTCCTGAACTGATGGAACCTAAAGTTACTGATAAGAGTCGGTTTAGCCTAAATTTAAACCAATAAGCATTAAAATCTTCTGAATCATTAAACTGAGTAAGGATTCTTTGAAATACGTCTTTATTTCTAATCTTAAATAAACTATATGAAATAAGTAAAAAGGGTATTAAGTAGGAGATAATTGAATCAACTTGCAAAACCGATGTTCCACGAGTAAAGAAGTCCACGAGAAAAATGAAACTTAATACACACAAATACATAATAGCGTACGATAGTAACATGATATACCTATTTTTGGTCAATTTAATATGAAACCAAGTGGGATCTCCTTTCTCTATTTTAATATTTTTTTCTCTTTTTTTTAGAAAATAACTGAAACTCAAGAATGATGATGAGCCAATTAAAATAATGATGACATTTATAAAGTCATTTAATTGAAAGATATTCTTTGTTTGAGGGTATAATTCAAACAAGATGGGTATATCAGTAAATATGACGAATAGATGTGCAATTAACCTTAATAAATAGAGAATAAGTATTACAAATGAGATAATAAAGATGAATACCCCCAAATTGCTTGCAGTTCTTACTTGATTAGCAGGAGATTTTTTTCCTCTTCTCGTTGCAATGACACTATATAAGCACACGATAAAAAATAATCCATCAAGAATAAAAGGTGCACTGTTTAATAAAACTTCATTATAATAAAAGGAATAGTTACCTACAGGGATGAATAGAAGGTGGTTATAGAAATCCATGAATGGATCCAAATTAATTCCTAATATCCTTATAATGAGAAAGGGAATTCCCATTATTGACAAACTAAAAATAAAAATTGCTTGGCCATGACTTAACTTTAAACCAAACCATTTGACAATTCTGTCTTGGGGGATACTATTGGATTTCTGGGCGCCCTCCCCCCTTAATCCTGGTATTAACCTCCAAACAGTAATGAAACTTAGGATGAAAAAAAAGCTATACAATATGATGTTAGCGATAGTAGGGACAAGTTGGTAATATAAATAATCAATAAATAAGCTTTGAATCAAATTACCAAATATCTCTCCCCCTAAAAAAGGTGGTATCAAAAATAGTCCTATCAATGCGAACAATAAAATAATAATACCTTGAGCTTGATTGAGTTCAAATCGAAATAAAGTAATTGCTTGATTATCTTGCTTCAAATCATAATCATCTAGCATGTATAGTCATCCTTATTTTGTACATTTGGTATTTAAGAATAGTATATTCGAAATTTGTTTATAAAGCTACTCAACAACATGATGCTTTAAATGACAATGATCTTGTCTTTTATAGCATGATTAGTGATAAATCATAATAAAGACTAAAAACCATAGATATAACATATATAAATAGAAATATTTCCATGACAAATTTCCGATTAAAATGAAATCATTTAATGAATTATCACAGAAATATGGGTTGGATGACTTCGAATCTGAATTTAGATTGAAGGGTCATCAGAAAGTAGATTTTTATAATGACTTGCTCAACATGTTAAGCACAATTTGCAGGCTTTTTGACATTCTTAGTACCACTTTTTCATTACGGGCGGATCAAGTTCTAATGAGTTTGGCAAAACTACAAAGTACTGAGGAAATCATAACTAAGACAGATATAATGAACAGTTTAGACCTAGATCGTCGTGAAAAACTACTTCATGCTTTCGATACCCTAAAAGATCTTAATCTGATTAAAATCCATAAAAAAACGAGTAAATTTCACATGGTAAAACTAAATGAAGAAGATAATCCAGATTTTAAATTATTTCGGGAAATAGTGGAAAAATTTTGGACCTCTCCTCAGGAGGAGAAGGAAAAAATAGAACGATGGAGGGAAGGAAATGAATAATACTGAAGATTTGAGTGACCTTGACGAGAACGATCAAGATTCTCTCCATTTAATTGCTAACATTAAAGAAGAATTTGTAAAAAAATTGCTGAAAAATTGTTTAATCTTCGGGATTTTAGGTATCTTATTGGTAAGTTCTCTGTTTTTAAGGTTTATTGTATTAAATGATGTATTTCAAGTTATAATCATTTTAATTAATATATTTCTCGCTATTTTCTTTGTCATTGAATATATTACCTTATTTACTTATCGTAAAATGTCACCGAGTTTAATTTCTTTCCTTATTCACGAATTAGATCCATTGGGATATAAAGTAGAAAAGAAATTTCATCATAAGCTACGAAATTTCTTCATTTTCACTCCCTATTTTATATTCATTTTACTTATAAATATCAGATTATCGTTTATTGCGAACGATTTGGTTATTTCTGTTTTATTGAGAATTTTTATAATATATATCCTAATTTTTTTAATCATTCCGATAATAACGGGAAGATTAAATGATTACCTTGTTATTTACTTACCATCAGGTTATTATATTGCCATCTTTTTGAAAATAGATTTGTTCAAGCATAGATTTCTCGATTCTAATCTTATTAAAGTTACCATGAAATCAAGTCAATTATTCTCGGGAGGGAATGATCAGAAACTAGAAAGATTTAGAGATATTAATGAAAAACGGAGGTTAAAAAAATCAAGTAAACTTGAAAGAAAGAGTATCAAATTTAACCCTAAATATTATTTTAATGAGACATCCACAATAATTAATTATAAGGATCGATTTATTAATATCGTGTCAGCTATTAGAGAGTGGGACCAATGTAATGAACATTAATAATTCTAACCATGAATGAATCTAATTGTTCTTAATTTTGGAATGAAAGTATGATCAAAAACGTGTAAAAAAAAGTGAGATGATCATTGGGATAGCTTTAAACCATTCCTTTATATTTTCATTAACAATTAAGCTTCAATGGAACTCTATAACTTTTCTAACTTCACTCAAAAGGAGCACTAATCCTACAAATGTTCCATTCATTATAAGGAACAATGGAAAGTTATAAATAAAAATTTGCGTTCTTAGTCCAGCATTGCTCATGAACTCTAATCCTCCTCCAGATAATTCAAAATAAAAAATATTCGATCCGTAAAAATAGTGAGGTGGAAACACAGCGGATGTTGAGATTCCCCAGGATAAGGTTAGAGGATAAGATAAAGGTAGAAATCCTGAAACATCCCCATAAGTTTTTGGGGAATCAGTGATAGTTATGGAGAGAGTTGTAATAATGAGGATTAATAAAAATTGAAATAGTATCTTGAAACTTAATCTAAGAGGATACTTAATTCGGTGGAGCCAGCGCTCGGAATAAATCCATAATAGCATGCCAAGGATTGCACTCAAAAACATCAGATATCCACATCAAATGCAAACCAAAGTATATATAAAAAACTTATTATTAGGAGTAGGGGAAAGATCACGGAGGATCCTCATTTTTCGATTTTATTCTAGTTCCAAGTGAATTCTTAAAAAACAAAAATTCATAGTGATTTATTGCAAATAAACTGGTGAAGATTCTTTATTTTCCATAATTTTTCATGTTTATTTTTATTAAAGCAAGTCCCAATGAGACTCAGAGTTTCTGATTATTTGGCATTGTCTTTATCCAATGAGATTTTAAAAACTTCTTAAATTCGCTCAAAAGAAGCACAAATCCAACAATGGTTCCATTCATAATGAGGAATAATGGAAGGTTATCGATAAAGATTTGAACTCTTAATCCAAAGTCATTCATGTAATTCAAACCTCTTCCGGACATCTCAAACCAATAAATATTTCGGGTGTAATAATGGTATGGTGGAAATACTAAGAAATTTGAAATGCCCCATGACAAGGTTAGTGGATATGATAAGGGTAAGAACTGTGAAACATCTCCATACGATTCTGGGGAAATAACTATGGTGGTGGAGAGTATTGAAATAACCATGACTAATGAAAATTGAATAAACAACATTATACCTAATTTAAATGGATATTTGAATCGATAGAACCAGCGTTCAGAATAAACCCATAGAAACAAGCATAAGCCGGCACTTAAAAACATGAAATCATCTCATCATTGATTAACCAAAGTATAAATATATATCTTATTCTCTGTTATTCTTGGATATAAACACAGATCACAAATTTCTCTATTTTCAATGTAATTTTCTTGGAAACTTGGAATCACTAAACTTGTTAGTAAAGAATAAAAGTAAAGAATTCTTTATGATATTGTAATACTTAATTGAGAGTGAAATATTTGATAGTAGGAACGTCATTAATAAGTGAAAAAGGGCAAATTACCATTCCTAAAGAAATTAGAGACAAGTTAGGAATTGTTCAAGGTGATCGTCTAGTTTTTGATTTGAGAGGGGATACCATTATTGTTAAGAAAGTAAGCAGCACTAATCTTTCAGAGATATTGGATAATCAGAAAGCCTGGTCAAAATCAAGTATAGAATTTCAAAAAGAGCTAAGAGAAGAATGGGAATGAAATTAGCAGTAGATACAAACATTTTCTTAAATGTAAAAAATAAAGAAGAGCCCTTTTATGAATTTTCAAAAGCAATTTTGGCTACAATAGATGACCAAGATACCAAATATCAAGCAATAGTTTCAATTATCGTCATAACTGAATTATCGATTGGTTATTATATTAACAACGAGATATTGGAAAAGAATCAATTTCTTTCTGGGCTTTATTCAAATAAAAAATATAAAATTTTAGATTTGAATCGAGATCTAGCTGACAAATCTGCAGAAATACGCTCTAAGATTAGTTTGAAGTTGCCTGATTGTATAATTCTCGCCTCAGCTTTAATTGAAAACGCGGAAGTGATTATCACAAACGATTCTGGTTTTGATAGAGCTAGAGAATTGATAAAAGTTTATAATTCACAAGAATTTTTCGAGGAATACATTCAAGGAGAAAATTAGAAATAGGTTCGAATTGGATCATATTTCAGGTCATTATAGTTTTGCAAGCTATAACTACTTGAATATTTTAACATTTTGTACCAAACTTTTCCAATTTTATACTTCTCGATACAATCCATATTTTCTTGAAACAGTTATATTAGTGAAAATTCAAATAAGTATTGATGCGAAAAGAAACAAGAAATGAACGCAGAAAACCTAAGATGAAAAATCTCGTACATCTAATTCTATACTTTTTTTTCATCATTGGAGTTTACACTACGACGACATTTTTCTTTAGTTTCATTGGGCTTATTATAGGTCTCGTTTATTTTGTATTTATTCCCGATAGACTGATAAAACAGCTAGGTATTTTATTATCGTTGACTGCTGCAATAAGCACAATAATTATCATGACCATGGCACGATCAAATGCTTCTGGAGCTCCAGCAGTGTCAACAGTATATATTGCTCTCATACTTGGACCTGCTACTATAGTAGCTTATTCAATAGGTTTCATAATTTGGAGAAAAATAACGAGAAAAAGAAAAATTTCTCTCCCAATTTTTACAAGAGTTAAGGGATTTAATAAAAAATTATCTAAAAACACTAAAAGGACATTGAAAATTCTTTTCATTTTGATACCTAGCATTTCTTGGGGGAGCGTAAACATGGATCTTAGCGTGATGATTGACAATGAAGCTCGCTTAATATGGGTTCATGCTCCTTCTACGGCCCAAATTGGATCACTCATCAAGGTAGATGTAGAAGCATGGGACGCTTATGAACGACTAAGCGCAACATATAAGGGTACGGTTGATTTTTCCATGACATCCTATAACTTATCGAATTTTGTTTTATTAAATGACGTTAACACGACCCTTCCTAACACGTATACATTCACGGGACAAACTTTTGGTTCAGATACTGCCTACGAAATACGTGATGGTAAGGATAACGGATTACATTCTTTTAATTTGAGGATCAATACAATCGGCCTTCACTATCTTTTAATTTCTGATTCTTTTACTGGAAATACCTATTGGAGTAATCCAATATTTGTCAATAATTATACAAATAATCGAGATCAAATTTACTGGGGGGATATTCATGGTCATTCTGGGTTCTCTGATGGTTCTGGAAGTCCTGAGCATCATTATTATTATGCAAAGAATGTTGCGTGTTTAGACTTCAATGCTTTAACGGATCACGGAGAATTAGCGGGACTTATCATCGGGGGATTAGACCATTTAGAGAAAACTACTAATGAAGCGTATGAGCCAGGAAGTTTCGTCACTTTTCCCGGAATTGAATGGACGAACACACAGACAGGGCATTACACGTGCATATTTTCTGGAGATAAGTTAATCAAGCAACCCGTGTTATCGTACATGGTCATACCAAGAATCCAGCAATTATGGAATGCATTAGATGAATTTACTGCGATTACTGGTTGCAAAGCTTTAGCATTACCTCATCACACTACCAAGGAAGAATACATTCAAGACTGGACTTTAATTAATCCTAAATACGTTAAAATTGCAGAAGTGTGTTCTACTCACGGTGAATGTTTATTTGAGCAGCGAGACCCTTATAACTATGTAGGATGTGGGGATCCGCCCCCAGACTTTACTTATGGATCGGCAATCATGGACGCATTTAAGATGGGATGTAAAATGACATTATATGCATCAAGTGATCAACATGACGGTCATCCAGGACATTCCTTAAGTCATACAAATGCGTATATTGGTCATCAAAGTCCTTTGACCATTTGGCCTAATCGAGTTGATTTACCATATCCGGGTGGATTAACCGCAGTATTTGCATCCAATCTAACCAGAGAATCAATATTCTCAGGATTATATGATCAACGAATCTATGCGAGTTCAGATCATGGTCGTCCCTTTCTCTCTTTCAGCATCAATGGTACTCGTGTTGGGGGCAATTCAACACTTTTTCTAACGAATCCCACCGTGCATCGAGAATTAAACATTCTTTTTGCCCAAGATGGCGCTCCTGCAGCTAACAAACGACCTAATGCTGCAAGAGTTACTTCAGATTGGCAGCCAAATTGGAAAGCTCGAATAGAAATTTTTAAAAATGGGATTTTATATTATAATCAAGTTATTGATACCCCAATTGCTAATATTACACTTTTAGACACGGATTTGATTACAGGTACATCTTTTACAGATCATTGCATACGAAAATCAGATGGAAACTATTATATTAATAATTACAGTGACACTCCGATCGATCCAAATCTTTTAACTACGGGTGGAGCAGATTTTTATGTACTCCGGATTGTCGGGGATAATGGCCGATATTGCTACGCAGGACCAATATGGGTCGAATGTTAGCATTTTTTGAAATAAAGAATTTTTTAAGAAGAATAAATAATAATTTTCAAAATGACTACATGATGATCCAAAGACTATAATAACATGAGAATTATTATACAAAAAGGAAAGAAAGAGTTATTTGAAACAAGTTTAAAAAAAATTAACATTTGGAGTGTTGATTCTAAATATGGAGTATCGGGATGATGATTCATTTGATTTGAAAGATCTTGAGAATGAAGCGAATGAGAAGGAAAGACTTGAGCAAGAAAAAATAGAAAGAGAGCGACTTGAGAGGGAAAGGCTCGAGCAAGAGAGATTAGAAAGAGAAAGAATTGAAAGAGAACGACTTGAAAGAGAACGGCTTGAAAAAGAGCGATTTGAACAATTAAAAATGGAGAGCAAAGTATATCCGAATTACTCGCTTTTCATGATCCCGAGTTGGAGTGATTTGTTAGGTTATCCCACCTTAGGTACATATGTTAATCATCCTGTTTCAAGGATAGAGGCAGATCCCGTGATATTTTTTAGTAGTTATGATTATTCAATTGAGACTCCTAAGGGAACACTTCATTACTTGTTTGGATTGGGTTATCACTTCCTTAAGTTCGAATTAGAATCGGGCAAATACGTGACTGATAATCGGATTCTCACTGGTTTAGTGTTGTCCGATTTTGCATATGATCTAATGGCTACTTCCACCAATATCACTTTAGAGGAGGATCGTGAAGTAGTTATAGCAGAAAAAGCAGTTAAAGTCCCCGTTGATCTATCAAATAAATCAGAAGATCACTTAACTTTTATTAAGGGAGCGTTAATGCGAAACGTATTCATTCCCCATAAAGCCATATTTTTAGAGATGATGGATCGAATTTCTAATGATGATTCATATGATGTTTCCACTGATGGTCATAAGATCTTAAGTGCGCATAAGGAGTTTTTTAACAAAATATTAGTATCAGAAAAAATGACCTCCTCATCTTCGTTTCTGAATCCGACCGCAGGAATAGAAGGGATACAGGTTAATGCAGATAATCTTTTAGGAGAAACGATATCCTCCATAAATCTTGAAATAATTGCGGAAAGTATAAATGTCCTTAAACAAGTTTATTCTAATCTTGAGTTTGATCCGATGTCCCTCTTTTCTATTTTAGAAAAAGCAGCTCCATTGTTAAGTTCGGTTGCCTCACGGACTAGTTCAGAGCAAATGACCACGCAATCTAAAGGAACGATTAAAAATTCGATTTTTGTATCAGCTGAAGATCGTTTATATGAGTTTAGCAATTGGCCAGTAGAATTTGTCAGAAAGGCAAAAATTGAACCTAAACCATTACCAAAACTCGTTGAAGAACCCTCAGTCATTACTGATACATTGGATCAAGTTGATATTAAAAGTCCTGAATTTAATACCGTAGTAGCGAGGGAAATGGAACCAGAAGCATTTGAGCTAGATAAATTAAAATCTGAAACTGTTGAATTTAAACCATTACCACCTCCACCAGAAGCAGATATTAAGAAAATTCTCCTTTATTTAAAGAAAGTGATCGAGGAAGATTATGAGATGCGATCTATCGGCCAAGCCTTTGAACTTGCAAGGGAAGTCGCTAGGCAAATGGGTGTGAGCGCCACCACGTTTCATCAGGCAAAAATTTGGGAAATGAGCAAATATGCCAACATTTATATCAAGAAAGAATCTGGTTTAGGATTACCAATAAAAGAAAAAGGGGATTTAATTCGGAAAGTGAATGAATGGCAATTTGAAATCGAGGAACGGGAACGATTGGAAAGAGAGCGATTAGAGCAAGAGAGATTAGAGAAAGAAAGAATAGAAAGATTAGAACGGGAAAGAATTGAAAGAGAACGTTTGGATAGGGAAAGGAAAGAGAGAGAACGCCTGGAACAAATTCGCCTAGAAAAGGAGAGATTGGCTCAGGAACAATTAGAAAAAGAACGTTTAGCGAAAATTGAGAAAGAAAAACAAGAAACACTAAGATTAGAACGAGAGAGATTGGCAGAGATTGAGAGAAAAAAACAGGAAGAACTAAGGATAGAGAGAGAACATTTAGAGAAAGAAAAAGCGGAGTTAGAAGCAATTGAAAGAGAAAAGCTAGAACTTAAAAGATTAAAGAAGGAAAGAAAACAAAAAGAAAAAGAAGCCAAAAAAGAAGCTAAAAGATTAAAAAAATTGGAAAAACAAAAAAAAAAGCTTGAAAAAAAGAAACTAAAAGAGCAAGAAAAACTTAAGAAGCTTTAATTATTACATTTTTGGACTTATTCCTACTTATATTTCAAATTATTGATTGATATGTTAAAGATAGACGGACAAACTATGCTAAAAGACGAAATTCAACCACTTAATCGAACTTGGATTCAATGAATTTATATAGCATCAGAGCGATACTAATCATTACTTTGATCTTCATAATTCTTATTTAATTAACAGAAATATCAGATCTGTCGCTATATCTTTTGCAATAAAGCTGCAAGTTGTCTATCATTTTATTTTATAGAGAGCAATTTTTTATATTTAAATTTGCATGGTTCCCTATAACTAGTTTAAAAAATTATTAAAAGGAGTGAAAAATGTCAGGAAAATCAATAATAGGAGCAATGATTGGTAGTATACTTATAACCTTAGGAATAATTTGGGGTTTAGGTTTTATTGGCTTTTTCCCAGGAGTAGATACAAAAAATACTTTAATCCAAACAAGATATGGAGAATGGAACTCTCCTGCATTCATATTTGATAATCAGCTTTCATATATTAAAATGACAGATACAGAATTAAATGTTACCACAAGTGGTAATTCAAGATTACTCGTGAGCTTTTCAGCAATGTCAATCATGACCTTAGATGCTGCGTTTACATTTAGAGCGGGATATAATGTTTCATTGCTCGTAGAAAAAGCAGGAAACAGGACCATACAAGTGGATTATTATGATGGTGGAGCGGCTTACGGGTCGATTAGACAAATTTCAATGGATCTTTACATTAATTACTTAACTCCAAAATTACCAACTGGTACTTATACAGTTAATGTATTCTGGAAATCAGGATTTGATGCAACGGGATCAACAAATTCTTTAAGTGTCGCTCATATGGGAGGAGCATCAGACTATAACTTTACAAGAACTCTCTTGGTACAAGAATTAAGGGTTTAAAATATAAAATTTTTAATTTAATTTTTTTTAGTCTTCTAATTTCTTATGGTTTAAAGAAATAAATTTAATTTTCATTTTCACTGACTTCCATATAAGATCTAGCGATTTGGGTGACTTTTTTCAGTGATACAAGTCGAGTGATAAATGCTTGGAATTTATTGATGAAACCTGGAATCACTACTCTTTTTCCTTTCAGCAAGCCTTTATATCCAATTTTAGCGACTTTTTCTGCGGACATGACATTTCCCTCCATTATTTTAATATCTTCCATGTCCGCAACTTCATGAAATTCAGTTTTTGTGGCTCCTGGACAGAGGCAAGTGACGGAAACTCCTGTATCTTTAAGTTCTTCTCCAATAGCAAGCGACATGCTCAAAACGTATGCTTTTGTAGCGCAATAAAGAGCATTGAGGGGGGCAGCAACGATAGATGCAATGGATCCCATGTTTAATATCTTTCCAGATCCTCGTTCGATCATTTCTGGTAAGAATAATTTAGTAAGATGAGCTAGTGCTATACAATTAACTTTAATCATGCTAACTTCTTTCTCAAAGTTAGTTTCATAGAAGTTTCCATATACAGCAAACCCTGCATCATTAATTAAAACATCCACACTAATACCTGCTTGTTTTACGTTATTATATATTTCTTTTGATGAATTTAATTGGGAGAGGTCTTTCGGGATAATCATAGATTTCGTTCCCTACTCTCTATTTAAGGAATCTGCCAATTCTCTTAATCGGTCTTCGGGAAGTGCTATGATAATTGAATCATAGCCATCTTTGGCAAATAGTTTAGCGAATTCTCTACCAATACCACTTGATGCTCCTGTAATTAAAGCGGTTTTAACTTCATCTTTTAATATGATTTTAGCCATTTTTTCACCAAAATTATTCAATACTCCAAATTAGATTGGTTCTTATAAAAGCTTAAGGCTTAAAATATCTTTAAAAAAAAAAGCCTTTATGTCATAGCTGATTAATAAGAAACATTTATAGGAAACCTAGCCTATATTAATACTATCTTAAATTAAATCAAAACAAACAATAATGGATATTTCTCAAGATACTGAAAATAAAGCAAAGATTCAAGAACCAAATATTAAAGTTGGTCTTACTCATTATTATTGCGGAGATGGTAAGGGAAAGACGACTACCCTACTTGGATTAATTGTAAGGGCATTAGGACACGGTCTTAGACCCATTCTAATACAGTTTCTCAAGCGTCATAAGGGGTATGATGGGAATTTTTTTATGGGAGAAGTTAACTTTCTTGAAAATTTTATTGAAATCAAACAATTTGGAAGTGGTCGCTTTTTAGTCAATTCGAACCTCAATGATCCTGATGAAATTGAAACTGCTCAAAAAGGTTTTGATTATGCCTTTCAAGCAATTAAGTCCAAGGATTATGATATGGTTGCGCTAGATGAGGTGGTAACTGCTGTATCACTAAATTTAATCCAATTAGATGATCTGGTAGATTTAATTCAGAACAAGCCTACCAATCTCGAATTAATAATCACGGGAATGATGTATTATAAAAAATTGAAACAGGTTTCCGATTACGTCATTTCTTTCAATTCCATTTCCCATCCTTATAATAGGGGGATTATGGCAAGAAAGGGGATAGATTATTAATATTGAAATTACTTTAGGATTGGCAGAGAAAGTAGCAGTTTTGATCTAATAAATCAAACTGTAAAATCGCCTAATTATGTCATGTAATTTTACTTTTTAGAGATTGATTCTTTATACGAACAAATCATTGCAAACGATTAACTTTTCCACTTTTAACGATATATCGGTCTTTCAATATATTAGGATTTTCGCTTATTGTTTTTATTACCTGTCGTTGGAGATTTTTTGCATTTTCAAGTATTTTAAATGAAGGAGACTCCCCTATTGCCATTTGAGCTAATTCAGTGACATAAAATGACTTGATATCCTTTTCAGTAGCATATTTAGATAATGTTGTGAGGCAGCCAGTACAAATATGAGAAACAATCTCTGCACCTACGCTCTCTGCTTCTAAAATCCTCTTTTTAGCGATAGTTGCTGCCAGAGATTGATTTCCTATAGAAAGAGGGGCTCCACAACATAGGGAGTGCTCTTTATTGTGTTTCATCTCCACAACTTCTGCTCCTATAATTTCAAGAAATTCACGTGGTCCATTGTATATTTTTCTATCTAAATTTCTCCAAGGACAAGGGTCTTGAAACGTAATTCTTTCATGAATTTTATTTTTAATGTTTAATTTACCCTCATGGTATTGTTCTATCAAATAATCAATGATAGTTTGTCCTTCTACAGAAAAATTATCTATAATTGAAGGATACACTCCTCGAATCATCGCATCACAACCAGGACAAAAAGTGATTAGCTTTTCTACTCCAAGATTCTTAAACTTTTCATTAAGCGTCAATCCATATATTCGGGATTCATCGTCACCGAAACAAGAGTGTACAAAACCGCCACAACAGTACTTCATTCCGCCTAAAATTGGAAGATCTTTGAGTAAAGTCGTTTTGGCAAGATCCGGAAAGCAGTAGGGAATAGCACATCCTACATAGTACATCATCTCGCTTTTCGGAGGTTGTTCATATTTGAGTAAATCTACTTTTTTTTCTTCCCTATCAATTTCTAAACCAATGTCCATTAAATTATGGGACATTTCTTCCATGATTATTGAAGTACATCTAACACCATTCTCACTATAATTCTTTAACCGTATTTCTCTTATGAGATCATATGGATTAGATCCTGTTGGGCAGATTATATTACAATATGAACAGCTAGCACAGTTTTTTAGAATTTTTCGTGAGTCTCGTGTCTCGATCATTTTATCAATTTCCTTCTTAGCTCTCTCATCTGATAAATGCAAAAATGGACATTCTTCTAGACACGTACCACACCGCTGACAAGTTTGTTCGTTAAACAAGTTAATTAACTTCCATAGTTTTGAGTTGATTTTTATGAATAATATTAATATTGTAGACTAATTATATTAAATTTAATGGTGGAACTTTATCCTCAAATGAAGAAAGAAAAATAAAGCTTTAATTAGGGAAAAAAAGGGAAAATTAGCAAATTCAAAGGGTAATTACTACATTTCCAGTTTTATTACCTTTTTCAACATATTGATGTGCTTCAGTGATTTGACTTAAAGAATATCTTTTATCAATTATTGGTTTTAATTTATTCCTTTCAATAAGATCTTTTATAAAAAGCAAATTTTCAGCAGTTTCCCGTGCTAAGCCTTTTTTAGTTGATACAAATTTTCCGTCAGGTGTTAATGCTTTTTTACACTTTGATAACGTGGTTTTTCCAGCCACATCAAATATGAGATCATACTTTAATCCACTTTCAGTAAAATCCTCTTTTGTATAATCTATCACGTTATCCGCTTCTAAGGATTCGACTAACTCAAGGTTACTTGTACTACACACCCCCGTTACGTCTGCCCCAAAATACTTTGCAAGCTGAACTGCAAAAATACCAACTGATCCAGAAGCTCCATTGATGAGGACTTTTTGTCCAGCCTGGATGATTCCTTTACGAAGGAAAAAGAGGGCTGTATTTGCTCCAAATGGAATTGATGCAGCTTCTTCAAATGTTACATTATCTGGCATCACTGCAACAGCTTCATCTTCAGCCATAGTTATATATTCAGCATTGGCTCCAAATTTCATTCCAGTAGAAGCAAAGACCTTGTCACCGATGCTAAATCGTGAAGCTTTCTCACTTATTGCCTCGATTTCTCCGGCGAGTTCAGACCCTAATATTAACTTGTCTGGTCTTTTAACACCATACATAATCCGCATGATTAGCCAAAATAGAGTTTGATTCTTGAAACTTCGAAGAGAAACATCTCCCGAGGTAACTGTGGTTGCATGTACTTTAATTAATATTTCATTTTCCTTTGGAATGGGCTTTTCTATTTCTCGTATTTCAATAAAGTCCGGAGATCTAGATTTAGCATATACTACTGCTTTCATGTACTTTTTTTTATAATCAGTTTCAGGTCTTTCTTTCTTCATAATTTCAGTAATTTCATATCACCTTTATCAAATTCGATTTATTTAAAATTAAATAGTGGCTTCAAACTACAAAAAAGCGCAGTAAGAAGCTTTTTAAAATTATTCTGCAGTGTTAAATAAACTAGGTACTCGGTAAGGGTAATTCTAGAAAAAGTTTCTTACCTTTCTTTGTATATTCTACAACTCCTAACTGTTTCAGAAAATTTAATGAATCGTCTACTTCTCGTCCCTCTACAAGTTTACCATCTACCACGCGCCAAATGAATACCATCTCCATTTTTACCTTCTTACCAGTAGGAGGGAGAGGCACTCCAAAAAGATTCCATTCACCCGTATGAGTACCCGTAGCAACAACGCGAACCCACACATTCTCACCTTCAGCAATCATTTCTTCTATGTTTTCATACCAATCTGGAAAACCGTTGAAAGCGAGGGTAAACAATCTCTTGAAATTTTCTCTTCCTTCTTGTTGATGGGTATGATCAATATAATCAGGCACCACTAATTCCTCGAAAATATCTAGATTTCTACTATTATAGGCATCAATAAATTTACGTACGGTCGCTTTATTCTTCTCCGATAAATCTCCAAATTCTTGTTCTGTACTTTTCGATTTAATCATTTTTAATCACATAATTTAAATTTTTTTAGACTTGGATCTAAAAAAAATTGCTGATTTAAGGGTTCTTACTTGGAGCTATTAAAGAGAAGGTGAATTCCCTTTTATTATAAAAACAGATGGCAGTTTTATTTTTAATTTATAAATTTGAGTAAATGAATCATTATTTTATTCATTTAGATTCAAATTTAGGTAATTTCTGTGATTTTTAAAATAAATTAGAAGATAGGAATAATGTTATAAAAATAAGAGATTAGATAGAGTGATCTGAGTTGTATGCTTCATTTTTAATGATTTTCGTTCTTTTACGCAATTTTTGAACAAAATAAAATTTTGCGATGTTATAACAACAAAACACGGAAATCGCCACGATTAGAATTGCTAACAGTAAGTTATCAAAAAAAACATAGACCCCACCAAAAGGATCTGATAAATAGGGAAAGAGGGCGTATAAATAGACTAATAAAAAGATTAATTGAGCAAGTGATATCCAAAAAAGAATTATCGCATAACTTTTAATTTTGACATGCAACCCCATCCATATTTCATCAATCTCTAACTCAATTTCTTTTAACCCTCTTTCCAAGCGTTGCCTGCCAATAAGGCAATAAAAGATTATGAAAAATGGGATGCTAAATAATAATAAGTTAAAGAATATAGAAATTAGGGAAATGAAGGTGGTTTCAACGTAGGCTTGAGGACCCATTATGAAATATAAGAATTGAGCAAAGAAAAAATAATTAGGATAGACATCCTTAAATATCACTAGATTTGTTGTGAAGCCAATGAAGACGATAACAAATACAAAAATAAATCCTAAAAGCACAACTAAACTGATTTTTGATGATTTTGTCTTCTTCCCCGTAACTGCAGCTGGTTCGGTGCTTGAAATAGAGATTTGTTTATAATGAGGCTTAAATGTTTTTCTTAAAAATGAAAAACTCGCAAGATTTGTGCTAATAAGTAAGACAAGAAGAATAGTAATCAAGTCATCTAGACTCATAGAGACATAGAGAAGTGTCAATAATTTAAAAATCATGAGTATTACGAACATTAGTGAAACAATAAAGGTTATCACGGTTGACGTTGGATGATGCCATTCTAATTCTACCCGAGATCTCTTACTACTTATTTTGGTTGTTACAATGGAGTAGAGAAAAATAATAAAAATAGTAAGATGCATCCATGCGAAAAATGCTCTTTGGATATTTCTATTCGAGTCTGGAAAAAGGGCGCTGAAAAATATTGAATAAGGAAAGACTTCTAAACCGCGAATAAAGGAGGATGAAATCCAAATGATACCAATTAGTGAAAGCAAGAAGATCAGAATTGATTGGAAATGATTTAATTTGAATCCAAACCAGTGAGTCATTTGATCTTGAGAGGAAGGGTGTTTGAAGATTGACTTATTTTTATTCTTTATTATTTTCAGTATCGTATAGAGACATAATATAAAAAAACTAAGATACATCATAATGGTAACTATTGAACTTTTAAGATCATCAACCAAATAATAAATGGTATACCATGCGGGATGAGCAATATGAGCAGGAATTGAATAAAAAAGCGCATCTAATAGCTCATTTATGCCTACTAACAAACCAAAAGGGATATTTAATAATCCAATAAACGCTAACACGAGTAATAAAGCAGATTGCAAATGGTTTAACTCAAAACCAAACCAAGTAGCTTTAATTTCCATTTGATTCACATTTTTGTCTTTAAGGTACTATAGGTTAATTAGTTTATATAAAGTTTTGCCTATTTGTGTTTATCCAGAAACTTGATTAGAGAAAAATTTGGTTTAAAGACCAATATTCAATATCAAGAAGCTAAATAACCATTATTATTCTTAATATAGATATATAGATATACAATAAAAAGCTTTATACGATGGCTGTTTATTTACACGAGAATAAAATTAACTTCGACAATTATAAAATATGTATCAAAATTTAAGAGGGTCTCAGAAGTTATTTTTCATTCTTCCTCAAAATCTCGTGCTGTGATTAACTTACAAATGGAATTGCTAAGTTGAGAAAATAATACATATCTTCAGTACAGGAGTATATTTCGGAACATTCTCTTCCTTGAAATTCTTTTTCTACATTCATCTTATTAACCTCATGTAATAATTGTAATTTATCCTTAAGCTGCATAATAAATATTTTTAAAGTTCGGGTAATATTTCATGAAAGAATAACCCAAGATGGATTTACAAGTAAAAGAAAGGCAAGGAAATTACTTACAAAGAATTAGTTACGATTTTTCTTCTATAGCTTTTTTAATCGCACGATCAAAAACTTCATATGGTTGAGCACCAAAAATGAGTTTATTATCGATAATAAAAGCAGGAACTCCATTTATTCCGTTAGCTCTTATTTCTCTCAGAGATTTTTGTAAAGCTTTACGGGATTCATCTGTTTCTAAAAATGATTCTATTTCCTTCTTATCCATTCCAATAGATTCTGCAAGATCTAGTAGTAATTTTCTATTTCCTATATCTCTTCCTTGTAACCAATAGGTGTCTAATACCAACTTGTGAAATTCGTCAAATTTTCCTTTTTTCCGAGCAAATTCCGATATAGAAAGGGCTAAATGGGAATTAGAAAGTTTATCAGAAAATTTAAGCGGTATTCCATCCTCATCCGCCAGACGTTTAACATTAGCGAATGCTCTTTCTAAATACCCTTCAGGAAAGGATAAATCATCTGTTAATGCTCCCTCTTTTGGTGTTTCGGGATGGATTTCGAAAGGCCTCCATTCCACATCAAGATCATACTTTCTCTTGAGTTGCTCCATCCGATGATATCCAATGTAGCAAAATGGACAAATGTAATCAGAATAAGCAATAACTTTTAATTTGGCTTGAGTCATTGGTAGGTTGAGGAAAAGTGCTTGGATTTAATACTTTTGTGCGAAAAAATATTAGGAAATTTGTCATTTACTTTATTTTTCATAAAGTTTTAGAGGATTTCTTTTAAGTAGTAAAAAAGTAATTGAAATAGTTGCTCATGGTACGCTTTCCATTAATCTTATTAAGTCATTTGACTGAAAAGTGCTTGGAACTCTTCCTTTACATTAGTAAGTCCTAAATCCTCAAGTAAACTAGTTGCTCGCTTGCTTAAAGAATAAAATGATCTTGGTTCTGAACGTTTATACTCTACTCGTTTTTCATTCTTTATGAATTCTTTCTCCTTTAAGACATTGAGGTGATAATTTAGATTATTATCCGGAACTGATGGAAGTAATTCTTTTAATTGACTAAATGAAAGCTTTTTTTTACTTGCTAATAAAGTGAGCAATATTTTATATCGCGTCTTCTCAGATATAATTTCAAGATCTTTTCTCATTTTTTCATATTTTTGGGGTGTTTCCAAATCTTCTCACCCTTCACTTTTATATTTAATATTTTATTAATTCTCATGTTAAATAGGGGTTTAGGATATTTATATTTAACTCAATCATCATTGAGTCAAATCATTTTGGAATATAATAATTTATTAGATAAAAAGTTTTAAAACCTAAAAAAATTAATTTTAAGACTAAAATGGAGCATTCGCATAAAGAGACTTGGGAAGAATTTTTGGATGAATTCATCAATGTATTTTCAATTTTTGACCTTTTAAAACATAAAATCTTTATCTGTGGGTCCTATAATGAGGAAAATTTTCCAAGATTACTTCAAATCAAGGAGATCATCAATAATAGAGAAAATTCTGTTAGTTTTTTTGAAAAAGAATTTAGAAGAACACATAATGAAAATCTAATCCTTAAATTCGATTTAATTGCAAAATTTTCTGACGAGATAATAATGGTTATAGAGCATGATAAAGGAGGTCAGATGATAGAAATGGGAATAATTTTAGCTGTTCCGGAATTTCATCATAAAACAAAAGTTTTCGTGCTCAAGAACGTAGATATGACTCACGTGCTTGAAAAAGGAGGATTATTAAATCCTTTTTTTACGGTTAATACAAATTTATTTTATTACGCTAATCCTGAAGAATTAAAAACGCTCATTTCAAAAAATTATTTCTAAATTCTTAGAGTGAAAATAATCCATATTTGATAATTACTTTTATATATCTAAAAATTTACATTATATTAATTCAGGAATATGGGATTCGTAATGCAATACATGAGGGAGGATGAGTTTATTTGGTTATTTCATTGATCAATTTCATAATTTTAATAATTTCTTTTGTTATTATGGGCTATACCTATATAATAAGCATTCAACCAATGAAAAGAACAGAAAAGAAAGGAGAAAGAGCTTGGAAAGAATGTAAGACATATCGTTCGATAGGAGGGGTTTTTGAATTCGTATCCGTAATTAACATGATTATATGGATTTGGTATCCTCTCCCCATTGTTGGTGAGTGGAAGATTAATGAAGATATTTGGGTTGGGATTATTATTGGACTCGCTATATTGATACCTGGACTATTTCTTGTTATTAAAGGAGTAATGGATGCAGGATCCGAAACACTTTCTCCATCTAAAGATACTAAAATGTATGGAGGAATATATAAGTATATTAGACATCCTCAAACACTGGGTGAGTTTCCGATGTTTGTTGCTATTAGCTTCATGCTTAATTCATGGTTCTTAGTTGTTCTTTCTGCTGTTTATATCATAGTGTATATCCCAATCATGATGTATTTTGAGGAGAAAGATCTCACGCGACGTTTTGGGGATAAATATCTTGAATATAAAAAACAGACAGGAGCCCTCTTTCCAAAAATATCAAATAGTAAACAAAGTAAAATGAGAGATGAGGGAGTTTGACTGGCATTAGAAAGAACAAATGGTTATATATCGGTGCAATTTCTTTAATGATATATGCTATAATTGAAATAATTGATTGTATTACTTTCTTTTTAATAATTTTAAGCGTTGTTCCAAATTTTTCAGTGGATTTGTATCTTGCTTTTCCTGAAATAAAACAATTATTCGTGTCTCAACCGATCTATTTAATGCCCATGGTTTTAAGTTTTACTTCAATGAGAGCTGTTGCCACGGTTGGACTCTTTAAGAACCGATTGTGGGGTTTTTGGGTTGGAATTTTAAGTTTAACCATGACCATGATCTGGGATATTATAATCATTCCGATTGGTTTCTTTGAACTCCTTGGTTGTGTCTTTATTTCAATAGTCCTTTTAATTGGCTATTTTGGAGATAAACTAATAATTAACGATTTAGAGATGAAATAATGAAGAAAAAGGGGAAAATTACTACACCTCAATTTGAATATGTTGAAAATGAAGTTAGAAAAGAGATCTTTGGTATTCTGAGTACCATAGACCAAGATGGAAAATCGCATTCTACTGGTATTATTTATGCCATTTCTCCTCCAAGATCTAATTTCTCACTTTATATATTAACCGATAGAACGTATAAGAAGGTTAGAAATATACAGCATAATTCTTCCGTGTCGTTTGTCATTCCTTTTCCCCATTATTTACTTAGGTTCATTCCTTCCTCATGCGTTCAGTTCCAAGGTACCGCCAAAATACTCCCTTTTGAAGATTCAGAAGCACAGCTGTCGTTTAAAATGGGAAAAAAAATGCTCAAAATGAATATAGAACAAGCAATTAAGGATAATCAAAACGGTGAAAATATTGTGTTTATCAAAATAATCCCCAACCCGAAAATTTTTTGCTATGGATTAGGTATAAGCTTGATGCAACTTCGGAAAAATGTCGAAATTGGGAGTTACAGTGTTACAATTCCAAGGGGAAGATAAGAAAAGTAAGTCCCAAATATTTTTTTCATCAATTTTCTTAGCTACATCTTTAATGTTAATTTCAAAAATCACATAGAATTCTCATTTAAGACGAAAAATTAAAAAGATTAAAAAATCTAAAGTTTAGATTCTTCCTCAACATTAATCGCATCAGCTTTTTGTCCAACTTCAGTGATTGAGTCAAGAATTTTTTTATGGAACACGGTTTCGATGTCAACCATGCTTTTTATAACCTTTTGCATTGTTTCCAATTTTTCTTTATTGAATGCTTCTGTTGCCGTCTTTACATCGGCCTCTTCTTTGTTAGCATTATCTTTAGCTGTTTTTAGCTCCGTTTCAGCATTTTCTATCTCATTTGGTTTAAGCTTTTCTGGTGGTTTGCTCTGAACTTTGCTCAAATGTTTCTCAGCTTTTTCAAGTTCCTTGGAAGCTTTTTGAGCTTCACTTTGTTCAGTATTGAGTTTTTGTAAGCTAACTATAAGCCCTTGTAAAGGAGCTATATATTCTTCACGAAGCCGCTTGACTTTTTCTGTGCTTTCTTTTTCAATAATGTCAAAAGTTGATGCTAATGAACTGATAGCTTGCCCTAAGGATGGGGTCTCCGATTCTGCATATGTTTCTAATGCACCAATGGTTTTTTTTACCTCTTTTGTGACATTTTCTACTGCATTAATGTATTGATTACTTCCCTTGATTAATTCATCAATCTGATTGCTTGTCATTCCTAAAGCATTAGACAAATTATCCATAAATTTTTTAAACATTTTATTACACCTTTTTTAAATTTCTAGATTAATATTACTGAGGAGTTTAAATTCTTGATCTTTATAGAAATTTAACAAAATAACATGTAATAATTTTTTCAAACAATCAGAAGCGAATATATATCTATTAAATAAAAAAAAATTAGAATAGTTTGCTAAAAAGTCAGTATAATTTTGTGGTTTTATGAATATTCTTCGTTATTCTCGTCCTAAGATGATGAACCTGATGAACCTGAAGACATCAAATTTACTAAGGATTCAGAGGTTATTACGGAATCGCATTTTGAACATGAGTGCAACACTACGGGCAATGCTCCAATTTTGTCTAAATAGCGATCTACAAACTTTAAGGTATATTTCGCAATTCTTTTTATCATTTTTCCCCCAATTGGGACAACTTCTGCTTGAATATCTATGAAATTCTCATAAGTTTTCATGATGTCATCCTTAAACTTATCATCAATGGGAGTTGGGCTAATTTCAAGCCTTAATTCTAACTCTTCTTTACAATACGGACATTTCGGCATTTTAATTCACATTACATTATTTTAATTATTGAATATCTGAAATATAGGTATCATTCTATTTAAACGGTAGATCAATTTCTTTTTGCGCGCATTTCTATCAAAAATTTAATATTCCATTAGCCTCTTAGCATTTCTCTTTATCGATGATAAAAAATTTGCTCGCAACTATTGCTAAATGATTGTTTAGTATAAATAAGATAAAAAAATCATTTTGATATTTCTTAAAGGGGAGGTTATAGTCCACTAAGGATAACCCAATCTGATGGATCAGAATTACTGAAATCATATCCTAATGAAGCAGAATAAGCAATCTGCTCTTCACTTTTTATCATCATCGATCGATTGCTGATTCCTCTTGCTTGATAATTGGAAAGAAGAGTATCTGTTATCAACTGAAACCAAGATATTACGGTATTAGATCGATAGATCGCAATATCAGTATTACACCCTTCTCTGCAATCACAATACCCTATCCATTGACCCTGATTTAATTCTTGACCTAATGAAAGCCCCGTAGGCTCAATATTAACATGAAAGAATATAAAGGTTATGCTGGGATGTTCGATTGATTGGAGATGAACTTGCTGACCTCTTATCGTCCCATCACTCAATATATGTTGCTCCCATTCGATTTTAATGACTTTTGTACGTACAGGAGAATAGACTTTGATAGTATCATTTGTAGATCCATAAGCGATTAGGGGATCAAAATAATGCTTATCTGAAGTAGGATTTTCATCTCCCGGATACCCATGCCCGATAGTTGAATGAAACTTGCTTATGGAGCCAATGTATTCTAAATCGATCCAATCATTTTCTACAAATTGCGGGATTGGCCCCGCTGAATCTAATAATGATGGTAAAAATAAGAACCCTAATATTCCTACAGTGCTCCCGATAACAATAATTGTGATTATAATAATTACTAGCTTTTTTTTCTTCAAGTTTTGTCCCTTTTTATTTGAAAATATATGATTAATATTCTGATAATACAAGAAATATAAAAATATATTCAAATGAATAGATTTGACTCTCTAAATTGAGAATAAAAAATAAAAAGTAATTAAAGGCTGAACTAAAAAGTATATTAATTGTTATGAATGAATACCAAATGAACATGGGGCTTAAAATAAGTCTATTTGTATTTGTCCTCTCTATAGTAAAGATGATAGAGATATGGTATATATAAAATCTCAAGACATGTGGTATTGTACAAAATGTCAAGATAAAGGTGATATTTGTTCTCCTTGGATGAAAAGTGAAGAAAAAAATCCTAATCGTGGATTCATCAAAGCAGCTAAAAAAAGACAAAAATCAGAACGGATAAAAAATAAGAGCAATACCAAACAATAGAAAGAGTATATTTACCAGATTAACTGGATCATAGAGAAGATTGATTAAACGCGCCTTCCGCGGTGACCGCCTTTTCTACGGCAATGGTCGTGTGAGCGCGGAGTGACTTCTTCAATCCGTCCGACTCGTAAACCTGCTCGGGCGAGTGCTCGGATACAAGCTTGAGCGCCTGGGCCGGGTGTTTGAGCCTTATTCCCTCCAGGGGCCCTGACCTTAATATGAATGCCTCGAATTCCTTTATCTCGTAAATCATTTGCGACTCGGAAACCGCATTGCATTGCAGCATAAGGATTGGATTCATCCCGGTCAGCTTTTACTACCATTCCACCTGAACACTTGGAGAATGTTTCCGCTCCACTGAGATCAGTGGCTGTCACGATTGTATTATTATACGAGCTAAAGATGTGTACGATAGCCCATTTTTCGGAATCTTGCTTACTCATGTTATTCACTCATTATTCTTTTGCTTGAATAAAAGGACTACTTGGAGCATATCTGATAAAGTCTTCATCTTCTTTCAGTACGATATGGGATGGAGCGTTAATGATCTTATCACCGATTGCGATATGTTTGTGGATTATTCTCTGTCGTGCTTCATAGACGGTTTTAGCTAAACCCTTTTCAAACACGAGAGTTTGCAGTCTTCTTTTTAATATGTCTTCAATTGAAATTAATAATACATCATCAAATGCCGCTTCCGGACCTAACACTCCAACTCTAGCTAGCTTTTTGATAAGTTCTTGCTGAACTATCGCTGCTTCCTCATCGGGTAATTTTCGAGACTCTCGAGCCAGCTTACGCCAATTAGCAAGCATGGTTCGCATTTTCCAGAATTCACGCTTGTTTCGCAATCCATATTTTCCGATGTATTCCAGTTCTTCCATTATCCTCTCTTTAATGTATGGATGCTTTGGTTTCTTAAACTTTTTTTTTAAACGACGTGGATCTCCCATCTTTCTTCACTTTTTGTATTACTTTTTTTCGGCTTTCTTAATAAGTTTTTTACGCACTACTCCTATTACTAATCCATGGCGTCCTGTACTTCTAGTTCTTTGACCTCGTACTTTTAGTCCCAACCTATGACGAATACCTTTATAACTACGAATCCTTTTCATTCGATCAATGTCCTGCTTTACCTGGAGATCTAACCGATTTCCGAGGAAATGCAGATTCTCTCCGGTCCTGAAGTCTTTCTTTCGGTTGACCATCCACGCTGGGACGCCATGAGCAACAGGGTCTATTAGAATTTCTTCGATTTCATTCAAGTCTTTTTCAGCCATGGCTCCTATACGTGATCTCGGATCAACTTCGAGGATTTTTACAACTGCTTGGGCAATTCGTCTTCCAACACCTCTAATTTGAGTTAATCCTTGTTCCACTAATGCATTCCCATCTACTTGGGATCGCAATTTCCTAAAAAAGACTTTTTCACGGAAATTTTTTGGTCGAACAACGGGTAATGTAGTCATTTTTATTCAATATATTTCGATTTAGTTATTGTTTTTAATGTGAAATTTAATATTAATTTTGTGGTTTTTGGAAAGCCTTAACTTAATTTAGGCGGTTTGTTTAAGTTAGGGTAAGTTTAAAAACAGATAAGCACCCAGAAAGTTCAAAGTTGGAATGATAAAAAATTGATTGTGATACTTAATAATATGGTACTCTTTGTTTCTTGGTTAAGCGAGCATTGATATGATTTTTACATTTGGTTTTTTTTGATTTTGCAACTCTTTCCAAAAGAGGTAAGCCAGGTTTAACATCTTCTAATTTTTTTGATTCGATTAATCCTTCTTTAATAAGTTCTTCATACAATTCTTTACCTTTAGTGGTTCTAATCAAAATTGTATTCCATCCTGCAGAAGATCCAATCGATCCTACGGAAATATCTGCACATTCAGAGGTTAAATCATAACATAATTCACAATCGGGTCTTGCTAGATGGGTGATTTCTTTCATTGGAATTGATAATTCTTCACCAGAATGTGTAAAGATAATAAATTTTCCCTTGTTGATATCAGCTTTTTTAATATCTTGAGATTTAACATTAAGTATTTCACAGATTTTTAGAAATCCTTCTTTGAACGGGAATGATTCCATGCAAAAGATTCCTATTCGATAGCATACTTCTTTTAATCGGGGATGGTTAAAGTCGTAAATTCTTGATTTTAAAAGTGCTTGCATCTGACAAGGTACCCCAACAATCGCAATCTTTTTATCATTTATAGTTCGGTCATTTAACAAGCTTAAATTCGGATTATTTACATATTTAGTTCCCGCGCATGAAAGAGCTTCTTCAGTAGATTTAATTTTAAAGGGTATTGGTTTCCAAGCTTCTTCACTCATCCTTGCTCCAAGTGCGATGTCGATCTTATCATGATCCAACAAATAGTACAAGCAAGTAGTCGTTATCCCTCCATCCTGGCATATTTCTTTAATCGCTGATATTTTGGTGCGAGCAGAATAAGCTTCTATAAAGTGTCCGAATTTATCAACTTGATGGGGCTTATCTTCTTGAGAGATGGTCATGTGGAGCAATTCAGTTGGTAAAATCGTCCTAGGACAGACTAAATAGCATAATCCACATTTTATGCATAAATCTTCGTTTATTGCTCCAAAGCCATTAATCATTGCAATGCATTTCATGGGACAGACTGCAACACACATTCCGCAACCCGAACAGACTTTCGCATCAAAGATGACTTTAACAGGTTCATATACATTTTTTAAACGATCTGGATCTAAGTTTATCGCTTGCACGTTAATCTCTTTCAAATAAAGGTTATCGCTTCCATCGTTAGTAAAGATTTTATCGAAGGTTACAAGTTTTTCATGATTTAGCAGTTCTAGTAAGTAGAAAACGAGATTCAGTTGAATTAATTTTTTTTGTGCAAATTCTTTTAGAATCTTGAATTCTTGAATAGGTTTGTGTTTGATTAAATCAAATAACTCATATTTTAGTTGCTCTAAATCAAACATATTAAAGAGAAGATCATAATATTCTTCTTCAGAATAAATTTCTCTAGCGATGATGTCTTCCTTGGCATCAATTAAAGCCCGGATTCTATATGAATCTAGGGTATCTTTAACAACTTTCAGAAATTCCCATGTTATTGGTTTCTCGTTATCCGTCATTTAAATTCAATATAACATGTATTATATCAATAAATATTTTATACATCAACCGACTGCCCACGCAATGGACATGTTGCTTTTCAACCACTATGGTTTATTTGAAAAGTTCATTCAAGGTCGGTTTAATTTTCTTTTTTGGGAGTGGAGGCAATGCATTAATTTTTCCTGTTATATCATTTACAGATTTCACGAAATTATCAACTTCTGCGGCAGCACAGAAATACTGTTGGATCCTCTCTTCACTGATACCTAGATGAGAAAAAATTCTTTTTAAAAATAAGACATGTTTGTTCGTATTCATGTTAGCCCGACCATAATCGCATTCCCCCTCGTGACAAGAGATTATAGCAACACCATCAGCTCCATTCAAGAAACTCTCCATGATTAGATGAAGTCCAATTCTTCCAGTACATTTAACGCGAATTAAATGAAATTCTGTAGAATATGATTTCCTCGTAGTACCAGTAAGGTCTGCCACCGAATATCCTCACTTCTCACAACCAAATGCAATTATCTTTCTGCTTCCATTACTAATGCTACTCATTTAGTTTATTCCTCCATTATTTCTCGGATAGATTGAATTTGGGGTTCAAATCCCCCTAGCCCCTTGATTTCTTCTTCAAATTGATCGTCTCGATAATATTTCAGATCAATTGCTCGTGCTGGACAAGATGTTACGCAAGTACCACATCCTTTACATTTTAACTCATTCACACTCGCAATATTGTTCTCTGCAACGGTGATTGCATTGAATTCACAGATTTTTTCGCATCTACGACACCCTACACAAAGGTCTTGATTCACTTCAGCAATGATTAATTCTTGTCGAAGGATATCATTTGATAACAAGGTTGCTGCCTTGCTTGCAGCACCTAAAGCAGACGAAACGGAATAGGGAATATTTTTGGGACCTGAAGCACATCCACATATATAAATTCCATTATCTTTTGTTTCAACAGGTTTAAGACACCCATGAACTTCAGATAAGAAATTATTCGGTCCTCTACTTAGACCCATTATTTCAGATATTTCTTTTGTTCCTTTAGAAGGTACTATCCCTGTTGATAACACGACTAAATCAAATTCTTTCTTTGTGACTCCATCTTCCATTGCAGTATCAAAATATAATACCATTTTTCCATTTTCATCTAGTTTTATATCACCCGGTATACCTTTTATAAAATTTATTCCTTGACCACGAATTTTTCGATAGTATTCTTCGTTTCCTTTATCCCAGGTGCGTATATCAATATAGAAAATGGTGATTTCCATATTTGGATACTCTTGCTTGAGAAGTTGAGCATTCTTTAAGGCTACATTACAACACACAGCACTGCAATAAGAATTTCCCCTTAAGGTACGTGAACCAACACACTGGATCATTGCAACATTTTGAGGAGATTTACCAGTCGAGATTTGATACACGTGTCCACTTGTAGGACCGATTGGACTAAGCATTCGTTCTAATTCTATTTGGGTTATTACATCTGGATAGAATCCATATTTATATTCATTGGATTCGATAATTTGATATTCATCCCAACCAGTAGCAATTATAATAGCACCGACTTTAATATCGATTAATTGTTCTTTTTGTTCAAAATCGACAGCTTCAGCAGGACAATTTCTTTCACAATTTTTACATTCTATACAAACCTCTCGGTCAATAACGGCATATTTAGGAACGGCTTGAGGGAATGGGATGTAAATGGCGCCTCGATCACCGATTCCCCTATTAAATTCATCAGGGACTTTAATTGGACACTTAATCGTGCATAAACCACATCCAGTGCATTTATTTTCATTAACATATCTTGGCTTTTTTTTAATTTTCACGTTATATTCTCCTGTAACTCCTTTAAAATCTGTTATTTCTGAATAAGTTAATAAGGTAATGTTAGGATGCTTTGCGGCATTTACCATGATCGGAGCCAATACTCAAATACCACAATCGTCCGTTGGGAATATACGATCAAGCTGAGCCATTTTTCCTCCAATAGTGGGTTCTTTTTCAACCAAATATACTTCAATGCCTTGATTTGCGAGATCTAATGCGGCATTCATTCCGGCGATACCAGCTCCTACAACTAAGGCAGTTTTAGTAATGGGAATTTCCTTAAAAGGAATAGATTCAAGTTCTCGTGCTCGATTTACCCCGGCTAATATTAGTCGTTGAGCTTTCTTTGTTGCTTCATCTTTATCACCTTGATGGACGAACGAGCATTGTTCTCTTAAATTCACCATTTGAAAATAGTAGGGACTCAATCCTGCTTCAGTTAAAACTGCACGATAAGTTGGTTCGTGAATTTTTGGAGTACAAGCAGCCACTACTATTCTATTTAAATCCTGTTCAAGTATGTCATTCTTTATTTGTTGTTGCCCAGGATCACTACAAGTAAATTTATTCATCCTAGCAATAACTACATTTGGTAAAGTTTCAGCGAAATCCCTTAAAGCAGCACAATCAACATATAATCCGATATTAACGCCTCACTCACACACATAAACTCCAATTCTAATTTGCTCAATGGTCTGTTTATCAGACAATTAATTCACCTTTTTGTAGATTCACCAATATACTAATAATTAATGAAATTAGATGCTAATTCTTAATATCTTAGGTATGTGAATAGATGAAACAATTTATTTTTTCTGTTTAAATCAGATCAATGATCAATTTCGTAACTCAAATGATCCATATGATTTTACCTATATCTAAAATCTAATTAAATTCATCACATTTAATCAAACGAAAAAATAAATGAAGTTGAATCTTTAATTACTTGAATAAATGATCCATACGTATAGCATATGTCAGTAAATAACGAGAAGATTAAAGAAGAATTTGCAAAAGAATTCATGAATGAAGAAGGATTAAAGGGTAAGGCAAAAAGGTTAAAGATCATGCGCATAATTGACATGGTTGGATACGATAAAAGAAAGATACGTAATGCGTTACTAAGATCGGATATAGCTGAAAAAATCTCTCATGATTAATGGTAAACTTAATCCCGCACCATCAATTATTTATCATAATTATTTTAAAATATGCAAAATTAATGCCATCAATAATTTGAGAATGAAGTAAAATTGCTTGATATTGAACTGTTCCGGAATAAATTGGATAAAATTATTGAATCTGAAAAGAAGAGATTTAAAGATCCCTCCCATGCTAAAAAAGTGGCTGATTTAGATGTTAAATGGAGAGAAAACCTAAAGAAAGTGGAAGATTTAAACCGAAAAAGGAAAAAACTCTCCATAAAAATCGGTGAACTTGCTAAAACGGGGAAATCAGCCAATATTAATCCATTAAAGGAAGAAGCTAAGAAAATTAAAGAAAAGATTGACTTATTAAAAACTGAACGAGATAATTATCTCCTCGAGAGGGACAAATATAGATACTTAGTGGGAAATATTTTGCATGAATCGGTTCCTAAGGCAGAAACAGAAGAAGGGAATGAAATAGTAAGAACTGTAGGGAAGTTACCTGATTTTGACTTTAAACCCGCCTCCCATGTAGAACTAATAGAGTTAATTGACGGCGCAGATACTAGTAAGGCTTCGCAAATCTCCGGTTCACGGTTCTTTTTCCTGAAAGGAGATATCGTCTTGTTAAATTTAGCATTACTCAGGTTTGCACTGGATAAGTTAATTGATTTGGGATACTTGCCCATATGGACTCCCTTTTTCTTGAAGTATGATATAATAGAAGCGGCTGCAGAATTAGCTGATTTCGAAGAACAGCTATATAAAATTCAGGATGAAGACTTATATATGATTGCTACTTCTGAGCAAAGTATAGCAGCTTATCATTATGATGAAATAATTGATCCTAGTCGATTACCATTGAAATATGCAGGAATATCATCATGTTTTAGAAGAGAAGTTGGTTCCCATGGAAAGGATACTTTAGGAATTTTTAGAGTTCATCAATTTGAAAAGGTAGAGCAATTTATCTTTTGCAAACCAGATGAATCTTGGAATCTCCATGATGAACTACTTTCTAATGCAGAATCAATATTTCAAGAGTTAGAAATTCCTTATCGAATAGTCAACATCGCTTCGGGAGAACTAAATGATAATGCTGCAAAGAAATACGATTTAGAAGGATGGTTTCCCGCATCTGAAAACTACCGCGAATTAGTATCTTGTAGCAATTGCACGGATTATCAAGCTAGAAAGTTAAAGATTAGAATGGGAACCGTTGGGTCACAAGAACAAAAAGAAATGGTCCATACACTGAATTCTACTGCGATTGCAGTTGAAAGAACAATATGTTGCATTCTTGAGAATAATCAAAATAAGGACCATTCTATCAATATCCCTAAAGTACTTCAAAAATACATGAATGGAAAAAAAATTATTAACCCTACAATATTAGAGTAATTATATAAAATGACAGAAGTATCAATAGAAGAATTTGAAGATTTTTATAAAGAAAGGCTTGATGATCTATTCTTCAAGATTAAACGAGCTGTTGGAAAACTCATTTCTGACGTAAAAGGAGGATTAGTTGAGATTAAAAAATGTACTGATCACTTTATAGAAGCAGGTGAGGATAAAGTTGATAATAAAGCTCAAAGATCGTTACATTTTTTTTCCGATAAAATTAAAAAAGAAATCGATGAAATCGAATTACCTGAAGATGAAATTACATATGATAACACTCTTGAGTTATTAAACTCAATCAAAAGACTATTTAACAACATTAATGAAGTCGCCCGAAAATCATTACCAAAGTTTAAGTCTGAGGTCCAAACAGAGATTAAGGAACTAAATTATTTTACCAGGAAATTGAGCAAGAAACAAGCAACTTTGGAGCAATTCATGAGAAAAAAATACACTGAACTTAAAGAGGCAGAATACTTATTAAATAAATTACCTAAAATGTTTGCATTAAGAGATAATATAGAAAATTCTAAGCGAGATTTAGATCAATTCGAACAAGAATTAGCAGAACGTAAGAAAAATGAAGAAGCACTGAATGCAAGGCTTGTAACTTTGGAAAAAAACGATCTCTTTAGAAAACTAGAAGAAGAAAGAGATAGATTGTTCAAATTGAAAATAAATATAAATGATCAACTGGGTTTTAAAAAAGCTTTAAAGAAAATGAAATTTAATTTGGAAAAGGGAGAAATTCATGTTTCAAATGTGGATCTGAATTATATCAGAGATTTTTTAAAGGACTCTATCAGGACGTTAGCACAAGAAAGCAGTGACTTAATTAAGTTCTCGAGTCTCTTGGTTCAATTACGTCGTATTTTAGAAGAGAACAAATTAAATTTAAAAGCAGATACAAAAGAGAAAACCATTGAGCAGATTAATATGATTTTTGATACTAAACAGATCTATGACGACATTGAGACTGTAAGGAAAATTAACGAGAACATTATTCAAATTGAAAAAGAAATTGAAGAGGCAGGATTAGCGACTAAATTAGAAAATATAAAAAATGAGATTTCTGCAAATGCCGTCAAATTAGAGCATCTAGAAAGTGATTTAGAACGGAAGAATAAAGACTACATGAGACATTTAAATTCTTTAAAAGAAGAAAGAGAAGAGTTCCAGAGTTTAATTTCAGATGTTTTAAATGAGGATGTCAAGCTTACAATCTCATTTTCATTCTAAAGGGGAATCTATTTCTTTTATTTCTAAATCACGATTATCATTTATATCTTTTTTGAGCAAGGCTAATTTTAAATTATTCTTCAAAAATTTGAAGGTATGTGTTTCATTCATATTTAACGCTTTAAGGTATTCATATGCTAAAACTAAATCCTGCTTGATATCAATATCAAATCCCGAGCGAAAGGAATCATATATTACAAATTTTAATTTTTTCAATTTTGCTTCGTTCACTAAAGCAAATAATGAAGGGATTGTTGGATGGGAAAAAAAAGTAGAAATAATATCAGGCGGAGATCGCCCTAGTATAGAGACACCACCTGAATGAATTGCGGGACAGATTACTATTTGATGATTTTTAAGAAGGGAAGATAGTTCAATAAAATTGACACGATTGATGAGGATAACATCACAAAAAGCAAGGGTTGTTTTTGTAGCGTCATGTTTTTTCATTGCGATATCATTAAAAACCTCAATTACCTCATCGAAGGTCTTGTTTGAGTTTGCTTTATCTTCTTTAATGGGAATTAATCCGAATTCTTCCGCTAATTCCAGAATTTCGGGACTGGTGCAATAAACTAACTTATTTTCAAACGCCTTTACCGTCGATACCTTTAAAGCAAAATCTTTAAATAAAGAAATTGTGAAATTTTTTAATTGTTCTTCTGTAAACACTGATTTTAATCGAGATTTTGCTCTTGGAAGAGGTGATACTGGAATTAATAGGCTATTCATAATCAATTATCTGATAGAATGAAAAAAATAATAAAAAGACATTCAAATGTTCGAAATTAAAATAATTTTTTATTTCAAGTTATTTAGTATTAAAATTGAGAGTGCTTCAAAACAAGCATTTACATTCTTATTTAACTTAGCTGAGGTTTCAAAATAATTAATACCATACTGATCAATCAATTGTTCTATCTCATCAGCGTCAACTTTCTTTTCTAAATCTGATTTATTCCCTATAACGATGTACGGTACTTCTCCACTTAATTCTCTTAATTTCTGAACCCAGAAATCTACTTGTTTAAAAGTTGCTATATCATCCAAGCTAAAAATTACCATAGCTCCAACTGCTTGAACAAAATAATACTCATTAGCAAATAGATTCTGTTCTTGTCCACCGATATCCCAGAAGTAAAGTTTAAATCCCTTTTCTTTTATGTCTTTAGTTATATGAGGGTTCTTGAGGTTTAATCTATCGATGACATTCTTCAAATCAACTTCTTTTATTAGAAAATTAGCACCTACTGTCTGGTGATATTCTGGGCTGAATTTGTCATCTACATAACGTGCCAAGAGGCTGGTTTTGCCCACTGAAGGTGCTCCAAGAAGCACGACCTTCCCACGGTAACTAATCTTTACCACCCTAGATTTATAATAATATGCAAATCTTTTTTTGATTTAAATTTAATTTATTTTCTATTTAAACGAACTATGAATACGGTGCTTTTTTTGATGTAAGTTGAATTTCTTTCGTTTCTGAACTAATGAAATGTCTAAATAAATGTTCATATCCCGTTAGCTGATTCCGCTTTCCATTTTCCATCCAGAGCCCAGAAGTGTATTCGGGAGCCTCTTTTACTTGATCTAGAGTCGTAAGTAAGAATTCATCGTCTGTGATGATCAAACCAAATGGTATCACACTGTCCCCTTCAATAGAATGGATTTTTACATTCATTTTCAATAATTTCTTTATTTCCTCTTTTAATGCGTCAAAATACTTTAATGCTAACACGATTTGAATATCAGAGGAAAATTTTTTATTCCAGATCTCCTTTAAAAGCCATTCATATCCTCCCAATTCATCCATGAGTAAGTCTGGTGTAATGATAAAGAAAATGCGAGATTCAGCATTATTAATTAAATCTTTTATTTTTTTTCGAATCTTATCGCTACTATTAATCGACCAAACTCTTGGACCTGATTCTTCTTGCTCAACCTCTAATTCTCCTAAAGATTTCTCGATCAGCATGCTTTCATTAATTTTTTGCTTGTAATCTTCTCGAATTACCTTAAAAATTTTTTCAATTGGAATAATTTGATAATTTGCTCCTCTCTTTACCGGTTCTTTTTGGATAAATCCTCGCTCCATCAACCTATTCAAACTATCATATACGCGAGCACGATCTACCCCAGAGTATCTAGCGATGTCTGCGGGACTAAGGATTTTGTATTTCGAAAGAGTTAGCAACACTTTAGAATCATTTTTTGTAAATCCTAATGATTGTAAACCTTCCTCAATATCATCTTCGTCGTATTTTTCCAGTTCATCTTCAGTGCTCAATCTCAGATTCCAACTCGTGGTCCTTTTCTTTCTTAAATATCTTATTATAGATATAATATTTTAATTTTTGTTTCATTATTTTTGATTTTGAGATTTTAGAAACTTGTTAAATGCTTAATAAATTCTTGAGAAGCATAAAAAGTAATGAAAGTTCTAATTATATCTGCCACAGTGTAAAATAGCATTGTCAGAAAAATATTATTATCTTTTTAATAAAAAAAAAAAAATTATTTTTATAGTGGTATTTTGTCGGTTCGAGTATTTTTAGCACATTTTAGATCCAAAAAATTCTATCAATAAGATTTACAAGATCCCTATTTCGAACCATAACATTTATATAATAGAAATTCGTAGATATTATTAATTATAAATCTATTTTAAAATAGTATTATCTTGAAAATAAAATTGTGGAGGAATAAAAAATGGCTAAAAAGAAACCAGCACCAAAGAAAGCTGAATCTTACATTGCTAAAGCTCCAATAAGAAGATTAATGAAAAAAGAAGGAGCCGACTTAGTAGCTGCTGAGGCGCTGGATAAATTAATTGGATTTCTTGAGTCAAAAGCGGCTGAAGTAACCAAAGAAGCTCATAAAATCTGCAAAGCTGAAAAGCGTAAGCGGATTTCTGCTGCTGATATTAGAAATGCAACAAGATAAAGTAGCAATAACTTTAATTGAAAATTTTTTTTTATCTCTTATTTATTTTCGTTCAAAAAACTCCTTATTTAGGAAAAGCGAGATATTTTCTTCTAACTTTTTCTTAACAGCTTTTAATCCTTCTGGTAGAACTCTTGTTTTTCCGACGATATCAATGAATCCCAGTTCTGATCCATATCTCGGTACTACATGAAAATGAAGGTGTTCAATACTGCCCCCAGCAACTTTCCCTTCATTCATACCAATATTGTATCCAATTGGATTGTAAAGTTTATCTAGTAATAGTTGTAACCCTTGGATGGCTTTCGTGATATGCATTATCTCATCTTGAGTTAATTCGAGGAACCTGAGAATATGTCTATTTGGTATAACCATTAAATGACCGGGATTGTATGGATAAAGATTAAGAGAGATGAATAATATCTCATCTTGGTATATTTTGAGTACAACGACCCGTTCATCATCATCTCTTACTCCGCATAAAATACACTTAATGTTAGGTCGCTTTTTGCCCTGTACATACTCTAACTTTCCTAAAGCCTGGAGCCAGTCATTGAAAACCATAATGTCTAATCTTCGTATTTATGAATAAAGAGAATAATCAGATCCCGAAAAATCTCGGGCTTTTTCAAGGTCCTCGGGGGTGATTTTCCCCTCACAATATTCTGCGAGGATCATATTGCTATAAACCATAGCGTTAAAAACTCGACGTACACGTTTAAAAAAGGAATCTTTTGAGAGAATATTTGTCTTTGAAATATAAATTTGTTCCGTTATTTCATAACGGAAGTTTTTAATGTCAATTCGGTATAATACATCTTTCATTAAGAAGTGTTTTCTTATATCCATGAAAAATTGATTTTTTTTGTTTTGTTCTAACGAGTTAAGAGCAGTGACGTGTGGGGGTGAAATTTGAGTTCCAATTGATAAAATAAGAAGATCTTTTTTTTTAGGTTTAAATACTACCATCGCTTTTCCAATAGGTCTACCTAATGGATCTTTTCCGGGTGGAAAAATGAATTGAAATCCAAAATCCAATTTTTCATCCGGAATCTTATTTGGTTGCAAATTCTCGTCTGAAAGATATTCTAAAATAGTATACTTGGTCTTATTATTATCAGTCATTTTTTATTTGCCGACTCAGATTTTAATATATTAATATTTTCCTCTTGGTCTTACTTGGGGTTGTACTCCAGCATCTTTTAATTTTTGGATATTTTTTTCTAATTCTTCGGTTGGAGTACAAAATATTACTTTTAATGAGTCATAATTTATGAATAATGCTCCCACAATCCCTAAACCTAATAGTTCATTATTATTACCCAGGAAAGTATGATCAATATCCATTTTTATTGCTTTTATGCCATCTTCCAATTCTACTAATCTTGGCTGGCAAGCAGTAAATCCTATACCCCTATTTTGAATTAAATAGTTCATAAGAGCATAATCTAATTCATCATTTATTTCTCCAGCATCTTGGAGAATTCGTGCAATTTTAGGGGATTTTTCAAGGGACATGAATCTAATAAAAAAAATGATTTTTTATGATCTATTATCTATCTGAACCCGATCAACACTGTGTAAAGCACAATTCATATCTTCTAAAGCATTTTTAATATTTGTTAAGTTTAAATCGCCGTTTCCTTTAATAGTTAGAAACACAGATGTAGTTTTCTGGTCTATTTCATCCGTTTTAATTTGTACGAAGGTAACTCCCTCTATTTCCATTATAACTTGCGCTAGTTCCCAGTTATCCGGTTGATGTGGTTTCAAGACATCGAGATCATATTCAATTCTCACTTATTTCCCTCCTATAAAGACTACTATTATATTTTAAAAATAAATAAATTTGAATTATATAATTTATAATTTATTTTTAATTGTAATGTAAACGTTATAAAATTTTCTGGAGTTCTTCAATCAATTTTAAAGGAATTCCGTCTAATGGGATGATAGAATTTGCTTTTTTAAATAGTTCATCTTGGAAAACTCGAGAGATGGGAGTTTTGATACCTATCGATTTTGCTCCAATATTTAAAGCTGCTTCGATATCCTTACTTGAATCCCCAATTACTATAATTTCATAGGGGCTTACTTTCAAAGCTTCACAAATGTAATTAAGGTGATCGGGATGGGGCTTTAGCATGGCTACGTTATCTCTACCAGCTATTATTTCGAAATAATGTATTATTCCCGCTTTTTCCAGGGATAATTTTGCATTTCGGAAGGTGTTAAATGTAAATATGGCTTGTTTAAGCCCTATCTGCTCGATAAACTCTAACACTTTTTCAATACCTGTAATCAGCGAAGCTTCAAGCGCTGCTTTTTCTTCAATTTCAACCACTGCGTTATTTACATCAGTAATTATTTCTCTAATTTCATCCTGGTTTTTTCCTATTTCTCTAAGTATGTCTTGAGAATTATTAATCAAGTCAAATGTACTTAACTGCGTTCTAAAAAATTCTCTGGAGACTCCCTTTTCTTTTAAAAGTTTGATTACTATTCTTCTAGCTCTAAGTGAATCAATTTTAAAATTGATTAATGTACCATCAAGATCCCATACAATTGCTTTGACCCACATTTTTATTCAATATTCAAGATTAGTATAAATTGGACCTTTCGGAGTTAATTGCGATTTTTTAAGTTTGATGCCAGTGACTGAAAACGGTCCAAAATACGTGTTCTTATTCGTTTCGATTAGATTTTTCAAAGAACTAAAATTTTTATAATTTATTTTTTCTTTCCTTAGTCTTCCAATAGTTAAATGAGGTTCAAATTTGGTCCTCTTATCTTTTTTAATTTCTAATTTAGTATAGAGAAGTTCCTCCAATTTATCTTTTGCATCTTGAATAATTTGAACATTTCCCCTTACCTTTGTCCAAATAACGGAGTATTTTCTGAATTGTCCAACACCTTTAAGTTCATAACTATAGTTTTTATCTGGGAAATATTTTGCATTTATTTCATTCATCAGGATAGAATAAATTTTGGGCGCAAGTTGCTCGGGAATGTTTCCCAAGAACTTGATTGTTAGGTGTAGGTTTTCAGGTTCAACCAATTTAATTTTAGATTGGTTTTGTTTAAGACGATCGCAAAAGTCTTGGATTTTTTCTATAGTACTATCATCTTTTAATTCAATAGCTAAAAAACTTCTAATCATTTTCCATATCAGCCTTATTTTTCCAATAATTTATTATTTTCCATTCACGGTCAAATAGACTTTAGGTTTCATTATCCCATTAAAAATATAAAATATAGCTATCTTTTTATTTCTCCGGGCAAGTAAAAGGGATATTGTTTCTTGAATACTTTTGTCTTCAAAAATCGGTCAAATTTGCGTACACTTTGGAAGATCTCCCACATTTGAGCATCGCTATCATAATATTTTCTAACTTCTTCAAAATTAATTGGTTCAATTTCGAACTCATTTGCCTCTTCCGCAAAAAAGTTATTCACCAGTCTTAATAATGCTGGTATCAATTCTGGTTTTTGCTCCTTGAAGAAATTTGCCACGAGATCAATAGTGACCTTCTTCCAGTCATAATACCTTCCGACTGTTTCTTCAAGAAACAATGCTTTCAATAACCATCTTAAAAATGATGGGGCACTTTTTAATAGTAGTTCTGCTTGCATGGACTCAGCTCCGTTTACTCGAAGCATCGGAGTACTTGTATCTAAATAACATAATTTAGTATTTTCATCAATTTTTGGATCATCCGGATTAAAATTGATAACAGAAAAATTAGATATTTGCCCATCTAATCCCAGGTCAAGTCTCTTATTTTTTCGATTGTAATCCCATACTTTTTTCATTTCTCTCATTACTAAATGAACCAGCAATAAAATATCATCATTTTTTAAAACGTGAATTACACGGTTTCCTATCGAATTATAAGGAACTTGTTCTTGAACACAATAAAATTGAATGTTCCCTGAATCGTCGAAAAACCAAGTTACTCCATAATCGGGTAGTGTCAATTTGACTTCATCTTTTAAAATTCGATTATATTCATTATAGGCCCACGTGTGTCTTTTAACTTGCTCTTCGGAATCAAAAATAGGTATCCTTTTGTAGGCAAGTTTAGAAGGATCACCTACTAACTCAAAGACCATACTAATCTCTCCATAACCAAGTATTTTAATTGGAATTATACCCTCTTCAGGGTGAACTGTATCAATATTTTTTTCAAACTTTTTTAATAATTCAATATCAATATTCATGGTTGATCCACTTTATTTGCGATACAATAAAATAGATTTAATTTTTCAAAAATATAAAATTAATTACCTTAATTTAGAAGCAAGTCATGAAGAGTGAGAATTTTATTGAATTTAAATAAATTGAAGGTTTTGTCTAATGAAGATCTTGATGAGATTAATAATACGACAATGAATCTTTTGGAAAGTGTAGGAATTCGAGTTAAATCTGTAGAGACAAGAAGATTTTTAAAAGAAAAAGGAGCAATTATCAATGGGGTTGACGAAGCTCAAGTTAAATTTCCTAATTGGTTAGTAAAGGAAAGTCTAAGCCAGGTACCTAAAAATTTTTCGCTATGGGGGCCTGATGGATCCTATAAAATGACGATCGACACAGATTCTATCCATTTTGGGACATTTGGAGCCGCAGTAAACATGTATGATCCTATTAAAAAAAAAAAGATTAGAAAAGCAACTCTTTATGATACAATTGAACATATTAAAGTTTCAAATACGTTAGAAAATATTGATTGCTCTCACATGGATGTGTGGCCAAGTGATGTTCCTTTCACAGAATTACACTGCCATACCATAAAAGGATGGGCAAATAACAGTTATAAACCCTATGGAATGAGTTGTTTTGGTAAGATAGCAAGTCAAGACATGATTAATTTAGTTTCAATAATAGTAGGTGGTTCAGAAGAAGCAATAAAAAAACCAAGGCTAATTGGAGTTTTCAATCCGACATCACCGTTAAGATTAGAAAAAATTCAATTGAATGGTTTAACTGTCTTCGCAAGGAATCAACAACCATTGTTGATAAGTGCTGCCGCAAGTGCAGGATCTACAGCTCCAGTAACATTAGCGGGTGTTCTTACACAAGCCAACATGGAAGTACTTTCAGGCATCATTCTCGCTCAACTATTAAGTCCTGGAACTCCAGTTTTGTATGGATCCACTAACACGATCATGGATCCCATAACAGGTAACAATGCTTATGGGGCGATTGAAATGACGTTACTAACAATAGCTAGTGCTCAACTCGCAAGATTCTACCAAATTCCCTCCAAAGGTTCAGGGGCATTAACAGATTCTAAAATCTTCGATATGCAGAATGGTATAGAAAGGATTATGGGGCTTTCAGCAGCTATAAATGCGGGACATAATTACATCACTTGCGCGGGTACCTATGAATCTTCCTTGTCAGAAGCATTAGAATTGCTAGTAATTGATGATGAATTAATTGGAATGTTGAAAAGAGAAAAACTAGGAATTGAAGTTAGTGAAAACACTTTAGCTAGTGCAGAAATAACAAGCGCATTCAATTTGAAGAAAAATTATCTCGGAACCAAACATTCTGTTAAAAATACGAGAAAAGAAATTTTTATCCCAAAATTAATGAATAGAGAAAAAAGAGGGCGCTGGTTGAGATCTGGTTCGAATAACATTTTTAAAGTTGCACAAGAGAAGGTAAAAGATATTTTAAGCACCTATGAAAGCCCAAATCTTCCATCATCGATTAATAAAGCATTAGATGAATATATTAAACAAGTTTCTAAGCGTACTTTAGAAGATTATGCTAAATTGGAAGGTTTAAACGATACCCAAGATCCAAAAAACATAGGAAGTTTACAGTTTAACAATCAATAAATTCCGATTTTTTCATTTAATGTCTTAGCGACAGCTAAATTACGGCTTGCCATTTCAATTGGCTCCCAGGGCCATTCACATCCAGCTGCATAAATATAGTGACCGTTTGGTTTTCCATCTCGAAGAGTTTTTTCTACCTCTTTCATTACATCGTCAATAGAATAACTAGAACTTCCTAATATTTGCGTGTTTGTATTACCTCTGAGACAATTTTTATTTTGTAGTTTTTCTTTTGCCATTCTTAGATTTACTTGATAATCCAAATCTAGAATCGCTGCGTCAGTACTAGAAACTAGTTTAAGCATATCTCGTCCTTCCTTATCGACTGTTGAGTTATCCCCACATATATGATATAAAACGGGCACATCCTTTTGTATAAAATGAAAGAGGGCTCTTGTTGCATCTAAGCAACACAACTCATATCTTTTTGGACCAATTTGCGAAATTGCTGAATCTCCCGCGCCAATTATGTCTGCTCCTGCTTCTATTTGTAATTTAGCAAATTCTTTTTGAATTGGGATTATTCGTTGAATTAAGTTTTTAATTTTTTTATCCCAATCTTCGTATCTACATAATTTTAACACGTTAACGAGATCAAATAAGCAACATATTTCAGCGAATGGTGCTTCTATCCATCCAACTATGCATTGAGTTCCACCAACCATTTCAGAAAGTAACTTGACAGAATTTACTCGATTTTGAATTCTTATATTAGAGAGTAATTCTGGTTCTTCTATAGCATCAAAATCTGTAATACTTAAGGGTTTTTTTGCAATAGGTGTATGACTAGACCAATCAATTTCAACCCCCCATGCATTTGCTTCTCGATATGCATCAGTAGATACATTCACGTGATCGATGCCAAAAAAATCTGCACACTTAATTTGAGCTTTTGCAAGTACTGTAGGATTTTGGCAATATTCATGGTTATAATCTACATTCATCAAACTTGCCGCTAAGTGCATAATGAATGGATGGAAGGGAATTTTTTCGGGAACTCCATTTATTGCTGAGAATGTTAAATCTTTTGAATTCATCAGGGATTGTAAAGATCAATTATATTTTGAAATTCTATATTAATACTGACTTAAATTATTTTTTAAGAATCTTTTTTTTCAGTACTTAATTTTGTTCCTACAAGCTAAACAATAAAGGAGATTATGTCATGAAATTTTCAAGTAATATGAGTCAAGAGGAAAGAATGGATTTTACTGATAAAGCGTTGAAAGATCTCAGCTTAAAAGAAAAGATTCATTTAATGTCTGGTCACGGATTCATAAAGTACTTACTGCTTGATATGGGATTTGGAAAAAGAGCTTTTCCAGCAGGGGGAGTTAAGAGATTAGGAATTCCTCCCTTTAAATTTACAGATGGGCCACGAGGTGTCATAATTCCTGGTTCTACATGTTTTCCAGTCTCAATGGCTAGAGCCGCAAGTTGGGATCTGGATCTTGAGGAGAAAGTCGGAGATATAATAGGAAAAGAAATCCGAGCACATGGAGGTAATCTTTTTGGAGGTGTTTGTATCAATATATTGAGACATCCAGCAGGAGGACGTGCTCAAGAGACTTATGGAGAAGACCAATATTTGTTAGGTGAGTTTGGAGCCGCTTTAGTTCGTGGTGTCCAGAAACATAACGTCATGGCAACTGTAAAGCATTATGCAGCCAATAACATGGAAAATGCACGATTCAAGATAAATGTTAAAATGGATGAGAGAACATTAAGAGAAGTCTATTTACCCCATTTTAAACGATGCATCGATGCAGGGTGTGCTACGGTAATGTCTGCATATAATAAGGTTCGAGGAGAACATTGTGGACACAATCCTTACCTTTTAAGGACTATTCTGAAACAAGATTGGGGATTCAAAGGTTTTGTTCACTCAGATTGGATATATGGATTAAAAGACACTCTGAAAGGGATTAGGGGAGGATTAGATGTAGAGATGCCCATGGGGAGATTTTATGGAAAAAAGCTATTAAAAGCCGTAAAAAATGGTGAAGTTCCCATAGAATTAATAGATGACGCAGCAAGAAGGATAATACGTACCACATTGAAATATACTAACAAGGGAGATGATGATAAATATCCTAAAGATTTAATTGCAAGTGAAGCACATGTCAAATTAGCTCGTAGAGCTGCTGAGGAGAGCATGGTCTTACTGAAAAATGAAGATTCAATTCTGCCATTTAATCTCAACAACATAAAAAAATTAGCGATAATCGGGAGGTTAGCTGACTTAAAAAATACAGGAGATCACGGCAGTAGCAACGTGAAACAGGATAATATTATAACTCATTTAAGCGGAATACTAGATTTTTGCAAAGGAAAAGTTGAAATTACCTATAATGAGGGCAATGATGAAGAAAGCTTGAAAGAAGCAGTTACGAATGCAGATGCAGTAGTTATAGTTGTTGGTTATACTCATGAGGATGAAGGAGAGTATATCAAAATGTTTGGAAGAGAGGTTGGTGGTGACAGAGATAATCTGGGTTTGCATACTGAGGATGTGAGGTTAATCAATGCAATTGCTGAATTAAACAATAAAATAGTAGTGGTTCTTGTGGGAGGCTCTGCGATAATGATGGAAGAATGGAAATCGAAGGTTAATGCAATTTTAATGGCATGGTATTCGGGAATGGAAGGAGGAAATGCTTTAGCGCACATTTTATTTGGAAAAGTGAATCCAAGCGGTAAATTACCATTCACCATCCCAAAGGATCCAAACCATTTACCATACTTCGATAAAAATGCCGATGAAATAGAATATGGATATTACCACGGTTATGCGTTATTCGAAAAGCAAAATATAGAACCCGCATTTCCGTTTGGATTTGGATTGAGTTATACTGATTTTGAATATCAAAATCTAAAAGTAGAAAAAAATGAGAATCAAATAGTAGTAAAGTTCACTGTAAAGAACGTTGGTTCAGTGGAAGGAGATGAAATTATCCAAGCATATATGGGCTTTGAAAATTCTAAAATAGATCGTCCATTAAAACTCCTTAAAGGATTTATTAGAATTAATTTAAATCCAAATGAAGAGAAGGAAGTAGTTATTCGAATAGATAAGAATAATCTAAGATGGTATAATCCTGAAACAAAAGAATGGGAGTTTGAAAATATGGAATATTCAGTTCACGTAGGTGGATCTTCCAAAACAGAGGATCTTTTAACAGAGAAAATATCGCTATAACTTTTTATCTAATAATTTTTTGTTGCTTTAAGAATTCTTCAAGATCCTCCAGATTTTTTTTAAAATTATATCCAAATGCATTAATTCCAGATAAGATTTGATTTCCAACAACAACAGCTTTTTGCTTAATGGATATTGGATTTCCATTTATATCTTGATAAGCAATAGGGATTTTGGTCTCTGTAATCCCCCATAATAATATTAAACCTGATGGTTCGAGAGTGCAAAAGTAATAATCATCAAGAATTTTGAGGATATTTTGAATTTCACTTGCGTTAAAATTTTTTGTAGAAGACAATTGGATACCATGGCCTAAAGCTAGCAAAACTCCTTCATCTAATTCATGTATTTGACTTATTTTATCCATGTATTCAATTTCAATAAGACTCCCACGAAGTTGACTAATATTGTCTTCCATCATTCTTTGAGTAGCACCAGACTGCCAACCTACATATAGTTTTGTTTTATTTTGGGGATCTACATACGATAAATCGGCGGGATGCGTATCATTAACATGAGGAGGTGCATTCTTTTGGTGAGAAAACATACAACGGCAAAATTGGAAATTATAACCCCTCGCAGATGCTATATCTGTTGGATATCTTACTTTTTCTGCAATTTTCTCGCCTAAGATTTTATGAAAGCCATTTTGACGAATGTTAAACCTGTTTGCTATATCTTCCAAATTAATATCTTTCTCTTTCTCTGGAGGATACCAATAGCGTGTTGCTCTAATCGGATTTTCTTCATTTTGGTCAACATTTTCATGGTACCAATCATTAAAATCTAAGTTGATATTGGCTACTTTAAATCGTTTTGCGATTTCAGGACCATTACATCCATGTTCACGAGATTTATTAGATACAATTCCCTGGAGTATTATCGGAGGTTTACTTAGATAACTCTTTACTTTCTGATATTGTTCAGCTTGAAATCTACCTGTTGAAAAACTACCTGAACCAAAAATAAGATTAGTTACGGGACGGTCTTGGCTTACGGGTACTAAAGGTTTTATTCGTGATCCCAATTTTTTACCAATTTCTTCCCAAACATCCATGCAGATGGCTCGTAACTCTATGGGAGATATTTTCGTCCAAATTTTATTCGCTAAGCGATGAATGGAATCAGTATTTTGCTGGCTATCCAGTTCAACTTGGTTTAATAACTCTTCATAAGACACAATATGCACCAATAAAATTGGTTATTGCATTTGAGGATATTATTTTATTTGTTTTTTTTCCTCTTCATAGTTTGTTGAAATTCGATGTAAACTCCTAATTGATCATAAGTATCAATATAAGCCACCTTTTGTACACCTGCGGTCAATCCTTGATGAACGATCTCAAAACCTTTATCCGTATACTTTTTAACTAACGCATCCACATCTTCCACATATACACCAAAATGATGTAACCCCTCTTTTCCAGCATCGATGAACTCTTTGAAAATACAATCTCCCTTAACATGTTCTATTAATTCAATCTGGACGTTCAAACTTCTGCTAAAACCAATATTAGTTTGTATAGTGGTTTCTTTCCCTCGGTAAAGATATGGTGTTGGTTTATTTTCTAAAAACGCAAACTTAGGTAGATCCAACTGTTCTTCAAGAATTCTAGCTTGCTTCTTAATATCTTTATAGACATAGCCAAGTTGGTTTATTTTTAAATTTCCAAGATCTATTTGCTCCATTAATCAAAACCTAAAATATTAGTCTGATAAAAGCATAGAATTAATGATAAGTTAAAAGTTTATAAATTAGTACGATTAAGAAATGGCAAAACTAAATATTTTATGGCAATAAAGAAAATATAAATAATAAATAGTAATACTAAAAACATATTTTAGGAATAAGTATGGCAAGACCATTATGGTTCGTGAAACTCTTAGAAAAAACATTTCCTAATGTTAGATTCATCGCGAAATTAACCAGAATCCCCATAATAGGAAAATTTATAGATATTTTCCTATTTCAAGATGATGAAATCATATATTTACCTAAAGACAATGTCATTCCCGTTAATGTTAACCTTGAAAATAAAGGAGATTTAGTATTGCCAACCAGTATTTTGGAACACTTCATTAATAAGGCAAAATCTCACTGGATAATGAATTTCTGTATTTGCCGTGAATCAATGCAATGCAAGGATTATCCAATCAACCTTGGATGTCTCTTTCTTGGGGAAGCAGTTCATGAAATTAACCCTGAATTAGGCCGTTTAGTCTCAAAGGAAGAAGCACTTGAACACGTGAGAAAATGCAGCGAAGCTGGTTTGGTTCACATGATCGGGAGAAATTTATTAGATAAGCAATGGCTCGGTGTCAAAGATGGAAAAAAGCTTCTGAGTATATGTAACTGCGACCCATGTTGTTGTCTTTGGAGAGTATCTCCCATGCTATCTCAAAAAATAGGAAAAAAAATACAAAAAATCGACGGCGTGGAAGTACGAATAAATGATAATTGCATTGGTTGTGGTACGTGTACTGAGGGAATTTGCTTTGTTGATGCAATCAGAATTGAAAATGAGCAAGCCCAGATATCGGAAGAATGCAGAGGATGCGGTAGGTGTGTCGAAATATGTCCACAAGGAGCTATTGAATTCAAGATTAATGATGAAACCTACATTTCCCGAGCAATCAAGCAAATTGAAAAAATTATTGATGTGTCTTAAAATGAAGTTGGAAAAGTTCAAGTTAGAAGATTTTTTTGAAAAATATGAATTTAAGGTTAGGTATTTGCTCTGTGCTTCAGATTGTGAATCATTTACAATTGGAGAACTTCTAGATTTAGAAGATAATGCAGACTTAAGATTAAAGCAACATTGGTTAGGGTATACAGAGTCTCCAGGGAGCCCCACACTCCGACTTGAGATATCAAAACTGTATCATAATATTGACCCCGAGGATATTATTGTATTTTCAGGAGCTGAAGAAGGAATATTCGTATTCATGAATGTTTATCTAAATGCGGGGGATCACGTGATCGTTCAGGAACCAGCATATCAATCACTTTTTGAGGTGGCAAATGCCTTAGGATGCGAAATAACACAATGGAGCATGAATTATGAGCAAGATTGGGAGCTTGATATAGAGTTCTTAGAAAATAATATTAAGGAAAATACAAAATGCTTAATTCTTAATTTTCCCCACAGCCCTACTGGGTACTTACCCTCAAAAAAGAAGTATGATGAAATTGTCAAGATAGCAAAGGAAAGAAACGTAGCGATCTTTTCTGATGAAGTATATCGCTTTCTTGAGCTTGATCCGGGTGATGAACTTCCCCCGATGTGTGATGTATATAGCAAAGGAATTTCTTTAGGGGTGATGTCTAAATCTTTTGGATTAGCTGGCTTACGTGTCGGATGGATTGCTTCCAAAGAGAAACCATTATTGAGAAATCTCTTATCTTTAAAAAACTACACGACTATATGTAATAGTGCTCCAAGTGAGTTTTTAGCGATGTTAGCATTGAGGAACAAGAAGCCAATCCTTGAAAGGAATAGAGAATTGATCAAAACAAATTTAAAATTATTAGAGGATTTTTTCAATGAACATGAAAATGTTTTCTCTTGGGTCAAACCAAAGGGTGGATCTGTTGCATTCCCTAAATTACTCATTGATGATGATGTGGATCGGTTTTGTCGAGATCTACTTGATGCTAAAGGAGTTTTACTCATGCCAGGTACCATTTTTAATTACAAAAACCCACATTTTCGAATAGGTTTTGGTCGAAAAAATATGCCTATTGCAATACAACACTTTGATAACTACATTGCAGAAAACTATGATTAATGAATACTAAAACTATATAGGTAAGGAAACTCTTTTTTACTAAATACTGGGTTAATTTTTAGTAATTATTACTTCAAAATATTCGATATTGAAGATTTTTTCATCTGTTTAAAAGATGGATTTTTGATACTTGTATCAAATCTAATTTTTTCTATTGAGGTGGGGTATTTAATTATTTTAATGAATATTCCCGCTCATAAAGTTTTCAACAATCTAAAAAGAGAATATGAGTAGGTCATGCCCATAAAAACAAATGAAGGATTTAAGCAAAAATGATAAAAGGAACAAAAAGATGGACCGGAACGGTCAAATGGTATGATGAAAAGAAAGGGTTTGGATTTATAACACTTGATAGTGATGGTAGGGATATTTTTTTACACCGCACAGCACTTCAATCAAATGGGTATAATAATGTTAGTAATGGTGATAGCCTTACATTCACAATTCAAGAACAGAAGAAAGGCTTTGCCGCTCTTGAAGTAAAGCGGAAAAAAACAGAAGATGATTTAGAATTTTCAAAATCGGAAGTCAAAATGTCATTGCAATATAATCAAACTGAAAGTGATGTAAGTTTTGATGATCTTAACTTAGACCCTAAGATTTTACTTGCAATAAGAGATTCAGGTTATAAAGTTCCGACACCAATTCAAGCTCATACAATTCCTATTATATTGGAGGAAAAAGATGTATTAGGTTGTGCTCAAACAGGAACAGGTAAAACTGCTGCTTATGCTTTTCCTATCTTGCAGCGATTGATTGTAAAAAACGACAACAACATAAAAAAAAGCCGTAAAATAAGTGTTTTAGTTGTTGCTCCTACAAGGGAACTTGCGATTCAAATAAAAAACAGCTTCAGGGTTTACGGAAAATATACTGGATTAAAAAGTATTGTGGTTTATGGAGGAGTTAGCCAAAATCCTCAAGTGAAAAAACTAAAACAAGGCGTGGATATTTTGGTTGCAACCCCCGGTAGATTGCTCGATTTGATGAGACAGGGTCATATAAACTTAAGTCATATTGAGGTTTTTGTTTTAGATGAGGGTGATAGAATGCTAGATATGGGTTTCATCCATGATATTCGTTCTATCATCAAGTACATTCCTAAAAAAAACCGACAGACACTTCTTTTCTCTGCTACAATACCACATGAAGTTATAAAACTAGCTAATAGTATTCTGAATGAACCAATAAAAATAGAAATATCACCAGATCAACCAACCTTGGAGATTATTAAACAAACTGTATTTTTAATCACCAAAAAGAAAAAAGAAATATTATTAGAGAAATTACTTAAAGATAAATCGATTACAAGAGCATTAGTTTTTATACGTACAAAACATAACACCAATCGAGTTGTTAAGCGCCTAAAAAGGAAGGGAATTCAAACTGATGCTATACATGGGAATAAATCACAAACTGCACGTCAACAGGCGCTTCAAAGCTTTCGTACTGGAAAGACTAGGGTCTTAGTAGCAACAGATGTCGCATCTCGTGGAATCGATGTAGATGATATCTCTCATGTTATCCAATTTGATTTACCTGATGAACCAAAAACCTACATACATCGAATTGGGAGGACAGCAAGAGCAGGTGCAGGTGGTGTAGCTTATAGTTTTTGTGAGGAAAATCAAAAACAGAAGTTAAAAGAAATCGAAAAGTTAATTCGAATGCGATTAAAATTAGTAAGAAATTATGTCTAAATTCCTCTTTTTAAAGAAGTCCTAACCATATTTCAGGTTTTTTATTTTTAAAAAATAATCTTTACAAAATAAAAAAGAGAAAAACGAGTTAAATTGAAATTCCATTCATTTTCGCTAAAACTTTGTACAAACCTTGAGTTCCAAGATTTTCTAATCCTAAGGCTGTTGCCGAGATGTAGAATTGATATGCTAATGCTAAACCAGGTAAAGATAAATTCATGGATTTCGCCTCTTTTAGAGCAATTCCCATGTCTTTAATGAAATGCTTAATAAAAAATCCAGGATCGAAATTATTATCAACAATACGAGGCCCAAGATTATTAATTGACCAACACCCAGCAGCTCCTTTTCCAATAACGTCGATCACTTCATTGAGGTCATTTCCTGCCTTGTAAGCATATAAGAGAGATTCAACTACTCCGATCATCGTAGATGCTATTAAAATTTGATTACTCATTTTCGTGTGTTGTCCTGCTCCTGCCTTTCCCATATACGCAATATTTTTTCCCATTAATTCGAATAGTGGAAAAATTTTATCATAAGTCTCTTTATCTCCGCCTGACATAATGGCTAATGTTGCATTCTTAGCTCCAACATCACCACCAGAAACAGGTGCATCCACGGAAGATACTCCTTTCTTTTTTGCTTCTTCATAAATCTTTTGGGCGAGTGAGGGTTCCGAAGTGGTCATATCTACTATAATATCTCCCTCTTTTACCCCTTTCAAAATACCTTTCTCTCCTAAATATACCTCTTCAACATCATTAGGAAATCCCACAATAGTGAATACTATATCGCTATTTTGGGCAACTTCCATGGGGTTTGAAAACCACTTGGCTCCTTTATTAATTAGCTCAAGAGCTTTTTCCTTTGTTCGATTGTATACTGAAACTTCATGACCAGCATCGATGAGATGTGCACACATCGATTTACCCATTACTCCCGTTCCAACCCAACCAATCTTCATTATCATCAAAATTAAATAAGTATGTTTTTAATATAATGAATTTAGAATGGTTTGTAAATTTTATTCATAACATATTGAATAGTTCTCAAATTCGTGGTGATTACCCAGAAAAAGTGTATTAGAATAAGATGGTTAGGATTCCCAAAAAATATTACCTTTTTTTACATTATCGAGTCTGGTACGGTGTTTTAAGGCAGATACCGCTTGAACTGCTTCCTTTATGGAATGGAAGACAGGTATGTAAGCTAATTCTAATGATTCAATGATCATCTCATATTTCGTGACATATGGTATAAAGCATACAACAGGCTTCTTCTTCGATGCTACGATGTTTGCGATTCTTCTTCCAATTTGGAATGATATGTTGGGAGGGTAAGGAAGCAGTAGTAAGATGATACATTCAATTCTTTCAATATCAGAGAGATAACGAATCATTTCCTCGATATCTGTATCGAGTACCGACCCAGTTAAATCAATAGGATTATTAAATGAAGCAATATCTCGGGCAACGGGATTCATCAATTCCTTCATTTCTGTTTTTTCTTCCTTAGTAAAATCTACACGATTTAGTCCATATGTTTTGAGCATATCAGCAGCTATTACTCCATGACCTCCTGAGACGGAGAGGATAACTACATCTCCATAGGTGACGACATTATCTCCAAAAGGATTCTTGCGATGGGAAAGCACATCAAATACTTTCAAACACGTTAATAACTCGCGCTCGGAATGGGGCTGGATGACTAAATTTTGCCGTAATGCAGCATATTGTATTTTATAGTTACCCGCAAGACTAGCAGTGTGAGAGAGAGTTGCAACCTTTCCTTCTCTGGTTATCCCTCCAAAAAATGTAATGACCGTGTCTTCAGATTCCCGTGCAAACTTTAGAAATTCTCTAGCATGACCTTCTTTAAATCCTTCCAAATAAAAAGCAATATTTGAAGTATCGGGATCAACCTTGCTAAAGTATTCCAGAAGCATGACCTCATCCACAACGGCCCGATTACCAATTGATACCGCAGTTGAGACACCAATGTTACGTTCCTTGAACTTAACGAAGAATTGATCCACTAGTACCCCACCTGATTGAGATATAAGTGCTACAGAACCTTTGGGAGGTCTAGTTATTCTTTCGGTTGGCAAAAATATCGTATCAACTAATGGAGGTGCATAGACACCAAGACAATTAGGTCCAAGTACGGCAATATCATTTTCAAAAGCAACTTTTTCTAATTTATCTTGTCGTTTTCTTCCTTTTATCCCAATTTCAGCAAAGCCACCTCCAATAATAACTGCCGAGGGAATATTAAGATCTGCGCATTGTTGTATATAATCTAAAGTGTCATCAGCTCCAACTGCAATCACGAGGAGATCGGGGATTTCTGGTAAAGCGTCTAATCGTTCATATAGTGCTATCCCTTCAATTTCTCCCCCTGTAGGATAGATGCCATAAACCTTTACTTGCATCTCAAATTCATTTTTAAGCATTACGATCCTGCCAGGACTTAAATGATTCTTTTTGGAAATTCCCACCACGGCCATTGATTTTGGCTTGAAGAGTTTTCCTAGCTCGATTTTGCGTTCATCTCTTTATTTGAATTATGCTGGTAAAAAATATAATTATTAGTTCAATAAAAGTCAAAGCAATCTTTATTAATAATGATGAGAAATAACATCATCTCATATTAAATTATGTGATAATAATGGCAGAAAATTCAAAAAGAAATGAAAAAGGATTTTCTTATAAAAAAGCTATCAGTTATAGCGTAGGTCAACTCTCAGATATTGCTTCCTATCAAGCGTTCACATTTTTAACGTTTACGTATTACTTTGCGGTGGTTGGAATTGACATTATCTTTATATCAATAGGGTTTATCATATGGTCCTTTTGGAATAGCTTTAACGATACCTTAATCGGATATCTTTCGGATAGGACGCATACCCGCTGGGGTAGAAGGATTCCTTGGATCATGTTTTCCCTAATTCCAATTGCTTTAATGATGGTGCTTCTATTTACTCCTCCCTATATTTTTGGTTTGACTGGTGAGGCAATAAATTTTACGTATTTCATGATTATCATCATACTTTTTGAACTATTTTTTACGATGTATGATATCAACTTCACCTCTTTATATCCTGATATCTTTCTCACGGAAGAAGAAAGAACGAAAGGAAACAATGTAAGGCAAATATTTGCTATTTTCGGGTTGATAGCTGCATTTCTGCTTCCTGGAATTTTCATTTCGAACTATACTAATCCTCAACCGGGGGAGTATCCCATGTTTGGGATTGTTGTTGCAATTATTGTAGTCGCTGCTGGTGTGCTCTTCTTAATTTTTTCCCCTAGAGGAAGAACAGAATTTAGAGATGATTATAAAGGAGCACCGAGTTTTTTTAACAATCTTAAAATTTGCATAAAAAGCAAGAGTTTCATTCGCTATATTCCAGCTGAAATAGCAAATTGGTTCGTATATGGAATGTTACCGACCATTGTTCCTATTTACGGCCAATTCGTCTTAGGTTTTACTGATCCTTTCATGATCTCTTTACTATTAGGAGTGACATTTTTATCTGCTGCTTTGTTCATGACAATCCTTTGGAAGCCCGTCGTTCAAAAATTGAAACCAAGGAAATCATGGTTGATTTCTATGACTATCTGGATCATAACGCTAATTCCATTGTTCTTTTTAGGATCACACATGGAATTATTCGCATTTATCGTATTTTTCTTGATTGGAATCGGCTTATCAGGTTCACTTTACATAATAGATATCATTATAGCGGATATCGTAGATGAAGATGAGGTGAACACGGGTACACGAAGAGAGGGTGGGTATTACGGCGTTAATATATTCTTTCAAAGATTTGCTACCGTTTTTGTGTTTTTAATTATCGGCCCCGTATTTTTAATTGCTAATTGGGGAGAATTCAATCCAATCACCATCCCCACATTTAGTATTCGAAGCTTAATGGTCATCTATCCTTCGATTGCATTAGTAATTGCCTTGATTGCTATTTACTTTTATCCCTTGGATAATGAAAGGTTAAGACAAGTAAAACAACAGAGGGATGAAATCCATCAAACTAAAATTTCAAAAATCTAATTTTCTTTTTTTTGGAAATTTATTTATTTTATACTTCTTGAAATTATGTTATGAGTAATGAGAACTTACGATCGGTCTCAGTTAATAAGAATAATGAAGCTAAATTTTACAGTTATATAAAGGACAATTTTTCAGAATTCTTCTTTTTCCACGTGGATTATGCTCAATATCCAGAAGATACTGATGTCTACATGGCTATAGATGAAAAAGAAGATATCCACGGGTTATTATTAATATGGAAGGGTCGAAGATTTCAGTTAAGAGGATCAGCTGATAATATAGAACTGTTACTTAATAACAAGAAAATAAATCCAATATCGATAACTGGATTTGAAGCCCATAAAAAATTAATAGCGAAATATTTCCCAGATTATACAAAAGAAACTGCCATGTACCGAATGGAAATGGATAGAGAAGATCATAAAGATTACGAGAAATATCCATTTGAAGTTTTATCAGATTCACATAAAGAAGAGATCGCTCACTTTATGAATGTTACTGATCCAGTCTATTGGGGTTCTCGCCAACCTGAAGACATCACCATTGATGAGAATAACATTATTTATGGTATTTTTGAAAATAATAGGCTAATTTCCTTTACTAGTTTTTGGAAGTATGAAAAAGTAGGATATATTACCATAGTAGGGACCCATCCAGATTATTGGAATAAAGGATACGCAAGTTCATTAGTCTCTAGTGCATTAAAATATCTTTTCCAAGAAAGAGAAAAGTGTCTCATCACAGTGAGAGTTAAGAACCCTCCAGCGATTCATGTTTACGAGAAATTAGGATTTAGGATCCAAAATACTCAGTATCAATTTGAAAAAGAAAATATTTAATCTTTATTTAGTTTATAGTTGAATTAGATTTTAATCTTAAAATTAGTAATGAAGAATCATGAGTAAAAAAGAAAGAAGTTCAGGACGAAAAGCAATTTTCTATAGTTGTGGTCAAATAAGCGATGTGACCGCGTACCAATCCTTTATACTATTAATCTTTACTTTTTATTTTGCTGTCGTGGGGATCGGTACGTGGTGGATGGTATTGGGATATTCTCTTTGGAGTGTTTGGAATGCGTTTAATGACCCCTTGATGGGATTCATATCTGATAGAACTCATACGAAAATCGGCAGAAGATTACCTTATATCATAGGGGCATTCATTCCTTTGGCTATTACAGTTGTGTTTTTATATTATCCTCCCATAAGTTTTGGAGATACAAACCAATTAGCTAACTTCACTTACTTTCTCATAATTATCGTCATATTTGAATTGTTTTACACCATTTACAGCTTAAACATGACCTCGTTATTCCCAGAAGTTTTTATGACACAACAAGAACGAACGCAAGCCAATAATATAAGGCAAGTTTTTACGATAGTTGGATTAATCTTCGCTTTCATTTTACCTGGTTTGATAATTGACGATTATAGAGATCCAAATGACTTACCGCAGTATCAGTTATTTGGAATCATCGCAGCGATTATTATTATTGCCTTTGTATTACCATTCCTTTTCTTCGGCCCCAGAGAAAAATCGGAATTCCAACATGACTATCAAAAGGCATTTGGATTTTTCGGAAATATAAAATACTGTTTTAAAAGCAGATCATTTAGATGGTATATCATAGCAGAAACTTGCGTGTGGTTCGTCTATGGAATGCTTCCCACTATTGTTCCCTTGTATGCTGGAGAAGTGTTAAATGTTATCGGATTCAATACTTCACTACTGTTAGCAACCACTTTTTTATCAGCAACCATATTCATCACCTTTCTCTGGAGACCAGTTGTTAGGAAAATTGGGAATCGAAAAGCATGGATCATTTCATTTATCATTTGGATCGCTGCTTTATCTGGTACTTTATTTATATCTGAGTTTATTGGCGGTTTAATCGTATTTTTCTTGATTGGCATTGGTTTATCAGGCTCCTTATTTATCATAGATCTGGTAGTAGCGGATATTGTCGACGAGGATGAACTCAGTACGGGTATGAGGAGAGAAGCAGGATATTATGGAGTAAACGCATTTGTTTTACGGTTCTCCAACGTGCTTGTAATCCTTGCCATAGGACTCGTATTTTCAGGAACGGAATGGGAAAGTGAATACGTTGCAAATCCGGGTATAAATGTTACCATAGGATTAAAAATTTTAATGTTTGTGCTTCCCGCGATTGCTTTAGTAATTGCTGCAATAGCAATCTATAAGTATCCTTTACATGGACAAAAACTGAGGGAAATGAAAGAGCGATTAGACGTATTACATGAAGAAAAACGAGCTAGAACTCCATAAAAACTAATTTTTTTCTTTTATATTTCTACAATTTTTTTACAAAATTCAAGGATTAAAAATCTTTTCACTTTTCTATCTTCGCAAATAGATTTATATAGTAAACTGGTTGATATTATGTAATTATAGCTTGAAATCTAAAAGTCCTTGGCTAAAAGTTGACACCTAAAATTTCGTGGTCAGAAACTTCACAAATTGATTCAAAAAAAGCTAAAGAAATGGCAGAATACTTTGAAAATCGCTCTCAGTATAAAGATCAAAAGAGAGTTAATTATGCATTAAAGAAGTTGTTAAATCCAAAAAACGAAGAGAAAATTTTGGATGTTGGTTGTGGAACAGGCGTTTTGACTCGCTTAATTGGATCAAGCTTATTTCCAAAAGGATCCATTACTGGAATTGACATATCAAATCACTTTATTGCATTAGCTCGCAATTACGTTCAAGATTTAAAGTATAAATCCATCATTAATTTTGATGTTGGAGATGCTGAGAATTTACCTTATCCTGATGAGTATTTTGACGCAACATTTGCAACTCGACTATTAATATATATTCACGATCCCCAACATGCTGTTAAAGAGATGAAAAGAGTTGTCAAAGAAAATGGTTGTATAGTATTAGCAGATTGGGATTATGATTCCTTAGTAGTAGATCATTTAAATCGTTTAATAACAAGAAAAATAATTCATTGGCGAACAGATAACAAAGATGGGAATAATTGGAGCGGTAGACAACTTTTTCGTTTATTAAAAGAACAAGATCTTAAAGATATAATTATAAAGCCTGTAATTACAATCGCAACTGATGATGATAACTCTCTAACCAAGTCCATTTTTGGTGCTGCATCTGGAGCTCTCGAAGCAGCCATAATTACAGAGAATCAGCATAAAGCATGGATTTCCGAACTTGAGGGAAGGCTTCAGGAAGGAAAATTTTTTGCAAGTATCGTATATTTTCTTGTAAAAGGGACTAAAGCTTAATTACATAATCATTTAAATGGAAAGAAAAAGGATGAAATATTCAATTGGTATAGGTCTAACAAATAATTGTAATTTACACTGTGCTCATTGTTATCGAAATCAAAATGAAATCTCAAATATCACACTCAAACAGATTCAGATATTGTGTGATGCTTTACCCATTCAATCGATTGGACTGGGTACTGGTGAGAATATTTTAAACCCAGAATTTTTACAGATCGTTTCCTTTTTATCGGAACAAAACATTAAATTGAGTTTAGCGTCAAATGGGCTCACATTAACATCTCTTGCGGAGGATTATCTTCAATTATTCAATGATCTAGAAATATCGATAGATTTTCCAGATAAAGAAAGGCACGACAATTTCAGGGGTCCAGGTAATTGGGATCTTACCCATCAAGCAATAAAAAAGACTAAGGATTTGGGTATTCCAACGACGATTCTTACAACATTAATGAGTGTAAATTATAAAGAGATGGATAAAATGGTAGATCTCGCCAGAAAACACGAGCTTAACTTGCGAGTTAGTGTATGCCAATCAGTCAATTCAAATAAATTTCATTTAAAATATGAAGAATTTTGGGAAGGATTCCGATTACTCTTTAAGAAAGGTAAATTAATCTCTTGTTCTGAACCCGTGGTCAGAGCAGCTCTTGGACTAAATGATGTTTATTCACCCTGTGGACATAAGAGTATTCGAATTAATCCAAAAGGAGAGGTTATACCATGTGTATATTGGGAAGGAATCAATTCAACCACAAATTCTGTACCAAAGATCGAGGATCTTAAAGAAATAAGAGAAACCATTTTGAATACATACTATTTCAATTTAGCCCGTGAGATACCTTCTGTAGCTGCTAGTTGTCGATGTCATGGGGGATGTGCAAGCCGAAGAGCTTTAAGCGGTAATTTGAACTCTCATGATGAATATTGTCCTTGGGTTAGAGGGGATGAGATTGAACTAATTTGGCAGAAAGCAGATTCACAAGATTTGGTTAGAGTAAATAATAATTGTACTACAATAGTGAACTAAGATGGAAAAAAGCGCAATCATTATCCTCATTCGAAATCCCATATTAGGTTGTGTAAAAACTAGATTAGCAGCAGATATAGGTGATATAAACGCGCTAAACATATATAAATCGCTTCTTCATTATACACAAGACATAACAAGTAGCATTGCCTCATCTCGTTTATTATTTTATTCGGATTTTATCGATTTCAATGATGATTGGGAAGATACAACATATAAAAAGTATTTACAGTCTGGAAATGATTTTGGAGAGAAGATGTTAACCGCATTTAATATTGCTTTAGCCCAACATGAATTAGCTATAATAATAGGGAGCGATTGTTTCGAATTAAACTCCGAAATTATTGAACTTGCTTTTGAAAAGTTAAAAAAGTTTGATGTGGTCCTTGGTCCAGCAAAAGATGGGGGTTATTATCTAATGGGATTGAAAAAAGGTTACCCTGAACTATTTCAAGATAAAAATTGGAGTACAGATTCAGTTTTATCAGAAACTCTCAACACAGTAAAAAACTTAAAGCTGAGTTATTCTCTATTACCACTTCTTGGTGATATTGATACATTAGAGGATCTCAAGGAATCACAATTATATGAACAACTTGACCTTAAATCCAAAATAACTTGATTACCCAAAAAGGAAATCATCTTGAAGAACATCGAAAAAAAATTCATTGATACTCCAAAGATAAGTATTATAATAATAACATTAAATGAAGTAAATACATTAGAAAAATGCTTAAATTCCTTGAGACAAGCCGCAAAATTTCCAACAAAAAAAAGAAGCATTCCCATTGAAATTATTGTTAGTGATGGAGGATCAACCGATGGAACAATAAAAGTCGCTGAAAAATTTGCTGATACAATAATTAGAACTTCGCCTAGTCGTTACCTTCAGTGCAATATGGGAGCAAAAATAGCGCGATCCGATAATCTTTTATTTTTGCATTCTGATACACTTCTCCCACCAAATTCCTTACTTCGAGTCGTACACTTTCTTAATAATCCAACCTTTATTGGAGGGTCATTTTCAAAAAAATGGGTTTGGTCGCAAAATTTTAGCCCTTCCAGTTTCATAAAGTTTGCTGTTTTTATCTTTCAAGGTATTGGAAACTTGCTCTCCAGAACTTTTCTGGCATACCCAGCGGATAATGGTATATTCATGCGAAAAAAGATCTTTAATAAGTTAAATGGATTTAGTCAAATGTGGATTTGTGAAGGTTTTGATCTTAGTCTTCGAATGAAAAAATTTGCACGAAATTTAAGCGTAACGGATAGAAGATTTCACCGTTATAAAAACGGTATTGCCCGTATTTATATTAACCATGTAAGCACTTCAACTCGCCGTTTCGAGAAATCTGGTTTTTTTCCAACATTATTCAAGTGGATATTCATTCTTTTTCTATGGGGTTTAGGAATGCCCCAAGAAAAATCGAGGCTATTATTTAAAAAATGGAATTAAATCATTACTGCATACATGAGGTTAGACATTAATAGAATTTAATACATAAAATTAAATATCAAAGAGATAAAAGATTTCAATAATTCAATAAAATTAGAAGTGATAAATGCATGAGTAGTGAGAATAAGGAACAAACAAACTTGGAAGAATCAAAACAAAAGGAACGTACTCGCAATCGATTGGTGGGACCTGGTCTTGGATTAGTTGCCTTAGGGATAATCTATTTTATATGGTATATCATGCCTTTTTCAATATCGTTTTTAGAAGGAAAACCGCTATATATCCATAATTGGGGGTATAGCATTTGTTATCTTACCATAGGGCTAGCGTGGTATCATAAAAGTATAGTAGCGCGTGTAATTGCATTGATACAAGCATCATATCTACCTATTTTAGCTTCTGGCTCTGTTGATCCCTTTATCATGGTTTTAATTATATTTATAACTTTAGCAGTTTTTGGAGTTGTGGTCATTATTGAAAGGAGTAGAGAGAACTTTTACTTCAAAGAGCGACTACAAAAAAGAACGTGGGAATGGCTTAATTTGCATTTACTTGTGGTATCTTGGTTTTTAATTATACATGTAGGATTCTTATTTTTAGTCGTACGAACGCCAACTGAGATTTCTCTTTTAGAAGTTGGATATCCCGTTGGGTGGTTGATCTATTATCCACCAGAAATCATCGAAATTTCAACGTGGATGTTCGATATAACGATGATCACTTGGGGAATAGTCGCTTTTTACGAACGATTTAAGATGGGATATAATTTTCAGAATAAACCATGGCCAAGATGGAGTTTTTGGGTAATAGTCATAGCTATGATTCTTGGTATAGTTGGTTTAATAATACAAGCTCTAACTTATGGATTTCAAGTTAATAATATTTTAGATTTGCTAAATAATGCTTCTAGTTAAATATTTAAGCGAATTTTGAATTAAAAAAGAAATTTCTTCAAGTTTCCCTTGAAGAAAAAAGCATAATATTAAATTGCCTTTCTTTTTTTCTTTTTAAAAAATTTAGATTCCCTTTTTATAGTTCTAATAACTTTATTTCTCAAAGATGGATATAGAAAAAATCTGGAATGAAGGGGATTGGACTAAGATGGCACGTGATATGACACGTGCTATTCAAAATTTCCCAAAAGATTCGAAAGTCATCTTGATAGTAAGACATTCCCATAGAAATGAACCAACTGGTTCAGAAAAGTTATACAAGCTTAAATTAACTCCATTAGGTCATGAAATTGCTAAGAGGTTTGGTGAAGAATTACCTAAAAACAGACCCATTCAACTATATCATAGCGTAGTATGGCGATGTCAGGAAACAGCAGAAGATTTCTTAGAAGGTTTTCAGAAAAAATCAGGTAAAGGAGCGATTAAAGGGAGTTTGAAAGTATTATATGATATAGGTGCTTCACCAAACTTTTTCGATGATTTGTTTAAAGAAAAAGAACCCTTTGATCCAACGCGGTTCTTACATTTATGGGCAGTAGGATATTTTTCCCCGGATGAAATCATGCCATTTCAAGAATATTCAAAAAAAGCTGCTGAAATTATATGGAATAAACTAAATGAGGGTCCTAAAAATGCAGTGGATATCCATATTTCTCATGATCTTTTTATAATTGCCTTGAGATATGGATGGTTTGGATTGCCACCCCCTGTTGAGTGGATCCCATTTTTAGGAGGATTCGCCTTTACAATTAAAGATAGGATGCTTCGTGTTTTCGATAACAATCAGTTTTTCGAAATGAAAGCTCCGTACTGGTGGAAAAATTTAGAAAAGTAATAGTTTAAACATTTTCTTTATATTTATGAAAAATTATCTTGATCTCATTAAAACTTCTTAAAGCCAAAAAGATAATAAAAAGAAATTAACTAAATTAAATTATTTTTTAAAAAAAGTCTTAGAACTCGTAGCCACATTTCTTACAAACGTGCTTTTTGGCATACATCGGAATGTGACCAACATAAGAGAGCACTTTAGACTTATCTTCAGTTTGTTTAATGTCATGTCCAACAGCGCCACACATGGGACAGGTCACTCTCTCGTCGGCAGCAAAACCTCCCGCTCCAATTTCAGGAGGCTTTAATTCACTCAACTCTGTTTCAGTTTCTTCAATTCGTGCAGTCTGAGCTTCAATAAGTTTTTCTTTATCACCAATTTCCCCAGATAATTCGCCTATTTGTGCCTCTTTTTGGGTTAATTGGTTATTTAACTCCTCTAATTTATTCTTGAGTTCTTGATTTTCTGCTTGGGATGCATCTAACTTACTATTAACATCTTGAAGTTGTAAATTAAGCTGATTAAGCATGTCTTGGCTCTCTTCATTAGAGCCTTGAACATCTCCGAGCTTTTGTTTCAATGAATCTATCTCAGAATTCAGATTACCAACCATTTCTTTCGAGGCAGATAATTCTCCTTCCTTATGTTGTAATTTTGATTCCAATTCAGTTGTTTTATTGTTGGCAGATTCTAATTTACTTGTTAATTCATCCACTTGCGAGCTAAGGCTGTTTATTGTTTGTTCTGCTTTTTCAATCGCAGAACCACTGGCTGATTTAAGTTGCTCTAATTCTTTTACTTTTACTTTTGTATTCTCCACTTCTTGTTTTGACGAATTAAGCTGATTTGTAGTAGTCATTAATTCCTGACTTGTTTTTTTAAGGTTATCTTGGACTTGGGTCAGTTCCTTCTTGTTTTCACTTAATTGTTGCTCTAAATCATTCACTTTGGCCCTTAAGTCAAGAAGAAACCTTCCTTCAACCTTTTGGCTCTTTTCCGGTTTACTTTCAGCTAACGCCCAGTCTATACTAATTTTACTCACTCTCGTACTAGTATAATTGTATATTTTAATAATTATTATTAAGAATTCTATAAGAGAATTAATATTTAATTTTAATGAATTAAAAATAAGCCTTAAATTTTCTCAACGTAAAGAAAAAAAATGATGGAATTTTAAGATCTTGCACGTATTTATTGATGATCAATTAGCATGAATTGCTCATCTACAGAGAAATAAGATAATTATAGGACGTATTGTAAATTATAATAATTTATATAATCCGTAGGTTTACTATTATTTATCTTTTTGAATAAGTTTTTTATTATGAAATAGAAAAAATAAGTGAGCAGTATGGAAAATAAAGAAATTGGCAGGATTTTGATCATTTTAGGCGGTGTTATCGGCTTAATCGAAGCTATCATTGGTTTTTTCGGATGGGGATGGTTTGGGTGGATCGGCTCAATTATAGGATTAATTGTCTCAGTATTGATATTATTATCTGTTTTTAGACCAGGAAATCCGATTCCATATACTCCTATTATTGAATTAATATTAACTATATTGTTATTGATATTTGGCTCTTGGATAGGCGGTATTATAGGCATTATTGGCGCAATATTACTTCTCATAGATTAAATCCTAACTCTTTATTTTTTTTTTTTAATTTCACCTTATTGTAAATATCTTAGAAAAACGACTATTAGTCAAAAAATCATGGTGAAATTCAATAATGTGGATTAAAGGAAAAAATCAAAAAGTGTATTAAATTTTTATTTGAGGGTGATAAATATATATTAATTAAGCAAAAAGGAAGTGGAATGGAATCGAAAAAGACTTGAGAGGAGTAAAAAACTCGTTTATATCTACTTCAGGCGTATTGAAGACACCATTCTCCATAATAGTGTTGTTCGAGTTTCTTGTGGGAGTGTTTATAGTAATCTTAACACATTCGTGGTATGTAAACAACTTATATTATTATTTCACGGGAAAAGTGATCTTTCCTCTTCCAATACATGATGCATTATGGGTTAGAATCGTGTTAATCCTTCTAATACCCTTAAACGTTTATGCTACGTTATTTCTCTTTTCATTTACCATAATTGCCTTTTCAGTAATAATTTTCAAAATCCTAAATATGATATGCCCTCCAAGGGAAGGGAGATTCAAAAAGGGGAGTAAAGAATGGAAGTACATGAACAAGCGATTTTGGACGGCCTATTTTCCAATATGGTTGGCAAGAGCCCTTCCGATACCATGGGTAGATATTGTTGCATATCGTTTATTTGGTGTTCGTATTGGAAAAAATGTGGTTTTATATGAGGGATATGTAGATCCATTTTTCGTGGAGATAGGAGATTTTACGATGACTTCCTTAAACATTTGTATTTTTTCTCACTTAATTTACCACGATGAAGTCATAATTCGAAAGGTTCACATTGGGGAGGCTTGTGTCGTAGGGCCCCATACAATTGTATCTCCAGGGACAATCATGGAAGATAGAGCAATATTGGGAGCTAACAGTTATACAGACTTTGACCAGAAATTAGAGAGTGATCTCATCCACGTTGGAAATCCCGTTAATATCAAATTACCACTCCAATCAGTGGAGGATTCTCAAAAAAAGGTGAAAAGAGTAAAGACAGAAAAAACAGAGGGGGAGGATTAAATGTTCCAACCCGCAAGTTTGAAAGGAGTATCACCAGTCCCAGTTGATGAGAGGATTAGAAGAGCCATTCTACCCTTGTATTATCTCATCATTATAATAAGCTTTTTTCCCATTTCGATCCTCGAATACTATTACATTTTGGCATTTTGGCAAGATTCATACTACTTCATTTTTTTGTTACTCTTTCCATTTAATTTAGTAATAATCATCCATCTCCTTCAGTTGAGTGCATTAATAATTGCGGGTTTAATTTTAAAAATCACTAATTTGATACATGCTCCAAAAGAAGGTATTTTCAACCGAAATGTAAAAGATAGAGACTATCTTTTCTGGAACATTCGAAACATCATAAAAAAGTGGCCTTTATACTTAACTTCTTCAAATCCCTTTCCTTGGTGGAAAAACAGGTTTTCTTTACGATTCTTTGGGGTGAAGATTGGGAAACATAGTATCGTAGACAATTCGTGGTTATCATCAGAGTTTCTAAAAGTCGGAAAAAATGTGATCTTAGGGATGAACAGCACCCTAATTACCTTTGGAATCGAGCAAGATAAATTTTTTATCAGGAAAATCCTCATTGAAGACGAGGTTTTGATCGGAGCAAAATGTTCAATTCTTCCTGGAACCCACATAAAGAGAGGGGCAAAACTTGCTGCTCACTCATATACTAATTATGATGAAATTCTTGAAGAGCAACAATTATATGGGGGACATCCAGCAAAATTAATAATAGATTAAAAATCAATTAAAGAAACGCGGAAAATAAGTATCATCGATAATTATATCAAGATAGTAAGCTATAAAATTGTATTACAAGAGATAATATAATGGAATATGCAACGATTCTCCCACAATATAATGTTATTCTTATTCGTTATGCTGAAATCTGGTTGAAATCTCAAAAGGTTAAGGTTAGGATGTTAAAAACTATGATGAACAACATTAAAATTGCTCTAGAACGTGAAGAAGTACCATTCCACAAATATCAAATGAGCAAAGACTCATCCCGAGTATTTTTCTTTTTTAACAATGAAGATATGTTTAATGCAATAAATGTCATTTTAAGAGTGTTTGGTATCCATTCTATTAGTCCAGTATTACGGACCTCAAATAAAGCAAAAAATATAATAGAGAGATCTATTGAAGTAGCTAAGAAAATCATGAATCCGAACGATAGTTTTGCGGTACGAGTAAAGCGTTCAGGAGACCATGATTTCACTTCTATAGAGCTTGCTAGTTTGGTTGGGAAGGAGATAAATGACAAATTAAGCTATTTAAATTTGAGTGTTAATCTAACTAATCCAGACAAAATAATTTATATAGAAGTACGAGATGATTTTAGTTATATCTTCACGGATATTATTACATCACCTTGGGGAGGATTACCAATAGAATCGAGGAAGAAATTATTTATTCTTGATATTGGGAGATTGAATGATTTGACTGCAGGTTTTTTAATCATGAGAAGAGGATCAGAAATCCATCCGATCTTATTTAAAATGAGAGATGACACAAAATATATTAAAAAATGGATCGAGAATTGGAGGCTTGCTGGACTTTATTCTCCTTATAAGAACTTTACAATAAATATTATTGATCTACATGCAATCATAACTGAGGTAATTCCCTTATTAAAAAACAAATCTTTAATTTGTTCATTATGCCGGATACTACGGTTTGCTACCATAGACAAGTTAAAAGATAATTTAGAAATTCCAGTTTTTCAAAAAACTCGAGCAATAGTTGATGGAGTTAGTTTTAATGACATGAATGATTGTTACGATGAGATAGATTTGAATTCCTTGGAATTAAATTATCAGTTTTCAGGATTTCCAATTTTTACTCCTTTAATCGGGTTTAACCAGCAAGAGATAAAGGAATTAAATGAAAAGATATCAAAAGAGTTAATAAGATTGAATTATTGCGAATTAAAACCACAAAATCAAATATTCCAAGCAGAAGAGGTCATAGAAACATTCAAGCGTCTTGATTTGGAATCATTAGTAAACAAAGCATTGAAGGAAATGAAAAAAATAACAATTTCATTGTTAAGTGGAGAATGATATAATCCTATAAATTAAAAAAAATAAATTTAATTAAGAGAGCATATTTTGAGATTTAAAGAGCATAATATTGAGATAAAATGGTCAAGATCGAATTAAATCTGTTTAACCTTTTTGCTCTCAGAACTAAAAAAGATAAATTGGAATATGAAGGAAATACCGTAGGGGACATCATAAAGCAATTTATCACTGATTATAAAGAAGATCTAGGAGAAGGAGTATTAACTAAAAATAAAAAAAAATTAAATCCTCAAATGTTAGTTTTGTTGAATGGTAGGAACGTTACATACTTGGAAAATTATAAAACTAAATTGAAAGCGGGGGATAAGCTCTACCTATCTTTTCCAATAGCTGGTGGCTGATTATTCACTATTAATTTATATAGATCTGCACTCTTAAAACTCGAAAAGTAAGAATTTATTAGTCTTAACTTCAATATTAAATTTATAGAGTCTTTTTCCTATATGTTAAATTAAATTGATGGTGAATTACGTTTACGAAAAAAGTAGCATTTCTGGGTCTTGATAATGCAGGAAAGACGTCAATTATAACAGTAATTACAAAAAGATTCGGATTTGAAGAGGAGGTTTTGAATCTACTCCCAACTAGGAAAATAGCCAGAGATGCATTTAAATTCTTAGGGATAGAATTTATTAGGATGGATTTTGGTGGCCAATCACAGTATAGAGAAGAATACTTAAAGAATCCGACAAAATACATCTCAGGTACTGATCTAATTTTCTATGTTATAGACGTTCAAGATTTTGATAGGTATGTTGAAACCATAGATTATTTAGATAAAATACTTATATATCTTAAAGAAGAGCAAGAATATCCCCCATTAGCAATTTTATTACATAAATTTGACCCTCAACTTGTAAAAGACAAGGAAATAAATAGCAGGGCATTAACGATAAAGCAAGCTTTGACCAGGTATAGTAATGACTTTGATATTTTTTTCTTTGAAACGTCTATTTATGATGTTAAATCAGTAATGGACACTTTTTCAAGCGGATTATCATTATTATTTGATAAAATAGAAATTGTTTCTCAATTATTAGCAGAAATAAGTAAAAACTACGATACCCTCCTTATTGCATTATTTGATTCAATGGGTATTACGATCGGAGAATATTATCGACCTCACATGCAATTAAAAGAAAAAATGCGCATATATGATAAGTATTTAGATGTACAGAAAAGAATTATGGCAGAAAATAAAAAGTTATATGAATTCTCTGATAAATTCGATAATGGAGAGCGATATTCTGGACTTATTGAAGTTTTATCATATGGAGAATTGGAATTTTACTTACTTTTTGTCATTGAAGAAGATCCAGAAAACTTGGGACAAACTGTAGAAATTCTGAATAAGATTGAATCTGCTAGACCTCAGATGGAAAACATCATTTTCCAGATAATTCAATGATCTTTTTCGTGTGATCTTATAAATTCACCTAATTTTTGTTTATTAGGTGCTTCTTGACGAGTTATTTTATATAAGGAGGAAAATGTCGCATATTTCATGCAGTCTAAACTCGTCTTCTTTAATACTTGAACATTTTCTGGAAGAAATAAACGATCAAATTCTTCTTTGTTACCTATTAAATGGTACAATTGTGATAAAAATCCAGCAGCAAAAGCATCCCCGGCTCCGGTTAAATCTACAATATGATCAATTTCAATAACTGAAAATTCTAAATGTATCTCATTCGTCAATAAATGAGATCCTCTCTTTCCTTCAGTATAGATCCGTATTTGGGCATATTTCTTCAATAAAGCATCAGCTTGTTCAACTTTTAACGCCTTTCCTAATATTTTAATAGCATCATCAAAATTGATGAATAAAATATCTTTCTTCTCTTGAATTAATTCATCTAAAGTCGTCAAGGTTTGAATAGCTTGAAATTCAACTGTAACTACAGTAATTAGATCCTTCCTTGATCCAATTGTGAATAAATTAGAATATTTTTCAGAAAAAGGAGTTGAAAATAGTATTTTTGCATTATCAAATATACTTTCATTAATTTCAATTTGGTTGAAATTCATTTTTTGTTTCAAATTTGGTGCAATGTATATTTTTGTTGTAATTTGAGACTTAATTATCGTGCTTACAGGAGTTAGTTCATCAATCTGGTATATATTCTCAGTAATTATGCTTAATTTGTTTAACTCTTCGATCATCCAATTACTTCTTCGACCAATGACAGAGATTAGCCTCGTGGGAATGCCTAATGCAGAAATAATTTCTGCAGTGTTATTTCCATTTCCACCTCTCTTTAAATAGCTAGAACCTTCTATTTTCTTAGAAATGTTTTCAATACCATTTGTAATTACTTTTTTTATGACTTTTGAATTTAGATCATCGGGATTATATTTGATAAAATTAGCTAAATCAGATGTTAATTTTTCGATAATAATTTGATAAAAATTACTCTCATAGTATAGATCTTGATGTAATTCTCCAATAATCACAATCTCTTTTCTCATACTAAAGTCATTCAAAGCTTTTTGATAATGATTAGCTAAATAACGCAGATGGAGGGATTTGAACCCCCGCGCGCTTTCACGCACCAGCTTTCCAAAGTTTTTAAAAAACTCCTCGAGGCTGGCGTCTTACCACTAGGCTACATCTGCAGTTTAAAGATTATTAATTGACTGATTGTATTTAATAATTTAATTATTTGGATAATAATAATTTTTTCTGATGTAAGTAAACATAGTAGAAGTTTTATTTAAATAAGAAAAGTGTAAAATTATATTATTAGTTAGAAGTAGGGATGTAAATTTTTAATTTTAATGAAGGATCGAATAATTTTATTAACCCTTCTTGTTCATACTTTTCCAATAATAACTTGGCAGTGGAAATCCGTATATCGTATTTTAATGCTAGATCTGAAGCTAAAATTGATTTTTTCTTCAGCAGGCTTTCTTTAATTTCATCCTCTAAAGCACCAGGGATAAATGCATCTCTTTCTACAATATTGATTTGCTTTGATCTTCCGTACTTTCTTTTTAAATTCAAGGTTGCTTTTCTTGTTAATAACTTGTCTTCTTTCTCAGACACAGTAATCACAATTAGTTGAACAAATCTTATAACAGTTTATTTATAAAATATTTAAATTATAATAAAATTTTTGATTCTTTGTGAAGATAATCGAAAGACCCTTCTATCCTTAAAATTATGCAACTAAAGTGACTAAAATTTGAATGACGGATACAAATTCGAAATTAAACGTAAAAGACCTGAAGATATTTATAGAAATGTATTCGACTATTATGATTCTGATGAGATTTCAAAATATGCGGAATCAAAAAGTTTAATGAATATACAAGAAAAAATAACTATCAGGGCATTAGAAATTTTAGAACTCAACAATAAGAATGCCTTGATTTTAGATTTAGGTTGTGGTCCAGGGTTTGCGGGTATCTATTTAAATGAACTCGGATATAAAATCATTTCCATAGATCTTTTATTAGATTTCCTAAGATATTATGATATTAAAGAATTAAGTCCAATACAGAGTGACATGAGTTTTCTTCCTTTTCGATCACGCATTTTTGATGCGATAGTTTCAATTTCATCTTTACAATGGCTTCACAGAATTTATCATTCGAAAACTACTATTAACTTAATTAAAAATCTTGCTGCAGATGTCTATAAGATATTAAAACCCTCATCAAAAGCAATATTTCAATTTTATCCTAAAAATGACAGTATTATGAAGGAAATAGGGAAGATTTTTATTGAATCCACTCCATTGGAAGGAGGTTTTATAATAGACAATCCAGAATCTGCAAAAAAAAGGCAAATTTTTCTAATTCTTAACAAGAATTAATTCTCGTTCGATTTAAGAGCGATTTATCTTTATTGAAATCCAATGAAATACAATTTGTTATTTATTAGCTAAGAGTTAAATATGAAAAATTGTATAATAGATGGTAAAAAGTCCCACTTTTTAAATAAATAAAAATTGAATTTTCAAAAAACTTTTGTGTGAAATTTTAATGATACAAAAAAAATTAAGTCAAAAACAACGCAAATTATTGGGTTTAACAACTCTTTTTGTCGTATTAAACATTCCCTTGCTATTAGGAATTTTTCCTTTAACAAGTCAGGACGTTGTTTCAAAACAAACTGAAGATAATGATGAAACATTGAATGTAAATGATGTTGGATATGATTTATGGTGGAATACAAACTTTGAATATCGAAGTCTGATAAACATCACTAATCCCTATAATGAAGCATTTGATGATTTCGTCACTAAGATTTCATTCAACTATACTACATATGTCACTATGGGTAAAATGAACGATAGTTTGAAAGACGTTAGAATAGTTCAAAATGGAATAGTAAAAGAATATTATATTCAAAAAGATTTTCCTAACGAAGATATTGCAACAGTTTGGTTTAAAGTCAATGTAAGTGCCGGTCCTATAGTACAACAAGATACCTACATGTACTATGGTAATAACTCTATAGGGTTTGATGCAAAACTAATGGCTAAAAATCCAGATGGGTTAATTTGGTACAATTGCGAAGAAGGTTCGGGAAATATTTTAATTGATAGCATGGGGAACTACAATGCCACTATTCATGCAGTTGGTGCTGATTTGTGGGATTCATCTGATCCTGCGATTGGAGCCTATTCTTTAACTTTTACAAATAATGATTATATTGCCATACAAGATCTTTATTTTGAAGGTAGGAATACAATAGATGCACTTACAGTAATGGTATGGTTTAAGACAGCAGCATCCTCCTCTTCATATACGGATAATTGGGCATTTTTCGATTTTGATCGTTCTGAAACATTTAATTTCTTCATTACACCAGGAACTGGAGGGAATCCAACGACTCCTTGTACAGAAGGAAGTATTGGTTTTGGAACATCCGCTCAAGGCTCTTCACCTGTCACTTCTGACTTTTTTAGTAATACGGATCATTTAAATGATGGAAGATGGCATTTTGCAGCTGCTAGCTACGATGGACTGGATAAAAGAATCTACATTAATGATTCTTTAGATAATACAGATCTCAATGCTCATGCAGGGCTAGCTTTAGGAAGAGATACGACTCGTTATGGATTCGTTGGTGATGGTTCTGAAGCATCTACTTTTGATGGAAATCGAAATGGCTTTTATTATACAGGAAGTTTAGATGAAGTTCGTTTTTTCGAACAATCTTTGGACGCGAACAGAATAGAACAGATATATAATGGTTATGAATTAGCGACTACATTGAACGAGGAACAAATACGATTTGCACAAATAAGCGTCATAGCTAAGGATGTAGATGGTCGTATAGTACCAAACGTTGAAGTGACTCTTTACAATGAAACTGGCCCATTTTTAACTCAAACTACTGATTCTAGAGGATTAGTGGAATTTATTGAAGTCCCTTTTGGAGATTATAATATGACAGCTAATTTTACATCTTCTCTCGGGGTGGAAAAAATGGTATTTAATAGCAGTGAAATTGGAAAAGAATACTCCTTTAACGGACTAATATATAAGGTCTATATCGAATTAGATATTTGGGCGATTGATTTTCAAGTGGAAGATTGGAATGGAGATCCAATGGATCAAGGTTTTATCGAAATATGGGATACTGATTCGAAAAACACATTGATTGATAACTTAACAATCAATCCTGATACAGGTTTACAGACTTTTAGATGGCTTAATACATCATCATATTACTATGAAATTTACTATAATAATCCTGATTATACTCCTCAGATAACTAAAATGAACAGTAGTACCATCTTACGCTCGAATTACGTTAATAACTTTAAAACCTTCACAAGAACTATAAATATAAATGAATCCGCGACTGAATATGTTGCACCATATTTTGGATTAAATGAGAACTATTACACGAGTGATTCTAATTCGACTGAGATTGGAAACACAAAAATTATCGATGCCACGTTCCAATTAGACAAAATGTTAGAGAGATTACATGAGATATATATTTACACGATTTCCAATAAGTACGATCCTACGTTTTATGATCCAAATGAGATATTTTATAAAAATTATGTCACTGAGACTTCTGATATCATTAACATTAATGTTACTGAAGCTACTGATGCTTTTGGATTGAGAATGGAATTATCATGGCTAAATACTTCAGCAAATTGTAATGGTACCGTTAATATTACATACACTCAAACATGCAATCAATTTATAAAACTCAACATGTCAAAATTAGAGATTAGAGTATTCGATTATACAGGAATTCCCGATCCTATTCAATATATCATCGTGGAGGTTCGAAACAATTCTACAAAGGATTTAATAACGAGCCTTATTACTGATCCTGATGGAATCGCCACGGGTCAAACTTTAGGAGGTTATGGTTTTTGGTATTTGAATGACGTCTATGAATTTTCGCTGGAATTTTATGGTACACCAAATCGACCATTTAATGTTACCTATTCAGATCAGTGGGTAAAAGGAGATTTTGTTACTTCGTATAACTACACACTAAGTAAGGCATCTCTTCTGGAATTTGAAATGAATATCAATTTAGATAACTTCTTATCCGAGTTTAGAAATCAAACTTGGGACACATCCACTGATTGGGGAGACAATATGAGCTTTGAAGTCAATTATACGATTTCAAGTGACGGAGGAAATAGCTGGAGCGCGATTTCGAGCCCGGATTATGCAATCTATAAAGTAAGAAAAGTTGGATTCAGTTCCATCTTGCTTAGCGGAGATATGGATGATCAAGGTAATGGAAATTATTCAATCACACTTAATTCTGGTTCATTGACTGCAGGATTATCTTATACTTTAAGTGTATATGGGAGTAAAATTGGCTATATTGATCCTGATCCTGCTATAATGAGTTTCCAGGTAAATAGTGTTCCTACTAGTCTTACTTTCTATAATTACTCAAATCCAACACAAAGTATAACTTCTATATCTCAATACTATGGAGAATCAATGAATGTTTCTATATTGTATAATAATAGTAATACAGATAATCCACTGTTGGGTGCTACTCTTAATTTTAATTGGGATTACGGTTCTGGTTCAATCATGAGCGATACGCGTACTGGCTATGAAGAGTATTATGTTTTACAGATAGATACCACTTCATCACCTAATACGGGATTGTTTAAGTTCAAAGTTTCAGCGGAATTAGAGAATTATACATCACAAGTGAATGTGAATTTCGATGTATTCATACTTGATCGTCCCACCTTAATTAATGGAACAAGTCAAGTATTATACATTAGCGAAAATGTATATGCGCTTGATTCACAAACTTTCATATTCAATTATACTGATACAAACTCAGATAGCTTGATTGACAGTGCTAATGACGTTAATTACTTCTGGCAGAAATTAGATGAATTAGGTAATCCTATAATTGGCGAGACAGATTCCGGAGTATTAACTGAACTACCTAGCAACCTTTATCTTCTAAGTATTGGAACTGACGTTATGGAAGTAGGGGATTATTTTGTATACGTAACACTTCAAAAATTTAACTATGAAGACAGAGCAGCAATAATATCCTTATCAATTTTAGAACGTCCAACAAGATTAAATGGCAGCTTGTCACTTCCTACAGTTTTTAAAAGTATAGACCAATTTGAGTCTTTTAATTTTACATTCACTTACACTGATTCATTAACATCTCAATCAATTACTGATCTTGACATACAATCGTATAATTATAGCAGTGATGCTGAATCTTCTTCTGGTAATATTCCTCTTGGATATGATTCGAACAAAAAAATTTATTATCTTGATGGATTTGATACATCTACAAAGCCAAATGGCACGTATATTATAGATGTCTTTTTTGGGAAGCAGAATTACTCTAGTCAAACTGTGAGAATTAATTTAGTGATTAATTTTGTAATCAGTGATTATAATTCATCATTAAATCTAATTTCCAAAAGCCCACTTGATTTTTCTAATGATATTTACTGGAGAGATGAGGTAACCGTTACATTCAATTTCACTACCAGTGATCCAACAAATGGAACTATTTTAAGTGACCCAGATTCTTTATACTTACAATTCCTTTATGATTCCCTTAATCCAATTGGAACTCAGATTAATTTACTCGGTTACAAGATTGCAACAGGAATTTATTCATACACCTTTAACACATCAGCATTTAATTTTGTTGGGGGTTATTCCTATTACATTAGCATTAAAGGTGGAAAATCTCCATATACTGCACCTCATGAGCTTCAGATATTATTCAAGGTACAATCTATTTTAACTCAACTTACAGTGCATAATTATACAACTAATAACGAATATTCTCCATATGTAATTAATACATATTGGAATCAGCAATTCAATATTACGATTAGATATTCTGAAATTGCAACTGGTTGGAATATTGAGGGAGCTACAGTTAGTTTCAGTTGGTTCTTCGGATCTGGAGTAATTCAACCTGATTCTGTCAAGGGAAATGGATATTATACTTTTTTATTTGATACGGGCAACGCTACTGAAACTTCCGTATATAATATCCAGTTAATAGCGACAAAGCAAAACTTTACAGACGGATTACCATACACCACTTTTCAAATTAATATTATGGATAGGCCTACTGAATTAAACTCAACGGGTAATGTTTTCTATGTCAATGAAAAAATATACATACTTGATGTACATAACTTTACATTTAGATACATTGATGTCTTAAGTTCCTCACCGATTTCTAATGCTGATGAATTAAGTTATATTCTTCAGAAGTTAGATTCAAATGGATACCCAATCTCAGGGGAAACTTTTACTGGCTCTTTAATTGAAAATTCTCAGAATTATTATGTACTTGATTTAGACACGGAATCACTATCAAGTGGAGAATATTCCATCTTGATTACATTACGCAAGGATAATTATGAATATCGAACTTCTGTTATGACTTTAACCGTACAAAAACGAGTATTTTCAATACAAATGAGCATCGATAATGAAATAGAAATTGACGCAGCAAAATCTTTGCAATTCCAAGTAACTTTAACTGATCCGAATAATAGTTCAGCTACGGTTTCTGGAGCGGAAGTATACTTAATGATTGGTGGAACCAGATACGATGCAAACGAAATAGATGATGGAGTATATCAATTCGATATTCCTGCCCTGGCGGATCCATTCTTTGTACCTGAATTCTTCAGGCTTGAATTACACATTGAAAAGACAAATTTCCTTAATGAACAGAATACAATTACACTCAATGTAAAGATGAATGAAATCTTTCCGGGGGTTCCAACATTTTATTTCATACTGATTGTGGTTGGTGTGGCTGCTGTTGTAGGTTCACTTGTAGCATATCGAGCAATCCAACAAGCAAGAATTCCAAAGTTTGTTAAGAGGACAAGAGCGATGAAAAAAGAGATAAAAGGACGCAAATCGATATCAGATAGTCTATTGTATCCAAGTAAAGAGGAATATATCCTAAAAGAACAAGGAGATAAATGGGACATGATAGGTTTATCACTAGGAAGTATTTTAGGAATTGACACGAAAAGAAAGAAAACTATGCCAAAAACTCCTGAAAATGAGGGAGGTGTTGATTAAAATGCCAGTTGGATTAGTTGTGATGAAATGGGATGAAAGAGTCGGTACTGAAATACTAGCAAAATATCCAGAAGAGATAATTGTTACCGATAAAACTCTAATGCAGGTCTATAGTACACATGAATATAGTGGTGACTCCGGTATGATCAGTTTAATGGTTGGATCATTAAATATTGCTTCATACTATACCGGACCTGAAAAAGGATATTATGTTCTACTATTATTAAACCTTGACGACGACCCAGATTCATATGAGGGAGGTTTGATTGATGTTTCTAGGATCATTCTGCAGAATTTGGAGGAGGAAGCTTATCTAAGCATGATACCTTCACTCTTCCAGAGATTGTCTATCTATCCCACCCTCAATGACGAACAAAGAATTGCGATAACTTACCAAGATGAAATCAAGAGAATGATAATTAGCAGGTTGAGAGAAGAAGGTGTTGTTTCAAAATCAGAATTAATGGTGTGGTTGAAAGATAAGTATAAACAAGGTTTCGTCGATTTAGAAGGAGTCTTGACTGAATTAATTAAACGAGAACTTGTGAAGGAAGCATCTGTAAAAGGAATGCCGTCTGAGTTGATCTTTCTCACTCATGATATTATGATGTTAAGGACACCTCCAGTTCAGCTTTTAAAAGATCCCGCAGATCGAGGGTTACCTGCTCAATTAGCTGAGGATTATCGAGTAGAAGTCAAAAAGTTCTTTCAGAATTATAAACCATCGGAACAAGATAATTTAAGAGTAATAGATATCATTGTAAATCCTCAAGTATATGAAACTTTGAAATTACTTAGAAATGCTATTGTCACTAAAAATGATCTTGAAAAACTCAAGAAAAAAGGAGTAGAAGATATTGATGACGTACTTAAAATGCTCTGGGAAAGCCAAATGATCCAAGTATTTCAAGATGATTCTAACAATGAATATTACGCTTTATTATCTGATTTTTACGTCAATTTGATCTTTCCAAAATACTTATTGAACATAATTAAGGCAGAGTACGAAAAAAAGTCGAAAGCAGAGCAAGTTTTAGTTGAATATCTTAATGTTTTAGAAGATACTTATTTAGAATCTAAATCAGTAACCAAAGTAAAAGCAAAAGAATAATTTTTTTTTTATTTTATATTTCTTTTTTATTTTAATTTTAATGTGGATTTGAAGCTATTCCTATAAGCAAACCTTGATGTTCAAAGATATCAATATTATTTAATCCGTTTTTATTCATCTCTAAATATAATTCATCATATGTATAAATACGGTTGATAAGTGCTGCTTTATATAACTTAATCAACTCATTGATAAAGATATTATCTGTCATTTGAAAATCTGCAACAGCAACAAGAATAATATATCCTTTAGGTTTGGTTACCCTTACAACTTCCTTTAAGATCTCATTTCTTGTCATTTCATAAAACTTTGGAGTTTTTTTATATACTGGTATAAAAGTGGCATCGAAAAAATTTTCTCTTTCTCGAAAAAGACCCCCTACAATTTCACTGTAACGATACTTCCCCTTATTTATAGCAGATTTCGATTGGTTAATTTCATTTTTTGAAAGGATATAAATCTCGTTGCTAAATGATGAGATTTGATTTAGAATTGACAGTGGGACAAATTCAGATAACCAAATAGATAATACTCTATTAAAATTTTGAGTTCCAACTTTATCTAAAAATTTTTTGAAGAAATTTTCACGATATTCAGTTGATTCCATAACGTTATTATTTATAAGGAATTTAAGCAATAATTTTGGTATGAAATTAGTGTAATTAGTAGGATTTACTGCGACTTTTCCAGTTGTACCATTATAAGTTAGTAACCCTCGTTTTTCAAGTTTGTCAAGGCTATAATAGAATTTTCCGGTTGACAATTTTTTAGGCACAGTAATAAATTCTTGAAATTTAAGGGATTGAGGATTATCTTCAAGTTCTACTGGAGATTTACGCTCTCTAAACTCAATAAATTGCTTAACTTCAGTGAATAAAACGTGTCTCACCACTGGTTCTGAATATCGAGCTAAAAATTGTAAGATGATGATTTCTGCAATTGATAAATCAGCAAAATCCGAGATTGTATGATAAAGCGCATATTGATAATAATCATCTTTATTTTCCAAATAAAGGCATCTCAATTTTTCAAATCTCTATAAATTAGGTATAAAACGCTTACCATTTAAGTTTTTCTAAAATCAGAGAAAAAAATCTCTAATTTAATCGGGAAATTTATAAATTCTTGTTCATTAATGAATCCACCAATAAAAATTAAACGTGATCACATTGGAAGGAAAAATTCCAAAAGAATTTGATGAAATTGATATGGAAAATCTGTCAAAGCCTAATGCTTTACCTGAAGACATTGATTATGAGAACCATATCATTGGTACTTATACCGCAATGCTCCACAGAAAAATGGATGCATTCTATATGATGCAAGCGGTTTGTGTAGAGCAATCCACGGGAACATTTGTCCCTGTCCCAGCAGAAACTCCAGAAACAAGAAGAAAACATGTTGCTAAGGTTATCGGATGGTGGAGATTTCCTGATTTTGAATATGAAGGTGCTGAAGATTTTTTCGGTAGTCCAAAGATGTATCAGTACGTCGTACAAATTGCATATCCCTTGAATTTCAAACCACAATTCCCCATGTTATTCACTACAATCTATGGGAACATTTCAATGGGAGGACCTCTTAAATTAGTAGATGTTAGATTTCCAAAAGCGTTCTTAAAAGATTTTAAAGGACCAAAATTTGGAGATGTGGGAATCCGAAAAATCTTGGGAGTAAAAGAGCGACCATTATTAAATAATATGATCAAACCTTGTGTTTATACAGATCCAAAAGTAGGGGCAGAATTAGCTTATAAAGCTGCTGTTGGAGGATGTGATGTTATAAAAGACGATGAGTTAATCGCTGACGTTGAATTTAACCCGATCACAGAGAGAGTTACGGCTTTTATGGAAGCATTAGATAAAGCGGATTCAGAAAAAGGTGAAAAAACTCTATATACTGTAAACATAACGGATAGGGTAGACAGAATGTTTGAGCTAGCTGATATAGTTCAAGAACATGGTGCGAATGCAATAATGGTCAATCACATCTCAGTAGGATATTCTGCCTTACGAAAATTAGCGGAAGATCCTTCTGTAAAAGTACCAATTTTAGGGCACATGGATTTCGCTGGAACATTATATCAAGATCCTGTGAGTGGTGTTTCTAGTCCTTTAGTACTTGGTAAATTTGGGCGATTAGCAGGGTGTGATTTCATAGTTCACCCGGCTCCATACGGAAAGGCTCCAACTACTGCAGATAGATTCAAAGAAACTGCTAGACAAATGGTGATGCCAATGCGAAATGCCCCACATATCAAGAGAACAATGCCAATGCCAAGTGGAGGTATTACACAGAGTCTTGTTGAAAAATGTGTTGCTGATTTAGGGACTAACATAATGATTGGAAGTGGTGGAGCTATTCATGCTCATCCAGATGGACCTATTGCAGGAGCAAAATCATTTAGACAAGCAATTGACGCTGTAATGCAAGGAATTCCAGCTAGAGAATATGCAAAGGATCATAAAGAATTAGCAGTTGCCTTAGGTTTGTTCGGAGTTGGAAAGAAAACAGAATTTACTTCTGTCTAAATATATTCCTTTTTTTAATTTAATTTTTAATAAAATATTTTTCAAAAACTTCTTCTGCGTCTTCAAAATAGGTTTTTGATATGACTTTTAATAAAGGTTTGACATTATTGGGTAATAAATCTTTCACGATAGGGTTACCGTGGAGATCCAAGGTTCTAAGATTAGAAAGTTGGTTTATAAAATTCATCTCGCTAATATCTTTTATCTTATTGTTTGAAAGGTTCAAATATTCTAAGTTTTGTAAGTTCACTATATTGTTTACATGCTCTATTTGATTATTGGAAAGATCGAGTTTTTTAAGATTTTTTAAATTAACTAAACCAATTACATCTGAAATATTTGAGATATTATTCTTCCAACCAAAAGGTAGTCCTTTAGGTTCTAATTCTAAATCTGAAAGATCTAATTCATTTACAGTTAAATTTTGTTTATCAATTTCATAATAAAAATTTGGATATATTCTTGAAAGATTTAATATGGTTAATAAATTTATTAAAATACTCGACAATTGTGCATGTGTTAAGTTTTGTAATCCAAATTTATTATCTAATCTTTTTATCATTGATATATATCGATTTAGATAATCTTCCTTGTTTTCATCAATAACATGTGATAATTTTGTAAGAATTAATTTTTTAGATTCTTCACTCGCTATTTTATCTAATATTTTTATAATAGAAATTAACGTAAAATAGGATTTTTCGTACTTAATTCCCCAAGTCATCAATGGAAGTGCCTTTTTTGGAAAATTTTGACCTATTAGAACAATCGCTATATTTCGGATCTTCTCATTCAAATCAGTAACCATTATTCTTTCTAATAGCTCAAAATATTTGGATGAATGCATTCCAAGATTTGCTAAAGCAACCAGTGAGGAAACTCGTTCCTTTTCATCATCACAGTTATCCAAAATTAGAATTAAGAATTTAATTGCTTCAGCCCTTCTCAAATCTAACTGAAGGTATTTATTAATAACTTGATCTACTTTTAAATATAACTTGGTCATTTGTATACTCTCTTCTTTAATAACATCTCTTTAAAGGTGGATTTTAAGCGGTTAAAAGGTTTTAAAGTGCCAGAAAAAGGGGAATCAACCACATGTTGGATATACTTATCAAATTCTTCTTCTAATAGACTTAATTTCTTCAAATTTCCTTCTGAGAGTATGTATAAAAAATATTCATTTGGATACTTTTTAAAAGTTAAAAATCTATAATTTTGAAATCCTAACTTCACCGCAATCCATCTTGGATAAGCACCTGTATTCCCTAATGTATTGGCTGCAATTGCCTCGATCCTAGCAGTAAGAGCAGATTCCTTCATCTCTTTTTCCTCCTCGGGATCATCATATTCTCCGGGGGCTTCAAGTTCTAATTCGTCTCCAACTAATAGCGAGATTACACCAATTGACATGGATGATAAACCTAAATAATCTACTCTAATCTGATCTTCTACATAGGAAAAATCTTGATCAGAGACAACTTGATTATCTATCAAGTCCTTAAATTCTTTATTTATGTAATTAAGTCTTGCTTCAAACTTTCTATCGATCTCATGTTTTTCTAACTTATCTAAATTATTCACATCCTTTCCAACAATTAGTTCTTCATAAAATTTAGCCATTTGCTCCAAAAACCACTTTGCTTGCATATCTGGAAATGTACCAAAAATTATATAAATAATATCATTTCTTACATAAAACTGGCATTTTTTTTCTCCTTCTTTTTCCGATATCAAGAGCATCTTGTCCAAGACTCCCCCTAGTATGCTTGTTGCTATGAAATCGAGATTATTTGTCAGTTCAAGTAAGTATTTCAAACCATTATTATTACAATATAATTGGGTGCGATCTTTTGATGTTATCCCGACTAATTCAATTTTTTCATTGAGATTTACTCCTATATCCTTCTTTACTTGAATCTTATCCCCAAATTTATCCGAGACTGTGCTCTTTTTTTTTTCGAATTTCTTTGGAATTTTTCTACCATTAGAATCGGCATCTTCAGTTGAATAATTGAACTTAATTTCAGGAATGAATGTTCCACACTTTGGACAAAGCTGATCTTTCGGGTACGGCCTAACGAGGATATAACCACAGTTTTTGCATTTAATATTTTCTTTTGGAACGGAAAAAAAATTCGGAATGATACTTAACCCCAGTAATAATTGATATAAAAAAATATTCTATCTTGAATATATAAGAAATATGCTATAAATATTTCTTTGCAATTTCGTGAAAAGTAGATAAAAACTTATTATTTTCTTCCTCAGTGCTGATCGTGACGCGTAGGAAATTGTATAAATTGGGTTTACTAAAATGTCTCACCATAATCTTCAATTCTCGGAGATCCCATAAAAATTTTAAAGTAATTGATTGATCGTCAAATTTTATAAAAATGAAATTAGCATCTGATGGCATTACTCTGATTCCCTTGAATTTATTTAAATCCTCAGAAAGTCTAATTCTTTCATTAATTATTTTTTGATTTTGTTCAAAGACCTTCTTTCGGTGCTTTATACAAGAGAGTGCTGCTTGCTGAGCTAAAGAACTAGTATTGTATGGTAATTTAACTTGGTTCATTTCCTTGGTGATTTTAGCATTTGATAACGCATAAGCTAAACTTAAACCAGCTAAAGAAAATGTCTTAGAAAGAGATCTGCACACAATTAAATTATCTATTTTCCGTAATAATGGTAAACATGTAGTTTCTGAGAAATCTCCATAGGTTTCATCAACAACAACAATTCCAGAGAATGCGTTGCATAACCTTTCAATCACATCTGTTTGAAAGGATTTACCATTAGGATCATTAGGTGAATTAACAAACATTATCTTTCCTTGAACATTAAATGCACTGTCTGGAATAGAGAAATCTTCATTAAGTTTTATTTCTTTAACTTTTGCTCCATAAAGATTCGCTAATACTTTATACATTCCGTAACTTGGATAAAAAACGATTACTTCATCACCAGGGTCAATAAAAACTTTGGATATAATATCAAGAATCTCGTCTGCACTATTTCCAATAACTACAGTATTACGATCAGTTAGTGTTTCTTTGTCTCTTAATAATTGATTGAGGATAGCCTTTCTCACCTCAAGAGCAAGTGGATCTGGATATTTGTTAAGATTAGGAAAATCGTTTAAGGAATTTTTTAAATCCTCTATTATTTCAGTTAAAGGGGGATACGCATTTTCGTTCGTATCTAATCTTATCCAACTTTCATCATCTTGCTTTTCTATTGGTTCAAAAGCAGTATATTTTTTAATCGAATCTCTGATAAGGTTTTCAAAATCCATATAGTATTACCTATAAGATATTAATACTTAATTCTAAAACACTAAATATTTACTATTATATGTCTCAAATCTTCATAAATTTTTTCTTTATTTTCTTTGAATAGAAAGTAAATCTTTTATTTTCCCTTTTGAAAACTCAATTTTTAAATTTGTCAAAACTATTTGAATAATATACTGTATTACACAATTTTTTGAAGAGTTGAGAAAGTTATTCCTTCGTACGCGCTAATGTTTAACGTTTTAGAAGGTGGGGTTAGTGAACCGATAAGTTGGGGTGAAGAAAATCTCACTAATGAGAGATCTATAATAATATTAGATGAATCAAATCAAGTGGTCTGGTTATGGCATGGAAGCATGCAAGGTTTAGTAGCGAGAAGAACTGCATTAAGGCAAGCCGAATCCCTCAAGGGACATGGCTACACTGTTGGTAAAAGCATAATTGGAAGAGATATCAAAAGTATTCGGGAAATTGATCAGAGGAAAATAGGCAGAGATCCGACAACAGATGAGCAATATGCTGAATTAGAAAAATTATTAAATAGCGATTGTAAAAAATTAGAAAATTTTGTAGTTACATTCGACCTCATGGAAAAAGAGCCCACACCTGTAAAAGTGATTAGAGAAGAGCCCATTGTGAGTGAACCCATTAAAAAAGAAGAACCCATCAAGAAAGTAAAACCCATAAAGGTTGTAGAAACTGAACCAATAAAAGAACCCAGTTCTACTACTTCTAAGCCGGACATTAGGTCCGCTTCTGAATATGATTTAAAACCAGTTATAGATCAAGATATTGAATCACCAGATGTTAAACTTCCAGCTATTGAACCCAAACCAGTCCCAAGTGCTCCAAAGTTAAACTTAGAATTAGAAGCTAAAATTGGTTTTGTTTTAGTTGGAATTATGGAGCATTATGACGATATATGGGTTTCTAAAAAGGGAGATGGTAGCTATTCTGTGGAAATGATGGATGGACCAATATGTTCATTTAAAGTAACTGAAGGTTCAAAAATTTCATTTAGTTCAGATTCTTTTAAGGGTATTTCTACAAATGTGAAAACAGAAATTCAAAAGAAATTTGTTGAACTTGGAAAGTTGATTGGAAAATGAAGCATTAATAAGATAAGTGGAAAATACAATACAAAATTATTATAACTCTTTTTTTCTTATTCTTTTTTAATATCACATTAAAACCGAGAGGTTTCTTTGTATCGAACATGAAATTTAAAAAATTAGCAAGTCTATTTTTTAAACTCGAGAGTACGAGTAAAAGATTAGAAATGATTGATCACTTATCTAATTTCTTTCAAGAAATTAAGGATAGTAAGAATTATGAGGATGTGGATAAAATTGTTTATCTCCTTCAAGGTCAATTAGTTTCAAACATTAAACAAGCACCTAAAATTGGAATTGCTGAAAAAATGATCATTGAAGCATTGTCCGTTCATTCGGGTATCGAAGGAACGAAGATTAAAGACATTTTACTAAAAAAAGGAGATATAGGAGTTACAGCAGAGATAATTCTATCAAAGAAAAAGAAGCAGAAATCACTTTTTGATTTTGATAAAAATGTAGGCGATAAGGAAACATTAAATATTTCAGAAATATATCAAGCTTTAAAAAAGATAGCAGAAACTGAAGGAGTCGGCTCTCATGATTCTAAATTAGGAATTTTGAGGAGTTTGATGACTCGTTGCTCACCACTGGAAACCAAATATTTACTAAGGATAATCACTTCAACACTTAGAGTAGGTGTTTCAACACTTACTATAATTGATGGATTGACTTTAGGTTTTACTGGAGATAAGAAAAATAGACCGATAATCGAATACGCATATAATATACATCCAGATTTAGGTGAGATTGCTCAAATGTTAGCAGAGAAAGGGATTGAATCCATAAAAGATGTTTCAATAGAATATGGAACACCTATTCGAAGCATGTTGGCCTCAAGAGTACCTTATAGTGAGATCTTAGAAAAGGTAGGAGTACCTTGTACAGCGGAGTATAAACTTGATGGAGAGAGACTCCAGATCCATAAGCAAGGCTCGAAAGTTCAGTTGTTTTCGAGATTGATGTTGGATATCTCTGAACAATATCCTGATGTTTGCGAAGCAATCAGAAAATGTATTAGAACAGAAAACGCAATCCTTGAAGGTGAGGTAGTCGCAATGGATGCGTTTTATGAAAAAATGCGTCCTTTTCAAGTATTAAGCAAAAGAAGAAGAAAATATGATGTAAAGGATATCTCAAAAGAAATTCCCGTATGCCTTTTCCTGTTTGATCTTTTAGTTTTAGAGCAAGATTCACTGATAGATAAACCTTTCCCGATTCGTAGAGAGGCTCTTGAGAAAATTGTCGATGAGCAAGATGAGATTAGATTAGTAAAATCCGTAATCATCCATAATACAGAAGAATTGATTGATTTCTTCAATGTTGCTAGGGAAAATGGTAATGAAGGAATAATGGCAAAATCCATAAAAGAAAATTCGACTTATCAAGCAGGTAATAGAGGATTCCACTGGATTAAGTTGAAGGGTTTAGAAGGGGGTAAATTAAAAGATTCTATAGATGTAACATTAATTGGAGCATTTTATGGCAGAGGAAGAAGAAAAGGGGTTTATGGAACTTATATTGGTGCGGTATATGATCCTTTAAATGACAAATTCGAAGCATTTACCAGAATTTCTTCGGGTTGGACGGATGAAATAATGGAAACCTTGAAGGATGAAATGAAAAAGCATGAAGTAGATAGAAAGCCATTTGAGGTTATTTGTGATGACAAACCAGATCAATGGTTAAATCCTGAATTCGTTATAGAGATCTTCGGAGATGAAATTACAAGAAGTGAAAAATTTTCTTCTCTAGGATATTCAATGAGATTTCCAGTATTTCACCGAATTCGAAGAGATAAAGGCCCTAAAGATTCTACTACTGTTGAAGAAATAGAACGCTTGTATGAAACACAATAAAATTTCATTCAATTATTTTAACATTCTTCTCTTTTAAAGTTTGAATATCGCCTATTGGTTCTTTAAAATTATTTTGCCCAACGTAAATCTCTTCTAAGAATTCGAGTTGAATAAGCTCTTTGGGAAAGCTTGTTAAATTATTCCTTGAAATATTTAAAATTTTTAAACCTTTTGGAAACTTAATATTCTCTGGAAACTTTTTTAAGTTGTTATCACTTAGATTCAAATATTTTAAAGAATGCATATTACTGAGATCGTCTGGAACTTGTTCTAAATCATTTCTTTCCAAATCTAAATATTCTAGTGAGGATAATTTTGTAAGAGAAATCGGTAGAGCCTTGAGTAAATTCCAACTTAGATTCAGATTTTCTAATTTAATTAAATTTACTATAGATTCTGGGACCTTAGTTAGCTTATTATCATGTAGATTTAGAATTTTGAGATTTCCCAGGTTTCCTAAGCTCTCAGGTAAAAACTCTAAATTATTTAATCTTAAATTTAAAATTTCCAAATTATTAAGTTCAGAAATACTTTCTGGTAAGTAATTTAGTTCATTTTTCCATAAAGATAACTCTTTTAACCATTGTAAACCACCTATTGTGGAAGGGATTTCATTAATATTGTTCACATTTAAATTTAAGACATCTAAAGAGTTTAACGAATCTATCCAACGGGGTATTTTAGTCAATTGGTTGTATTTTAAGATGAGCCTTTTAAGTCCCTGAAGATATTTCAAGGATTCAGGAAACACGGTTAATTCTTTAAAAGTGAAATCCAAAGAAACAATGTGACACTCTTGAATTTTATATTTTAAGCGCCAGAATACTTTCTTTAAATAAATTAAAATTAAATAATTGATCATTATATCTTTGATTTTTGTGATGTTTTTCATCGATTGTTCTTCAATACAAACTTTAAAGTCAATATCTTGGACATTATTCTCCAAAAACCTTAGGTTAAGATGTACCGATTTAATAATATAATTTACGAGAGCCTCGATAATAATGGCTAAAGTAGCAGGAGAAATTTCATGATATAATGCCCATAACATCGGGTTGAATGTCCTTTCTTCGAAGTTACCACTCAGAAAACTAGCTGCTGCGCTTCTTATTGCTTCACTTGAATCAGAAATTAAAAGATTTTCAAATACTTGGAAAATAATATCCGATTTTGCACCAAAATTGATACCTTCTTTTCTGATTCTATTAATTATATCGATAGCTGAAATTCTTAAACTCACGGAAGTTCCACTTTCTATTAAAGTTGTTAGTTGATCTAACAAAGAATCTTTATCTAAAGATTTATCGAGAAATTTATCTAAAAGATCTGCCGGTACTTTTTCCATACTATTTTCAATTGGAGTTAATTGACAAATAGCTAAAATTACCAATATATTTGAATTTACTTGTATATCATTAATCCTTTTCTCTCCAAATTTTTAAGAAATTCGGGAGTTTCAGTGATTAAATTAAAATTTAAATCTAAAATTCGCAAGTTTGAAAGATTTTGGAGAGAGAATGGTAGATCCTCTATTTTATTTCCCCATAAAGATAACTGTTCAAGAGATTTTAACTCACCAATCCAAATGGGTAATGAACTAAATTCATTCCAATTTAAATTTAATATTTTCAAATTTTTTAGCTTCTTGAATCCATCTGGTAATGAGCTAATTTTATTATTCCATAAAGCTAATTCTCTTATATTACTAAGTTCTCCTATATTAGTTGGTAGTTCTATAATCTCATTGTCATAAAGTTTCAAAGTTTCTAATTGTTTTAGACAATTTATCCATTTAGGTAGATGTTTAATTTTATTTCCACCTAACCCTAAGATTTTCAAGCTTTTCAGATATTTAATCCCTTTTGGAAGTTTTTCAAAGTTATTTAGTCCTAATTCCAACATTTTAAGAGATTTTAATCCTTTCAGTTTTGGAAAATCTTCAAGTAAATTTCCATGAAGATCTAAAACCTCCAAATTGGAAAAGTTTTTCATGGATTTCGGCAATGAACCTAATAAGTTTGACCTGCAATCTAGTTTCTGCAAATCTTTTAACTTGCCGATTGAAAAAGGTAGATTCCTTACCTTATTGTATTTTAAGCTTAAAAATTTTAATGATTTCAAATGTTCTATTGAGTCAGGTAAACTCTTTATTTTATTATAACTCAGATCTAACTCAATTAGGTTATTTAGTTTTCCTAATGAATTAGAGAGTCTTTTTAATCGATTAAACCTTAAATTAAGCTTTTTTAAATTGTTTAATTCTACCAAATATTCTGGAAATTTATTTAGGACGTTCCATCCAAATACATGACTGCTAACATCAGAAAGATCTAACTCTGTCACAAATAGAGCGTCTACTACATAAGTAAATTGGCCAAATTTATTCTCAAGTTCCTCAATGATATAAGAATTTTTTAGAATATTTCCCAAATCGAGTGTACTATACTTATGAATTGAATCTTGAGATACTTTAAAACATTGATTATTCGATGTTAATATAGCATTGATGAGTAGCTCTTTTGAATACTCTGTGTTCATTTTAGCTAACGCATTACAAGCAATTAATAAAATGGGAAGATAATCTTCATTTTCTAATACCCACTTCATTGGTTTAAAAATCCTTTCTAAAAAGTTATTTTTTAGAACTTCAGCTGCAAAAGTTCTAATATTATTGTGCGAATCTGAAATTAACAAATTTTCTAACAAGGTAAATACGGATTCATCTTTAACTCCCATTTGTTCAAGAAATTTAATGCTTTCAATTCTTATTTGAACGTCTTCAACGTTTTCTATTGTTGATATTAAAAGATCTATCGCTAAATGTTTATTAATTGATTTTTGAAGGTAATTTTTATAAATCCTATCGGGAGCGTCCATTTTTACAGAAAATGACAAGTGTTAAGTTAATAATTATCATTCTTGATTCCTTAAAAAAGATATTTCATCAAATCTAGCTCTTGTAGTTTAGATTTTAAAGGTATTCCAGTAGCTGTATCCCAACCACGTTCATCATAGTAATCATCCAATAATTGATTTGCGATTTTTGGAGTAATCTGCACATTTCCATAAAAGTCATATAATTCCAAGTTATTTTCTCCGTACTTTAAAGGCTTAAACCAATTATTTGGGAATCTATCATCTTTTCGAGAGAATCCTTCATTCACGTTAAGGATTTTTAATAAGTTCCACGACCTTTCGGCAGCTAAAATAAGTTCTTCCCTACTTGACTCAAATCCAGTAATTAGGTTGTAAAATTCAGTCACTAAATCCAAGCTATAAAATCGATTCATTTGGGCTCTAGCACATAAACCCAATGAAGTTAACACAGTATACCAATCTTCTGAATACCTTGTTAAGCGCCCTACATTTATGAACATCTCTGCTTTAGGAGGTTTGAATATTCTTTCATGTGCATTTCTTGGAATGCCCATTCTATCAAAATGTGATTTCATTTTTCCTAAACCTCCTCCAGCTCCTACATAAGTTGGAGAACCTCCAGAAGCTACGTGTGCACCTTTTGGGTTTACAACTTGCTCGAATTCCATCGTTCCAAGTTTTAAAAAGCGAGGTTCAAAAACTACATCTAATCCTTTAACCGTGAGTTTTTCTTCTTCAAAATTATCATCTACTTGTTTAACGTTAGCCCAGCCCTTTGCAATTATATCTCCTATTCCCTCCTTATATGTAATAAGTCCGATAAGCTTTTTAAAAGAAGAAAAATCTTCTTTCCATTCAAATCCAAGATCTTCATTCGAAAGTTCATCTTTTTTTACCATTTTGGAGATAATGTCGACTAATGAAGTCATAGTGAGCGAATCTAAGCCGTATCGACTGATTAAGTCATAAATTTTGATTGCTTCTGAATATGATTTCAAACAATCACTAGTTAACATCAAAAAAGGATTGATCACTGAGGATGTATAGTTAATTAATCCGTTAAATTCACCTTCTCTTATTTCAAGTATGTCTTTATCTGCCATTGGACATGTAGGACAAGCAAATCTTCTTTTCTTTATCATTTTAAGATAGTTCCGATCATTACATTGCCTAGCTTTCCTTTTTTCTCCTTTAGCATTCAAAATCATTCCAACAGGTAAACTTCTAAGCATCCCTAATTCGATCCATGATTCACGTTGAGGATAATTTCTTATTCTTTCGATAAAAGTTTGATATTTTACCCGAAATTCTTTTGGATATGCTATTTCAATTCCATTACTTCCACGTACCACAATAGCTTTTAGGTTTTTGGACCCCATTACTGCCCCTAATCCACCGCGTCCAAAAGTAGACGTTTTATCGATGAGAGTTAGAGCACCATAAACTTTATTTTCACCTGCTTGTCCAATTGCTATGACTCCACAATCTTTATAGTTTTTCCACATAAAGTCAGTAGTAAAAATAATGTCTTTTCCCCAGAGATCTTTCGCTTCAACTAATTCAATTTGATTATTGGTTATCATTAAATAGGAAGGTTTCTCTAATCTTCCAGAAATAATTAAGTGATCATATCCAGCTTGTTTTAATTGAAATCCAAAACTCATTCCTCCACAGACATTAGCAATTGCTCCTGATGCTGGAAATTTAGTTATACCTGTTGTTCTTGAAGAGCCAGGCATTATTGTACCAACTAAAGGTCCAGTGCCAATAATGATTGGATTTTCGGGAGAAAAGGGATCTAATTGAGGTTTTAAGCGTTCTGCTGCTAATAAGCAGTTTATACCCATCCCTCCAATAAATTTTTTTAAATCTTCGAATTTCTCTTTTTGAGTTTTTATCTTGTTGTTTGAAAGATCTATATCGAGAATGTTCCCAGTATATCCTTTAAAATTCATCATTTCCCCCCTCAATCAATTCTAATGCTCCATAAAGACAATTATTTGCGCATTCACCACAGTATACACAATCATCGGAAAATTCAATAATTGGAACTAAACCATATACTTCAGAAATTTTAATTCGCGCTTTGCTTGGATTGAAAGTCTTGGTATATAAAAATGAACAAGTTAGTTGGCAAATTCGACATCCAACACAATTTTCAGCGGTAATATTAATCTTTTTATTACTCATTTCTTCAATCATATCTGATTAAATGTTAACTATAATTCCTTTATCTCTCATAAGCTTTAACTGTTTAGAAGCTTCAGAAATTTTATTGAAATTAAGATACATAATTTTTAGATTTTTAAGCATAAGAAGTTCTTTTGGGAGTTTTTCAATTTTATTTCCCCATAAATTAAGTATTTCTAAAGAAGATAAATTGCTTATCCAAGAAGGAATTTCATTCAATGAATTCCAGCTTAGATTCAATATTTTTAAATCATTGAGTCTGGAAATACATGAAGGAACCGATTCAAGATTATTGTTTCTCAAATTTAATTCTTGTAAACTACTAATTAAACCTAACTCAGGAGGGAGTTCATTGATTTGATTATCATGAATAATAAGTTTTTTAAGCCTTGTAAGTAATGAAATCCAAGAAGGAATACTTGTTATTTTATTACGCTCAAGACTTAGACTTTCAAGATTATTCAAATTTCTTATTACTTCTGGAAAATCCTTGAGCGCATTCCATCCTAATTCAAGTTGAACAAGGCTATTAGGTATTTCAAAATCGATTGAAAAGTCAGAGAGTTTATTATGATGGAGATCTAAGAGTTTTAGCTTTTTCATCTTTCCTAATTTTGAAGGTAATTGACTCAGCAAATTGTCTCTTAAAATTAGAAATTCGAGAAATTTAAGATTATAAACTGTTTCAGGCAACATTTTCAAGTGGTTCGATTTTAGACTTAGGTTTCTTAACTTTGAAAGAGTTGAAATAGTTTCAGGGAGGTTATAAATATTGTTGTAATTCAAATTCAATTCCTCAAGATGGTTTACTGTATTTATTATTTCAGGGAACCGCTTTAAATGATTATTGCTTAAATCTAATCTCTTCAAGTTTGATAAAGATAAAATGGCTTCAAGCGAATTAAATAATTTATTTAGATTTAAACCTTGATAATCTACATTAGATAAATCAAGACTTAGTATTGCACCCTCATCACTAAAATCAAATTTAATATAACCAAATTTAAGCTTGAGTGAGGATATCACCAGATAATTAATGAGGATATTAGCTATTTCCTTGCTATTTAAGGCCTCTAAATTGGCACTATTAGTGAAACCTTTCAAATTATATTTATATTTCTTTTTAAGCATATTATTTAATAATTTCAATAAGATTTGTTTCACTTCTACATTATTCATCCTTGCAATTTGATTGATTAAATTGATCTTTACAATCAGAGAAGCATCTTTTACTAGTACCCATTTTATAGGAGGAATCGCTTCTTCTTTATATAGACCAATTAAAGTTTTAGCAGATTGGATCTTTATTTTATCATCATTATCAGATATGAGCAAATTCTCTAAAAGGTTATAAACATTTTTTAATTTAAGATTTAACTTTTGAATTATATTAATGCTCTCTAATCGCGTTTGAACTTGATCAGAATTATCAATTAATGCCATTAATAATTCTAGTGCTGAATTTTTATCTAGATCGCCATTCGAAAGATCCTCTATAATAGCTGCTGGAGTAAAAGTCATAAGTTTTGAAAGACCACTTAAATTCTTTCTATCATCATTCCCCCTAATACAATTGGTCCACCAGTAGAATTGTATATTTTCTCGGCGCGCTTTAGTTTAGTTTGACTATCTGAATAGATCTTGAAAACTAATTCGCCTTCTTTTATTCTAGAACCTTGTTTTTTTATTATCAACACGCCTGAGTTTTTAGAATAAGGACATCCAGCTGCTTTAGCTATTTGATTGATAATACTATTTTTAACTTCAGTAATATGTCCAGACTTTACTGCAAAGAATTCTTTTTCATAGGGCCCTAATTCAATATCTTCAGGTTTGATGCTAGGATTGCCTCCTTGAGCCTCTATTATCTTTTTCATCTTCTTATAAGCTTTTCCCGTCCTTAACAGCTCCTTAGCAAGTGTTTGGCCTTTACCTCTTTGAGCTTTCCCACCCATCTCCAATAGTATACCTGCTAATTCAGTGGATTTTTCAATTAGTGAATTTGGACCTTTTGAATAATCCATAAGAAGATTAAGAGCTTCAAGAGCTTCAATTGCTGGTCCAACAGCATGTCCAATTGGTTGATGAGCTAGTGTTAATGCACATTCAGCATCGATCCCAACATTCTTAGCAATTTCTTTAAAGATATAAGCAAATTCTTTTCCTTTATCTGCTGTAGGAAATTTAGTACCTGGCCCGCAGGGTATATCTAGAACTAATTTTTTTACTCCTAATGAAAGTTTCTTTGTTAGAATAGAAGGAATCATTAGGCCTACAGGATCCATATGTAGTGGTCTTTCGACTTCAATTAAAATGTTATCAGCTGGGGCAGTATTTAGAGCCCCGCCCCAAATAAGGCATGCATTTTCTTTTGATATTATTTCCTTTAGCTCTTCATATTCAAAAGCCACAGGTGCTAAAACCTCCATAGAATCAGCAGTACCAGAAGGTGAAGTGATCGCCCTTGTAGAAGATTTTGGAATCGTAAGACCCGCTGCAGCTACGATAGGCACTATGATAAGAGAAACCTTGTTTCCAGGAACCCCCCCGGTGGAATGTTTATCGAATACATTTTCTCCAAAATTAAAAATGTCTCCGCTTCTTGCTTCAGCTAACGTTAAAGCGGTCATTTCATCATCATCCATACCATTAATTGACACGCTTGTTATAAAAGCAGACAAATCTATTCGAGATAAGGATCCCGATACGGCATCTTTAATAATACTATGAATTTCTTCACTAGTTAGTTTTTCTGCTCTAATTTTTTTCTGTATGAATCGAAAAGAATCAGGTGGGTCTGCTGGTTTAATAGAAAGGATTATATTTTCCTTAATGTCTCTTTTTTCTTTTAATAAGTCTAACGGGAATCCTACTTCTCCAGAATTTACGATAGAATTTGAGTGATCTATTTCAAGAATAGCAACCCAATATCGATCTTCAATAGATTTTGACTTAACATTCTTTATTCGAATTCTTTCTCCTGCTTTTTGTCCAAGTTCTAAAGCATCCCTGTAATTCAAAATTACTTCTTTTTTATTCCCGGACTCATAATTCATTGCTTTAACTTTTAACTTCATACTAGTTCAATTAAAGAATTTTGTGTATATAATTTTAATGCGAGTTAAGATTGAAAAACTTAATTAAAAATCCTCAAATTATAACACTTATGAATAAATTTGAAAAAGCGCAAACCGTTTTAAATGACTTAGCTATCGATAGCTGGTTGATCGTTAGTAATGAAGACAGCGATATTAACTCTAAATTTATGTTAGGAGTTGAGTCACATGCAAGACATTATATCTTTATTTCTGCTAAGGGAAACCACGAAGTCATAGCTGTACCTATGGAAGCACCTATGATTAAGAAAGCTCTTGAAAATAAAGGTATAACTGCTAAAGTCAATTCATTTTCCACAACTGATGAACTAATTCTAAAACTGAAGGAACTCATAAATAAAAGTAGAATTGCTCTAAACTATGGTGAAAATGTTTTAGATAACGATGGAACGGGGTATGCTGATTTTTTGAGAGCGGGAGATTTTGCTTGCTTAAAAGATTTAGCCCCTAAAGCAGAATTTTGTTCTGCAGCTCCTATTATTTATGCTTTAAGGTCTGTAAAGTCTAATGAAGAGCTGAAAGATTTACGAAATACTTGTAAAGCTACGATAGAGTTATTAGAGTTATTGCCAAATTGGGTAAAAACCGGTATAACAGAAAAAGAAATACAAGCAAAATTAGAATATGAATACATGAAATTAGGGAAACCCTCTTTTGGAACTATTGTAGCTAATGGTGCTCATTCTGCAGATCCGCATCATAATACGTCGAATAAAAAAATAGAGCCGGGGGTGTTATTAATTGATACGGGCTTACAGATTGATGAAATGTGTTCAGATATAACTTGGACTTATTGGGTAAAAGGAGAACCATCAGAGAAATTTATTAATGCATATACTGCTCTTTATCTTTCTAAAGAAGAAGCTAATGAATACATGATCGACGGAAATCCAAATTATATTCCCGCGCTAAAATGTAGGGAGACTTTAGCTGCTAAAGGATATGATCACGAAAATTTATTTTTTCATGGTTTTGGTCATGCCTTAGGTTTTGAAGCGCATGATATTGGAGCTAGAATTAGTTGGAAAGTATCAAAAGAGTTTATTCTCAAAGAAAATATGGTTTATACGAACGAGCCCGGTTTGTATTGGCAAAATGAATGGGGAATTCGTTTAGAAGATGATGTAATTATTGGAAAGAACAAATGTGAAGTTGTTACCAGAGTGCCAAAAGAACCAATAATTATCTAATATCACATTGTTATTGAAAATGGAAACTCTTGATTAATTTCTATTGGATTCTGATCTGAATCCTTAAATGTGATATCAAAATTTATCTTAAAATCTCCCACTTCTTCAGGTTTTATATTTAATTCCCATTTCATTTTTTCATTTGATCGTAATGAGTAAATTTGTTTTTCTATTGTTCCACGTATAATTTTTAATTGTTCTGGGAACTTTGCTAACACTTTCACATCAAGAGCTTCCCCATCACTCTCATTTTCTAAGAGAATTTCTAAGGGAAAAGATTGACCAATAAGAGGAGGTCTTAAGTTCTTTATAGAGATTTTTAAGGAAGCTGGAGGGGAGATCAATTTTGGTTTGATAATATCTGTCATATATTCACAGGAGATCTTCCCATTAACTTCAAGAGTAATAATAACCGGTCCAATATAGGGCTCGTCAAGTTGAAAGTGAGGTTTAAGCGTGAATTCCAAAGATAAATTATGATGGTCTATTGGAATCTCATAGGGTAAACTTGGTTTATTACTCAATGCGAGATTATCAGATACTTTCATATTAAGCTTAGTTATTTTTAACTGATCAACTTTATATTCGAAAAAGGAATTATTTGAAATCTTTGATAAAATTCCAGCATTTAAGTCTAATTTTAAATGTATGAGATCGTTAGTTGTATATAATTCTTTGTCTAAGTTCAATTCAGACTTGATTCCAATTGCTAATTGAGATAGCATTAAAACTTTCTTAAGCAATTCAGTTTCAATTTGAGTAAACTTAAAATTTTCTATATTTTCTACTACTTTTTCAAGCATATTTACATTTTTATCTCTATTAGCAATGGTGACATCAGTCACTAATTTTACTAATTCATTTTGCTTGAAATATTCATTATCGACCTTCCCTTGATATTTTTTAATAAAGTTAAGACCACTTTCTTGTTTAATCTCCACAAACGAACATAAGTATGACAAAACGGGAAATAGAATATAATTGAAATTCTTTTCATTTGAACTCCGTAATTTTGGTATAATATTTAGGGCACTTTTATAAAGATGATTGGCTTTTGAATATTTTTCTATCATTAAATAGACATCGCCAGCTAGCTTTAATACTTCTAATACTTCGGAATATTTTTCCATCTCAAGATAGCATTCTGAAGCTTTTAAGAAGCAATCTTTCGCTAACCTATAATCTTTTAGTTCTAAGTAATTAGTTGCTGCTTTGTGATACAGCTTACTAGCTTTTTTATATCCTCTTGCTTTAAATAGCTTTTCTGCCTTTAAGACCTTTTCTTTGATTTTAGTTAATGGATCTTTTCCCATAGAATCATCATCAATTTAAATTTCAAATATATTGAGATAAGTGATAGATCAATTATTATTTTTTTTTAATTAGGATTTAATTTAGAAATTTAAAGAAAAAAATGAATTTGAAATTTAATAAGCCATGAGAATCAAAACAAATGCAACCAAGATTAATGTGCCACTTACTACAAAAAACCAAGTAAATATTACAAAACCGATTATCAATACTGTCCACCATGCATAAGGGATTTTGATATTAACTTGAGTAAGTGTTAAAATCAGCACGATAGCAAAAATAATTGCTACAATAGCGCCCCCAATTAAGAGGGGGTTCCCACTTAACATGCTCATTACAGACTCATAAATGGCATAAATAGCACCTATTAAGGCTACAATCCTTGATGCTGGATAAGGTTTTCTTGTGCTCATAAATTCGATTAATGCAGCTATAAGTAAGAGTATTCCAACTAGATAGTTTGGACCGACGAGATATTCAACAAGAATTAAGAATAAACCTATGATAAGCAATATCCACCAAATAAATGGAATTTTGAGTTTATTCATATCGATGATATTCAGTGATCCCCATATGACAAATGCGATAATCAATCCCACTATGCCAAAAATAATTGCCAAAACATTTGCAGTATAAAAATAACTGATAGAATCTTTAATTAAAATTAAGGCTCCAATTAATGCTATTACTTTTGGAGCACTAATACCTACTCTTGAAGTTTCAACCATAAAAATTCACCATCAGTATTGAAAGCTAATTTGTAGAAAATAAATTAATACTTAGCTAAAATTAGCATACTTAGTATTTATATTTTTATATTGATAACTTATTAAAACTGGTCAAATTATTATTATAAAATTAAAAAAGAAAATGTAAAATCTTCTTTCCGAAACCATTACATTATGGTACGTCATCTTATGACTAAAATTTACTCGTAAGATTCATCCATTCGGTTTATTTCTCTTTAGATTCATTTTTAGAATCTAATTTTTTAATCGGGTTTTTACCGATATTCTCTATTATCTCAGAAACGCGTGTAACTTCTTGCTGAAATCTTTGACCTTCAGCAGCACTGCAATGAAACATCTGTATGCGATCGGGATCCATACCAGCAGCCTTGAGTATCTCACGGGTATACTCCACATTCTTAGCCGCAACTAGGTTACCTGTTTCATAATCACATTCTCCCTCATATCATCCGGCCACGATTACCCCATCAGCCCCTTTTCCCATTGCTCTCATCATTAGACTTGGAGTAACTCGTCCAGTACAGTTAATACGTATTGGTCGGATAGTAGCAGGATATTGAGCTCTAATTGTACCAGCCATATCACCTGCACCATACCCTCACTTCCAACACATGAAAGCAATAATTTTCTTATCATTTTCTACTGCCATTTTATCCACCTCTTTAAAGTTCTTCCAGAATTGCATCAATCTGTTTTTCATATTGGGGTTCACGGTAATATCGTAGGGTTATCGCCTCGGAAGGACAATTTGCTAAACAAGTACCGCATCCTCTACATAAAATCTCATCAACCTCTGCTCCATCTGACTTTAACGTAATGGCATTATATGGACAATTTAACTCACATAATCCGCATTTTGCACAGAGTTCCTTGTTAACTGTAGCTCTGATTAATAAGATCCGATATTTATCCTTTCCCATCAAACGTGCTAATGATGATGCAGCAGCTCTTCCCTGTGAAATTGACTCGGCGATTGATTTAGGTCCTTGAGCCACTCCAGCTAAAACTATACCGGGAATTTTAGTGTCAATGGGATTTAATCGAGAATGAAATTCTTTAAAGAAACCATCTTGACTCGTTTCAAGCTTCAATATTTTCCCAATTTTATCAACACCTTTAGCTGGTACCATAGCGCAGGATAAAACGACTAATTCGTATTCGTATTCTTTTAATCCCTCATTACTAAGCGTGTTTTGTAAAATTACTTTTAGGTCATGTGTTTTCTTATCTTCTTGGATTTTTGAAACATTAGTTCTAATATACTTAATCCCCTCTCTTCTTGAGGCAGTATAATACTCTTCATAATCTTTCCCCGCTGCTCTTATATCAATATATGCAACACTAATTTCAGCATCAGGATAATGTTGCTTGATCAGTTTTGTGTTTTTTATTGAAATCATGCAACAGACTCCAGCACTACAATAAGTTTGTTTGTTTAAATCCCTTGATCCAACGCATTGAATGAATAACATTTTCTTGGGAGTTTTTCCATCTGAGGGTCGGACCAGATGTCCAACAGTTGGTCCGTTCGGAGCAAGCATTCGTTCAAGTTTCATCTGAGTAATTACATTTGGGAAAACGTTATAGCCTAAATACCCCGTCTCAGGTTCATATTCATCCCAACCAGTAGCAACGATAATGGAACCTACCGTTAATTCAACGATTTCATCTTGTTGATCGAAATTAATAGCATTTAACTCACATACTTGTGCACATAGTCCACATTTGATACATTTATTCATATCAATTTGAGCTTTTGAAGGTACGGCTTGTGCAAATGAAACATAAATTGCTTTCCTTGAGTTCATTCCTTCATTAAATTCATTATAACCATATGCTGGACACACCTCAAAGCATGAGCCACATCCATTACACTCATTAGTTACATACTTCGCCTTCTTTCGTATCTTAATATTGAAATTCCCTACAAATCCCGTTACTTCTTCAACTTCACTATACGCATAAAGATTGAGGTTTGGAGCCCTAGCAGCTTCTAGCATGACAGGACCAAGTATTCATATACTGCAATCATCAGTTGGGAATGTTCTGTCTAACATAGCCATTTTTCCACCGATTGTAGTACTCTTCTCGACAAGATGTACTTCAAATCCTTCATCAGCTAAGTCAATGGCTGCTGTCAATCCAGCTACCCCTCCTCCAATAATTAATGCTTTTTTAGTAATATCCACTTCTTTTATGAGGATTTTTTCCAATACAGATGCACGAGCTACTCCTGACTTAATTGCATCTTCTGCTGTTTTCTGAGCTCCAGGTTTATCTTGACGATGAACAAAACTTGCATGCTCACGAATATTTACAAATTCAAGATAGGATGGATCTAAATTCATCGATTCCAGGACACTTTGAAATACTGGCTCATGTGTTTTTGGAGTACATGATGCTACGACTAATCTATTAGCATTACTTTCAATCATCTTTTCTTTAATGAATTCTGCTCCTGGTTCAGTACAAAGACTGATGTAATCTGAAGCTTCAACGACATTTGGGAGAGTTTTTGAAAATTCGGATAATGCTTTCGTATCAATGATTTCTGCGATGTTAATACCTCACGCGCAAACAGCGACAAATACACGTATTTCTTCGTTCGTATCACTAGTAGTTTCTGCTTCTACCATTGCATATTCACCTTTTTAGTTTTTTAATTGATCCTCCATTTTTTAGTATTTTATAAAGATCAAGATTGAATAATCAAGTATAAATCTAAAATCTTTTATATATCTTTTATAAGTGATCAAATTAAAAATCTTTTAATTTTCAAATTAAAGACTTACTTTGGTATTCAACATGATTTTTAACATACTACAAACAGATGGAAAAATACCTCCCGGAATCTTAATAACGTATTCTATACTAGTGGGAGTTGGGTTCATTGTTTCTGTTTTGCTTTTAAAATTAGGATTAAGATTTGTAAAAGCTGAAAGAAGGAAGACTTTCAAATGGACTGCTATTAGCTTTTTCCTTCAAGTATTGGTAATTTTTATGTTGGGGTCACCGTTCATCTTACTTGGTTTTGCAAATGCAATGAATGATAAAGATCCGCCAGTGGGCATTATTATCTTTATGGTAGTTATCGCAGTTTTTATCGATATGAACGTTATTAATGTTATTCATCGAACAGGATTGCTTAAATCTTTCTGGCCTTTCTTATTAATGGCTATTCCTATGGCGGCTACGATTGGATTTGGGATTATGATTGATAGAGTAGGATTATTTATTACGTTCTAATTAAGCCTTACTTTGTTTATTGCTTGATTCATCTTTTCTATTTCGAATCTAGCAGCCTTATCGAATTCAGAGGGGGAATAGTTTTGATATTTGTTATAAGCAAACATGATTCCTCGAGATGAATTAATTATTCCACCTAATCCTTTTGAATCGAACCCATATTTGATATCTTCGCCGGTTGCGCCTTGCACTCCGTAACCAGGCATTAGGATAAAGGATTTAGTAAGGATTTTTCTAATTTCCTTTAATTGGGATGGATATGTTGCCCCTACAACAGCTCCAAGGTTAGAATAACCAGAAAATCGATGTAAATTTTCATTCCACTTATTTAAAAGCTTAGCCATTTGGATGTAATTCCGTTCCAGTTTTAAATTCTCAACCTGAACTTCAGTAGAATCATCATTTACATTATCTAATCTTATACTGAATAGATCTTGGAATTCAATACTACTCGGATTTGATGTTTTTACTAATATAAATATTCCTTTCTCAAAATAATTCTCAAAATAGGGTCTTATTGAATCTATTCCAAGATACCCGTTTAGAGTACAAGCATCAGCTTGATAAACGTTAAAAGTTGAATCTGCGTAAGCTTTCGAACTTGATCCGATATCGTTTCTTTTAGAGTCTAAAATAACGAGTAAGTCTTTCTTATGGGCATAATTAATTGTTTCTTTTAGACAATTAAGGGCATCATATTTTTCGTAGAATGCAATTTGAGGCTTTATCACGGGGATTATATCACATGTTCTATCAATTAATGCTTTATTGAATTCTAAAATGATTTGATTTGGTTCTTCATAATAATCAATGAGAAATTGAGGAATAGTCCCTTCTTTTTCTAAACGAGGGTCCAAACCCATACATACTACGCTATTTTTATCCAGTATTACTTCAATTAAATCTTCAATAAACGACATTATCTATGACTCACAATTTAGATCTCTCTCTGTAAAAAATGAGGCGATTCTCAAAAATATTTGTATAAATTTTTTATTTAATATTTATAAACGAAGATTAAAAAAAGGAAACAAATTAATATAATAAATAAAATGAGTGAAGTTTAATGGTTGCAATAAAATTAAGTGAAGATATTTATTGGATTGGAGCAAATGTACATACAGAAGATCTATTTGAAGGCATATGGCCCATTCCATATGGAGTCGCTCTGAACTCTTATGTTATTAAGGGAGATAAGATCGCGTTAATCGAATTAGTTAGAGAATGGGGAGATGCTGCCTTAACACTTCTGAAGAACCTTGAATCAGTTTCAGTAAAATTAGAAGATATTGATTATATTATCTTAAATCACCTTGAACCAGATCATACTGGATTCACCTATATGATAAAGTCTCTTTCTCCGTATGCCCAAATCCTTTCAACTCAAAAAGGAGTGGATTTAGTAAATGCATTTTATAATGTTGAGGAAAATGTTAAACCTGTTAAGACTGGTGATGAAATAGACCTTGGTAAAAATAAAGTATTGAAATTTGTTGAAATTCCTAACGTGCATTGGCCAGAGACAATGGTGACTTACGAACAGAATTCAGGGATCTTGTTTTCTGGTGATGCTTTTGGAGCGTTTGGTGTTCACCATGGCAGTATTTTCGAAGATGAAACTCCAGAGGATAGTAAGCCTTATTGGGAAGAAGAGATGCTAAGGTACTATGCCAATATAATTCCTATGTTCTCTAAGAACGTATTGAATGCTATTGATAAGTTATCAGGAATCAAAATTAACATGATAGCTCCATCACACGGATTAATCTGGCGGTCTCGACCAGATGTAGTCATAAAAAAGTACAAAAGATATGCAAATTATAACAATGATTTTGCCGAACCTGAATTATGTGTTGTTTGGGGAAGCATGTATGGTAATACGGAGGTCATGTTAAATTCGATTTTAAAGGGTATCGCAAAGGCTGGTGTTCATGTTAATATTCATCGTGTTCCTAACGAAGATCCATCATTTATCTTATCCGATGCTTATAAATCTGCGGGTTTGATAATTGGGGCTCCCACGTATGAATATGGGATGTTTCCTCCCATGAAGTATATTATGGATCTGTTAAAGAAGAAATTCATTAGATATAAAAAAGTTCTCTATTTCGGTTCATACGGTTGGAGCGGTGGAGCGAAAAAGGATTTTACTGAGCTTTCTGAAAATATGAAATGGGACATTTACGATGCAATCGCATATAGAGGATATCCATCTCAAGAGGAATTGGAAAAAGGTGAAGAACAAGCCTTCAAACTGGCTAAAGATGTCAAGGATATAGAATCGAAAACAGAGGGAGAAGATTACTAATCATTTAATTTTATTTATTATATAAGAATTTAAGATTCAATGAGTTTTTCAATTTGATTCGTAATTATTTTCCCGTGTGCTACGGCATCAACCACGCTTTTGGATCCAGTTACACAATCTCCTCCAGCAAGCACTTTTGGTATTGAAGTAATGAAATTTTGATCAATTTTGATAGTATTTTTATTCGTTATTTTCAAATCCTTAGTATCGAATTCATCTAAGTCTGCTTCTTGGCCCACCGCTTCAATAATAAAATCAGCATCTACTTTAAAATTTGAGTTCTCAATTGGGAGTGTTCTAGGACGACCACTATCGTCAAGGTCCCCCAATTCCATTTTTTGGCATACTGCTCCAAGGAGTTCCCCTTCTGTACAGATAAATGATACGGGATTCGTTAAAAAGCTTACGATTATTCCCTCATCAAATGACTCCTCTATTTCTTCCTTTCCTGCGGGCATTTGTTCTTTTTTTCTACGATAAATAATAGAAACTTCTGCCCCAAGCCTTTTTGCTACCCTAGCAGCATCCGTTGCTGTGCTTCCTCCACCAATAACAGCCACGCTTTTTCCCTTAATATCAGGAAATTTCTTCTCTAAATTAAATTTTTTTAAAAATTCAATCGCTTGTAAAACTTTACTGGATTCTTCTCCAGGAAGACCAATTTCTTTAGCTTTATGAGTCCCAATTCCAATTACAACGACATCATATCCCGATTCAAAAAAGTTTCTGATTGGATTTTTTTCATCAATAGAAATGTTTTTCTTGAATTCTATTCCCAATTTTTTAAGATTGTTTACTTCTTCAGTCACAACTTCTCTTGGCAATCTAAATTCGGGAATTTCAGATATTAACATACCACCTATAACGTTCAGTTTTTCGAAAATGGTGACTTGAAAACCAAGTTTTTTAAGAAAATATGCACTCGATAATCCTAAAGGTCCGGATCCTATAATCGCTACTTTCTTACCATTATTTGGTTTACAGCTGAAAAAATCTTTAGATAATCCATAATGATCAACCAAATATCGCTTAATCGTTGGAATTTGAATAGGATCTCCAACTTTTCCAGAAGTACAATATTGTTGACAATATCCTGGGCATACTCGTTCTACAGATCTAGGAAAAGGGTAATGTTCATAGATAATTTTTAATGCTTGGTCAATATTACCACTTATAACATTGGAGATTATTTCTCTGGTATTACAATGTGTAGGACAATTTTTCATGCACGGTGGGGGTTTTATTTCAGGGTCGCTTTTTTTAAAACATTGAAGACATCTTTCACATTCTTTAATAACTTCATCCATAGTTCGAAAACCTTGGTTAACTTCATCAAAATTTTTAATTCTATCTTGTGCATCTAATAGATGAGGTTTAAAAGCAGTTTTTTTTCTCTTTTTTTTTTGATTTGTGCTCATTTTATGTGTCCAATTCTAAAACTGAGTTGATTATGTGAAAAATCATAACTGATATAAATTTGCTGTTTATAATACAAAAAGATTTGAATATTTAACCTATTTAATCCTCCTAATCTGCAAATTCGTCCAGAATTGCATAAATTTCATCAATTAAAGAACTAATTTTAATTGTTTTTTGCTCTTCAGTTTTCATATTCTTTATAGTAACATTACTTTCTTGCATTTCTTTAGGGCCAATAATTAGGGTGATTAATACTCCGAGTTCATTAGCTTTACTTAACTGATTTCCCATCCCTTTAAATCTATAATCAATAATACAGGGAAATTCTTCACTCCTAACTATATTTGCCAATTTGAGAGCATATTTAGAAACGCTTTCATTAATGGATGCGATGAAAATCGTATCTGTATAATCTTTTTCGCGAATTTCTGTTGGTATTAAATTGTACGTTTTCAAAAATAATGATAACATTAGTGTTCCCATTCCAAATCCAGTTCCAGTAATTTTTTCATCAGAAAATAAAGATGCTAAATCATCGTACCTTCCACCTCCAAAAATACTCCTAATATTTTTCTTCCCAGTATCAAAAACTTCATAAACGATTCCCGTATAATAGTCTAATCCGCGAACTGTTTTTGGAGAGAAACTACAATATTCTGTAATTTCAGCATCCTCAATGAGAGCAATAAAAGCACTAAGTTCTTTATATCCCTCTGTTTCATAAAAATTTTTAGGAATATCATCAAAGGATGAAAGTAACTCATCTAAAGATTTAGAATCCTTGATTTTATATATCCCTTGAATTACATTTTCTTCTTTGAATGATTCTCTAACGAACTCATCAAATTCAGATTCTTCCATCTTATCTGATTTATCAAGAATTTTATAAACAAGAGGATATTCATTTTTCTTTACCCCTAATAAAAGTTCACAAACAGAATCAATAAACCTCCGGTTATTATAATATATTTGAAATTGATCCGAATTTGCTCCAAATTGTTTAAATATATCAACTATTACCATGAAGATTTCAATGTCAGCATAAAGGCTTTCCTCTGCTAATATGTCAAAATTTATCTGTTTAAATTCACGTCTCCTACCCCTTTGAGGTCTTTCATACCTGAAGCAGGTTGGTACTGAAAACCAGCGTATTGGCTTTTTGAGTTCTTGGCTTTTTCGTGAAATCATGCGCGCTAAACTTGGTGTTAATTCAGGGATTAATATCAACCTTTCCCCTTCTTTTTTTTCTATTATAAATGATTGTTCATTAACCAATTCTTCAGAAGATTTAGCAGCAAAAATTTCAATTGGTTCAATCTGAGGACTTTCGAATTCTTCAAATGAATAACGTTCCGCTATATCTCGAATGGTCTCTATTATCCAATTGAGTTCCCTCAAATCTTCTGGGTAATAATCTTCCATTCCTCGTAAGGGTTCAGTAGAAAATTTTTTTGACATTAGTAGCAACCAATACTTTTGAATATGATTATAAAAAATCGGTTTCAAATATTAGTTTCGATCCTCGATAACTTAAATTCGAAATTATATTTTGTATTATTACTAAATTTGACTTTTGCTAAAAGTGAATATAGATGAATGAAAAATGGAAAGCTGAAATATCAACACCTGCATTAGTTTTAGATTATGATGTAATGCTGGAAAACATCAAAAAAATGTCTGAATTTGTAAAAAGTACAAAAGTGACCTTACGACCACATCTCAAAACTGCTAAGATGCCCTTGATAGCACATATGATCTTAAAAGAGGGAGGCGCAAGAGGAATCGCGGTGGCAAAGGTTGGAGAAGCTGAGGTTTTTGCTCAATCAGGAATAGAAGATATCTTAATTGCTAATCAAGTTATTGATCCCGAACATATAAAGAGATTAATTAGGCTAAATAAATACATATTAGCAAGGTGTGCTGTAGATTCAAAAAAGAATATATTAGATTTAAGTAAATATGCAATTCAATCGAATAGTGAACTTGAAGTTTTACTTGAAATTAATTTAGGATTGGGAAGAGCTGGTGTAAAGCCCGAAGATCCTGCTTTAGAAATCGCTAAATTCATTAGAGCCACTCCAGGTGTAAATTTGGTTGGTTTGCAAGGTTATGAAGGCCATTTAACTCCGATGATGAATGCAGAACAACGAGAGGAGATGACTAACGATTGCATGAAAACACTCATTGATACTAAAAATTTGTTAATCAATGAAGGATTCAAAATCGATATTGTATCCACCTCTGGATCAGCAACTTACATGTATTCAGCAAAATATCCAGGAGTCACAGAAATTCAACCCGGAACGTATTACTTTTCTGATGAGCATTTACACAGGGTTAATCCAGTCTTTGACATTGCGGTAACTGTATTAACTACCATCCAAAATCAAACGGGAAAGAAGGAATTTACAGCCGATGCAGGTACAAAAGCAATAGCAACAGGAGATGGAAAGCCAGAAGTTAAAGGGTTTCCAAAAATTAGATTTCGAGTAATAAATGAAGAACATTCGCAAATGAAGAGCATTGGTGCAGATCTAGAAATAGGACAAAAGATAGAATTTATCCCAGCACATGTATGTACTACTATTAATCTATATGATTTCATTCATGTCGTTAAAGATAATGAATATATTGGTAAATGGCAAATTCCTGCTCGAGGTAAAAATTATTAATTCTAAATAAAATATATGGTAAAAAAATATGGTCGAATTAGAACATATAAATCCAGGCACTCCCGTAGCTGGTCCTTACACTCCTGGAGTAAAGGTAGGAGATTTATTATTTATCTCTGGTCAAGGTCCAAAACAGGGTGCAACCGAAATTAAAGAACAAACATACACTGTATTAGAGAACATCAAAGCAATTGTTGAAGCTGCTGGAGGATCAGTGGCTAATATTGTCCACATTAAAGTTTATTTGAGAGATATGAATGATTTTGGCAAGATGAACAGAACATATAAAAAGTTTTTTAATGAAAACGGAGTTACTGAAAAATATCCCTCACGCTCAACACTTGAGGTTTCAAATCTTCCAGTAGCATCTATGCTTTTGGAACTTGATGCAGTGGCTTTGATTTAATCTATCTTTATTTTTTATTTTTTTTAAAAGTAGAAGAAGAAAGGGATCTTGCATTTTAAGTTCAAATATAAAATGATAAAGATAAATCAACTATTTTAATTAATGATATAGGTAAACTGATGCACAATTTTTATTCAATACAAATAACCTTGAAAGTAATGAAAAAATCATTGAAATCCTTGAAAACGTACTTAAATTAATGACCAAATATTAAATACTAGCAAATTGAATTCTTCAATAAAAAGGTGAAAATTATGCCAAATGGATATATGGGAAAAATTTTGTGGGTAGACCTTTCTAATCAAAAATTTGAAGATATGCAATTGACAGATGAGGTTTATAGGAATTATATAGGAGGTTATGGGCTCGCTACTAAAGTAATTTATGAACATACCCCCAAAAATTTCGATCCATTAAGTTCGGATTCGGTTTTTGGGTTTTTTCCAGGATTACTTACGGGCACTGTCGCACCGTTGACTGGTCGTTTTATGGTTGCCGGTAAATCTCCATTAACAGGAACTTGGGGAGATTCGAATTGTGGGGGTTATTTTGGACCAGAAATAAAGAAGTGTGGATATGATGCTATTTTGATTAAGGGAGCATCAAATACGCCAAAAATGGTCACTATAATAAATGATGATAAGTCAATTGTAGATGCTTCAGAGTATTGGGGATTAGACGTCGTAGAAACAGAAAAAAAAATCAAAGATAAATATGGAAATGTACAAGTCGCTAGTATTGGACAGTCGGGGGAAAAACTTTCGTTAATTTCGGGAATTGTAAATGATCAAGCGAGGATTGCGGGGAGATCCGGGTTTGGGGCTGTTATGGGATCTAAAAAGCTAAAAGCAATAATTTTGAGAGGTAACAAAAAGATTGAACAAGCTGATAAAGATAGCACATTAAAGCATACAAAAGAATACAATGAAGGCATTAAAGCAGCTACAAGTGGTGCTATACAAGCCTGGAGTACGATGGGAACGACATTTGGAAATACAGTATCTCCTTCAATTGGAGATACACCCATTAAAAACTGGGGAGGGACTAAAAATGAAGATTTTCCCGACGAAAAATTGAATAAAATATCAGGATTGGAAATTTTAAAATATAAACAAAAAGACTATGGTTGTTTTTCTTGCCCAGTCCAATGTGGAGCAATCCTAAAAATTCCAGATGCTAATTTAGATGAAACACACCGACCAGAATATGAAACTTGCGCTAGTTTTGGACCTTTGTTATTAAATGATGATCTTCAATCTATATTTGTAATAAATGATCTTTGTAATAGAGCAGGGATCGATACGATCTCTGCGGGAGCTACCATTGGATTTGCGATAGAATGTTTTGAGAATGGGATTATCGATTTAGAAGATACTGGAGGAATTTCCCTCAAATGGGGGAATTCAGAAGCGATATTAAAAATCTTAAAGAAAATGATTAACCGGGAAGGTTTCGGTGATATTTTAGCAGATGGTTCTAAAATCGCTTCAGAAAAGATTGGTCAAGATAGTGAAAAATATGCAATGCATTCATTAGGACAGGAGCTTGGAATGCACTCTCCAAAATATTATAAAAATATGGGTGCTTCTTTTGCTTTTGATCCCACTCCTGGAAGACATACGACAGCAAGCATTGAAATGATGGCTGGGGGTCCTTTAATTAAACCAAATGGCTTATTTGAGGGATTCTCATTACCAAAACGATTTAAAAGGCCAGGAGATGACAGATATGAAGCCGCAAAGCTATTGATAGGATTATGGCAAAGCTTTTCAAGTGTTGGATTGTGTGAATTTGCATTATTCTTTCAAAAATATCCCTTACTTGAACTGATAAAATCAGTAGTTGGATGGGATATGGCGATGGAAGAATTCATAAATATTGGAATAAGAATTCAGACCTTAAGGCAAGCATTTACTCTCCGAGAAGGAGTCAATCTTATTAAGAATGAACTCCCAGAAAGGACATATGATTTTGATTATCTCTCTGACTATAAGGGATATTGTGAAAAAATAGGCTGGAATCCAGAGAATGGTGTTCCTTTAGAAAAAACTCTTCATGAATTAAATCTCGAGTTTGTTATAGATGATCTATACTAAATAGTAATTTTCAAATTTTTTTTTTTATTATTTATTTAAGCTAAGTGATTTTTATGAAGCAAAAATATATTGTAATGAATAAGACTGACAATTGTGCTACGGCTTTGGAGGACATTAAGAAAGGTGAAGAAATAGATTATAGTGACATCAAGTTCAAAATAAAACAAGAGATACCACTTGGTCACAAGTTCGCATTAATAGACATTAAGTCAGGAAATGAAGTAAGAAAATATGGTCAAGTTATTGGATTAGCGACGCAAAATATCTTCAAAGGAGAATGGATTCATACACATAATATTATAAGTCATTATCTTAAAGAGGTGGTAAATCAGTGAACGAAGAGTTCATGGGATATGAAAGACCGAAAAATAAGGTTGGAATCAGAAACAAGATTGCTATTATTCCTTCTGTTCTCTGTGTAAATCACATTGCTGAACGAATTGCAGCTAAAATAGATCAAGCTGTTGCAATTCGCCATCCACTAGGGTGTGGCCAATTTGGTCCCGATTTTAATAATACTCTACGTACTTTAGCGGGATTAGGAAGTAATCCCAATATATATGGTGTTGTTGTAATTGGATTAGGATGCGAAAACTTAAAAAGCAAAGTATTAGCAAAAAATATTAAACGTTCAAAAAAGCCGGTGGAATTTTTTGATGTACAAGACATTAAAGGAGGTTCCATTGCTGCAATTGAGCATGGAATAAAAATTGCAAGTCGATTGAGAGATGAAGCAGACGAATTGGTTAGAGAACCGTTCGATTTTTCGAACCTAACGCTTGGATTAGAATGTGGAGGGTCTGATTCTATCTCTGGGATCACTGCTAATCCAGCAATTGGAATAGTTTCAGATAAAATTGTACAATTAGGAGGAACATCGATCCTACCCGAATTTACTGAGTGGATTGGAACAGAGCATATTCTTATTGATAGGGCTGTGAATCAAGAGGTTGCGACTAAAATTCATGAAACACTCACTGGATTTATCGATCATCTAAAAAATATTGGGATTGACTTTTTAGGTGTTCAACCTACTCCTGGAAATATTGAAGGAGGGCTGTCAACGATAGAAGAAAAGTCGTTAGGAAACATTGCAAAATCAGGGAAAGCACCGATTCAAGGTTTAATAGATTATTCAGAATCTCCTAAAACAAAAGGTTTGTGGTTGATGCTTGAACCAGGACTCGATGTAGAATCCATGACCGGATTAGCTGCAGCAGGGGCAAATATTATCCTCATGACAACAGGGAGGGGGAGCCCCTGTGGAAATCCAATCGCTCCAGTAATAAAGTTATGTGGGAATCCAAAGACTTGTGAATGGATGGACAGAGACATTGATATAGATGCCAGTAAAATGTTAACTGGTGAGGCAACAATGGAAGAAATGGCTGAAATTATTTGGAAGAAATTGAAATTAACTTGCAATGGGCAAACAACGCATTCAGAGTTACTAGGATTCAATGATTTAGCAATTTGGAGAAATAGTGCTTCTCCATTCCAATACATGCATTGCAAATAGCTTTTGATTGAAAAAAAATTCAATTAAAAGTAACTACCACTTTTTGTAAAAAAAATTTTCCAAGAAACTTTATAAAAATATCTTTTTTCTAATTATTTGGTGTTTTTGATTAAAATAAATAATTTTCTCTCAGAAAAGGATCTCACTCTAATATTTAATCTTTTAAAACATCCTTTACGAAGGGGGATTATTAAGTTATTATCTGAGAGTCCACAACATTATTCATCGATACTAAAAAAACTAAATATTTCTGAAAGTAGCATTTTGAATTATCACTTAAGAGAAATGGATGAATTATTAATCAAAAAAGATAATAACGCAAAATACACGTTAACTGAAGTTGGTGATATTTGCCTTCAGCTCATCCTTAGAGTTAAAGAAGAGAAAATTTACAGCTATGACAAGCTTCAGAGATTAGTAGAAAAATTAAAGTCACTAATATTTTTGATTCAATTAACTTTCTTTCCAGTTGTATTGATTCTGTCCCTCGTTCTATATTTCTTAAATATAATCAATTTAGGGGCAATTATTGGAATTTTCAGTTCAGGAATAATAATAAGTATATTACTATCAACCAGCATTTTCCTAATCAATAAAGAAATAAAGAGTGCCAATAGAATTAGTTTTAAAATGGAAAATCAAGACAAATTGTCAATATTTACAACAATTTTAACTTTTTGGATACTTATTCAAATAACTTTTAGCCTATTCTTAAGATAATAAGCAAAAATATCTTTTCTTAAAAATTAGGTGAATGGATTTTTTTCCTTAAATATTTTTTCTTTATATTGAACTAAATACGGAGGGGCTAGACCTTTTTCTGTTGCTTCTTTTTTCATTTTTCTTAATATTTCACCACAATTGATCGATACAGGACACCAGTGATAGCAATTTTCACATCCAGTACACAGAAAAAGTCCATCCTTAACTGCTGCCTCAATTCCATTGTGAATATAGTCTCTAATGATTGCTGTTGCTCCGAGACCATATTTAGAAGCATAAATATTTCCAAATGCCCGAGATGCAGTACAAGGAAAGATACAGGATTTACATCCAATACATTTCAAGAAATCTTTATACAAAAGATTTTCCTTTGCAGCTTCAGTCCTCCAATCGTCAACTAGAATTACGACCACCTCCTTTGCTCCGTACATTCCTTGTACACTAGTCCCTTGTATATCTGAGGTATTTGATGGACCTGAAATGAGACTAATGTAATTAAAAGACACATTATTAATTCGAGACTGCAATTTTGTCATCAAAACTGCGTCTATAATATCAGGTACAATTTTAGTGATTCCACACACCACAATGTGCTTTTCAGTAGCTCTAGTGATTAAACTAATATTCCCCTCGTTTTCTCCCAAAACAATCGTACCGTCTTCGGCAGAGATGGCATTGGCAGAAGTTAAAGAGACTTTAACATCGTTCAGAAGTTCCTTCCTATATGTATTCCTAAAAAATTCTACGATTGCGTGTGCTTTGGGTTCAAGATCAACATTATAGACTTCTTTAATTTTATTTGCAATTTCTTCTTCAGTAAAATGAGCACCAGGTCCAACTTGAAAACTGGGGAGTTTATATTCAAAAAGGTCTACAAGGACATCTCCTAGGTCGGTTTCTTTTACTTCAATATTATTCTCTTTTAACACATCAAGGATTCCAATATCTTTCGCTTCTGTAGATTTTGATTTATATATGACCTTATTGTCACCTAATTCATCCATAAAAAGCTTTTGAGCTTCTTCATTAGTTTTAGCATAATGTACTATGAAATTTTCCTTACGCATTATGTCGATACACTTCTCTACGTATTTATCCATGTTATCTATAAAATCCTCTCTCATCTTGATAAGTCTATCCCGATATTTTTCTACAAATTCTCTACTTGAATCATCAAATAAATATCTTAAATCATGTTGCCTTGTTTTAATAGTACATGCTAATTTCCAAAAGTCTCCGAATTTTTTCTGTAGGGTGCCTTCAGTTTGAAGAGATTTAATATTGTCTCTCACATGTTCATAATTATCTTTTCCCTTATCACTCAACTAATGGGTCAACTCCTTCCATTAATTTTACAATAAAATCTTCAAATTTAATAACTGGTTTTTTAATTTGATTTTCATTTCTAATGCGATTTAAGGAAGTATAACAAAAAGGACAAGCAGTTAATAATAATTTACCACGCTTTAATTGGTCAAAAATCAGTTTAGAATTGTGATCACTATTTTCTTTAAAAACTGAATATACTCCACCACCTGCTCCACAACAAATACTATTAGTTTTAATGTTATCTAATTCTTTTAGTTCAACATTTTCGATAGATTCAAGAATTTTTCTAGGTTCTTCCATTATTGGAACTTCGGCATTTCTCAAGTGACAAGCATCGTGATAACTGACTTTTAAAGGTTTATTGGAATTCTTAAGATTTAGTTTAGTTAAGTTTTCGGGCATAGCCATTAATTGGAGTAAATGTTTAACATCAACAGTAAAGTCTTCTCCTAAATAATGTTTATAGTATTTTGTCAAATAATTATAACATCCAGCACAAATAGTTACAATTTCATTGACATCATTTGACTTGAACCAATTGTTAACAAATTCCACATGAGTTTTTAATTCTGTATCACTGCCAATATGATATGCTAAAGCTCCACAACAAGGAGTATCATCAAGAACTTGGTATTCCGAATCTAATAAATTTATGATTTTCAATGCATTTTTACAAGTTTCTTGATATCTTGTCTTAGATAAACATCCAAGAAAAATTAATTTAGTCAAGAATAAATCCCATCGTTATTTGAAGTAATTTATTATAGATTTTTGAAATTAAAATTATTTACTTTATTTATCTATAACTTGAGTTATATTAATAATTTCAAATCGATTCAAAAATACTTAATAAGGATTAAATTGAAATTTAATTCATTAATATAATTCATTAAATTGTTTAATCGTCAGAGTTGAGATAAGATTCCTAAATTAGTTGAAAATAAGGAAAAAAAATTTTCATTATTCCTCAATAAAAATAGATGCGGTGGAGATCAATGTTATAACTGTATTGCTGTATGTCCCACTGGAATATTAGAGCCTGGAGATGAATTGAATATGAGAGTAGCGTATCTCCCTCGCGTAAAAAGCGGTAAAGAATCATATTGCACTGGATGTCGCCGCTGTGAATATGCTTGTCCAGAATGGTGTATATACGTTATAGATGAGGAGGAGAATCTTTCAAATGAGAAGGCTAAAACATAAATCGGTGAGATGAATGATAAGTGAAAATAAAAAAAGATTCATAGCTCCCGGTAGACATTTGATGATGGGGAATGAAGCAATGTCAGAGGGTGCCCTTGCAGCAGGTTTAAAATACTTTGGAGGATATCCTATTACTCCAAGCACAGAAGTCATAGAACATCTAGCTAAAAGACTTCCTGAAGTAGGAGGGGTTTGCATGCAAATGGAAGATGAATTAGCGTCAATAAATTCTGTAATAGGTGCTTCTTTAGTAGGAGCAAAAGCTATGACGGCAACTTCTGGTCCTGGTCTTTCCTTGATGGTTGAAACCATATCAATGGCTGCTAATTTAGAAATTCCATTTGTGTTTTGCGATGTTCAAAGAAATGGTCCTGGAACTGGATTTGTAACTGAGCCCCATCATAATGATCTGGGATTAGTTAGATTTTCTGGAAATGGAGAATTTCAAGTTATAGCATTAGCTCCAATGAATTGTCAAGAATTATATGATTTAACCATAACGGCTTTTAATTTTGCTGAAACTTACAGATGCCCAGTCTTTATTTTGTCAGATGCATATCTTGGGCACTTACATGAAGTTGTTAATATTCCTCCAAAAGAACAAATTCTTGAAAGGATAATAGATAGAGAATTGCCTAGCCCAGAAGATTTCGTGAAAAAGTTTACTTATTTTGATGATATAACAGGAGAGATTGTAATTCCCAAACCCCCTCAAATGGGTACAGATTATTGTCCTGGATTATTTATACATCAACCACATAATTATGAAGGTTTGCCTACACCAAGGCCCATGCAGTATATACAATTAATAATGGATAAGATAAACAAGAATAAAGATAAAATCTGTTTGACAGATCAATATAAAATGGATGATGCTGAGATTGTAATAGTAGCTTATGGTTTACCTGTTCGTTCTAGTTATAGAGCAGTTGATATAGCGAGAGCAGAAGGGATAAAGGTAGGTGTATTTAGGTTAATAACCGTCTGGCCCTTCCCAGATGAAGAAGTGAAAAAAGCTGTGAAAGATGCTAAAGCAATTATAGTACCCGAATTAAATTACACTGGAGTTATTGCAGAACAAGTAGAAAGAGTTACCGAACTTCAAACCCCAATCATAAAGATTCCTAAGGTATGTGAGTTTCATCATCCCCAAGACATTCTAAATGTTATAAAGGAGGTGGCAATGTAATGTCAGAGATAGGAAGAATGCTTAAAAATGAGAAACCAGAACATCCTTATGTTCCTGTTTCCTATGCAGGTAGCATGTTTAATAACTTTGCTACGAGATTTTGTTCGGGTTGTGGATATGGAGTAATTGGTCAGATTTTTACTCGGATTTTTGAGGACGAACATTTAGATCCTCATCTTTATCCAACAGTTATTGGGATTGGATGTTATAGTCAAATGCTTTTATTAGTTCATTATAGATCTCAAAAAATTTTGGCACTACATGGTCGAGCTCCTGCTTTAGCTACAGGAATTAAAATGGCTAATCCAAAAACGAAACCAATCATTTTTTCGGGAGATGGAGACTGTTTGGGGATTGGAGGTAACCACTTCATTCATCTTTGTAGGAGAAACTTAGATTGTGTAATATTTATCTTCAATAATAGTATTTACGCTATGACCGGAGGGCAAGGAGCTCCTACAACGCTCTATGGTGCTCAAAGTACCACCACACCTTATAAAATGTTTGAAAATAGAAGCGATGGTGTAAAGTTAGCCTTAGCTGCTGGTGCCACCTATGTAGCGAGAACTACAGTTGCGCATCCAAGAACATACATGAAGTATTTTAAAAAAGCGTTAACCCATAAGGGTACATCTGTGATAGAGATCATCACTCCTTGCGTGACATATTTTGGGAGAAAGAATTTAGACAGTTTAGGAGCTGAATATACGGGAATTAAAGGAGAGAAAATGGATCAAGGTTTTAAGATGATTGATTGGATTAAAAGAAATACTGTGAGAATCAATCAAGCAAAATTCATGACAGAAGAGGAGCTATTTAATAAGTATATTATTGGAGAATTCCGCTATCAAACAAATAGACCAGAATACTCTGAAGAATATGCTAAAATTCAAGAAATTGCAATGAAGGAGGATTAATTTATGGTCAGATATGAAATTAGGATCTCAGGATATGGTGGTCAGGGCGTAATAACCCTAAGTAAAATGATAATTACAGCAAGTTCTTTATATGAAAATCTTGCTGCTACTCAAACAGAGGCATATTCAGCAGCAGCAAGAGGGGGGAAGTGTTGGGCAGAAGTGGTCGTTGAGCTCGACAGGGATAAAAAATTAATCGATTATCCTAAAGCTTTAGAGCCTTACGATTTTCTCATAGTTTTATCTGAAGAGGCTGCCGGAGATATAAAACCAGATCTTGTCAAAGAAGGTGAAACTGGATTTTTGATTTGGGATTCTTCAACAATAACTAAATTTAGAGCAGCTAAAAGAGTTAAGAAATCTTTAGGGATTCCCATCCAAAAACTCGCTGTTGAAAAATTTAATAACATGGTATTTGGAAATACAATTTTATTCGGGATTTTTACAGTATTATCTGGAATTTTCTCAGAAGAATCAGCTATAGAAACGATAAAGAATTTTGTTCCTGTTTCAACATTAGATATTAATTTAGAAGCATTCGAACTTGGAAAACAAGAGGGAATGGATTTCTTGAAAAAAGTTAAAGAAGAGAGTGATTAAGACGTATATTCAAAAAATTAAAAAAGGTTGGAAGGAATTAAACGAAGAAATAATCCAAACGGGCAAGTGTGTTTACTGTGGAGCGTGCGGAGCTTTTTGTGCAAATATTAAATTTGATTTAGAAAAGGAAATTCCTATTGAGGATGGTTCTTGTGAGGATTCAAACACATGCCGAGATGGATATGGATTATGTTATAATTTATGTCCCAAAACTGAAACTGAAATGATTCCATTATCTTTATTAGATAAATGGGTGTTTGGCAAAAAAAGTGAAAGAATTCTTGGCCATTATATTGATATAGTCTCAGTTCGATTGACTGATACTGCTAAAGGAGATTTCCCCTCAAATGCGGGTCCTCTTACAGTTTTACTTTCAACAGCAATGGATCAAAATTTCATTGATGCAGCCATAATTACAGAAAAAGATGAATTTTATCGACCACACCCCATAATAGCTAAATTCAAGGAGGATTTATTAAAGAGTTCTGGTTATAAGCCTCAACAAAATCCTACTATATCATTAGTTGGAGATGCAATTAATAAGGAATTCGTAGATATCGCAGTTGTGGGTACTTCTTGTCAGATCCAAGCTTTAAGGAAACTTCAAACCCATCCTATCTTTGACTTTGAAGCTTATGATTTGGTTTCACTCGCAATAGGGACATTTTGTACAGGTACGTTTTATAATAAAAGCTTAACAGAAATATATAATGAAAATGGGATAAAAGAACAAGAAATTCAAGAGGTTAAGGCTGATCATGACAATTTTAAATTGAAAATCAAGGCAGAATCAAAACAAGTCGAAATACCTTTAAACTATCTATATGATAAAGCGATACGAAAAGCTTGCTTTTCCTGCTCTGATTACACTGCGTCATTTGCTGATATTTCAATTGGAAATTTTGGGAGTGATGAAGGATGGGATACCTTTATAATTAGAACGGAAAGAGGTAAAGAAGTTTTTGAATCTGCAATTAAACAAGGTGTTTTTGAGGTTAAATCTCTTGCCAAGGACAATGAAGAACTTATACTAGATATTACTCGAGCCAAAACAGATATCGTTAAAATTGAATCCATTACAGAACACACACCTAAAATTAAGAGTTTTTATCTTAGAAATCAGAGAATTGCAAAGGCATATAAACCGGGAATGTTCATAATTCTTTGGTTACCTGATATTGATTTTTTGCCCATGTCGATATCAAAAGTGGAAGGAAATCAAATTGAAGTAACTGTTGAAAAAGTAGGAATGGGAACTTCAGCATTATTTGATATGGAAGAAGGTGATTATCTTGGAGTAAGAGGTCCTTTTGGAAATTCTTGGAATTACGAAGATGGTATAAATATCCTTGTAGTTGGAGGAGGTATGGGGATTGCTGCTTTAACCAGTTTAATTGAACCATTAAAAGCTAATAAGAAAAATGTCTTTGTAGCAATAGGAGCTAAAGATGAAACTTCATTAATTTTTGCTGATAGATTAATTGATCTTATTCCTAATACACTCTGCACTACTGATGATGGTTCAGTTGGAAAGAAATGTTATGTTACTGATCCGATAAAGGAAATTATTGAAAAGGAAAAAATAGATTTAGTCTTAACTTGCGGACCCGAAGTGATGATGAAGAAAGTATTTGATATCGCTGAAGCAAGTAAAATACCAATTCAAGCCAGTTTGGAACGTAAGATGAAATGTGGTGTGGGTTTATGTGGTTCATGTTGTATTGGAGAAGAAAATAATATATCTGTCTGTAAGGAAGGACCCATTTTTAATTCATCCCAACTTAAAAGCTTCCCTCAATTTGGGACATATACTAAATAATTTAATTTATATTCTTTTTATATTCATAACGAATTATTTGTTTCGCAAATGCCTAATTACGATCTAAGAAAAGGGGTTATTTATTGTTCCATAGGTGTTTTATTAATCGGATTACAACCAGTGATAGCGAATAGTAGACCTAAAACTATCGATCCTATCATTTTTGGAGGAATAACCGCTCTTATCGAAGCTTTAATATTTATGCCTTTTTATTTCATAGAAAGGAAATCAATAAAAAAAGAAGAAAAGTTGATTTCTCTTTTAAATGGATGGAAAAAAAAAAGAAATTTGTTCTTGTTATTTGTTATAGGACTAGTTTTTAGTGCTATACCTATCATGCTTTATGTTGGATTTGAAATTACAGGAGCTATTAATAGTTCCTTAGCGTTAAAAAGTGAGATTGTAGTTGCCTTGCTTTTTGGGTACTTATTATTGAATGAGAGAATCTCTAAAATTCAAATTTTTTTTTGTTTCACTTTATTCCTTGGACTATTTTTAGCAATAACTGAAGGATTTAAACATGTTATAGGCTTTGATTTAGGTGTTTTTATTATTTTAATAAGCGTAATCTTATTTACATTTATCCATGCGCTCACTAAAATTAGTTTTGATCGTGATGAGTTGTTCCCATCTCAAGTAGTATTTATAAGGAATTTAGTAAGTGGGATTTTAATAATTATAATCTACATAATAATATTTCCATTCGAGAATCTAAACGTGATTTTTTACAAAAATAACTTCCTTTTTTTTCTCCTTATGGGTGTTGATTATGGATTTTCTTTATATGTGTGGTACAAAGCTTTATCTTACATTGAAATAGGGAAAGCAACTATTATTATTTCATTCACCCCTATAGTTTCTTCATTTTTTTCCTATTTTTTACTAGGAGAAAATTTTACCATATTTCATTTAATAGGAACGAGTATAATCATAATATCAATCATAATGATCGTTAAAATGAAAAAGAAAATTTAGCTAACCCGAGCATACTAATGTTTTTATGCTATAGGGCGTTTTTTTTAATGTCTTGGATGATAGAAGAAAAGGATTAGTATATGGAATCGTAGGAACCTTCTTGATTGGCTTTCAACCTATTGTCGCAAATTCTCGACCAATTGTATTAGATGCTTATATTTTTGCAGCAATGACCTGCATAGTCGAGACGATTATCTTTCTTCCCTTAGTTATTAAAGACTTATTTCATCCATTCAATAAACGGATTACAAGTAATATTAAAAAGAATAACGCAAAAAAGATTCTGAACAATTGGAGAGCGAATTTAAAAACAATAATTTTTATCGGATTTATATTTGGACTAAATCAGTTGCTCTTCTTTATAGGATATGAATTAGCAGGAGCAATTAATGGATCATTAACCCAGAAAACTACTGTATTTTTTAGTCTAATCTTTGGATACACGATTTTAAAAGAGCAAATTGATAAAAAGCAAATTTTCTTTTCAATTATTCTTTTCTTAGGTTTATTTATCGCTATAACTCAAGGAAAATTTACATTATTTAATTCTTCGAAGATGATGGGGGTGATTATTCTATTATTTATAACTTGTTTATGGATGTTTGGTCATACTATAACTAAACCAATTTTAAATCGAAAAGAAGTAACAGCAAGTCAAATGGTATTTCTCCGCAATTCTTTGAGTGGAATAATACTAATATCAACATATTTCATTTTTTATCCATTTAGTAGTCTAAAATTACTCTTAATACCAGTGAATATGTTCTTCACTATTGCTATGGGAGCAGTATATGGTTTTGGCTTATATTGTTGGTATAAGACATTATCATATTTAGATGTATCAATAGCAACCATAATTTTGTCTCTTACGCCTATAATAACGGCAATATTTGCTACATTCTTATTAAATGAAACTTTTACGATATTTCATTTGATTGGCACTGCTATTGTTGTTCTTTCAATAATTTTTATCATGAAAGGAAAAAAATCAAAACAAGGATAAGATAAAAAAAGAATATATATTATTATATATTTACATCTATCATGACGTTCACTTTTGGGTTTATACCTGATTATTTTAAAATACAAATTTTATGTAATAAGATTTAAATATACTCTACTTTATTCTTATATATAAAAATATAGTCAAATATATACAACAAATTAAAGTATTCCTTGATTGATAGTTGTGATCAAAATGAAAAATAATGTAATGATCTCTGTTAGAGATTTGAAGAAATTCTTCGGAGAAGTAAAAGCTGTAAATGGAATTTCTTTTGATGTGTATAAAGGTGAGGTTTTTGGTCTTTTAGGACCAAATGGAGCCGGTAAAACAACCACTATCAAGCTTTTACTTGGTTTATTAGAACCGAATGAGGGTGAAATCGAAGTATTAGGACTTGATCCAGAGAGGGATGAAATAAAAATAAAAAGTAGGGTGGGGTACGTTTCAGAGGAACCCTTGATATTCAAATCACTGACTCCTAAAGATTTGTTTAATTTTATTGCTTCAATAAGGCAATTAGACCCTATAGAGGCTTCCGAAAAAGCCTATGAATACATGGAAAGTTTAGGAGCATTGGATTATTACCAACAACTCATTGCAACTTTATCTCATGGCAATAAGCAAAAGATCCAGGTAATTGCAGCAATATTACATGACCCTGATTTATTAATCTTGGATGAACCTTTAGCTGGATTAGATGCTAAATCGGTAAAAGTAATGAAAGAAATTTTAGATATTCATCTCGAGAAGGGAGGAGCTGTGTTATTTTCAACTCACATAATGGAAGTTGCTCAAGAATTGTGCGATCGAATTGGTATCATAAACAATGGAAAATTAGTTGGAATAGGTACAATAGATGAATTAAGAACTCAAGCGGATAAAATTGGAGCGAACTTAGAGGATGTCTTCCTTAGATTAACAGAACAAGATAAGTCTGTTGAAGAAATTGTGAAAAGGTTACGAAAGTCTTTCAATAATAAGAGATAAAGGTAAGGTTACTAATGTCTAAGCAAAAATTGAGCCTATTTAAATTAGCAAAATATACCAACCTCGAAGTTGTCATGGAGGCGCAAGTCCAATCAACAGGTGCGAACCAAACGAGATTAATGGAAAAATACAAAAAAAATAAAAATAGTATAAAAAATCAAGCGATAGCATTAAAGATTGCATATGGATTTTTATTAACGTTTATTGTTGTCTTGCCTATCGTTGCATATTTTCAACTTATTGAATATTTCTCTACTGGATCAACTGAAGTAAATGCTGGCTTGTTTGCAGCAACCATCATTTTCGCTATTTTCTTTGCGATGCAAATCGGATATTTATTAATATTAGGTTTACTAAATATTTCAGCTTTAATGACAGGAGAGGCATTTCGTTGGTTTGAAACTTTACCAATATCAGAAAATAAGTTAAACAAATTAGGATTCCTTACAGTATTTCGTAATATTGATGTGGGATTAATATTACTCGCACTGGCCTTTCCTATAGTAATGGTAATCATCACCCAAAACCTATTGTTTTTTGTTATTAGTATTTTTATATCACTGATCAATGTTTTCTTTGCATTTAGTATATTAATCATAGTTGGAGAGAGAATCAGTCGGATATTTAGGGTTCAAGAGGTCAACTCCAAAAGAGCTACTCTAATCCGCCTAATCACAATGATTGGCTATTTTATTCTTGTTTTTAGCATGTCATTATTCCTAAATTTGGCAATTGCAATTGTAGATAATTTATTCGTCGCCGTCTCTACAATTGAGAATCTTCAAGAATTAAATTTAATTTTCAGTTTAATTCCCTTCCCATTTTCTTCCAGCTATATTTTGGCAATGACTCTTGATCCTGGAAGATTTTCAATGATGCAATGGATGTTATCTGTCATTGGACTTCTCCTATATTGTGGAATTACATGGTTTGTATATAAAAAAGCAGTGAAATCTATGCGAACTGTCACCATGTCTTCTACATTAGAAATTAAAAGCGGAAGAACGAGTGAAGTAGAACGATTAGATGTTGTTATAGAAACTAGATCTCCAATATTGGCATACATTCGCAAGGATCTTTCAGTCGCAACAAAAGACATTCAAATGCTAATGTTTATTTTAATGCCCATCATTCTCCCGACGATAATGGTTGTTACAATTATGGGGACTGCAGGGGCCGAGATTGGTGGAGAATTTTTAGTTCTCTGGACAATCGTGACAATATATTTTCCTGTTATTGCTTTAATGTTAATAGCAGGATTTTTAAACGTGGAAGATTCTGGAGCCTCAATTCTGGCTTCTCTGCCCTTGAATCCCCGAGATCAAATGAAAGCAAAAATGATCATGATGTTAACAATTACCACCATTTCTTACATTTTACCAGTTTTTATAATGCTTTTCAATCCCGCGCTTTCCGATTATACAGGGTTATTCATTTCATGGTATCCAATAGTCTTAATGTTTTTGATGATCGGATTCCAAATGAAACTTCGATTATTCGGAAGGATGAAATATAAATATGTTTTAGAAGAAGTAAATGCTGAACATAAAACGTGGAAATGGATCTTTATTGGGAGTGTCGAATTCATAGTTTGTATCGCATTTATGATACTTGGTGTAATGTTAAATTTATTGTTCGGAATATTCGTGATGACTGTAGCTTTATTGGGAATGAGTTTAGGATCTTTAGCAATTTTATACGTTACCCTTAACTTAATGTTTCCAAAAAAACCAGGTTCAAAAAAAACATTAGGAATTAGAGGTACGCTTCGAGAACATCCATTATTAGGAACCTTTGTATTATTAGTGATATATTTTGCATTCTTTTTTATTACGGATTTTGCTCTTTTACCGTTTTTACCACTTTTGCAATTGCTTCCATATACTTACGTTTTAATTTTTAATTTTTGCTTTCAATTCGGTTTTATGGCACTCCTTTGGTTTTATATTGTACCAAAAGGATTGAGACTACCTAACGATGATAGTAAATTTTCAGGTTTTTTAAAATCTATTAAACTATCAAACAAGAACCATCTTATTAGGAATGTTGTAATCGGATTACTTGCTTCCGCATCATTTTTCTTAAGCGTAACTATATTTGGCAACATTTTTGGGGAGCCAATTTATGATTTAGGTGTCCTCGTAGGAAACCCCAGATCTTCTGAAGCTTATTTTGGCTTTGGATGGTTTCTATTTATTTTGATGTTAATTCCGGGCATTTGGGAAGAAACATCATTTAGAGGAGTAATAACTTCTCTTAATGAAAGAAAATACTCGAAAAGATCTGTTTTGATTTTTGTATCCTTTCTTTTTGGTGCCTTTCACCTAACAAATTTAATAGGAGCACAGTTAACCGCTCAAACTAGTCCCACGTGGCTTCCATTTTGGTGGCTTCCTACAATTCTTCAAACATTTTACGCTTCGATGTTAGGATTGGTTTTTGGATATATGGTTTTGAGAACAGGTAGTTTGATCCCAGCAATAATCACTCACTACTTAATTGATTCCGTAGGACAGTTTTTCTTAATAATTAATTTCAATAATAATATAATTTCATATATATGGTTTGACCTTATAGGTGTCGGTATTTTTCCTGCTGTTGTTGGAATTTTTTTAGTCTGGATTCTAACAAAATCAAAATCCCCGGAAGAACTTTTAAAATAAGCAACAAATTCTCATTTTTTTATATTTTTATATATGCTAAACATAATCTTAAAACCTTTTCTAAGGCTCCTTTCTGTATTTTATCAGTCGTATCTGTAGATTGGTGATAGAATTTGATCATTTCCCTGAGATCCATAGCACTAATATTAGCTGAGTGAATTTTTGCTTTTGAAAATGATGTTGCGTCAGTACCACCAGAGATCTGTCCGAACAATTTACTTATTCCTTTTTGTCCTCCTAATGAGGAATGGAGGACTTTTTCCCCAATTAAGGAAGCAGATTCTTTTAATTTACTAATAACTTGTTGAGAATGGTGTGTTCTTGTTGAGGGCTCATAATCAATAAGAGTTATGTTATTTACTGCTTGAATAGCATCCATATTGACGCATTCTGAATTTTTAGCGATGAGTTCATCATGGTGTGCTTGCACATATCTTCGTGACCCTCTTAAACCTGCTTCTTCACAACCAAAAGAAATTAATCGTATTTCTGTATTAGGAGGGATAAAACTTTGATTCTTTTTCAGATATCGAGCAATCCCGATTAGTATCGCCACAGCACTAAGGTTATCAACAGCACCAGGGACTTTATTAGCTTTCTCACCTCGAGACACAAAAAAAAGCATACCTATAAAGGAAGGTATTGAAATAATGAAAAGTATTAATGATATAAGATATAATGTATTAGGGATTAAAAATCCGATTAATGAGATTATTAAAAAGACAAACGAGAGGAAAGACCATAAGAATAATCCTAATAACCCAATTAAGATTAAAATAACATAACCAATTTTTAGACGCTTTAACAAATTAAATTCTAAAGCGCTATCATGATGTCCTGAGAATATTAGCAAGTTTTCTGAATCTTCTTTGGCATTAAATTTACCAATTACATTTTGAGATTTTTTTTCTTTGAATAAGGGATCGATAAACTCCCGATAATTGAAAAATTCATTCCACAAAATAAGATCAGCAAAAATGTTAAGAGAGAAGCTTACTATGATTAATATTTGTCCTATCAGGGTTAAATTTCCTTGGAATGATAAAAAGAACAAGAAGAATGAAATTAAAGTCATAAAGACGATAACCTTTATGAATCCAAGGAATGCCCTGGGATGACAAGTGAAAACTTCTATTTGAGAATCATCAGATAAATCATTAAATTCTCGTTTAATCATTTGAGCAGCTTTCTTTTCCTGAATACTACAGGGCATTCGAGGCCCACATTCATTAATTATTTTTTCAATAAAACCATACATATATTTAGAGTCTTCTTCTGATAATTCAATCTCCATATTTATCACCTCAATGTTCTAAATTTTCATTTTTTATGAAGTTTAAGCATATTTTTAAAGCATTTTCCAAAGTCCCTTTTTTTATCTTATCAAAAGTGTCTTCACTTTGATGATAGTAGCTGGATCTTGTTTTCCAGTCTGCGGAGTTTAAAAAGGTGGCTTTTATTCCTGCTTTTGAAAATGCTGCAGCATCTGATCCTCCAGATAATCTCCCAAGGGTTTTCTCTAATTTCCCACTTCCAAGTTTTTTAACATCAATATTAGCACTTTTGGCTGCTTCCAAGATCTTATTCACCATTTCTCGTGAGTGCCAAGTTCTAGTTGTAGGTTCATATTCAATGACATAAAATTTATCTGGAGTTTCCAAACCGTCTAAATTTAAGATATAAGTTTCAAATTTCTTTAACTCGTCAAGATGTGAAGATACATATCTATAAGATCCTCTTAAACCCGCTTCTTCGCATCCAAAAGATATCAATCTAATCTCTGAATCCTTAGGAATTAAATTTCGGTTCACATTTAAGAAACGAGAAATTCCAACCAAAACAGCGCATCCACTCAAATTGTCAACTGCTCCAGGAACAACATTCCCTCTATCTCCAATGGGAACGAAGAAAAATAACGCAATAAAAAATGGTGAACCTATTATCAACGTCCACATACTAATTCCAAAAAAGATGCTATTTAATGTATAAAATCCGATAACCATGATTATTAAATAAATAAAACTTATAACAGTCCAAAACAAGAGTATCAAAATTCCAGTAAAAGCTACAATTAAAAAACCCCATCGAAGTATTTTTAGAAGATTAAATTGGAGAGCAGTATCAATATGAGCCGAAATTATTATAATTTTTTGTCTTTCTCCATTTTTAAAAGTACCAATAACATTTTGAGAATTCTTTTTACGAAAGAGAGGATCTATGAACTCGTTATAATTGAAAAACTCTTCCCACATTATTTCAATAGCAATAATAACCAGAGAAAATGAAATTATAGTTAAAATGATAATCCAATAAATGAGTGTAATAACGGATGAAATTATTATTCCAATAATCGATAAAACCAACATTATCATTATTACCCGGATCCACCCTAAAAAAGCTTTAGGATGGCATATAAAGGATTCAACATGTGCCTCATCACATGTTTTTTCAAATTGCCGTTTTATAATTTCCGAGCCTTTAGCTTCCTGTTCGCTACATGGCATCCTCGGTCCACATTGTAGTATAATATCTGTTACCAAATTATACATGTAATCCGAATCAGTCTTAGATATTTCTAGTCCCAATAATTTTTACCAAAAAATGATTAATTGTTTTATTATTATTTTTTGAACTTATAAAAATAGATTTATTAGATAGTTCTTAACTATTCATTTTTTTATGTTTATGATCAAATTAAAATAGGATTTCTATTACTTGATAGTCAGAATCATTATTTCATGATTTTTTATGGCGGAATTGTATAGGAATATTGAAGTAACTTGTCCCGTTTGTCAGGTTGTTAAAGAAATAAAAATTCCTAATCTCATTTTTGATCAAAAAAGATTTGGTACGGTAAAAATACAAGTTCCTCAAGGTGGTGTTTGTGGTGATCATCAATTCATTGTATTTATTGATACTAAGGGGATTATAAGAGGCTATGAAAAGATTGATCTGATTCTAAAAAACCTTGAAACAACTGAAAAATTCGCTTTACAGTTATTAATCAAGATATTTGGATTGTATGGTTTATTTTCTTTGTTACATGCTAAGATTTTTGATTATAATACATTGATTATATGCAATAAAAATATAGAAGTAGAACCAGAAGTCATAAATAAATTTGGAGAGGAATTACTTCCGGAAAATTACAGAGGGGCAAATAGTTTCAATTTCACTCAAGAGGCAGATTATGATAAAATAAAGAAAGTAAAAGATAAACTAGTCATTGATAATTTTCAAAACATATTACAGACTCCTTGGAACAAAAAATTGAAATTTGAAGAAGAAATTGTTCAAGATGCATTAAAGGTGTTACATGAAGATGAACAGCTTGCTAATATCAAAAAGCAAATAGAGCAATTTGTGAAGGAAGTGGAATTTGTAAAGAATGTAATTGAAAAGAAAGAAATGATAGAAGATGATCTCATCCAAATGATTTCTAGTGAATTTTTGGTTTCAAAGGGAAGCCGCTATCGAATTCGGTTAATTAAAGAATTTATTGAAAGGCGTATTTCTAGAAAATTGGCTCAAAGAATCAAAAATAAAGTCGAAGATTTTCTTAATTCTCTATAAAGCATTCGATAAATTGTTAAGAAAAAAGTAAAATAAGATCAAATCCTTTTAAGCTAAATCAATAATAATATAAAATTGTGATTTGATATGGATTGGGGAATGCAAAACCGATTATCTCGAATTATTAAGCCCAAATCTGGGAAATGCGTGATGCTAGCAGTAGATCATGGTTATTTTGGAAATGTTCCTGGAACTTTAAAATGTTTTGGTGATCTAAACCCGTTATTTGAATATGCTGATGCCCTAATGCTTACTAGAGGAATGTTAAGAAGCTGTGTTTCTCCTGATTTCAACATTCCAATCGTATTGAGAGTATCTGCTGGAGCGAGCATGTTAAAAGAACTTTCTAATGAAGAAATCAACGTCACGATCGAAGATGCTATTAGATTAAACGTTTCTGCTATAACGTGTTCTATTTTCGTGGGGGGAGAATTTGAAAAACAAAGTTTAATGAATCTCTCTAAATTAGTCAATTGGGGTCAAGAGTATGGAATACCCACATTAGCTGTTACGGCTGTTGGAAGAGAAATGGCAAGAGACGATCGATATTTAGGAATGGCAAGCCGGATGGCTGCTGAAATGGGGGCGACGTTTGTTAAAACATATTATTGTGAAAATTTTGAGAACGTGACAAGTATTTGTCCAGTTCCAATTGTGATCGCTGGCGGAAAAAAGACCCCAGAGCGAGATGCTCTGCAGATGGCTAAGAATGCAATAAATGCTGGAGCCGTTGGAGTAGATATGGGTCGAAATATTTTTCAATCAGATAAACCTATTGGAATGATTCGGGCAGTAAGAGAGATAGTTCATAATAATGCAAGCGTAGATGAAGCATTCGAAATATACCAAAATGGACCATTAGGGTTATAACATTAATTCTTATCCTTTTTATTTTTACATTTAAATCCCTTAAAGCAAACTTAATTAGGGCACAATATTTTTAAAAGTAAGAATGAAAATTCCCAAAATCGATAATCTTAAGATCACTGAAGTAACTAATGATTTATGGTTGATTCATCAAATAAAACCACCATATTATTTTTCTTGTTGTGATGGCTTAATAATTTTACCTATGGAAAGAAATGAAAATCCCATTATACTAGATTTAAATATTGAGCCCAAATTCGTGATTAAAATTTGCAAGGGTGTTGGTATTCCTAGTCATTATATTTGTACACACGGACACATGGATCACATAGCACACGTGCATCAATGGGAAAAGTTAGGGGTAAAAATTCTTGCTCCTTATCCAGAGCATAAGTACTTATTGGATCTTGAGAAATTTTTTACTGGATTCGGCTGGAATGAATCAATGGATTTTTCATTTATCGAGAAATTCGCCAAATTAAATGAATATCAATCATGCACCGATGTCACTCCATTCTCACCGGGTTCATCCCTCAAAATCGATGATAGTACAATTGAAACGATTCCTTTATTTGGGCATTCTAAAGCTCATACCGGTTTTTTCTTACCAAAACAAAAAGTATTACACATAAGCTGTTTAGGTTTTGACCAGTTAGAACCAGGATTGAATGGTTTTGGACCTTGGTATGGTTTTGAAGAATGTTCAATTGAGCAATATCTCAAAGATATAGAATTAACTGAAAGGATTTTTAGGGAAAAATCTGATTTTTTGACATCAAGCCACTCTTATGTGGTAAATCGCCCAGATTTTAGTCCTTTTGAATACATGAAAAACAAGATTAAAAACAATCAAATAATGGTTGATCAAGCGATTCTTTCATTAAAAGAAAAGAATTTACCAATTAATATGAATAACTTATTAGATCTGGATATTTTCTTCCCAAAAAAGAAAATGGATAGTTTTCGAAAAAGCATATGGAGTTTTTGGGAGAGTAAAATGCTTGAAAAGCATTTAGAAAGGAGTGAACATGTTAATTAAATCACTCAAGGTCAATAATTACTTTTAATGATTCATTTGCTTCACAAACTACTTCAAAAGCTTCTTTGGCTCTTTCAATAGGAAATCTATGAGTGATCAACTCTCTAACATTTATTCTTTTAGCAAGGATCCAAGTGTAAGATTCTTGCAAATCTTCTGGAGCTGCTCCATATGAGGTCATCAAAGTGATCTCATTCCTCCAATAGTCGTTTATTGGGACCTCTAACATCACACCCGGTTTTGGAACTGCAAAAAATATGATCGTACCTCCGGATGAAACGCATTCAAGAGCTTGTTTTGCAGCGGATAAAGCACCAGTACACACAATCGCTACGTCAGCCAGTCTATTATTATTTTTCTCTCTAATCTGGGCAGGCACATTTTCACTAGCATGAAATACGGCGTCTGCACCAAATTCTTTAGCCTTTTGGATCCTATAGTCATTAATATCTGTTGCGAAAATCTTTTCTGCCCCTCTTAACCTTGCTAATTGAATATGTAATATTCCAGATACTCCACTTCCTATAATTAAAACAGTTAATCCCTTCTTAATATGTGCAAGTCTTTGAGCACGGCATACACAACCTAACGGTTCAATCAATACTCCTTCTTCATAAGAGACGGAATTATCTAAAGTTATTACTCCTCTCTTTTGAATATTTATTTCTGGAATTCGCACATATTCAGCAAATCCTCCAGGGTCAAAATTAGTATTGTGGAGTAAATCGCAAGCTGTATGATGCCCTTGTCGACAGAAATGACATTCAAAACAGGGAACGTGGTGTGAAACAAACACTCGATCCCCTAGTTTAAATCGTTTTACCTCACTACCAACTTCTACGATGTCTCCTGCAATTTCATGGCCTAATATTAAATTGTCTACTCCTAATTTTTTCATTTTCGCAAATCGATAATATTCCAAAATATCTGATCCGCAAATGCCCGATTTTCTTATTTTTACAAGCAATTCTCCAGAGTTAATCTTAGGTTTTTCAATTTCATCAATTCTTATATCTTGATTGCTGTAGTATCTTGCTACTTTCACAATATCACCTATTTTTTCAAAAATTGCTATTATAATTCATAATTCGGCATCTATAAATTTATCTTTTTATTCAATTATACAATGAAATTAATTATAGAATGAAATTAAATGGTCGAAATAAATAAAGATCTTTTAGCTCCTTGTGGTTTATATTGTGGGGTTTGCTCAATTTATATCGCTCATAGGGATAATAATCAAAAATTCAAAGAAAAATTAATGAAAGTATATAAACCTTTTGTAAAAACTGTAGATGACATTGCTTGTACGGGATGCTTATCAGAAGGAGTTGTTTTTCCTATTTGCCGTGTCTGTTCAATTAAAAAATGTTGTAACAAGAAAGGAATTGAAGGATGTTACCAATGTGATGAATTTCCCTGTGAATATATTAATAACTTTCCAATTGAAGTTGGAAAAAGAGTAATCATGCGTACAATACCAACTTGGCGCGAGATTGGAACAGAAAGGTTTGTCGCAGAAGAGGAACGAAGATATCATTGTCCAAATTGTGGAAATCCCTTATTTCGTGGTGCAAAACGTTGTAATAAATGTGGAATCGAAGTAAATGTAGATTAAACAAAAAAAATAAAAAAAAAGTAACTCAAGAGTTTTTACCACTTCTTAATAACATTTTGAAAGCTTCCTCACCCAAATCATCATACATCTTCAATTCTTCCTTTAAAAAATCTTTTAAAGCGGTTCGAATAGCTTCACTTCTTGAAGGATAGATTCCTAGATCATTCAAAGTTTGAATAGCTGACAAATATCTTTCTGGTAAATTAATGGTTATGATTTTCAATTTTCTCAACCCAACAATTATCTAAAGTTTATTACCACATTTAGAATCTGATTATGTTAATAAATTTACCAGATAATATATAAAATAAGGGTATTAATCTCTTAATCCTATTAACCGCTTAACTTCTAACGAATATCGTTTTTAAATCAATTTAAATTTAATAAAAAAGAAAATTTAAGGTGCCTTAAATGATTTAACGTGTAGTATTAAAGAAAAACTCGATTTATATAATTCAGAATGGGAAACCTCTTTCATATCGTCTAAAAATGACAAATCGTAGTTTTCTTTACGCTCCAGATATACTTTATCTCTTGTTAAATGATCTTTGTCCATGAAAATATCGATTTTCAGTACTTTTTCATCAAATTTGACTGGGAATTGTGGCATCATATTGAAAGTAAAGACAATATCCGCTTGAGTGTCATCTATAGAATCGATGACAAATATTACATTTGGTTGTGAATAAGATACAAACGATTTGAAATCATGAAATAGATCATCAATTTTTATTGTAACTTTGGCATCATCTATTGAACTACAATCACTTAATTTAGGAAAGAGAAATTTCTCTTTTCCGTGAAATGCTAAATCGCGTTCATTTTGATTTAGATATTCATGAAAAATGGGTTCATCTTTTTCTAATAAAAATTTTTCTGATATTAGGGTACTTTTTACATAAATGATGAGTACTCCAGATGAGATCAAATTAATTTTCTGATAATATACTTGATTCACGGGATCGAAGGGTAGACTAATAATATCTGGATTTCCTCCTATTCCAAGTTGAGCCATAAGATTATTAGCAGATTGACTCGTAAGAGTGAACAACAAGATTTGTCTAAAATCATCCAATTCTATAAAATTGGAAAATGTACTAAATCTCTGCTTAATTTCAGAAATAACTGATTCTATCTCTTTTGACATTTTTATTTGTAAAATTTTATTTAATTATGTCAAGAAAAGAATCAGATAATTAAAATCTATTCTTGATAATTTGTTAAGAAATCATTTAAAGAATTTTTAACTTTTGGAGTGATGTGATGTTCTATCTCACACGTTATTTTTTCCACTAATTCAGGGTTTTGAATGTTTAGTACTTTTTCAAAAAATTTACGCAGTAAAGAATGAATTTCGCTCAATTCTAAAGCATAATTTTTTCCTTTATCTGTTAACCTTATCGCTCTTCTTGGTTCCCATATAACTAACTTTCTCTTTTTTAATTTATCTAACATTCCTGAGACCGAAGCAGGCTCAACGTTAAGATTTTCAGCAATTTCCTTATTTGAAACCCATCCTCCGCGCTTCGTTTTGGATATTTCATATATAACATCTAAATATCGTTGATAACTCTCTGGAATTTCTGAAATTTTAATATCAGAAGAAATTTTTTTCTCTGCCATTTTTATCCTAGAGCGATTCGAAAAAATATTGAATTCTATAATATATTTAGCTTTATTGATTATTTATTTCTTTTTAATAAATTATAATTTAATCTAACTTAATCTCTAAATCTAAAATACACAAGAATAATTAGTAAAAGATTTCTTTTCGTTATATATTATCATCATATCCAGTAATTAAAATGAAATCATCTCAAAAGTACCTTGAGGGGTATTTAATTTTAGTGATAGGCAATTCTGGTTCAGGAAAAGATACAATTATAAAAGAAGTAATCTCGAGAAACAAGAGTTTAAAATTAACCGCTCCAAAAAGGTATGTAACAAGGATGCCTTCCGTAGACGAGGATAATATATTTTTAACCGAAGAAGAATTTCAACAGAAATCGGAAAAGAACGAATTCGCTATAGAATGGGAAATATATGGCTTGAAGTATGCTGTACCGATGGAAATAAATGATTGGCTTAATGATGGTTATTATGTAATTATTAATGTTAGTCGAAATGTAGTCGAAAAAACAAAAAAAAAATATCGAAATTGCAAGGTAATTTTCATTGAGGTCCCTTTTGAACTCACTCGTAAAAGAATTCTTGAACGAGGACGTGAAGGAAACGCAGCTTTAGAAAATCGCATCGCAAGAGCAGAACAAAATCAGAAATATCCCGAAGCAGATTTTGTTGTCGATAATTCTGGTGAATTAGATACTGCAGTTAATCAATTTGTAAGATATTTAAATTCACTTGAAACTACTAAGAATTGATTCTTTTATCAATCTTGAAATTCAAACAACAAATTTTTTTTATTAGGGTAAATTATTGGAAATATCAATGGCCTGATTAGTGCAGTGGTGAGCATTGGGGACTGTGAATCCCTAGAGACGGGTTCAAAAAAGAAAACTAAGCGTTTTTTTTGGACAATTCCCGTATCAGGCCCTCTTTTTCCATTTTAATTTAAAAAATGAAGATTAATATCATTTTATTGATTTTCAATATTATTAGATAGAGAGAATTACAGTTTTCGTAATGGTTGAGATAGATCCAGATAAATTGAGAGACATTCCAGGATGGCATAATGCTCCTATACATATCTGCATGGATGCTGATTACCGTGGTCTGACTTTTTGTTGCCGTCCAGGCTACTCATTAACGTTTGCTTTTAAATGTAAGCGTGATGAGACTTTAAACAAGATTGGAATGTCACCTGAAGAATTCATCCAAATAAAAGAGGATTTTTCAAGGGAAAATGATTGGGATTCGGATCTAGTGTGTTTTGGATCGCTATCATATTGTTGCATGCGACGTGGTGGATGTCAAAGGAGAGACCCAGCTCTGATAAAACGTTATCCTGGAAAAAGCAGAGATGAGATCATGGAGATTTATTTCACGAAAAAGAAGGAACTTTCAAAAAAGATTTTGCAGGCAGTAAAAGACCCAGTAGGAAAGGAAAAAGTTAAACCATATTTGGAAATATTCGATCAAGAAGATTGATTATTAAATTCAAGTTGATATTTATGATTATTTCTATTACTCATGAGCACGATCTTGATGGTCTTGGTTCTCAAGCCATTATTAAGCGGTATTTCGACCAAGAAAATACAGAACTGATTCTTAATTTTGCTCACTACATTGATTTTTCGGAAAAAGTAAAAAATAGTTTGAAAAAATCCCCGGAAAAATTATTTATTACAGATTTAGGATTTAATGAAGACTTTTTAGATGTATTTAAGGATCTTAAAAAAGCTTCAGAGAAAGGAATTATGATTTTTTGGTTTGATCATCACATCGTGGATAAAGCAGTTAAAGCGGAAATTGAAGATTTTTGTAAAATATATATCAATGATACTAGGATGTGTGCTGCTGAGATTGTTCAAAATCACTTTATGCCTGATGATGATATAGCAAGTAAAATTGCAGCATTAGCGCATGATTCTGATTTCAAGGAATATAGGTATGAAAATTCAAACAAATTACAATTGATCATTGAATTTAATCGTGGAGATTCGAAAATCAATGAGAAGAGAAAAATAGTTGATTATTTATCAAAAGGAATGTTTGAGAATGAATGGTTTAAATCTCAAGTGAAAGAATTGAAGAGTTGGTATAATACACAGTCTAAAATTGCTCAAAAAAATGCTACAAAAATTATATTACCCAATAAACAAGAATTAATAATATCATTTGCTAAGCTTGGTGGAGGAAAAATTACAGATTTACTCAGAAAAAAGTATCAAAATTTATTTGCTTATGTAGGTATTGATACAAGATTCAATGAAATTATCATTTATAGCTTATATTTTAACTGTAGAGATTTTGCACGATTATTTGGCGGAGGTGGTCATAGAATGCGCGCAGGTTTCAAACATAAAAGTATTTTTAAAAGTAGAGATGATTTAAATCCAACATTTTTAGAAGAGATAAAGGAAAAAATTGAATCATTCATTTCTTAAGCCCGATTACTCTTCCACTAGAATCAGTTTTATATATTCCTTTTGTTGAATCAAGTAAAATGAGCTTATTATCCCAAGGGTCTTTAACTACTACACACTTACCGATTGGTATATCAAAGGGTTCAACAATAACATTTCCTCCAGCCTTCTTAAAGCGTTCAGCTGCTTTTATTGCAGAGTCGACTTTTAAATCAACCTCAAATTGCTCTGATTCCGTGTGAATGACTATTTCAGTTTCACTTTCAGGCATTCCTAAGCCAATACTATTATTTGTTCGCCATAAGATTTTATGACCTAATGAATCTTTATAGAATTTTAATGCTAAATTTAAATCTGGTACTGGGATTCTAATGCAATCAACTTTTTTTATTAAACTTTCTTCAATAATTTCCACACCTGCTTAAAAGAATGATTAAATATTATATAGAAATTATCTGGAGATACATAAAAACAATATGGACATATTGATAATTAATCGTGAAATTGGTGTTTCACGAACTTTTTAAAAAAGTAAAAAGAAAAAAAATTGGAATCATTTTTAATTAAAATTTCCAAATTTTCTTATAGATATATGGCAAGAAGTAGATCAAGATAAACGATAATAAAGCGTATCGAACATACCTGTAGATGACTGAATCAAAAAATCCTTTAGGTACCTCCAGAGCAAAATAAACTACAAAAACCAATACCAATCCGATTATTAAAGCAACAATTTTCTGTTTTGTGTTAAGCTTGGAAGGTTCATATTTGATCTTCTCGTGTTCAAGGACGTATCCAATGCCAAAACCCAAGACAACGCCTCCTACTAAGGCAAAATTCCCTGTATCAGAAAAAGCAACTGGAACTGGGAGTAAATCTGTTCCAGAGGTTGGATATAGAAGAATTCCAACAAGAAATAACGCCAAAGACGCAACAATAAAAACTATTATCTTCATCATCATTGAAAGCTTGTTAAATTGCTCTGAAACTATCGGTTCTAAGTAAATGAATAATAATAAAGCGCCAAAACCAAAAGTGAAACCTCCAATAACATCTTGTAAGTCATGTACTCCAATGATCATTCTCGAAATACCAACCAAGAAAATAATAATCGCCATTATGATTGGAACTACTAATGGTTTAGGCTTATCTTTAAAATGATATGCAAGATAGCCCCAATATCCCACTGCTGATGAAGTATGTCCAGATGGAAACCCATAAGAGGTCTCGATTAAACCAGTAGGATTTTGTGTTGTAATGTTTTCAGGATCCACGTTTGTTGATGGTCTTGGATCTTTAAATATATTCTTTAATAGTTCATTAAAGTAGAGAGTTATTAGCAAGCTCACAATGAGATTTTTTGCAAATTTCTTGTCATATACAATATAAAGCACAGCAGCAACTACTATAAAGACGATCGGTTCGCCGAGATTCGTAATAATCTTAAATATTGATTGTACTGTAGATGAACTGCTATAAAATGCCTCATTTAATCCTGACCATAAGAGGATTAACCCTATTAATGTAACAATGACAAGCAAGAGTATGTTTACAAGCCATCCTTTTTTGGAAAGTTTTTGTTCATAATCTGACATATTTAACACTAATACAAAGTTGTGTAAAATAATTTGAACTTAGAAGTTTAAAAAGCTTTATATCAAATTAAGTGGTAAATTTGATCTATCTGGTGGTATCAAGAGGAATTAATGCTTAAACTAGATTTAATCCACTTTTATTTTCGTCTGCTTTTGATCGAGTTTTTTAAGCTCAACTTCAAGTATGCCGTTAGTATATCTTGCTTTAGCATAATCAGAATTTATCGCGCTAGGAAGGTTAATTTCTTTATAATATGCCCTAACCGCATCTTTTTTAGTGGAAATTGTTAGGGATTGGCTAGTCGCTTTTAATTCAATATCTTCTTTAGTGACTCCAGGCATTTCGGCAATAACAATTATATTATCTTCAACTTCGGATACTTCAACTAAGGGATCTCGATCCTTTTTAACTTCTGGTTTACCAGTATACTTTTCTTTCTTGATGTTTCCAAAAGGTTCAACTATCGGTTTTCCATCTTTACCAAAATCGAATCTAAATCCATAAGTGAACGGTCCTTTAACCCCAAACTTAGATTTATTTTTTGTGAATTCCTTCAAGAATTCTTCAGGAGACATATTTTGAAATTCCTTTGGTAAATTCTTATAAACTTGATCAAAAATCTGCTTAAAAATATTATTAAACTCTTTACTTTCAAAAATCTTTGAGGGATCAAAATTTTTGAAAATACCATTAGGATCCTTGAAATACTTGAAAATATCAAGTGGATCATCTATATCATCTTCATCATCATCATAATCATCTTCATCAGACATCTTAACTCACCCGAATTGCGTTTATCGATCTTATTGTACTCAAATTTTTAAATATGTATTATGTTATATTTACATAAAGTTAGAAACATTATAGCTTATATTCTAGGAAAAATTGTATTCTAATAAATTTATTCCAATTAAAAATTACATTAACCATTAATAAAGTAAGTAGAGGAAAAATAAATGTACAGCGAACTTTCTGATGACGATAAACAAATGTATTTGGATGTTCTCCGAGAAGCACCAATCCTTCCTTTCTCAAATTTTGTTTCTCGAGGAGATATTGCAGATCGAATTGATATTCAACGACCAAGAAGCTACATTGATCGAGAAGTATATAGACTTGTTCAACAGACTTATCGAGACCGTAGCTCACGGTTAATTCCGATCTTGGGTTCCGCTGGAACCGGAAAGACTCATGCATATCATTCATTTAAAGATAAAGAAAGAGAGAACAGGAAAAAAATTGAACAAGCTTCTGATGAAGAAGAAATTGAAGTGAGTCAATTAGAGCCAGTAGATTGGACAATTATCTATGTTCCAAGCCCTCCAGCGAGTATTAGAGTTCTTCTTCATGTATATACTTGTATCATTGAATCTGTTGGACCAGAAATCCTCGATCTTGTCTCCCAAAAATTAGTGTTTGAAAAATGGGGAGGAAAAAAAGGAGGTATTTTTCAAAAACCCAAGATTGATGAAGTTATACAAAAAGGTATCCGAGAATTTCCAGGAGTTTTTGCAGATTGCGTAAAAGCATTAGTTACTTATCAACTTGATAAAAGTCGAAAGGCACTAGCAGAACGTTGGTTATTAGGAGAAGAACTTGAACCGGAAGAATTGACTGACCTTGGAATCAACTCAGTTGTGGAAGAAGATGATGTATGTTTGGCCATGATCAAGATTATAACTGAAAATTTGGATCGAGTATTGATCCTCTACTTTGATGAATTAGAAAGTCCTTATCGTTATCTCGGCGAAAGCGCAGAGATGAAGTTTCTCGAGATCCTTAAGAGATTGTATAATGAAGTAAAAGGATTAGTGATCATTATAGCTGTTCTGAAGGAGATTTGGCCGAGAATATTAGAGATAGCTGATCAACCTCTTCGTTCAAGAATGGAACCAGAACAGGAATTAAAGCCATTTAGTTTGAATGATTTGAAGATATATTATTCGAGAACCATGGAAACATTCTGGGATGACAATAATTTAAATCCTCCTTTATATCCACTTTTTCCATTGAATGAAAAATTGATAGAAATGATATATGAAAAAACTAAAGGAAATCCACGTAATTCAATTAAATTATGTCGCCGATTCATTGATAAAGTGGTAATGGAAGAGATGAGCGTAGAGGAATTGATGGAAGTTGGTGTAGAAATAGTTGCAACAGCTAAACCTCCAATTCCTGAAGAAGAAGTTATTGATTTTTCAAAACCACGAGAAGTTATTAAAAAGACGATAGAAGAAATATTAGCAGAAGAAGAATACATAGTCGATGTGAATCCCGCTTCAGTAGCTGGAGCAGCTCTAAAAAGTGTGATTAAAATTGGAGAAGAAAAGAAAATAAAATTTTCTACTCAATTAGAATTCAAATTCATGCTCGGGAAGAAGAGCCAAACCCTTGCTGCTTTGATCGAAGTTGGTAAAAAGAAAATTGGATTAGAAATTCCATCGATTAAAACATTTGATAGAAGTGCAGGAGTTGCTGGATATTATGCTGCTAAACGATTAAAAGACGCATTAGATCAAAACGCAATTGATGAAGCAATATTAGTTGTACCAGAGGGAAGTGGTGGGGCAAAATTTGAAATGATCCTTCAAAATCACGAAGAAATTCATAAAATAGAGTTAAATAATGATTCTGGTGAAAAATTAATCGCTAATGCTCTCACCTATCCAACTGAAAAAGGATGGGAAATAGCAAAATTAGTATTCCCAGATATCGGCGATTATGTACCTCCGGTAAGCGAGGAATCAACCGAGGATCAAGAAGGCTAAAATTAAATTGAATCAAATTGTTCTTTAATTTTTATATCTAAATTAAACAATTCTTTAGCAAGTCTATCTGCTCGTGTTGCTTTTGTGATTAACTCTAGCAAACGTGAGATCTTTTCTTGTTCTTCAAATGAACTCGAAAGTTCAATTAATCGATTAAGTGGTTTAATGATTTCATGATATAAGTGAAGTTGATTCGATTGTAAATCCTCAATATTTTTTCCAATTTCTTTTAATAATTGTTCTTGTTCCCTTTTTAGATCTGGAAATAACCCCACTTCTTCTGCTTTATGCTTCAAGAAAGAAGCAATCTCATATTCCTGAATTGACTCGGCGAGACCTGCAGATTTTTCGTAACTTTTTTTAGCTTTTTTATAAAAGTGCTCATTTAGATATTGTTCCGCAAGTTTAATTTCTTCGGCCAAATTTTCTGGTATTTTTTCTCCCAGCTCAATTAATTCTCTTGCTTCTTGTAGCTTACCATCGTCTAACATTTTTTTAGTTTTTTCATTAATTGTATCCACAATAATCCTGGGCTCTTTTAACTTATCCATTAAAGTTAAAATAGAATTTAAAGAATCCTTTAATGTATTTTCTAATTCATTCTTATCTTTGGAATAATCTCTTCGAACTCTCTCAAGGATAGTTTCAAAAGCACTTTTAATAGAAAGAATATCTTCATCATCTTTAAAGATAAATCCTAGATAAACATTATCTATACCTTCTCCTAATCCCTCAATTTTACCAGAATAATATCTAATATTATCCTTTTTAACCGATGCAAAGTTAAATTCTTTATTTACATGTTTCTCTATAAATTCTTTCAAAATATCTTTTTGAACCTTTAAATTGGTTAATGAATATTCAGCCAATAAATTTGGTCCAAAAGACTTATCAATTTCATAAAGGAAGATTGATTGCGGGGACATTTTCATAAATCCTAGGCTTGATTATTTTTAGTTATTAAATAATAGCATTTTTATTTTAAATTCTTATTTGATCAAAAATATTCTTTAGTTATATTTTTACCTTGATTTTCTTAGCATTTTTTTTGCAAGTGCATATTTTGGGTAGTTCTTTTCAAAAACTTCATCTATTTCTTCTAGAGGTAAATCCGAATATATACCTCTATCTAAAACATACTCACCATACTTTTTTCCATTACCATCATACTTAGGGAAAATTGCATCAGTTTTACCATCAAATTCCACCATCGGGATGAAGCCACCCTTTATTGCCGTTTCGGGATCAAAAGAAGGAGTTAATTTAACCCATTTACCATCTAAATAGAATTCACTATATCCGTGATAATACATGACATCAGTCTCCATAAAATCTATAACTTTTTGTGAGATTTTATGATTGATCAAATCTACAAGATGTATTCGAGCTGGAATTCCTACAGCTCTGGCAAATGCAGATAATAAGATTGATTTAGAAACGCAAAATCCGTTTTTACGCTTAAGGGTAACACTCGCTATAAAGTTCTGTTTATCAAAAGGCATGTAGGTCCTCATATTATACTTGATTTCATTTCTTACCCAATAGAATAACGAAATCGCTTTCTTTGAATCACTTGTTGCATCATTTATGATTTCAAATGCTTTATCTTTTACCAAAGGATTATCAAAATCATAAAATTCACTCGCTTTTAAATATTTTGATAGCTCTTCCATGATTCATTAAAATAAAGATCGCTTTAGAATATTCTTATTCGAGTCAAGAATGAAGGTTGGGATTCGCTGGTATCGTCAAAATAAAATTACTACCTTTTGAAGGATCTCCTTTAAACTTATCTTCAACCCAAATTTTTCCTCCATAATTTTCAATTATTTTTTTAACTAATGATAAACCTAGTCCCATTCCACCAATAATTCTGTCTTTTTGAAATGATCTAAGAAAAATTTGATCTTTTAAGTGTTCAGGTATTCCTTTTCCATTATCTTTAAACTCAAATCGAAAATAAGTCCCCTTTTCAGACTCTTGCTTTACAATATAAATTAAAACAATAATTTTTTGATTATTGTTATGTTTAATCGCGTTATTTAAAATATTTTCAAAAACATCGAAAAGCAGTTCATTTGCATCAATAAGAATTTTATCAAGTTTAGTAGTTATTTCTATTTTTAATTCTTTATTTTTAATAGGCTTTTTCGTGAAGCTTATCGCTTCTTTTAGAACTTCTAATGCATCTATTTTATTCAGATTATACTTAGATTCATCTATTTCAGATAATTTCCGGACATTTTTAACTAATCTTGATCCTCTCTCAACTTGTTCATTTATCAATGTTCGCAATTCTTCTACATTTTCATTTTCGATTCCTCTTAATTCTAATGAAAGAAGATCTGAGGATGCTCGTACATTTTGAAGAATATTATTAATATCATGCGCAACTAAATCTTTATAAAATGATGCTCGTTGAAATGATTCTTTGTATTTCATTTCCGATTTGACTAATTGTTTTTCTAATAAGGCAACAACCCCCGTGGTTATAAGCATTGAAGTAAAAAATAGATCTGCTCCAACATTAACTGCAATAGCACCTTCAATCCCTATATTAATAAAAATATTTCCTAAGGTGGTTAGTGCGGCCCCGAACAGGGAAATACACAAAAATCCATAAGTAATATTTCTTTTTCTTAGTGTAATACGGATTTGTAGAACTAGATCAAGCACTAAGAGAAAAAATCCTATAATTATTGAAGAGAATAATATAGAAACCCCAATCATCATAGTGCCAGTTATTATTCTTGTCTCTGCGTTTTTCAAAAAGGTATCATAATATTCCCTTATCACAATATAAGTAGTTGTCAAAATCGCTATCCCATAAAAAGCAATTGAGTAATATTCAAAGAACTCCAAAAAATTTCTTAAAAAATTTGAAATTAATCCTAAAGTAGATAATAAAATTACGTAGAGCCATCTTCTAAGGTAAGTTTGACCTTTTGAAGCGATTCCGAATAAAATAGATGCTGCAATTCCAATTAATAATAATTCAAATTCAATTACGGAAGAATCAATTAAAACCATGTATTCTGATCACAGTCTTACTAATGATATATTTATCACATTATTTATAATGAACTATTGAATCTTAAATTTAAATCCTTCAACAATATCTTGCTTGTTTTCGATAATTAGCACCTTTTCATTAAGTTTTAGAGAAATTTTGTCAAGGGGAGGAGCTCGTGCTTTAATGATAATCGAATTTTTATCTTTTAAGTTTTGATAGGTTATTAAAACCTTATTTCCTTCAAAATCAAATTTTTGAATCAATATCCCATCAATACCAAATACGAATTTCTGCTTGAAATCAATAAATAAATCTCCAAATTTTTTTTTCGCATATGCAGTTGCCATGGAAGCCGTTCCTACACCCCAATCAAACATAATGAATCCAGGGATTTTTTGATTTTTTCCTACATGTCCATAATTCTCACTCACGCAACCTTTATCAATTCCATTATCTGTAGTGATTCCATTAAAATTTCCAGGACATAGTTCACGATAATCAGGTAGAATTTGTAAAGCCCAAGACGCTCTTAATGCTGCAATACCCCTTTCCATGTATTCCCATTTGCCAGTTTCCAAGTAATATTCCATATATGTTTTCACGAATAACCCCTGTCGTGCATCACTTAACTCAGCATCAGCATTTTGCACTCCAAATCCTCCAAATGTATGAAAATCTATGTATGGCATATCCCATACTTGTTGAAATAAGGATAATACCCCCAAGATTCGCTCTCCTTCATTTAAATATTTTTCTTCACCAGTAATACGATATAACTCAAGAAATCCTTCGGTACACCAATAAATGCAAAGATTATTCATAATGTTGCTGTGAGTATAACTGTCATATTCAACTTTTTGAGGATAAGTGCATGAATAAAAAGCTTCAAAATCATGCCATTTGTCTATTGGGATGATCTCTGAAGAAATGTAACTGGCGATTCTCTCACATGAATCCAAGATCTTACTATCTTCCGTAACTTTATAAAGTTCTGTTAAAAACATCATTATTGCCCCTGAACTCGCTGAATTTATCAAGTCATCATGAATGATGGGATTATCATCCTCATCAAAATCTATAAAAGTAGGTATTGCTCCATTATCTAATTGACAACTGATTAAAAAATCTGCCAGTTCAATAGATTTTTGTTTTATCTCTTCAATTGGAAGATTAAAATCCCTAGAGATCCGAAGTCCCCAATACATTGCTAATGAAGTATCTACAACATGATAATAATCAATCGGCCACCATGCTTTAGTACCATTAATAGTTATAAATTCTGAGGTTTTTGCCGAACTAGGAAGAATGATACTAGGGAAAAGCCCACTTTTTCGAGGTAATTGAATTATAAGATTCATCATAGCATTACTTTTTTCAATTAATTCCTTGTTATTCCAAATTTCTCCAAAGTATCTAAATCCGTAGGAACTTCTGATATTTAGGAACCAGGCATTATTATAAATAGCAGCATTTTTGTTCTTTTTATTGAAGTTATTTCTAAATTCATTAATATTAGATCGATCAAAGAATTTCAAGGGATATTTATCTTCTCCTAACCATGAACCAACCCAGAATCCTCCACAATCAACTCCATTTACTTTAAGATCCCCCCAAAATTTATGTCTCTTAAGTATTGCATCAAACCCCTGTTTCACATTTTCTTCAAAAGGAACAACTTGAGGGTTTAAGGTTTCGTAATAGAATTTTCTTCCGTATTTTTCCCAAAGAAATTGATTTATAAACTGAATAATCTCTAAATCAGTCTTGTTTACCAGAACCATAATATAATATCTAAAAGTTAAATCTGTTTTTTCTTTTACTTGAAATTCTTTATTAGATTTATGTCTAAATAAAACGTGTTTATATGGTTGATAGTTACCAAAACCAAATGAAACCAAATGTTCTGAATCCTCAAGTTTCATTTCCATAAGCATTTGAAAAGGTCGATTTCTGTGGATTGTTTTAAGATCGGGTAGAAATATAAAAGCAAGCTCATTCTTTCTATAAATCATTACTGGTGAACGAAAAACGTGATCTCCGACTACTAGATCCTCCCTTGGACAAATATGAGGGATCCAAGTGAAATTGGGATCTTTTTCTAAATGGATCCGATATCTAACTCCTAATTTTGAAAATTCTAGGTCTTGATATGTTAAAATTTGATATCTGACATGAAGGATATTACTTTCTTCCATGCAATAATCCAATTTAATCTCAAAATCTTTGTTATTGAGTTGAAAATAAATTTTTTTTTTCTTACTCTTCAGATAATTAAATAACATTGGAGATTTCTTTCTTAAACTTTCTACTTGTAAAGTATTGCATCCGGTTAAACTGCCTAATATTGGAACCCATTCATTATTCAGTTTAATAGTTATTACTTCTTCGTAATGATTTTTATGTTCAAATAGAGAAACTCTCATATTTTCCCGTTCTAGCAAATAATCAGTCAAGTTACCCACTTTTTTAAAGTTAATTTGCGTGCCATTCTCTATTGATAATAATTAATGTTTTTAGAATAATATTCACTATTCATAACAATAAAATACAATATTTGAATTATGGTCATGAAGTTAAAAATTGGTTTGCTAGGAGCTGGTCGTTTTGGTATTTTTCATTTAGCAGGATATGTAAAAAACAAGAATTGTGAAATTGTCTCAGTTGCTTCTCGGACAGAAGAAAGTGCTAAAAACGCTGGAAAAAAGTTTAATATCCCCCATATTTACTGGGGAGATTCTTGGAAAGCTATGTTAGAGGAACAAGAATTAGATGCTGTTTCGATATGCTCTCCTAATTACTTACATGGTCCTATGACAATTGCCGCATTACAGAATAATTGTAATGTTTTATGTGAAAAACCAATAGCAATTTCCTTAGAAGAATTAAAAAACATTGAAAGGTTGTTAGATAATAAGAAGCTCATATACTTCTCATCTTTTCAGAAGAGATACTTAGAAATTTCTCCAATAATCAAGAAGATTGTTCAAGAGAATGTTTTAGGGAATCTTCATTTAGTAAGATACTTCTTTGGACATTACGGACCATACACTTCATACCCAGCCATGTCTAAACAAAAATGGTTTATAAATTCAAAAATGGCAGGAGGAGGAGTATTATTAGACTTAGGTGTGCATTGTATAGACTTAATGAGATATTTAATTGGAGAATTTAAAACAATTGAAGGTTATAATGCGAATAGTGTTTGCAAGGGAATAAGTGATGAAGATGTGTGTAATGTTTTATTTCGATTCGAAGAAAACATACTTGGAATTGTTTCAGTTTCTTGGTGTTCTGAACCAATGGAAATTATTGAATTATACGGCTCAAAAGGAACTTTAAAAATTGATATGCAATCGAAAGACCCATTTAATATTACTCCCATAAAATTAAGGAACAGCCCTATTTTAAAGAAAGTTTTTAATACTAATTTTGGCACGGATTCAATACCGCAACATAAATTAATTGATCATTTCATAGATTGCGTTATTAATAAGAAACAAGAAGAACCAAATTTCAATGATGGAAAAAGAGCTGTAGAGTTTGTATTAGAAGCTTATAAGTTAAAGAGTAAATAAAATTAAATAAATAAATTTCAAATATTTATTCAAAAAATTTTATTAGTAAAAAACATATTTAACAAATATCTTATCCAATATTTATGATTAAGAATTAATTCTTTAGTGAAATCTATATGGATTTGTTTGAATGGATGTTTATTATTTCAGGTTTTATTTTCTTCATATCGATGATTAGTGCATTGATATTAATGGCCAATAATAAGATGAAAACTGTGTTGATTTTTGGTATAATTCTGGCAATTCTTATGGTGCCAATTGTAATAATTATAATTAATTTTTTAATCGTTGGAAAAGGTATTAACTTTATTGTTTACCTAATCTTGATTTTTGCTTATTTATTAGCAGAGTTTTTGCTTGATAGAGTGTTTAAAATTGATTTTAGATCGAAACCTATTCAACACATTCCCTATATTATTTTAGAATGGGCTGCTTGCTTTTCATTTTTGTTTGGCGTTATAAGACTTGATACTATGATTGGTTGGATTATAGCAATCTTCTTTTATGCTTTTGTAGGTGCTTTAATCTATTATCTTATTATTCAGAGGAAAATGAAAAAGAAGACTTAATATTTGATATATATACGATTCTAAATTTGTTTATCTAAATCTCACTACATTGAATACAACTGAGAAAAATAAGAAAAGTGAGGTTGTGAAATTACAACTTCGAAGCTATAAAATCGATAATATCAATAACTTTAATTTTTGCTTTTTCATCATCATTTAAAAAATTATAAGCATCGCTTAAATTTCCAATGCAGAAGGGGCAACTTGTTGTTAATATTTCTGCTCCAGTCTCTATAGCTTCTCGTATTCGTTCTTTAGCAATATCAACTGCTAACTCCGGGAACTGGCTTTTAACTCCACCTCCTGCACCACAACACCACGCATTTTGTTTATTTCTTTTCATTTCGATCAACTCAATGCCAGGTATTTTGGAAATGACTTCTCTTGGAATATCATACATCCCCATATGACGACCAAGATGGCATGGATCGTGGTAAGTGACTTTAACTGGTTCACCTTCAATAGCTTTAAAGGGGATTTCATTGTTCCTTAAAAGTTCTACAAGGATTTCAGTAATGTGCTTTACATCAAAAGGCAATTCCTTACCGAGTAATTCTGGATAGTCTTTTTTTATGGTTCTATAACACCCTGCACATGCAGTGAATAGAACTTTCGTTCCCAATTTGGATATATTTTCTACATTATGTTTGATAAGATCCATTACAGAAGAATTATCGCCAATCCTAAGCCCTATAGACCCACAACACCAATCATCTTTAAATGATGCAATATCTTTACCGACAGCAGCAAAGATCTTCATCATGTTTTTTAATGTTTCAGGCTGTCTTAAAGGCATTGTACATCCGGCATAAAAAGTTAATTCACCCGATTCTTTAAGATTTGAAATTCCTTCTGTCCACTCGTATTTCTTTTCTAATGGTTCACCGTAAGGATTTTTCATATCCTCATTGATCATGTAATCCCTTATCGTTTCATGGCGTTCAAGAGGTGCGAATCCTGCTTCAACCAAATCTTTCCGTAATGCTTCCCAAACTTTAACATGATCAATCCATTCACTAGTGGGGAGAATAATATTTGGATTCTGAGTCATATGACATACTTCAGAACAATTCCCACATTCAGAACATTCATAAACAAATTCTGCGAGTTCTTTACTTAAGGGAATTTGTCCTTCTAAAACGCTTTTCAAAATATTCATTCTTCCACGAGAAAAATTTATTTCAAAGCACTCTTCACCTTTCGCTTCTTTTACTGGACAGGTTAGAAATCTCTCGACTGCGGGTCGAATAGCATATCCACAATCTCCACAGCCCATACAGCTCATTACAGCACCCCATTCTTTTCTTAAGTTATTTAGATTACTCATTTTAATTTTCACCCCACAAATTAAATTTTCCTCTACTAATAATCGTATTAGGATCGAGTACTTTTTTAATCGATTTCATCATATTATAATATTCTTCGCTATAAGCTCCAATATCAACCATTAGTCGAGACATATAGTCTCCCATCATGTACCACTGCACACCATGTTTGGTTACTCTCTCTAAGAAAGATTTCCAGAGTTTATTGTTTAATTCTTCGATTATTTCATAAATTTTACCGTCATAATACTTCCCAAAAGATGTAAATCCACAAGTCAGCTCTACATTATTCCCATCAATTAATAGAACAGGTCCACTACCTGCAATTGGCCGAGTATTTGTTATTTCAAAAATTTTACGCATATCCGAATCATTCTCCATATCCCATTGATCGATATCATTTAGCATTTTAGGATAAACATTAATAGGACAAAAGCATTCTCCAGTTAGAGGTTCCATAGCTGGATACATACCCCAGAGATTATGATAAAATTGCCAATGTCCTTGCTCTGTATAATGCCATTTAGCTATATTTCCATCAGAAATTTCTGAACCGAGATATTCCGCTTTATTTTCCTCCATAATCCTATCTAAAGCCTTGACATTTTCTTCTAATTCAGTTTCGCTGTTTGCTTCTATAACGTAAAAGATCATACCTCGTTTCCTTTTTAGGTTTTCCCATAAGGGCATAAACCCTAATTCTGTTGAAAGTCTAACTATAAGATCCATAATATACATCGTATCATAAACATCAATTCCCTTATGCCTTATTTCTGACATGATTTTTGCCGATACTTCTCTTTCTTTACGAGGAAGCTGGAAAGTTTTATAAGCCGCAAACTCTGGTCGAGGGAAGACTTGGAGGGACACTTTTGTTTTCACTCCAAAAATTCCATTATCTCCGCAAAACAATCCTGCAAAATCGGGACCATTTCCAAATCGATTAAAAGGGGTTTCTGAAAATTTATTGGCTTGCGAACCAGTATTAATGACATCTCCTGTGGGTAGTACCACTTCTAAAGAAACTAACTGATTTGTACACGCACCGTATTTTGCACAACCACCACCACCTACTGAGTGGTGAGAAATCCCTCCTCCAATAGAAGCAGTCATACCTGAACCAGGCCCCATACATCCCGTATATAACCCATATTGGCACAAATACTCATTTAATTTTCCCCATGAAATACCTGCTTCAACAGTAACCACTAAATTCTCCTCATCCAGGTTTAGGATATTATCCATGCGTTTCATATCCAAGACAATACCGCCATCACCTATTGGTTTACTACCTCCGAATTCGCAATCACCCCCACCACGAGGAATTACAGGAATATTTTCCTCATTTGCAACTTTTAAAATTTCTGAGACATCTTGAGAATCTTTAGGTCTTATTACGAGCGAAGGAACTCCTTGTAAGATAGGATCCACGTTTCGAGAATAAGCATGTCTAATATAAATGTTATCCGAAATGAATTTTTTGCTAACGATTGACTCTAATTTTTGATAAATTTCTGTCATTTTAACAACCTTGTTAAATTTTTTAGTTATTTTTCATTTATTGATTAGATTGAATCTATAGCTATTTATAAATTCAATTTGGTAAAATATTAAGTTACAAAAAAAATATTTAAAATTAAAACCATTTTCATATAAATTTAGTTAGTAAAACAAACATATTAGTTCAAATGATAAAAGAAACAATAAAAACGCATACCAAAGATGTAATCATTATTATAGTTGTTTTTATCTTATTTATTCCGTTGTTTTATGGCTATAACTTAAAAAAAATTATTAATCTGACGTTTAGTTTCAATTCTTTTGCTATTTTAGCATTAGGGTTATTTTTTCTCTTTCTGTTATGGAGATTTATATTTTCCACCTTGCTCGATCAAAAAAGTATCTCTCAAATGGAGAATCATGATTTGGTTGACGCTTTTATAAAGAAAAACCGAAAATGGACAAAATGGCTCATTTTCCCACTTACAATGCTGATGGAAGAATTAATCTTTAGATTTTATGCTATCTCGGTGATCATCGATCTGATTAAATTAAATCCATTTATCGCAGTTATAATTTCTAGTTTTATATTCGCAGCATATCATATTCACTTTTGGATAAGATTTAAGAATTTTAGAATATTTATAGCATTCTTTATTTTATCTTTTTTCTTAGGTTTATTGAATGGATATGCTTTTATTTCCTTCGGATTATTGATATGTTTTATTATTCATTATGGGATGGCTTTCGAACTTTACTTCTACCTTTATCGTAAATTTTATGCGGAAAATCAAAAAAAATAAATTTTTATAACGCTTAGCAGATTTAATGCGGTAAAAAAGGTAGAATAATTTATGAGAATATACTTCCGAGAGTTAGATACAGATGATATTCCAGCCATTAAAGAAATAAGCAAAGATATTTGGGAGGGAGATGATTACGTTCCAAGTATTATTGCAAGATGGCTAGAAGATGACGATTGTTTAAATTATGCTGGATTTGCGAATATTGAAATGACCGATATGATTGGATTTGGAAGGGTAAAGTTCCTTTCAAATGGTATAGCATGGCTCGAGGGAGGAAGAGTAAAGAGTTCGGAGCAGAAGAAGGGAATTGGGAGAGAATTAATGCGATATGCAATTGATTATGCTCGTAATTATGGTTCTAAATATGCTCAATATGATACTGCATCAGAAAATGAAGGATCTATTGCTCTTGCTAATTTTTTTGGATTTAAAAGAAAGAAGTCTGTGGAATGCGTAGTGTGTGAGACGAGAAATTTAAAAATACGTGACGATCAAGTATCTACCCTTGGAATCACTCAACTAAATGCAGAACAAGCAAAAGAAGAGTATAAGAATTATGATATCGGTCCTGGTAATGAAATTAATATAGGATGGTCATATATTCCTTTAGAATTTATCAAAGACCAAGGATCTTCTTGGTATACCTATAAAGATGCGATCCTACAAAAAAGAAGTTTTCCGAGTCAAGAGATAGGCGAAAGTCCAAGCACCAAAGAAATCTGGTTGATAACATATGGTAATCCCATCAGCGCTAGTTTTTTAATAAAAAATATTATTTTAGGTGAGTTACATAAAAATAATATTGATTACTTCGGAGTTTTTTGTAATCCCGAGGTGGTGGAAATAATAAAAGATTTTGGATTCTCATACTGGGAAGATAAGACAATAAGAGTTGTCCTTTATGAAAAGGAATTATGATCTTTAGACAATAGAGAAAAATATATTAAGTATCAGATCTACTTCACTTTTAATTAGTAAAATTATAACAATAATAGGATTTCTAATGAAGAAGTTCCAGATAGATACTCGATATTTAAAAAAATCCTTTCTTAAACTTCCTCTATCAATATTATTGTTATTAGGTTCATTAAATCTTTTCTTATTGTTATTATAATAAACCCTCTTCCCCTTCAATAAGATTCAAGGCACCATCTTTTCTATGGGAAGAGAAGAGATTAAAGATTGAGAAATTTAATAAGGTGAGTATGGAACGGAAAAAAATAATGAAATATATGTCTCAGAAATGATGGAAAGAATTCGTACTTCTTTAAATCTTCCCGAAAAAGCATACTTTTTTGACACGACTCTTCGGGACGGAGAACAAACTCCTAGTATTAGTTTTACTCTTGATGAAAAAATTGCAATTGCTAAAGCACTGGATGAGTTAGGAATAGACGTGATCGAAGCGGGATTCCCAATCGTATCCGAGGGAGATTTTGAATCCTGTAAAAGGATTGCGAAATTGGGGTTAAGTGCTGAAATAATTGGATTAGCACGTATTAGGAAGGATGATATTGATAAAGTGATAGACGCAGATATGGATAGTATTCACGTTTTTATTGCTACATCTGACCTTCACTTGAAAGAAAAACTCCAAATGACCCGAGAAGAAGTTACCAGCGAAGTAGCAGAGCTAGTGTCCTACGCGAAGGAACATTACTCAACTATAGTATTCTCTGCAGAAGATGCAACTCGCTCAGATTTAGATTATCTTCTCGAGGTAAATAAGATAGCAGTAGAAAGTGGTGCCACCCGAATTAACATTCCAGACACTGTAGGAACAATTACTCCAAGGGCATACGGATATATAATCAATAAACACCATGAAATGTTACCCAATACCATAAGGATCGCAGCACATTGTCATAATGATTTTGGATTAGCTGTTGCTAATACCATTGCAGCTTTTGAGAATGGCGCTTCTGAAGCACAAACTACGATATTAGGCTTAGGAGAAAGGGCTGGAAATGCCGCATTTGAAGAAACAGCTATGTCTTTATATGCTTTATATCAAATTCCAATGAATATTAATGTTAAAAAGATTTTTCCAACTGCTAAATTGGTTGAAAGCTTTTGTGGAGGTAAGATCAGAATAGGTCGTCTTAAACCCTTAGTTGGACAAAATGCTTTTGCTCATGAATCTGGTATTCATGCTCATGCTATGATTAAAAATGCTAGAGCTTATGAACCAATCACGCCTGAGTTAATAGGGATTAAACGTTCTGATGATGTAGAGGAAATCATAAAGCAATCAATTGTACTTGGGAAAGGAACGGGAGGACACGCTCTAAAAGCTAAATTAGATGATTTAGGAATAAAAGCTACTAAAGACCAATTCGCAGATATTCGAGCACATATTAAAAGATTTGGAGATAAGGGGCACGAAGTTACAGAAGAGGATTTTCACGCAATTGTGAAAGATGTAATGGGAGAAATTCCTAAAGAGGAACGTTATGTAATCTTGGATGAACTTACAGTATTAACAGGATCTGTAACTCCTACTTCTACAGTCCGTTTGAAAATCAGAAATGGAGGTATGATAGAAAAAGTTGCCTCAGCGGTCGGAGTAGGTCCAGTTGATGCTTCAGTTAAAGCAATAGTTAAGTGTTTTAAACCAATGAACAATATAAAACTGTTAGATTTCCAACTTGATGCTATAACGGGAGGGACTGAGGCTTTGGGACATGTAACAGTGGAAATAATGGATATGCAAACTAATTTAATTGTAAAAACTAGTGCAACTCATGAAGACATTGTAATGAGTTCAGTTTTAGCATTAATAAAAGGATTAAATTTAATTGTTAAAAAGTTAAATAGAGAGAGAAAACTAAGTATAGAAAAAAATGAAAGTAGTGAATAAAAAATGGGATTGACAATTACAGAAAAAATATTTCGAGAGCACTCCAAAGACGCCACTCTAAATGCAGGCGATTTCGTACTTGTTCGAGTTGACAAATGTTTGGCTAATGATATTACCGCTCCTATAGCGATAGATGTCTTCAATGAGATTGTTAGTGGTACAAGTAACGAAGTTTTTAATCCAAACAAAATAATTCTAATACCGGATCATTTCACTCCAAATAAAGACATTGCTTCAGCAAAGCAATGCCAAATACTTCGAAATTTTGCCCTTAAGTACAAAATAAAAAGCTATTTCGAAGTAGGGAGGGGGGGTATCGAGCATTGCCTCATTCCTGAACTAGGTTTAGTCCTTCCAGGTGATATTTTCATTGGGGCAGATTCTCATACTTGTACTTATGGAGCATTAGGTGCTTTTGCAACAGGTGTTGGGTCGACAGATTTGGGGGTAGCTCTTGCATCAGGAAAATGCTGGTTTAAGATTCCAGAGTCTTTAAAGTTAATTTATTCTGGAAAATTAAATAAGTGGGTTTCTGGTAAAGATCTAATATTATACACCATTGGTCAGATTGGAGTTGACGGAGCTACTTATAAAGCTATGGAATTTACTGGAAATGTTATTACGAGTTTACCAATGGCAGATCGCTTAACAATGTGTAATATGGCCATAGAGGCAGGTGGTAAATCGGGAATTATACCTCCTGACAATATTACCAAGGAATTCCTTGAAAAAAGAGGGTTTTCATCAAATAAAATGTTTCTGAGTGATTTAGACGCGGATTACATAGAATCAATTGAATTTGAATGTGATAATCTTGAACCCCAAGTTGCATTACCTCATTTACCAGAAAATACAAAACCTATTTCAGAAGTTAGTAACGAAAGAATAGAATTGAATCAAGTAGTTATAGGATCATGTACAAATGGAAGAATAGAGGATCTAAGAATAGCAGCCAAAATCTTAAAGAATCATAGAATAAAGACAAATTTAAGGTGTATAATAATCCCGGGTACTCAAAATATTTATTTAAAAGCTTTAAAAGAAGGATTAATTGAAATCTTTATTAGTGCGGGGGCAATTTTATCCACTCCCACTTGTGGACCCTGCTTAGGAGGGCATATGGGTATCCTAGCTGATGGAGAAGTAGCGTTATCAACAACAAATCGTAACTTTAAAGGCAGAATGGGTCATATAAAAAGTGAAGTCTATTTATCAAGTCCTGCAGTTGCTGCTGCTTCTGCTATAGAAGGATATATTACATCTCCAGAATAATTTCGAAATCCAAGTGATATAAATGAAAGGAAAAGTGATTATGTATGACATTAAAAATATTAATACTGATGTAATAATTCCAGCGCGTTACTTAGTGTCCTCAGCACCAGATCTCTTAGCTCAACATTGTATGGAAGATTTAGATCCTAATTTTATGCTTAAGGTAAAAGAATTTAATTATTCGATTTTAGTGACAAATTCTAATTTTGGATGTGGATCGAGTAGAGAACAAGCACCAATCTCTTTAAAAACTGCGGGAATAAAGTGTGTTATAGCCCCATCGTTTGCAAGAATATTTTTTAGGAATGCTATAAATATAGGGTTACCGATTTTGGAAATAGAAAAAATAAATTTATTAAAATCCGGAGACGATTTGAAGATTGATTTAACAAGTGGTTTAATTGAGAATCTAACAACTAATATGAAGATTAGAGTTAAAAAAATGCCTAAATTTATTCAAAACATAATAAATTCAAATGGGCTTATTAACTATTCTAGAAAATTCCTAATTCCAAAAAACTAAAGTTTTATCTAATTTATTTTAGAAGGTTTTAAAAAAAAAAATTAAAAAAAATTATTGCTCAACTTCAATAACTTCAGATTTAAATCCCTTTCCACAGTGAATGCAAAACACAAATCCATTAGAAGATAATTGTTGCTTCATATATGGAGTAAACTCGCTTCCACATTCATTACAATAAGCTGCATTAGGTCGGATCATATCATAATTATTGGGGGCAGAATATTTAGCTTCTGATATGACTTTTGGTTCAATACCTGGTTCTAATTCTTCTGGTTCTTCGGATTTCTCTATTTTCACGGGTTTAGGCTTTCCAGATATCGCATAATATAATTCTTCAAAGATCTTGTATATTCCAATAAAAATCGCTTTAAGTAGGTAATAAACTCCCTTCAATACATAATAAACAAGATATGCTGCACCTTTTAATACATAATAAACTAAGATTCCCGCAAGTATTACTACTGCTACTGCACCAACGATCACCAAAACTTGCCCATACATTGGGATCGATAAAAACCATTCTAAAAATTGCTGCCAATAGAAATTAGCATGTTCTGCAACTTGATTCCAATCAACCATTTACTAATCACCTTGATTTAGTTAAATTCAATATTTTTAGCTTAATTAAAGGAGGTATTGAATGAATGATAAATAAATTGGAGACCAGTTTCTAATTAGGAGTCCAATTTTTAATCAATTGAGAATCATAGATGCAGTTTTATTATAGGATTGCCTACTTGAAAATTAGTTTGTTGAAAATAGTCCCCTCAGAAACGGAATTATTTAATAATCATAGGTTTTTTCCAAACTCAAACATCATTTTAAGAGCTTTAACTGCCTGATCGATTTGCGTCATAATTGACAAAGAATATTTATTTGAATAACTAAGAAAATAATCCAACATCCATCTTGAACCATATACACAAGTAATGATTGGCTTTCTATTCTCCTTAGACAAAGTTCTCATATCCCTCAGTTGTGGCGTAATTGGAATAGAATATTTTTGGATTGGTATTTTTGGAACTGCAAAAATATTGATTATCCCATCAACATTGGGGTCATTCATTAATAATTTTAAAGAAGGTCTAAATGTTGAAAAAGAAGAAGGTCCCAAATCAACAGGATTTCTCGCAGAGATCCAGTTAGGTCCTATTGCCTTTATTTCCTCAACAGTTGCTTTCTTAAGATCTGCTAAATTTAAATTCCATTTATAAATCAAATCACAAGTTAATGCACCCAAACTCCCAGAAGAAGTGATAACCGCAATATTTTTTCCTTTTGGAATCGGTTGTGTAGCAAAGGCATTTGCGATATTAAACATTTCATAAAAATTCTCAACCCGGTATATCCCTCGGAATTGCTTTATCAAAGAATCGAATATTTTATCATTACCAGCAATTGATCCCGTATGACTTCTAATAGCTTTTGTACCAATTTTGCTACGCCCATTTTTCATGATCAAAACTGGTTTGGACATTGATTTCATTGTTGAAATAAATTCTGCTCCACGCTTTACTCCTTCTAAATATAAAACAATTACCTTGGTTTCAGGATCTTTTTCTAGGTATGTAAGAATATCGATTTCGTCCACATCGACTTTATTACCTAATGTGATTATTTTACTTAAACCAATCTTTTGACTCGCTGCCCAATCTACAAAAATATTTCCCAAAACACCCGATTGTGCTATTACTGAAATAGTTCCTTTTTCTACAGCTTCACTAAAATTAACTTCAGTAGTCGTGAATTGATTCCAAAAATTAGTAACACCAACACAATTAGGGCCGATGATCCTCACGCTGTTATTTTTTGCGATTTCTTCAATATCTTTTTGAATCTTAGAGAGCGTGTTATCTCCAGTTTCAGAAAAACCCGCACTTTCAATTATTATTCCTTTTACGCCTTTTTTCACGCAATCTTGAACTGATTCTAAAACATTTTCATTTTTAACGACTACAATCGCCAATTCAATTTTTTCGTGGATGCTGTTAACATTTTTATATGCTTTATGTCCAAAGACTTGATCTTTACTAATGTTTATAGGAAATGTTTTGAAACTTGAATTTAGTAGATATTTCGTCATAGAATGACCAAATTTGATAGATTCTGAAGCACCAATAATAGCAATTGAGTTAGGATGGAAAAATACTTCTAGTTCACTCATTTAGTTCACAATCAGATAAGAAAGATTTGCTAGTAATCATGCTTCATTACAATTAAGTATTTAGTTTGAAATCTGTGATGTTTAAATTTGTATATCTAAAAGAATGTAAAATAGGGTGGATATTTCTGAGTGAAATAAAGCAGATTAATAGGAAATTTAGAAAGGTTTTGATTACATGTCCTATTTGTAAAACTAAAAAAGAAGTTAAAATACCGTTAAGGATAATCGATGAGACTAGACAATTAACAACGGTTTCAATCCCCCGTGGAATAAGTTGTGAGCATCATTATCAACTTTTTATTGATAAAAATTATGACATACGTGGATATCAAAAAGTAGATTTCGAAGTATGTAATAATAAAAATAAACTTAATAAAATGAGTTTAAAAGAGATTTATGAAGAGTTCTGGGAATATATTGATGATGAAAATACAAAGTTTAAATCCTTCGTATTGAAAGATAGCAGAAGAAATAGTTATATCAAGAAAAAAGAGTTATTCATTAGAGAGATAACAACTGAAAATATCCATAAAAGTTCAATATAAGGGAACTTAGTGAGCAATACTTTATAAGTAGAAAATCCTATTAATCTTTTAAGAATTTTAGATGATATATTATTAATATTATTGTCGATTTAATTATTCAATAGATTAGATCCTTCAATAAAGCGATTCTTTATTAGAGAGTTATGATCGATGAATTTAGGTGGATTAATAACAAAAGAGTTTGGAAGAATTCGATCAGATAAACGGACTCTAATCTTAATATTCATAATTCCAATTATCTTAATCGTGATTTTTGGCCTTACGACAGGGGGAGGACCTACTAAATTTTTTAATGGGGCGATAATCACTCAAGATGACATGCCTACTTATGACACCTTTCCGGCAAATTCCTCTACATTTGACGAGACTTTTATTTCAGTAATGAGAGATAATACCACATCCTGGGATTTATACCAATATTTTAATACAACAACGATTGAAGAATATCAAGAAGCATTTGATAAGTGCATTTATTTTCTAAAGAATGAGTTGATTGATGTTTTTATCGTCCTCCCAAAGAATTTTTCCGAATCTATTCAATACAATACTAATCCTGTTATTTTTTATTATATTGACGGAACAGACATTGGTGCTATTGATGCTGTAGAAGTCGCATTGCAGGAACCAATCGCCATGTTTAGAGTAGAGTCTAATTTATTAACAAATTTTACCATGATGGTACCTCACCTTGAATTTGGACCTCCTTCCTGGGAATCTCAAGTATTAAATTATGCATTACCATTAATACTTCCCATTATAATCGTTGCTACAACCATGAATTTAACTGCTTTAAGTATAGTATCTGAAAAACCCCTTCCACGAATGTTAATAACGCCAACGACTAAAAGAGACATCCTTCTCAGCAAGATAATTGCGAATTCAGCAATAATGATTTTACAAGCAACTGAAATCTTTATTATGACGGCATTTTTCGGATTATATAGTCTTGGTTCACTATTCAACTTATATCTTGTATTAATTATGATTGGATTTAGCGGGATTTGCATTGGGTTATTTATATCCGCTATAAGCCCGACTGAACAAGGTGCTAATCAGATGTATATGATGATTTTCATTGTGATAATTATATTTTCGGGGACGATATTACCTGCCGAGGCTTTAGGCAGCTCAATGGGATTTATAATAGAGATCTTTCCGCTTAGTCATTCAAGTATTTTAATAAGAGATATAACGATGAGAGGTTTAAGTTTTAATGCTGAGCACGTAATAAAGTTGAATCTTATTTCTCTAGTTTTTTTATTTTTGGCTTATATAAGTTATAAATTCAAGAAACTAGAGGTGTAAAAAAATAAGTAATCCTAATCATCGAATTAAGTGGATTAACTTCATTGCTAATATTAAGGTAAGAATTCTACGCATCCTAAACCAAGTCAAAAAAGAATTTCGGATGTTGTGGACAGATAAATTTAACTTATTTATCGCTTTAGTAGTTCCTCCTTTGATTGTAGCACTTTTAGGGATATTAGGAAATCTTTCAAGTGATGTTGAAGTGTCTCCCATTAAATGCGTGTTGGTTTCTTACGATTCTGATACTTTCATCAATGAAAATAATTTTACTGAATCAAAATTAGATGATTTTCAATTACCATATATTAACGCTGTTAACGATTCTGATTTATTGAATTTAATAAGATTTTATAATGCTAGCAAGGAAATTTATGCCATGGAAATGGCAAGAGAGCAGCTTATCCAGAAACAAATTGAAATTATTATTACAATCCCAGTTGATTTTAGCGAGTTAATAGATTGGGGCTATCCGGGATTAATAGATTGTATAGTAGATTCGTCAGATCCCACCCAAATTCAAACCAGTCTTAATGCTGTATTTGATTCAATTAAAATTTTCATAAATGATAATAATTTAACTCCTGAGTTCGAGCTGACTGGTTTTGAAGAATTTTCAATTCCAGGGAATTATAATGCTAAGTTTAATAATTCCATAGTCATGGCTTTATCATTCATGGTAATTGGGGTTGGTATGGTATTGACTATTTTAGTTATTGTTCAAGAAAAACCAATAGCTCGATTACTTCTCACTCCCGTCAAAAGAAGTGAAATCTTATCAGCTAAATACATAACTTATACATTAGTTTTAGTAATTCAAAACATTTCACTTGTAGCCACTGCTCTTTCATTTAATTTGTACATCGCAGGTTCAGTTTTTGATCTGTTTCTCGCATTATTCATATTAGGATTTTCAGGTTTGTCATTAGGAATTTTTATAAGTTCAAACTCAAAAACGAAAACTGAAGCTAATCAGCTATTTTTTGCAGTATTTTTGGTATTAGTATTATTAAGTGGAACGTTCATACCAATCAGTGCAATGCCTATTTACTTACAAGCAATCGCATACATCTTACCACTTTCACATGGGGATCCCCTAATAAGGGGGATCATTACCAAGGGAAAGTCAATATTTGGATTTGATTTCTATGTGCTGCTGATCGTGAGTATCATTTTGATAATTCTTTCATTCATCTTATTTAAACGGAGAAAGTATGAGGTGTGATATAGTGATTCATGATAACGATCTAATGGTGGAAGTTAAAGATTTAAACGTCAGTTTCGGAAAGAAACACATAGTTCACGATGTTTCGTTTGATGTTAAAAAAGGGGAGATTATAGGAATGTTCGGGATATCAGGAGCAGGGAAAACAACTATTATCCGAGTCCTCACATGTCAGATAGAAAAAAAGAATTGGGAAGGAAGGGTTTATATAACTGGATTAAATCCTGAAAATAAAAAGGAACATTCCAAAATCTTGAGTAATATTGGATACGTTCCTCAACTTGAAGAGCTTAACTTATATTATGAATTAAGTCCTTTTGCTAATGTTGACATTTTTGCCTCTACTTATGGGAAAGAAAAAAGAGAGGCGAGAAGAATAGCTGAAAGGTTTTTTAGCATTCTTGATATCCCTGAAGATACTTGGAATAAAAGAGTTAAGCAAATGAGCGGAGGAGAAAAAAAGAGACTTTCAATGGCAATAGGATTGATTCATAACCCGGGCGTACTTTTCCTTGATGAGCCCACAACAGGCGTAGACGCATCTAAACGATATCAAATACTTAGTTACTTAAAGAAGCTTAATCAAAAACTTCAAACAACGATGTTCATAATTACACACGATTTAGAGGCGGCTCTGATCTGTGATAAAGCAGCGATATTAAGAAAGGGTAGGATGCTTGATTTTGATTCCCCCAAAACTCTAATTCGTTCCCTTCCAAGCGAAGGCAACATTGCTAGAATTACCATTGAAAATTTAAATGAAAAAATTATTGAATCGATTAAGAAATTTCAACCAATTAAAAAATTATTGCGTGTTGGAAATGATGTAATTGAAATTATGATGAACGATTTTGATTCGAATCTTCCAAAATTAATACAATCTATTATAGATAAACAAGCAAATATAACTGGCATGAGTAGAGATTTAGCCAGTTTTCGCAGATATTTTCAAATTAGGGTTCAAGAGGAAGAAGAAAAGGAACTTGATTTATATTCTAATGAAAACATAGCTATTGGTGTTTCTGAGTGAAATTTAAAAATTTAAGTCGGAAGAGTAAAAAAACACTGAAAACTCTCTTGCTATTCATTTTTTTAATCGGAACTCCTTCCATTACACTCGTGTTAGTTAACATACCATTCATATGGTATTTTCCTGAAAAAACAGCAATGCAAACTAAGACAAACGTGGATATTTTTACTCGAACTCACCAAAATGAAGTTGGATTATTTATAGAACCAAGTATTGAAGTTACGTATAGAGCAGTTGATTGTATTGACTTTACATTAAATGGTTCTTCTATTTTCAATCCAAATTTATTTTCTCAGGAATATTTATCTAATTTCATGCTCAATTATTTAATAGAAAAACAGAGTTCAGATGGATCCTATGGTGATATAAATGGGTTAGGCTCGTTAGCTTCAGCATTTCAAGTAATAGACACAATTGATAGAATAGATCCTAATTTTTTAAACAATCCCCAACTTAATTATAGAATTCAAAGCCTTGGAAACTACATTAACTCATCTTTAAACCGTGCGGGATGGGGATTTCAAGCTAATACATTACTTAATGATTCTGATATCATATCTACTTTTTATGCCCTAAATTTAGTGAATCGTTTTTCGCTTCCGGGAATATTGAATAATTCAAATATCAAGAAATTTATTAATTCTACATTTCTTCCAGCACTGGGGGGTGCAGGATACTATCTTACAAATTACTCACTTCAAAGCAATTTAGAAACTAATTATTATGGGATAAATGCCTTTTTAGAGTCGGGAATGAATTATTCTTTCTTTGAACCATTGGCAATTTACACGTTTATTACCTCATTATATAATTCTTCAAACGGGGGATACCGAGATCCTCTCGGTTTAATACCTGACATACAGTCTACATATTTTGCTTTAGCTGCTTTAGACCTACTTGGTTTCTCATTCCATGATGCCAATAAAACTTTACGATTTATTCTCAATAATCAACGGGCAGATGGGGCTTATGGTTTAAGAAAAGGGGATGAGCCCAATTTTAAATCAGGTTGGGCAGCTAATAAAGCAATTACCCTTTTAGAATCAAAAATAATTCTTTCTCCTATTGAATTACAAGAACTAAATCAGAGTAAAATTGCTTATTACGATTGGATCCATTATTTTCAAGCCTACAATACTCTTTTTGGTTCTATCACTCTAGAATCAAATTATTTTGGAGTTCTTGCTTTAGAGAATTTTTCTCCGGGTAATTTACTACAATATTTAGGAATAGATCAAATTAATTCAATCTTGAATTATGTAATCGAATGCTATAATCTTGATGAAGGAGGATTTGGATCTACACCTAATTCCGAAACGACGTTATTTTCCACCTATTGTGCTTTAAATATTGTCGAGATATTCTTTGATTATCCAAATTTAGAAAATATTATTAATCCTTATTATGTTAATTTACGTCCAAATATATCAAGTTACATATTGGATCTTCAAAATGATGATGGGGGATTCAGAGCAGGAGGAGATGTAGAATATATCTTATCCTTATACATTCCTTATCATGAAGTATTATTGAATTTATTAGATACCAATATATCTACCATACAATCGACTTTTTGGGCTTTGGATAGCTTAGTATTTTTAGATACCTTAGATAGAATTAACAACGACAATATGACTCATTGGGTAAGATCTAGTCAAAACGCTGATGGAGGATTTTCTATATTCATTGGGTTCCATAGTGATACAATATCTACATACTACGGACTTGAAATATTTAAAGAGATATTACTTCAAGATCCATTATCCAAGACGAGCGTAATCGAATTTCTGAAATCTGCTCAATTAACCGACGGAAGTTTTAGCCTTTTGCCTGCACTTGGGACCTACTTAAATTTACCCACAAATTTCATAGTAACATATCTTGCATCTAAAGCTTTATATGATTTTGACAATCAACCGGAGGATATTCAGAGTGCTCTTTCATGGTACGCTGGATGTATTAGCCCTACTACGGGAGGGATAGGAGATGCACCAAATTTTGGAGGAGATATAAGAAATTCGGCATATGGAATTGTGATTATCGATGAATTAAAAATTGATCAGAGTTTTAATTCTAAACCTTGGAATCAATTATTATTTTATATTCTTCTTACTGAAGCGGGATTAATAGTTCTCTATATCATGATAAGATTTTATCAAAGATTATCAATTCCTAAAAAAATTAAACTACGATTAGGAATTGGTGAAAAGTTAACAACAGAATATCTAAGTCAGTTCAAAGCAATCAATTGCGAAAACTTAAGTGTTTTTGCAGGAAAAAAACTGATCGTAGACTCTGTTACAATGAATTTGGATCATGGTAAAATTTTAGGTATTTTAGGAGAAAGTGGTGCTGGAAAATCAACATTGATGATGATCCTTAAGGGCGTCTATCCATGGGGGACATTTGACGGAAAAATATATTATGATGATGAAGAATTAAAGCTCGAAGGGGGTTCTATTCGGCAGGCAAGTGAAGAAGGCATTTCGATTGT
>CAZWEM010000003.1:0-13913 GCA_964632315.1 uncultured archaeon
CAAAAATAACGTGCCATTTATGGTTTGATAAAGAAGCTAAAGAAGCTGCTGAGTTTTATACATCTCTTTTTCAAGACTCTGATAAGAAGGGCTCGACAGAGCTTCACGGTACTCCTTCTGGTGATGTTGACATGATAACTATTGAACTATTTGGTCAAGAATTCAGCCTCATCAATGCAGGACCCTTATTTAAATTTAACCCTTCAATCTCTTTCATAATTAGTTATACGAACAAGGATGAAATTGATCTTGCATGGAAAAAATTGCTTGAAGGTGGAGAAGTTCTCATGGAACTTGGAGAATATCCATTTAGTGAGAAATATGGATGGGTGAAGGATAGGTGGGGAGTATCTTGGCAATTAATATTCTATTCTACAGGAGAAATGACGCAGAGGATTATACCTACTTTAATGTTTGTCGGAGATAATAATGGAAAAGCAGAAGAGGCAATCAATTTTTATACATCAATCTTTCATGATGCTTTTATTGGAAATATTTATCGATATGGAGAGGAGGATCCTGAAGAAGAAGGAAATATAATGCACGCTACTTTTACTTTGGAAGGATTAAAGTTTGCAACAATGGATAGCGCTCGTGAACACGATTTTACTTTCAATGAAGCCATATCTTTTATAGTACATTGCAAAAATCAAGAGGAGGTAGATTACTATTGGGATAAGCTCTCAGCAGTTCCTGAAGCAGAACAATGTGGATGGTTAAAAGACAAATTTGGGGTTTCGTGGCAAATCGTGCCTACTGCCATGGAAGAAATGCTAAGCACCAAGGATAAGGACAAATTAACTCGCGTAACCAAAGCATTCCTTATAATGAAAAAGTTTGATATTGCGACATTGGAAGAAGCATATTTAGGGGTGTGATATGAGAAAAATTATCGCTACTGAATTCTATTCTTTAGATGGTTTGATGTCTGATCCAAATGATACAATGGATTGGGTCAGAAATTCATTCGACCCGGAGCTTGGAAAATACGAGGGTGAGTTATACGACAAATCAGACACTCTGCTATTAGGCAGAGTTACCTTTAAAATTTTTGAGAATTATTGGCCAACAGATGAAATTGATCCCGATGATGTTGAAATGGCTAGAAAAATAAACAGCATGACAAAAATTGTCTTTTCTAAATCCCTAAAGTCGGTTGATTGGAATAACTCAAAATTGTTAAATAAGATTGATCCCAAAGAAATTTCTCGACTGAAACAATCTCAGGGGAAGAACCTATTAATTGTTGGGAGCGCTAGCATAGTTCAACAGTTGACAAACCTTGAATTGATTGATGAATATCATTTTGTATTCTTTCCAATCATATTAGGTGCCGGAAAAACTTTGTTTAAAAATATCGAACATCAAATTAAGTTAAAACTTTTAAAAACTGTAGTCTTTCAGAATGGAGCAGTATTAGCTTACTATCAAAAAGGTTAATATGAGTTAATTAAACGATAGACGATTTGGCATTAGATGAGTTATATCCGTTAATTCATACCTGTTGCATTATTTTGTAGATTTGCCCTGAGTAGCGAAATAAGCTGTATTAGATGAATGAAAAGTATTTATATCTGAATACCAATTTATCTAGTATGGATAAAAATCTAAATGAAAGCGAATTCAGTAAATTTACTAGCTTTTCTCAATCCTTAGGAAAAATTTTGGGTCAGATTGGGGCTTATACTATAATTCAAATCATCGCCGCAATATTTTTAGGGATAATTTCTGTTGGGATGATTTTCTCCATAATTGGAGTGACATCTATGTCAGAGATTTTCAATATTTTCCAAACAACATTATGGACTATCCTAATAACTTCGATTATACTTGAAGTTATCATGTATTACTTTCTAATTAGACTTATTATTGTTTTGAAAGATGCAGAAAAACAAGGATTACCATATCAAGACAAGTACCATAAGAGTGCTCTCTTCTTTGGTGCTGGAATTATTATTGGGATCGTTTTAATGATTGTAGCAATCATTCTAATGAGTTATATTTTACAAATTGTTCACAACATTTTTTACGATTCATCGTTTGATATAGAAGATTTAGAACAAGTTCCTTCGACTGATATCATTTCAACACTTGTTGAAGTAGGGCGTACAATTCTATCTATTGCAGGATTCTATTATCTACAACAAAATTTCGAATTATTAAAAAATTATACGCAGACTGGTGAGAAGATCGTTAAGGGTTTTCGATACGTTGTTATCGGATTTTCTCTCATGATTCTGGGCAATCTTTTAGGATTAGTGGTAGATTTAGCAAGTTTTTTAGGACTGATTGGTCTGATTATAACCATTATAGGATATTTCCAAGCATCAGATGGATTGAAAAAGGCGATTTGGACTTTATGAGCGTCTAGAGAAAGGAATGATTGATAAAGCTGTGAATCAGTAAAGAAGTATGGAGATTCAATAAAATGTAAGTAAGATTATTGCAACATTAAATGTTACTATGGATGAATTTACTCCTTTTTCTTTTGGATGTGAATATTAAAGTAAGCAGTGCCCAGTTTGTTCATTAAGCGAACCCATAAGATAAGATATGCTTCCATTCCTCTTGCAGCACTTAAGTCTCCTAAATCAATAATATTTTTCCAATGAAATCTTTTTTCTAAAATTTCATTTTTTATCATACTTTTCGCATTTTCATCATTCCCGCAGATAAAGAGATCATGCTCGCCGTCGATCCCTCTTGGATTGATCATGACTTCTGCGTTTATCATATTTAATGTCTTTACAACTTTAACATCCGGAAATGTTTTTTGGATTTCTTCTCCTAATGAATTCGTATTAGCAATAGTTAATGAGGGAGGCGTCCCTTTAGAAAAATCCAAGGGGTTTGCCAAGTCCAAGAGAATTTTATCTCGTAGATTAGATTTACCAGCTTTGGTCAAGGCTTCAATTGAATGAGCCCCCGAGGTACAATTTATCACTAAATCTCCGAAGGCAGCTGCTTCAGCAAAACTTCCTGCGTGCGCATTTAAACCTTTATTTTTTTGCTGGATTTGCCATTCTTTTGCTGAGGGAAAATTCCTCTTCTCTTTAGTGATATCTCTCGAACTTATCATCACCTCATCCCCTTCCTCTAATAATTTTGGTCCAATTATCTGAGCAACCATTCCAGATCCAAGAATACCAATCTTCATATTTATTTCATTTTATCTATATGTGATTTGTCCATTATAAAAAAAATAGACTCACTCCTATTGCTTCTTATTTCATATTTAAAAATTAGTGTTTCAAATTATTATTGTAATATTGAGATTTTTTAAACATAACGATGATGTTATATCGTTTATATAGCTTATATTTACATAGTTGAATTAAGTTAAGTATAATGGTGACCAAAATTCGAAGAAAAAATCATTCCAAATTGAAAAAGAAAAAACGGAGTGTACTCAATAAAAGTGAGAAAACGAGTCATTTGTTAAGGAAGATAATTCTCGAAAAACACTATAAAAAAGATCCTAAAGAGGATCCAATTAATTTGTTTATTAACAAGGCTTCTGCTCAAAGAACCAGCTAATAATCACTCATTTTTTCTTGTCACTGTTTTTTCTGTTTTTACTGTTTCTCTTGTCAGTGGCTGAATTCTTGAGAAAAGTCGTTCTAAATCAAAAATAATGCATACTCCTAAATTGAGAATGCTTATGACTATTTTAAATTTTAAACTAATGTATATAATTTTAATGTAAAAGATTTAAAGGTCTATTGATAAGTTCTTTATTCAGATAGATTTTTAGGTGGTATTAATGAAAATTGGATTTATCGGTTTAGGTTATATGGGAAGTCGAATGGCAATGAACATTCTCAAGAATCAATATGAACTTATAGTGTATAACAGAACGAAAGAAAAAGCACATCAACTCGTGCAAAATGGGGCTAAATTAGCAAATAGTCCTTCTAATTTAGCAAGAGAGGTCGATATTTTGTTCAGCATGCTTGCGAATCCCGAAGCTGTGGAACAATTGGCGTTAGGCAAAGATGGATTTCTTAATTCATTGAAAAAAGGATCTATCTGGGTTGATTGTAGTACAGTAAATCCTTCATTTTCAGTGAGAATGGCAAAATTATCCAATGAGAAAGAAATTAATTTTTTAGACGCTCCTGTAGCAGGGAGCATCATACCTGCGGAGAAAGGGGAATTAGTTTTTTTGGTGGGTGGAGATGAAGTTATTCTTGATCAATGCAAACCTATAATAGAACACATGGCTTCGAAGATCTTATATCTTGGGTCGAACGGGAAGGGTACCTCCATGAAAATGGTCATCAATACCTTATTAGCATTTGGAATGGTGGGATTTTCGGAGGCAATGAGTTTAGGAAAATCTTTAGAAATAGATTCCAATAAATTGATGGATGTGTTATTATCCTCGGCAGTATGCCCACCCTTCCTATCATATAAAAGAGAAATCATTACTAAGGGAGAGTATGATAAAACTCAGTTTCCATTAAAATGGATGCGTAAAGATCTTGTATTAGCTACTAAATCTGCGTATGAAACAAAAATTGCAATGCCAGTTGCTAATCTCATAAAAGAGATGTTTGCACTCGCATCTGAAAAAGGCTACGCTGAAAAGGACTTCTCAGCAATCTATGACTTATATTAACTAAATTTTGATAATATTAAAGAGTAGAATATTGTATAAACCAAAACTAAAAAGGTAAAAACTCATGAAAGCGGCTATTTTTCTAGGAAAAGGAAAGATTGAGGTTCAAGATGTGCCAGATCCTGCCATACAAAATCCAGGTGATGCAATTGTCAAAGTAACATATACTTGTATCTGCGGGTCTGATCTGTGGTGGTATCGTGGCCTATTACCGCGAGAGAATGGCCCTATCGGCCATGAGTTTATGGGCATCGTGGAAGAGATAGGAGAGGGCGTCAAGAACGTGAATGTAGGAGATTTAGTGGTTGCACCATTCCTAATCTCGGATGGCACGTGTCCTGAATGCCAAGTTGGCATAACCTCCTCCTGCCGGAATGTACAACGGTGGGGATCTGAAGGAAATGATGCGGGACAGGGCGAGAAGGTGCGCGTGCCATTAGCTGATGGTACTTTATTTGTGATCCCTCGGAATGACAAAACTGGACAGATTATGCCTGCACTGCTACCACTTTCTGATGTGCTTTGTACCGGGCACCATGCAGCTATTTGTGCGGAAGTTGGGAACGGGTCAACCGTTTTAGTTATCGGAGATGGAGCAGTTGGGTTGTGCGCTGTTGCGGCGAGCAAGCGTTTGGGCGCCTCACGAATATTTTTAGGAAGCACTCATCCGGATCGTGCAGAAGTAGGCAAGAAATTCGGCGCAACCGATGTGATTGAAGCAAGGGGAGAAGAAGCCATCCAGCAAGTAAAAGTCAAGACCGATAATCTAGGTGTTGATTGTGTACTCGAATGTGTAGGCACGGCTGAATCGTGGGAAACAGCTTTTGGGGCTGTTCGAGATGGTGGTAACATTGGTGCCGTCGGGTTACCTTATGAAATACCCGATATTCCAATCTCCAAGATATTTTGGCGCAACATCGGCATTAAAGGTGGGCCTGCACCGGCCGCTCATTACATTCCCGAATTAATGCCAGATGTTATTTCTGGAAAACTGAATGTCTCTGCTGTATTCACCATGACTGTTTCTCTCTCAGATATAGCTAAAGGTTATGAAGCCATGGATCAACGTAGAGCAATTAAAGTATTAGTAAGACCTTAGAAGAGAAACAAGATTTTTAATTAAAAGTAAATTTTGAACTGAAAATAGTGTTTATTATGGAGAAACGATGATCTTCAGATATAGTTCTCATCCAAATTAGACCAATTATAGAGCCATAATTCGTTTAAATTCAAAATTCAGTTTTGAATTTCTTATTAACATCATCTAATAAATTTTCATAAAAATCTTTCTCAATCCATAATCCATTTTCAATCATAGTATTGAGAACATGCTTAAAATCATCGTAAGATGAGATTAATTTTTTAGAGACCACATCTATTAGAACTTCAGTAATCCATTTTGTAGAAATTCCTAATTCGGTTGCAATCTCTCGCGCTTTCCTATCGTTAATTAATAATAGATCTGCATTGAGTTCCTTACTTAATGCAATAGCGTATGACTCCCCTAACCCTAAATCTAAAGAAAGTTTTAACGCTAATTCTTTCGATTCTTCTGTCTCCGGATTTTTAACAATTAACCATCCTTCTGCTTTCGCATCTAATTCTAAACGAATATCTTCTGGAATACTTGCAAGGTTTTGACTTATCGGGTATATTAATTCCTCCCACACTTCTGTAGGTAAATAAATAACAGAATAAAGATCTTTTAGAAGTCTTAACTTGTTTATCTTACCAAAAAAGATGATTGGAGCAGTAACTGATATGACGATCATCTAAAACCTACTTTAGTGATGAATAGGAATTCTCGCTTTTGCTCGAATAATATCGAATTCACGATAGGGTAAGCGTGCAATTTCTGCAGCTCTACCTATAGATATAGTTCCTCTCATGTAAAGTTCTAAAGCGTCTTTCACTTTTTTAGAGAGAGTGTTAAAATATTCCCAATCAATAGGTTTTATTAAATTTTGCTCATCAAACCAATAATTCTTTTTAACTTCTTGAACCATGATGCCATCTCATTCCTTTCAATTAAATATAGTAAATTTTCATATATATTTCTATTGAATTTCTAAGAGGATAATGAATATCATAGACCTAAACCGTATAAATGTCTTTAAAAATTAGGAGAAGAAGTGTGGGATATTATAAAAAGCAAATGCTCTTAATTATTTTTGGATTACTAAAGTTTAGGCATATTTTGGCGAATCTTTCGAAATATGAATTGTAATATCTTATAATTCTTCTATAGTATCGTTAGCTATCTCAAAAAGATTTGAGAAGAGAAAATAGTTATTATTCCATGTTGGATTGTTTTGGAAATATGCTAGAAGTGAAGTCCGCAATTTTAGCAATAGCATCTTTTGATTCAGGTAGATCATCAGATAAATCCTGAAACACGTGAGTCATCTCATCCCATGATTGTAAAATGGCTTCTGTTCCTGCCTTCTTAGCTTTTTCAACAAATCGAGTTGAATCACTATATAACATTTCGCTTGAGCTAACTTGTATTAATATTGGAGGTAACCCCTTCAAATCCCCAAATAATGGTGATATGTACGGATTGCGAGGGTTTTCATCTCCAAGATAAGCCACATACCACCAAAAAAAGCCCACATCGGCTAACGCAGGATCCGTTTCAGCATTTTTAAAGTAAGAATCATCGGAAAAAGTAAAATCAGTAGCAGGTGATAAACATATCGCTCCTGCGGGTAGATCAATTTTATCATCTCGTAACTTTAATAATGTTGCAAGCGTTAAGTTTCCACCAGCAGAATCTCCCGCTACTATTATGTCCTTGCTAATATATCCATTTGATAATAACCACTTGTAAGCATTAACACAATCGTCTAAAGGAGTAGGAAAAGGATATTCCGGTGAAAGTCGATAATCTATGCTAAGAATTTTTATTCTCGTAGCTTCAGCTATTTTAGAGGTTAATTTTCGGCAAGTCAAAGGGGATCCAAATATCCAACCTCCCCCATGGATGTATAAAATCACCCGGTCTTGAAGTGGTTCTGAAGGGATGACCCATTCAGCTTCAATTTCATTTAAAGATTCAGATCTGATTTCAATTTCCTTCGGAATAGGATTTTTCTCTAATTCTTCAGCTGAAGTATGTTCTATCATGTAGCGTAGTATATTCTTCACGTAATTCCTTTCTTCAGCGGTTAATCTATCGTTGAGTTCGACCATATCAACCCGCTCTTTAAAGAATAGTTCATTCAGATCCAAAACTTTCTTATAGATTTTGGGAAAGTTAAATTGCCTATTTTCTTCGAGCCCGGCAAATTGAAGCAAATATTTCATTATACTTTTAAAATTATCGTCATTGAGCTTCAAGATGTCTGGTCGAATTTTTTCTCGATCCAAAATTGTCATAATCTTCACCAATTTTAATTGTTATTCAAGTATCTTTAATGTATAAAATCATTTTAAAATTTATTTATCAAAAATGATTTGAACCATGAATTATTAGAAATTTTTGATAAACACTCAAAAAGAGATTCAGTTGAATCTCGATTTAAAGGAACCATGACTTCAGTTTTTCTTAAAGGAAAAGAACACAAGATCAGGCATAAGCTCTTAGACCTTTCTGGAAAAAATATCTCAAGTATAAAAGATATTAAGGGCCTTGAAAAGGTAAAAGAACTGGAGATCTTAAATTTAAGTTTCAATAGCATCAGAGAAATAGACCGGCTTGAAAACTTAGCACGATTAAAAGTCCTTCTTTTGTATAATAATAAGATTTCTCAAATTAAAGGATTGAACTCTCAATCAAGGTTAGAAGTTTTAAACCTATATGAGAATGAGATTATTGATATCGAAAATCTAGATGCATTACAACAACTTAAAGAATTATATCTGGGCTGTAATAAAATATCGGAAATAAAAGGATTAGAATGTCTTACTAATTTAAAATATCTAAACCTTGAAAAAAATCAGATTAGAGAGATAAAAGGATTGACTTCATTAAGGAAATTGATTTTATTGGCATTAAAATGGAATAAGATTAGTAAAATTAGTGGATTGAATAACCAACATGAGCTGATGAGGTTAGAACTCTCATATAATTCCATCACTGACATTCAGGGATTAGAAAATCTCAATAACTTAATAAATTTAGACCTTCGACATAATCCAGTTGCAAATAAAGTCATCAAAACTGATCCAAATAATAATTATAAAGTTTTAGTTAGGGATCTCGAAGCGAAAGAACTCGTAAGTTATTGCAGAGAATTACTGAAAAAAAAATAAATTTATATTTATTAATTTGAGACTAAATAAGTTAATGATTGGTATTTTGGTAGTAGGAATGATCTTTAGGAGAAATAGAACCAATTCCCTTCATGCTGGCTCGATTTGATTTTATCTTCAAAAGTGAGCCTGTTAAGAATCCCTTCGATGTTCTTCTCTAACATTTTCACCACATCAGGTTCTTCTAATGATTCGGTTAATCGTTTCAATAAACTTTTTAAAGTAAAAGCTTTTCCAGGTTGTGAAGATAAGAAGTTAACTAATTGTTCTTCCACTTCACCCATTAAATGAAGCCTTTTATTTGATTCTGCTTTCGCAATTATACTTTTTACTGAAGTTAAATCCTCCATTAAATCCCATTCAGAACCATATGGATTGCATCTAAACCCTCGTTCAATCCAATTTAAAGCAAGTTGAAAATCTTCAGCCGTAATTGCCCCTTGAGCTTTATGAAGATATATGGAGGTAAGTTCAAAGCGCAATTTACAAATGTCACCATAGAATGATTTTTTACGAGATTGAAACTCATTTTCAGTTTCAAATTCACTTAGAAAATTTATTTCTCCTTTAAAAACAGCATCCACTGTAATGTTCCCATTTTTCGCCAGCTTGATTTGCTTCCAAGGAACATAATGCGAACTGGGGGGAAGTCTTTTGAATTGATTCTTACGCTTATTTAATTCGAAAGTGGGTAAATTCAACGCAATTCCTTCAGATGTGATCAACACATCTGTGAAATATTTGCCTTGAAAAGTGTTCATTTCTCGACTCATCAAGTGGGAAATCCCGACACCTGGAAGACCACCAAATGCTAAACTCGACTTATTTCCCATCAGTAGTTCTTCTGGACGTTTCTGGATTTTATATCGGATTTGCATGTTCGTGCTATAAAGGACTTCCTCTTGTTGAGGTATTATTTTATCCAAGTCTTCACGATCAATAGGTACGTAAAGTTTTTTTGAATTGGGTAGCATAATTACTTTCTTCCTGAATAATGTCTATAACTTTATATATTTCAAAATGCTATTTAAAACCTTTGTCTTTTAATTCTACATGAAACCTGCAGATGTCTAGGAGATATGTTATTCACGAAATTCCTTCCCATCAGAGAAAGAGATTATATGAGATATGTGGATTTTAAGTCTTCAATTAATATACCATAACCATTATCACGTAAATTTATTAGTTTTTCCGATTCAATATAGTAGTAACTAGGAAGTGATTTCTAAAATGGAGTTAAAAGAATATAAATATATTAAAATTCAGTTGAAAAGAAATGTTGTTGTTATTCATTTCAACCGTCCAGAAAAGAAAAATGCTTTAAGTTTGGCTATGCGAACCGAAATAATTGACGCATTGAACGCTTTAAAATTAGAAAAGAGAGTAAGAAGCGTCATTTTTTATGGTGGAGAAGAATTTTTTTCCGCTGGTTTTGACAGGGATGAGGTTCAAGCGGTTGTAGAAGGAAAAAGCGAGTATCAAGAATTTGTAGAATCAAATCACTTGTTTCATGAAACGATTCTAAATTACCCTAAACTGTTGATTGCTGCAATAAATGGCTTTGCTCTCGCGGGGGCATTTGATTTGGCAGTAATCTGTCACATTAGAGTTTGTTCAAGAACTGCTCTTTTTGGCCATCCAGAGATTAGGTTCGGGGCCTGTCCTTTATTCTTCCCTTACATGGAGCTTGTTGGAAGAGGAAAGGCAATCGAAATTGCACTGAATACATCATCAAAAGAAAATTTCTTAAATGCTGAAGAGGCTTATCGACTTAATTTAATAAATAAGATTGTAGAGCCCATAGAAGTATTAAGCGAATCAATTAAAATGGCAAAGGAAATTAATAAAAACCCCGATTTTGCAGTATCTCAATTGTTAAATGTGAATAAAATATTTTTTAACAGAGTAGAAGCATTTGATATTGAGATTGATTCGATTGTAAGAAGCATGAAAAAACTATTAGATAAAAAATAACAGTGAGTCCCTTTCGATACGTCACTCACGATTTGCTTTTGTATAACAACAGGCTACTCAGTCTTATTAGCTAACTCACTGTGGCTAAATGACTTTCTTTCCACAATTCGGACATATTAAGGCTCCTTCGGGAAGCAAACCTCCACAATGCTTGCAATATGGGTCCTCTTGATAACCTTTTTTAGAGACAAATCTTGGTATTACCTTTAATGCACCAGCAAGATCGTCAGGGAATTTTGGGGGATTAAGGATGTAAGGATAGGGATAATCTCCTCCACGATTGCCTCTAGAACGAAGATCCGATAGATAATCTGGAATTTCGGTTGTTATTTGGATATCTGTCTTTAATGCCATGAAGCTTTCATTATCGTGCTTGAGTTCTTCAATGATATCATATCGTTTTAGGTATTCTAAAGACTCATCGAGGTATTTTAAGGAGCGTTCAGATAACACGTGAGAAAGTTCATCTTTGGAAAAGATACCTTTTCTTAGTTGCGATAAGATGGTATACTTCCTTGAATCCGATAGGATTTGAAGTAAAACATATGAATCTTCTTCTGATTCTTTTCCACTTTTATTTTCATATAGACTAAAATATTCTTGTACCTTCGGAAGCAGGTTTTTAATCATATCGTTTTCGAGATCTTCAGGAGCTTCTCCTAAATATTTACTTAAGCTTTCTGGAGGAATTCTTTTCACGCGTACCTCTTTCGATAAAAACACGTATTTCTCAATAAATCCGACTTGAGTAATGAAGATCAATTGTTTTTATACGAGATTATCCATTAATTCTTTGAAACTGAAAAGTGGAAAAACCTCGTTAAACCATTCATTCAATTCTTCTAATGAGATTTGTCCTTTTGACACCTTACTTAGAGTAAGATATACATGACGTTTGGTTAATAGGGTAGCAATTTGTTCTTCTTCACTTTTTTCTCGAGTTTCTTCAATGGTAGCCCAGTAGAGCTCTTTAACCAATTCTTTTAAGATTTCATTGTTTTTTATAATTAAATCTTTATCGTCTTCTTCCATATTGTTTATATCGCTAATATAAAATGCTGTATAGATTTCTCCATTTAATTGAAGTTTTGAACAAAAATCTGCGCATAAATTCATTAAATTGTGCTCCATCTCTGCGGATATTTGATCATCAAAAATTATTGATACCATCACCTTCTCATTGTTCCCTCTTGACCAATCAGACTGAATCTCGAAATAGTAGTTTATGAATAGCTTATCCTCAAAAGAAAAAGTAAAAAAGCCTTCACTTACAGTTTGGTGTAAGATATTAGCAACTCGACCTGTGAATTGGTCATCTAATTCTTCTTTTGGGAAGGTATGCAATACTATCGGTCCCATTTTTCTATGAAGGTATGATAACACCACCATAGGCTTCAATGATTAAATCTCCTCTTTCTTACAGATTATGAATTCTTTGCAAACTTTTTTCAACATGTCCAATTTACACTTTTTTTGTATTTTTTGCCTTCTCCCAATATTAGTAGATAGTAAATTATTTTATAGTTTTTGAAGATATTGAAATCAATATAGGAATAAATAGATAAAAATGAAGTATTTTGAATTAAGGTTAGGGATTTATGACTTTAACTTGATTTAGTGAAGTAAATATTCAATTTACCATAAAATAAAATGTAGAAAAAAATAAATTAATCCATTGCGTATTTCTTCGTCCAGCTTTCGGCTTTGGACTCGAATTTCTTCAAAGCCCGGAAATATTGTTCACCAGCTTCATGATTTAACGGATCACCGGGATTAAAGAAGGGCGGCTTTACACGTCATGCAAGATAACTGCATGGCTCCATGTGCATCATGCCCTTCAATGCCTCAATGATGTTCGTTAAAGTTTTACTTGGTGTCCATCCACTCGCCCCGGTCGAGGCATCCACTTTTCCTACGAGATCGGGATTTATTAAATCTAAGCAAATGTTCAATTTCCCCGGTGGTATCGAACTATCGATATTTGGATCGGCATTTATAGATAAGTTCTATAAATTATGCCACATCAGAGTAACCGCATACGCGTTTATCCTTTTCAAGCGATTTGCTTTGAAAAAATGGAGGCGTAAACGGATAATTCTCGGGGAACTTGATTTCGAACACGAATTTTCCCTTATAATAGGGGGTACCATCTTTGCCATGAATGGTTAGCCGCAGGTGGTCGATGCTTCGACCCCATGGTTCGATTACCACGGAGGGGTCCTCTTTAAACGCTTCGAGCGCTTCAGCATAATCGGTTTCTTCTCTCACGTAAGCTCACTTTTTGGTTGATTTTCATGTAATTAAATTAGAGTTGCATTAATTTTTGTTTAACTATCTAATTTGAGTTGTACTTAAAAAATATTGTCATGCGATCGAAATTTACTTTGGATCGTATAATAAATAGAAAGGTATATTCTTCAAAAATTTTTGGTTTGGAAATTATACACATGAAAAAGAAAATCAGATCTATGTCTAACAAAAATCTTGTTTTAATTCCTCAATGTGGAGGTCTTTTTGACTTTTAAGATTCACTATCATTTTTTATTCTAAGATAGAGCTGTTTTTGAGCTGTTTTATAAAAAAATAGAAAATTTGAATATTTTTAGGTTAAAGAATGGGTTTTTTTTCGTAAAAAGATGACGATCCCAATTGTTAGCATAATGACTATTAAGGAAATCCCAAGATAATATCCTGGGATAAATGGCTTTTCAAGATTCAGTGATAATTTTGAATCAGATGCTGCATCTAACTGAACTAATACATAATTAATATAATGAAGGTCAACTCTATAAGGAGTTTCGGGGAGAGTGAAGTTAAATGTTGTAGTACCATTAATGACCAAGTATTGAGGAATAATTGGGGTGGTTATAACGTGATTATTAGCTCCGTAAATACTGAAGGGAATTTCTTGATAATATGCAAATTGGTTAAATTTTTCATTAAGATCTTCAATGGTAAAAGTTAGTTCGTTTGTATCTGAATTAAAAGAATGATTCTTGAATGAATATCTGGGAAGATATAGATTATTAAACCAAGGTAAGAAGAACCAATCGAGAGAACTTCC
>CAZWEM010000003.1:14013-73722 GCA_964632315.1 uncultured archaeon
TTATACCACCATTGATGGCATGCTTCATGAGCAATCGTTTTCTCAAGAATTTGTCTTTTAACATAGGGAGGATACGTATAGCCATCAATTGCTTCAGAAGCATATACTTGGCAAGGGTATTCCATGCCACCAAAGGACGTATATTCTTCAACAACATTCAATGTGGGATAATTATATGCACCAAATGTATCATTATAGAGCAGTAGAGCATTTTGTAAATAATGTAATGCATTATTCTCCCAAACTGTATCCAACCTAGGCAAATAAAAAGTGCTAATGTTAACTCCATTAATAATTTTCGATTCTACTTGGAAATAACGAGATGCTGAAAAAGTTACTTCCCGAACGGGTAATACTGGATCGAATTCGAGAATTTTGGTTGCACCTTTATTGATTTTTCCAGTCAATTGCCCCGTTGCAGCAACAATCATTTCACTCGGTACCTCCATGATTAATTTATAATAAGCCATATCAAAATAAAACGGGTCACCAATTGAAAGATAAGGATCAGTATTCCATGCGTCCTTATTATCATAAACACAGGGAATTGGATAAAATCCCGTGAATTTGAAGATTCTCGATTGGTCAAGGTCGGATCCATACGAATTTGCTCTATCATAAGGCCCATCTGGCAGTGTGGATTCAAATTGGATTATGAATTTTACTCTTTCTCGATATCCTAACTCTTCGGTAAGATTAACCCACATGATCTGTAATTCACTGTAAGCTTCATAAGGTAAAGAATTACTCGAGTTGTCGAAATCGAAGACGTCTAGTATTTCAATATTTCCTTGACGAGTATCATACAACATTCCTGACAAGTATAAATGAAATGGAATCATTGTTAAATTTACGGGGTCATTATTGTAGAAATCAACTGTGAGGTTACCTTCGACTTTAGAATTTATTTCGTCCATGTATAAAGATAAATTATAGTTTGAAAAATTTCCGTTAACATGAGAAATTTTTACCGGATTTTCTAACGGAAGGGGATCTCCCTTTGGTGGTTTATTTTGTGGACTTCTAAGATTACTTGAAGTATTGATAAGTGGGACTATCAGTAAAAAGAGAATAATGATCGGTAAAAAATCCTGTTTTTTCATTTTTCATCGGATGTCTAATTTTAGGTTTCTTAAAGCAAATAAACTGATAAATGTTCGGTCACAAATGATGTGTTAGTTTAAATTGTAGACTTATTTATAAGGGTTAAATTGAAATCGTAAAAATTATATTATTGAAATTATTTAGATTTATATATCCCCCCTTAGCTCAGTTGGTTAGAGCGCGCGGCTGTAGAAGATATTTTTCACGTGCTAAGGTTTCTGCCAATGATGCATTGTCAGCCGATACCGTGAGGTCCCCGGCTCAAATGATCGATTCATTTTGAATGGAATGGGAATCCGGGAGGGGGGACTAACATTTTTTCTTCCTTTTTATTATTTTCAATTAAGTTCTTTCCTTGTTTCCAAAAAATTCTTATTTTGACGATAATTATTGTACATTAGAATAAAGTTTCTTGAGTTGAATGAAGAAAAAGAATACTGCAGTTGTTGGAGCGGGTTGGTTCGGTCGCGCTCACGTGAGAAATTTTGACGATATCTCAAAATTGATGGCGGTTTGTGATAAGAACGAAGAAAGATTGCAACAGCTCTCGACTCAGTATGATGGAATAAATATCTACACTGATGTGGATGATTTAATAAAAAATGAAGATATAGATGCTGTAAGCATTGTTACACCACCTAAATTTATTCCGGGGCTCTCAAAGCATTTTGTTGAGAAGGGTATTGATGTTTTGATGGAAAAGCCAATGGCTTTGAAACTTGAAGATTTAGAACAATTTAAAAAGTATGATAACGTGAGAATCATGCCCGGTTTCATCGAATTGTTTAATCCAGCATTCGAAAAATTATTACATAAGATAGATGAAATTGGAGAGATAATATCAATTGCTTCAAAACGGGTGGGACTTTATCCAAAACGAGAGTGGGATATGGGAGTTATTCTTGATCTGTCGATTCATGATATTTATCTACAAGAAGCAGTTATGGGTAAAGGATCGATAGAGAACGCTTTAGGTGTGAAAAAATGTTTTAAAGATTGTGTTCACGCTGATGCAGCTTTTATAATTCTTGATTTTGGTAAAGCAATTGGACAAATCGAATCAAATTGGTTAACTCCTTCTAAATTTAGGAGGATGTACGTAAATGGAGAGCACGGAGGAATCTCAATTGATTTTATCACCCAAGAAATAAATATTCGTACAGGAATCGATCTTCAAGGGGATTGGCCAATCACTAAAGATGTAAATTACACTCCGCTACGAGGTGATGAACCCTTGAAAAGGGAAATAGTAAATTTTCTATATGAAAAAGATCCGAAAGTGACCTTAGAAGATGGTATTAGAGCGTTAGACATAGCCCTTAAAATTGTTAATCACTAAAAAATTACACTATAAGATGTGGTTTGTTAATGAATGAAAAAAATGAAGAGAAGGAAGAACATGAATTGGAAAAAATAAGGTTAAAGAAGATGAAAGCCCTAATGGAATCACAGAAAATGCAACAAGCGGCAAAAGAAAGGGTTAATGGCATCTATGAAAAGATTGATTTTGTATTACGAGCAGTCATGGAGCCTGATGCGTATAAACATCTAAATAAATTAAGATCTACGGATCCATCAGTATACCAACGCATATATGGAGAGTTAGTTAGTCCAGATGTAGTTCAGAATATTGATTATCTTATCGCATTAATAAGACAACGCGGTGGCGTTGGAAGACGTATTCCGTTGGATGTTATAATATATTTGGAGCGAAAGATCAAGGGAGTTAAAAGTAGTATTAAGGTCAAACAAGGCGATGGAGAGATGATGGATTTAGGATCATACTTGTCAAAATGAAGTTTTAAACGTAATTACGCTCATCATTCATTACCTATATATTAGAAGAAATCAGAAGATATATAAAAAAATTCTTTTATGGGATTATTAACAAACAAATTGGTATCTAGCTTTTTGTGGTATAAGGAATGGGGATATTAGAAATAGGAGTGAATATTGGAAATCAAAATTTACTTGTCGTAAAGTTCTATTCCCAAGAAGATATCGATAAAAATGACATGCTAAGATCATTTTCAGCTTTACGGCACGATTTCATCGTGGCGATTAATGATTTAGCTAAAAACGTGTTTGGAGAAGATTTAAATGCGATTTCTTTATCCGAATATCGGTTAATTTATACATCTGAGAATATTGAAAATCCCTATATACAAGAAAACGTACCATTAATATGTTACGCAATTACTGATAACTCTAATCATAGTAATAATGATACCGAATGGATAAAGAAGATATTAACCGAAATTTTAAAGCATTTTTTAAGTCGTTATTCGTTATATACTATTTGTTCTCCAGGGGAAGTCGATTTCCAGAAATTTGAACCCAGAATATACCATATCGTGGGAGATTCACGATTTAAAATAGAAGAATCATTCAAGAACATTTTTCGAGAATAGTTTATTGCTCCCGTGCTGAAATAATGGCAATTACTTCCCATTCACCATTTTTAAATTGTTCTGCATCAATGCTAGAAAATTGAAAAGCAAAGGGCCTCCCAAATATTTCTTCTATCATTGGACTGAATGAACTGACCGCAAAAATTAATAATCTTTTTAAAATCCCTTCTATAGTACCCTCAATATTTAATTCATCAATCGTTTGTTTTACAGCATCAATTTCATTCAAATTATAATGATATTTATAGACTAACTTAAAATCAACAGGAGTTGGTGCCTCTGGATCCTCTAAAGTGAGTCCACGCTTCCTGAATGGGAATAAGGTATTCAAGTAAAAATAAAAAATCTCTTCGTAATGATCTCTCAAGAGATAACTAATTTGTGAGCCATTTTGATATTTTTGCCAATAATCATTCATCAATTCCAAAAGTCTCGGGTAATTTTTATATTTGTTTTCACTTTCTTTTTGGAGATAATTCAACAGTTTATTTTTAAGGGGCTTAAACTCATTATCTTTTGCAACCCTCTTGATGAAGCTTCTAAATCTTTGGCTCATGTTCCAAAAGTAGAATGTAATTTAGTATGAACTATTTGCACTATTCTTTATCTTTTAATATGATACTCGCATAATATAACTGTTTGCTTTTAAAGACAATTGGCTGGCTTAATTATTTGAAAAAATTCACAAAATTTAATAGATCGTTGCATTCTTTATATTATCATGGTACAAAGTGTAGGGTTAATATATACTGATAAGTATCAAAGTTATAATTTCGGACCCGATCATCCCCTACGCCCTTTAAGGCTTAAATTAACTTATAGTTTGATGAAATCCCTAGGCTTTTTTGATCATCCTAGTTTGAAAGTAATAGAACCTCGAATGGCGACTAAAGAAGAAATTGAACGCGTGCATTCTATAGATTATGTGAATGCTGTCAAAAAATTAAGTGATGATCCTAACAATAGAGAAGTCACACCATATCTCTATGGATTGGGTCCTGGAGATAATCCCATCTTTAAAGGAATGTATGAAGCTTCAGCTTTAGTATGCGGGGCAACGATTAGTGCTGCTGATTTAGTATGGAAGGAAGATAATGATGTTATCATGGCATTTAATCCTGCAGGAGGACTTCATCACGCTCTGAAAAATAGAGCCTCTGGTTTTTGCATTTTCAATGATATAGCAGTAGCAATAAAATACTTAAAACACTTAAAAAAGGATATACGTGTGGCATATTTGGATATCGATTGTCATCACGGAGATGGAGTGCAATGGATCTTTTATGATGATCCTAATGTTTTAACAATCTCATTCCATGAAAGTGGAAAGTTTTTATTTCCGGGCACTGGAAATACTAATGAAACTGGAGAAGGTTTAGGAAAAGGCTACGCAATAAATTTCCCTTTATTACCAGGAACATCTAATAGAATGTTTTTAAAACTATTCCGCTACTGTGTACCGAGAATCCTGCAAGAATATAGTCCAGATATTTTATTTACTCAATTAGGAGTAGACATGCATTTAAATGATCCATTAACCCAGATGGGACTATCGATTTCCGTGTATCGAGATGTTGCTCAAACCATGAGAACTAGTGCAAGAGATTATTGCAACAATAAATGGATAGCAGTAGGGGGCGGTGGATATCAAATGAGCGTTGTACCGAGATCTTGGTCAATATTTTTGGCTGCCATGCTAGATGTCAATTTAGCAAATTCATTACCAGATACTTGGAGGGAGGAATTCAAGCGAGATGTGGAATATGAAGATACACCCGTTTTATTATGGGACAGAGATGACAAATCGGAAGTCCAATTATTATCTCATCCAGAAATTGCGAAAAAAATGATTGATTATAACAAGGATTTGAAAAAACTCTGTGATGATGTTTACATCCCAAATCTCTCAAAAAAATGATTCAAAAGTCAGGTGATCAAGTTATTTTTTCTCAATAACCATGTCGCAATACGGAATGTTTGAGCCATATCGACTTCAGGATTATAGCCGCATGAAATCGCTGATTTTGGAATCCAGAGTTTATGATCATCATCAAAATTGATTAATAACGCTTTTTGTGTTTCTCCTTTAATAGTGCCCTCAATTTGAATGGTTTGATCATTTTGGTTACGTGGTTGTATTAGTTTAGTTGGCATATCGCTCTTCACTTTGACTCTTTTTCCTGATCTATCTTTTAACTCGATGCGTGATGTGGCGTTTTCAATCTTTTCTTCCAACAAATGATCCATGAGTAATCGTAATATTTCTGATTGGGCGAAATTTAGCATTTTAGAATAATCTCCAATGTTAATGTATAATCTTTGTTGTTTCTCATCCTCCCATTTAAATGAAATTTGTGTTTTTAACTCATTGAACTTATGATAACTGGACCAAGATTTCATCTTTTTCTTCAAAACTTCAAGAATCATGACCATCTCGTCCATATTAATCTTAATCGTCTTACCTTCCCCATTAGAAGATTTTTCCCATGAGTAGTCTTGTTTTTTTTTAATACATTGGAAAAAGATGAATGGATCAGTTTGTGAGGAGCTTTGAATCTTTAATCCTGATGATTTACCAAAAAAAATATGGCTATGATTGTTTACCATGGTCAGCAATTCTAAATATATAATTTTAATTTAGGAGAGTTTGGTAATTTATTATCTAATTCTAGTTATTTAAACAAAAAGGATGTGAGAATAAGAAACCAAAAAAGAGGGAAACTGCTTTCATTTATTATTAATATCAAGTTTTAAGACATCGGATGTTAGAAGATTTATCAATAGAGGGAAGTTCATCAGAATCACGCGTACATAAGTTGATGAAATATTATTTGTTAAATAAAATTGCTAAACATAATATTTTAATTAAAGAAAAGTCCCTTGAGAAATACTTCGGAAATCGCTATGCTGATATTTACTTTAAAATGAAGAATGGAATTGAAATTGTCGTAGAGGTTCAGAATTCAGCAATTTCTGTCAATGAAATTAGGAATAGGATGAATGATTACAATAAAAATGGAATATTCGTTCTTTGGATACTAAATGGAGATGGAAAGTGTTGTTTTTCACCAAAGCAACCCATTGATCAAACTGAGATTAAGATGAGCCCTGCTGAAATTTTTCTTCATCGAATGTATGGAGGAAGAGTATATTATCTAAAATTGAAGGATAAAAAGAAACAAGCATCTTTTTTCCAATTGTATGGTTTACACTTTTCTAAAACTCTTGAAAAAAAATATAGGGGAATGTTCAAAACCCTATATGGTAATTTTTTTATTAGAGATACTCATGTCATAAAAATAACAGATTTAAAATTGCTCCAAACTGATTTCTCTGGTTATAAAATAGCACGTTTCTATGATAAAAACTTTAGAAATCATTGTGAACTAGAATTAAATGCATTCATTCACAAATTTCAATTAACAGAAATTAACAAAAAGACATTAGGAAAGATTATTAAAAAATATAAAATAAAATTCGGTAAGTTCATATTATTTTATAGCCTAATACGTCTACAAGATTCAAAAAAATGTAAGATCAATGGAAAAGTTCTCTCAAAGATTAGAAAAAAAGTGGATTAAGAATTAAAATTGTTGAAAAAGGTTTTATATATTCCCATTCTTAATTTCAATCACATATTTGTATACATGCAAATAACGAGATACCAAACATGCCTACAATATCAAAAGGTTTAAAATACATTCTGATCGCGTTTATTGTCTTTTGTTTCGCCTTCATGCCCTTCTTTTTATTTTTCACTGAAGGATTTTCCCTAGCAACTCAATGGCCTTGGCTAGATCCATTTTTCGGTCGAATGTATGGGGTTTTACTCCTAGCAATGGGGATTAGTTCAATATTCGCAATTCTCAAAAAAGAATGGGAACGCATTCAAATCTTTATCGAATTCTTAATGTTATGGATGTTTTTTGTCATAATTGTGACTGTAGTTGCGACCTTAATCGTTCCTTTTTCCATGGTTTCTCTTTTATTGATTCTAGTTCAAGCAGGATTACTGAGTATATTTTTTCTGATTTTTTTATTCTATTACTTCATAAAATATCGATAATCTCATTTTTTTATTTTTAACCATAGTATTAACAAGTTTTAAATTATCGAAACCTAATTAGAGAGTATGAAAAAAAAGATAATTATCACCATCGTAGTATCTTGCGTTATAATTATCAGTGGTTTCATCATCTACATGTTTTTTAATCAAGGCGCTTTCTTTTCTTCAGAGGGAAGGTATGATGATACTGAATTGAACTACATGGGGGTTATCTTTGAAAACTCATCAGATATCAACGCATTTAACGAGGGATATAGCACCTCTTCAGCGTGTCCCTGGGGATTTGAGCACGACGGGATTGATTTTTTCTTTAATAATGATTCTAACGTGATCGCTACCGCTCCAGGCCAAGTTTGGGACATATCAAATTATATTGGGGAGGGAGAAAACAAGTATCACGTGAAACTGAACATTCGATTCAGCAATTCCATACTGTTAAGTTATGGTTTTGAACCATGGACGGATAACACGAGTGCCCGAGATAAACAATGGGACATGCTTCAAGTTGAAGTTGGAGCTTGGGTTCAAAAAGGAGATATCTTAGCCAAATTTCTACAATGTAATGAAAGCGCTCACATTCATTTTGACATCACTGAAAATAATCAAAAACATTGCCCAACTAAATACTTTTCAAGTGAAGGTTATTCTCAAATGATGGATTTAATACACCTTTACCATCCCACTTGGGAACTATGCTACCCTTAAAGCCTAACATGTGATACTAAATTTTTTATACTCGTTTTTCCTATTATTCTCTGAAATTCAAAAATTTATTATGGTCTTCATACATGAGCTATAACTTTACTTATCGCCATTTTTTAGAACCAGAGTTCTTTTTAATAGCAGGTTTACCGCTTATCTTGCGAACAATTTTCATGATAATTGTAAATTATTATATCCTCCGAGCAAGTAAGAGGCAACCAGAGGGGGTAAAAAAAACAGAGTATTTAAAGTGGTGTGCTATAATTAATCTTATCTTTACTTCAGTTCCGTTATTTTTACCCGAATTAGTAATAGTCACTCCAACATTTCCACCCCAAGATCTTTCATTTATAATTTGGTTTTATATCTTAACCGGTTTAATCATGAGCGTGCCTTTCTTGGTCTCTTATGGGATTTTAATATTTCTCTTCGCAAGACAAAATCGTGAGAATCTTGGTTCATATTTATATATAGCAGGTATATGTTTTTTGGTGAGTTATTCCTTATCTTTAATTATTTTAGGGGGAAATGTAATACCAATTTTCTTATATTTGGATATTCTCCCCTATATAGTGGCGATCTCCACCACTATATTTGGAATATTCACCGGTATGATAGCACTGATCGGATTTATATTTTTATTGATTCATAGTGTAAATAAAAGAGATTTTAACTTCAAGATGGCAGCAATATTTTACTTTATTGGATTAGTATTCACTTTTATTTTTGGATTTGTAGCTTCTTTTTTTGTCATCATTAACCAGTTTTTTTCCTAATATTGTTCATGAGGTAATTCTTAGTGAGTTAATTTTTGCCATTCAAGATTAAATTTAGAACACGTGATTTAATACATTTTTATCATCCTACTTGGGAGTTATGTTTTCCTTAAAAACCTAAATTTGATCCTAACATTTTTATATCTCAATCTCCTATGATCTTTTAAAGTCAAAAATGTATTAGGGTTTTCAAACATGAGTTATACTTTAACCTATCCACAGTATATAGATCCAATTTATTTTTTATTATCAGGCTTACCGCTTATTATTGGAACGATTTTCATGCTAACTGCAAACTATTACATTCTCCGAGCAAGTAAGAGGCAACCAGAGGGAGTAAGAAAAAGTGAGTATTTAAAGTGGTGTGCTATTATCAATCTTACATTTATCTTCATCGCTTTAATCTTACCCGGTTTAAGAATAACTGCTCCAAGCTTAAGGCCCCAAGATCTTTTAATTATGAGCTTGTTTTATATTTTAACGGGTTTAATCTCGAGTGTACCTTTCTTGATATCTTATGGTGTTTTAATATTTCTCTTCGCAAGACAAAATCGGAACATCCTGAGATGGTATTTATACACGTCAAGTATACTTTTCATGATCGGATACTCATTTTTTGCATTTTATCTAGCTGGAAGATTACCCGAAATTCTCTTCATTTCAGGTTCAGCGGTCCAAGTGACCATAGTACTATTCGGGAATTTTAGTAACATCATTAACTTAATAAATATACTTGGATTTATCTTTCTGTTAATTCATGGCATCAAGAACAGGGATTTTAATTTCAAGATGGCAGGAATATTCTTTTTTATCGGCACTGGAATCACTATAGCCTATAACTTAATAATCCCTTTTTTTGTCACTTTTTGATTCTTGTTTTTATTAATTTTAAAGCATTTTGTAGCAGTAAACAAGCTCAAGAATTTGAGTCTTAATTGGGAGAAAAAAGGATCTAAAATGTTTGCTTTTTAGAAATAATCTTAATATTACTAGTTCGAGAATTATACTTACACTATTTTGATTTTCCCGTTCGTCGCGGGACAAAGATAGATATGTTTATATAGGTATTCATTCAATATATGCATATAATAAAGTCGGATAAACCATGATGTCCCAATATATTCTTATACCTAAAAAAGCCGCAAGAGCGGTCAATACCTCACTAGTTAGCAAAATCTGCTCTAGGGTAAAAACCCTTAACCCTGTTATTAGATAAATACGTCTCCTCTTTTTGAATTTTTTGGCATCGTGGTACCGGCTTTACTCTTTTCCTATTTCTTCAATCTGGATGAACAGATATTTTGAATTAGTCTGGAAGAATGTCTAATGGGTCTTTTCTGATATCTGTCTTTTCAAGCATTTAATGTTATTATTTTGGCAAGAATGGACATAAATAATGCTTTCTTTTTAAATAATCCTTCAAATACTCCTTATTTAAGCAAAAATTAAAAAAAAAATTAAAAATTTTGCATCTTCAAGCTTTCTTATCGATCCATAAAGCTAACTTCATTGAACCACTGGGGATTATATTTCCAGTAAGACGTCTCCCCCTCCAGTTCCTCCAACACGTAACCACTCTTTTTCAAGATTTGCAATAGCTTGGTGAGCAGATCCAAAGTGATCTTCCTCCACGCCTTCCATCGAAATTCCTTGAATTGCTCGACTGTAAATAGTTCCTTTGGATTCTCCCTGAAGAACTCGATGGATTTAGACCCGATTTCATAAGCCTTGATGTAATATGGCTCAATACCGTTCTTTATCAAGAATTGGTTAATATTCTTGACCTTTTTTGATTTTACACGTGCTTGATTTTCAACTATCTCTGAGATCGTGCCTTCGTACCTCATTCCCTTGTTAAATATCATCCCTTCCAAGCAACAGAGTACCGTCGTGCTAAATATCCAACCAGCCGGTATTACGATAGCCACTATAACTGCTATAATAAAAATGTAACACGACCATTTATAATATTTGTTCATTTTCTTTTACTCTAGGATTTTTATCGCAAAAATTTCTTTATATGATTATTTGTCCAAGGTATATAAAAACATTACATCATCTTTAGAACGCAATTGTACGACTAATTAGATGAAGATATCATGGCATCCGATTTTACTTCTTTCTAACCTTTCTATTATCAAATCATGTTTAGATCAAATTATTAATATTAATGCATCTCAATTATACATAATGAAGTATGTGATGTGATAAAAATGTTGGAACTCATTGATAAAGCTAGTGAAAGAATTAAAAGAATTAGAAATAGACTACTTGATGAAACGCCAATTATTTCTATTGAGAGAGCAAGGTATTATACCGAAAAATGGATAGAGACAGAAAATAAAAATATCTCCTTATCAGAAAGAGTGGCGCTTTGCATGAAACACGTTCTGGAGAACGTTACAATATATATTGATAAGGACGATCGAATCGCGGGAAAATGGACAGAAAATTTTATAGGTATCCCAATTGATATCGAACGCGGGTTATGGAATAGAGTTTTCGAGATCGAGCTTGATGCAAAAGCAATGAAGAAATTTTTCAACAAAAGCAATAGAACCTACATGTCATACATGGCAGATAAAATAGGGGCTGATGGATTGCTTGAGATGTTAGAAAAGAACAAAGAAATGGGGGCTTTAATAACAACTTTAGGGACAGAGACCTTGGAAGAAAGAAAGGTAAATCCATATACGATAGGGGATGATGATAAACGTTACCTGTTAACTACACTCATTCCTTATTGGAGGAATAAAACACTTGCAGATATTTTAGAAAGAGAATATGCAAATTCTGATGTATACACAGGAGAAGCATATGAATTTCTCTCTCATCTTCCTTTAAAGACTGCCCAAAATGATATTGTTATCTCTCCTTGCGCTGTTATTGGAGTCTGGCAAGGCCATTTAGTTCTTGATTTTAAAACAGTTTTGGAGAAAGGACTTATTACAATGCAAGAAGAGGTAAAGGATGAGATTGAGAACAATAAAGATTTATCTGATGCTCAGAAAGAATTTTTGCACTCCTTAGAGATTACTTATGAAGCAATAATGATTTATTCTAAAAGATTAGCAAAAGCATTGAAAAAGGAGGTAGATCGCGTGGAAAACACAGAAAGAAAGAATGAATTGTCAATAATGCATGAAGCATGCGCAAGAGTCCCCTTGTATCCTGCCACGACGTTTCGTGAAGCCGTTCAATCCTTCTGGATCATTAAAACAATGGTTGATTTGGCGATTCCTTTTAATGTCCATGGACCAGGTCGTCTGGATCAGTTATTTTATCCTTATTATCTTTTAGATATGAAGAAAGGAGACATTACTCGCGAGAACGCTCGAGAATTGTTGGAAGAATTAGTTTTGAATATAATGAGCCATAATATTCGTCCTTATTCTAACGCAGTAAGTGAATTTAGTCAACGATTTGAAGGTTCAGAGCCAGTTACAGTCGGAGGGTTAAATGAAGATGGAGAAGATGCTACGAATGAACTTACTTATCTCATATTGGAAGCTGCAGACAGGTCAAAAGCATCGTTGAATTTTGCTGTTCGTTTCCATGATAAAACTCCCGACGAGCTTTACATGAAGGTTACAGAAATTCAATATAATGGATATTCAAGCATATCTGTTTTAAATGATAATGTATGCATTGAAGCATTAAAAAATCGCGGAATTTCAGAACAAGATGCGAATGCTTTTTCAATAACAGGTTGCGTGGACCTATGTAGTCCGGGCAAAACTGGGGGTATTAGCTTTTCAGCGTTATTATTATGCAGAACGTTGGATATGACCTTGAGAAATGGGAATTGTTTGACTATTGGTGGATTAGTGAAAAAAGTTGGTCCAAAAACTGGAGATCCCGATAATTTTCAGTCGTTTAATGAATTTTTAGAAGCATTCTATCAGCAATCAGATTTTGTTCTTAAACAAATCGTCAAGGCAACATTATTGAGGGATAAATTATTTGCGCAATACTTGCCTGCGCCCTTTATTTCAGCCTTTATGCAGGGCTGCTTTAAGAGGAAAAAGGATGTCACTCAAGGTGGTGCTTTTTATGACGCCGAGGGCATACTTTTAATGAATAGCGTTGGAAATTTGGTCGATTCACTATTCACTATTAAAAAACTCATGTTTGAGCAAAAAAAGTTCACTTTTAAGGAACTTCTTGAAGCTATTGATCACAATTTCATGGATGATTATGAGCTTATTCATGAAGAGATCATGGATTTAGAAGGAAAGTGGGGTAATGGAAACTCTGAATGCGACGAACTTGCTCGAGAAGTAATGACCCATATCTTTGAAGAGACTTATAAGTATCAAACTTATAAAGGAGGAGTTTATGCTCCTTTTGTCATATCAATGACGTCGCACACGTATGACGGCAGGATAGGTCTCGCTACACCCGATGGAAGATTTGCTGGTAAACCATTCGCAGCAAGTTGCAACCCTTATAATGTTGAAATGAATGGTCCTACTGGGGTCTTACGATCCGTGGCAGCACTTGATTTTCAACACGTGTGCGGATGTGCAGTAAATATACGAATGCACCCATCAGGAATTGGAAAGACCGAAGAATCCAAGAGAAAGTGGATCTCTCTTTTAAAAACCTACTTTAAGTTGGGAGGGCAACAACTTCAACCCACAGTAGTCTCAACTGAGATGTTAAGGGCAGCTCAGAAAAACCCACAAAAATTTAGAAACATAATCGTTAAAGTAGGAGGATATAGTGCGTATTTCGTCGATTTAGGGAGAGAGATTCAGGATGAGGTCATTTCACGAACTGAACATTCATCAATTTAATTTTATCTTTTTTTGATTAACAACTCAGATTAAAAATTATTTAATAGATCTATCTTTGTCTTTCGAAAGATTAAAAAAAAGATAGTCTATTATTTATTAAGAAAATAAAAATATTATGAGTTGAGCTTTCAATTGACCCAAACTCTAAAATTAAGCACGGGATTAGATGTAGAATTTGATGAGAAAGCCCCTGTGACTCTCTTTGAAATCATCATAAGTGAAATTCTAATTCCACGCTATAAAGAAAATGCAGACTGGAATTTAAGTTTAAATATTATTCTCGAAGAAATGAATCGCCTCATAAGTCAATATGAACTCGATCCCAAGCTTAAATTAGGCTTGTTGAATCAAGTTGAGGAGCATTTAGACAAGGATATTGAAGAATTAACTGGTACAGCAAAGATAGAGATTTTATTCTTGAACATGGATGATTATGTCGAGGATATAAAGAAGTTGATTACTGCAGGTGAAACCAAGGAAGACTTACGGCAAGATATGGCAAAAATGATTTTCCCCTTGACGCTTTTTGAATTAGGTGAGTTATTCATATACCTAGGAAAAAGGGCATTCTTAAAATGATCCTCGTTATTTTATTTATATTTCTCTCTTTATTCTCTAAAGGTTAAAGTAAAAAAAAAATTTTCATAAAAATGTAAATTTTGAGTTTTCTCCAGAATTTAACTGAAAATTTAATAATAAAAAAGGTGATAAATAATCATTAAGTTAATTTAAAAATTATTTGTTTTAAGGTCAATTTAATATGGTAAATGAAGATTTGTTAAGATTTTTAAATGAAAGAATTGGATCGGAAGTAGCAGAAATTCAAATTCCAGATGAATTCAAAGATCAAGAATTGTATGTAGCTTTTCGATCAAAACAACTCGATAAGCTCCCATTTATTATTACTTTAGAGGGATATGATTTCAGAGAAGTCAATGTGCTATTTAATGTCGTTTCCTGGGAAAGAAATGCTGTCAAAGTGATTTATTCCATGAATATACCTCTTGATCGATCATATAATCTTCCAATTGGATTAATTGGATCCGAAAATATTGCTATTTTTGCACCTTTGATTGCATCTTCAGAGAGTTCCTCGAAGCGAAGTAATCTAGAGGATTGGGTAAACTTCAGATTTCTAGGCAAGAGTCTTGATAGATTATCAAATTTCTTGAACAAGGAACTTGATCCTACGAAACTCATGAAAAACTTGGCTTGTAGATTTCAATATCAAAAAGGGAAGGATATTTTCATATTATCAAATCCAGCTACAATTAGCTTTACCCCTAAACAAAATGGAGAATTGAATGTTACCCTAATGGAATTCTATAAATTTAACATTAAAAAGGATAATTTCCTTCCTAAGTTCAACATTTCAAAACAAATGGAAGTAATTCAAACAATCCTAATTAAGTATAAAGAATTTCTAAATAACTACCAACTCATAAATTATCCTAGAAATAATTTTCTAAGCGGTCCAGAAGCTTTTGTTTGTAATAATTGCCAATCGATAATATTTCCCGAAAGTGTAGCTAAGGTACAAATGCCCTTGTATATCATGAAACTTCCAGGACACCTTATTAGGTTTACAAGTAAATGTCCAAAATGTAATCAAGTACGGGAAGTATGGAGCATGAAGGATGATGCTCTTACAATTAAAACGGGTAATGTACTATTTTGGTTGTGTCCCACCCATCTCAAACCTTATAACATAATAAAAGAGAGTAATAAAAAGGGAAAAAAGGTCTTAAGTTTGGAATGTCCTGAAGGTTGTAAAAAAGTTTCTAAAGAATTTGAGGAACAGTATACAAACGAGATAAAACGTGATGAAACAGTAAGTAATCATAATTATAAAATTGATCCCAATTCAAAAATGGTTAGTTATAATTATTAAGGCTGATTTCTGTGGTGGAGCAATTTAAAATACTGAACAAGATAAGGAAAAAATATAATCTTAAAAAGATTAAATTTGGAAAGGATTTTGAGTTTTTTCCAAAAATCTTTGAGTCAAAAAAAAGTTGGGATGCAGATAAATTCGAGGAATTTATCGAGGAAAACAAAATCATTATACTGACCCTTCAAGGTGGGATCCTTAAAAACAATAAAGCAACGCAAGATATTTTTGTTAGAATGCTTGATGATGCATTACAACGACAAGAGTTTGCTCTAATCGCAAGTAAATATTATCCCATTTTGGATCTAATGATAGATGCCATATTAACTGAGGATAAAAATAAATTTTATGATGGTCTTTCTCTGATGAAAGAATTACATCATAAAAGCATGGAATTAGAATCTAAAATCTCCCGAAAACTAACTAAGATGATTGAACAACGCATAACAACGGCCGAAAAAGATTATGAAGCAATGTCATAGTAAATCTGGTTTTTTTGAATGAAAGTAAATCATTTTTTCTCTAACTTATACCTTGATATGTTTATTTCATTCTTTTTATCAAAAATTCAGGCTTGTAATCGGTTGTGAATGAAGAACATAGAACTGACCATTTTGTAGCCTCCATTCAATGTCTTGGGATATTTAAATAGGCTTTCAATAATTAAGCCTAATTCATGTAAGCGAATTTAATCAATCTCATTTAAACTTAATGAAGATCTGAGATTGGAATCATTTTCAACTGGTTCTTTTATAGTAAAAAAAGGAATTATGAATCCAATAAGTAAATTTTAAATATAAAAACAAAATGTGAATTTAATAAATGAAAAGATAACTAATCTTTATTTTTATAAAACTAAATTTAAAATTGGTTTAATATGATTGTCGAGGTTAATTTCTTTGGATGAACAATTTAAATTACAAAACAAGCTAAAAAGTAAATATTCTTTGAAAAAGATTAAATTTGGAAAAGATTACGAGTTTTTCCCGAAAATTCCTCAATCAGAAAAAAGTTGGGAAGAAGAGAATTTCGAACAGTTTATTGAGGAAAACAAGCTTATAATACTCACCCTTCAAGATAATATCCTTAAAAGCAATGATGAAACGCAAAATATCTTTATTAAGATGCTTGATGATGCATTAAAAAGGCAAGAGTTTGCAATAATCGCAGGAAAATATTATCCAATTATAGATTTACTCATAAATGCCATATTAACGAAGGACAAGGATGAATTTTTTCAAGCTCTATTCATGATGAAAGAACTTCATAAGAAATGTATGGAATTGGAAACAAAAATATCTCGCAAATTAACTAAAATAATTGGAGAAAGGATAAAAATGACTGAAGAAGATTATAATGCGATGCTAAAATAAACGGGTATTTTGACTAATAAACGAATACATTTTTTAATTACACTTTAAATTTCATCAAATCTATTTTATTCACTCTATTTCACCATTTATGCTTGTAATCGGTCGTGATTGAAGAACATAGATCTGATCATTTTCAAGAGCCCATTCAATATCTTGAGGATACTTTAATATCCTTTCTATAGTTAAACCTAATTCATGTAATTCTATTAAATGATTATTATCCAAACTTAATGTCGTTCTAAGAGAAGAATCATTTTCAATTAACATGGTTGAAGAATTATTAAAGTTTTGGATACTCCGTGATTCTTTCTTGCCAATATCGATTTTATGAATCTTGAATTCATTTTTATCAAGAATGATTAAATCAGGTATGACTGAATTGTTCGTGATAGTTTCACATAAACCCCAATTACTATTAATCAACACCTCGTTAGGATTGTTATCCAGAACATTAGCAGTAAAGAGTACTCCAGCTACACGAGACAAAATCATTTTCTGTATTATTACGGCCATTTCGAGTTTTGGTATTTCTTTGCCTTTTTGCTTCATTTTCATCAAAAATAGCAAGGAACTCGGAGAAAAAAGAGAGTTCCAGCATTTTTTGATGGATTTGATGATATTTTCAAATGAACTAACGCAACAAAAGCTTTCTGCTTGACCTGCGAACGAGAATTGAGTTTGATCTTCAATTGAAGTAGAAGATCGAATTGCGAAAGTGGTCTTTAGACCAAATTTAGATCTTAGGATAGTAATCCCCTCTTTTATTTCATTGTAGATTGTTTTAGGAATGCGGAGAGCATCAAATTCTGCCTTCAATTCATTTGTAAAAGGGATCACGTTTTTTGGATTGATTTCTCGGGTTAAAAAATTATTAACTCTTTCTTGAATTCTCATTTTATTTATAATTTCATTAAAAGCCTTTATTTTGATAATAAAGCCCAAGGGTACTTTTATTCCTTTTTGATGTAAGAGAATTATATTCTTTCCTTTATTTCCTTGTTGATTAGGATTAGGTGTGGTTTTATCAATGAATTCGATATAATTATAATTGCTACACATGATAATCAAAAGTTTTTTAGTCTAAAAGATGCACATATCCATGATTATCTCCATTATGAGAAAGCTTGATTTTCATACCGATCACACTGGAAATATCAATATTGAATTTTGTTCCCATTATACATGGGATACCAAATTCACGAGACAAAATTGCAAGGTGAGACCCAGCACCTCCAGTCGTACAGATTGTTCCAGCTAAATCAGATAAAATCGGACCGAGAGTTGTTATTCCTGCATCATTTACTAAACAGATTTTTCCACTCGCAGAATCGAATAATTGAATCACATCTTCGATCTCAGTCACGTAAACTAAATCTCCTATTGCTTCTGATTTAGAGGAACAAGATAACCCTTTTCCAATGACTTTCACTTAAACCAACTCATGCAGAAGTATTAAAGAATATTAGTATGTTGTATTTTTGCCTTACTTAAAAATTTTCATGAATTCTTTTCAAACTATAAATACCAATGAAACATATTTAGATTTAAATTAAAATCACTAATGAGTTAAGATACATTGAACGTACGAGAATTTAACGAATTGATTGCTCATGCGTCAGAGTTAGTAGATTATCAAATTTCTAAAAGAGGTTTGTTAGAAACTCAATTATTCCCTGTTACTGCTTATATTTGTGTAGCATTTTACAATGCCTATGACATGTTATATGAAGTTTTGAAGAAAGTTGCGGAGAAAATCTCTCCTGAAGAATTGGGTGAAAAAAGTCGAAAAATTTTATCAGAAATTCACGCATTAAGCATATTTTATCTTCCACTATATTACATGGTTGGTCGAATGGGAGAAATTCATAGAAATGGTGGAGATCCTCATAGTGAGAGTAAAGAGAAGCGTGAAGAAACAATGTTTGTCATGGACTTTTGGAAGCGTTTAGCAACCTCCTATTTCAAAGATAATTTATCGGTATTTGATTCTAATAAGGAAAACCTAGCGCTTGAGCAAAAAGATATCGATTGGACCATTGATCACCTTTTAGAAGTTCCATTAGAGCAAGCACAAAAAATTAAACGCACAATGGCCAATCTAGAAGTTGTTTCATTTTTAGATGAATGCGAGGCAAGAGCTAAACTATGTGATCATGGCCCCTATAAACTTGAAAATGGGGAAATTTTGGTTTTTCGAGAAATCTCTCACCTTTATGACGGCAAAATACCACACTTTCCTTGGTCTGAAACTATAGCATCAGCTCCATTTAATAATATTGCCTTCGCTTACCGCTTGAAAGATATTAAAGCGGAATTTGATGATTTTGCTACAATGGAAACTCAACCCGCAGATTTTGCTAACAATGTTACCGGAATTGCGATCCTTACTCGAGATGGGGATAAGATAAAACCTTTAGATCTCGAGATTTTAGAGGAATTTAATCAATATGCTAGCAATGCCAATAAAGAACTCTTTTTAAAATTTTCAAAGTGGGATCGCAAGCAAAGGATTGTTGCTGGGGCTTATGCTTATTGTTATGGATATGCTAGATATACCAACCAAGTAGGGATTACTGATTCAATTAATTGGGATCTCACTGAAAGAACAATGGATATATATGTGCCAGAATTCTTGGAATCAGATTTCGATCCTGGCATCCCTAGATTAATGCGGAGTAAAGCGAAAAAGAGGAGAGAGGGTCCTTCCTTGTACTTATTACCAGAGGATTGAAGAAATGTTAAATGAGCAAGACGAGTATCTCCATCAACCAACTAAAGAAAAGAAATGGCGAGAATCTTATTACTTTAACTGGGCAGATTTAGATAATAAAATCTCCGGATTTTCTACTATTGGGATTGTTCCTAATGAAAAAAAAAGAGAATTCGTATTCTTGTTATTTACTAAGGATAGGAATGAAGTATATTACAAAGAACCACAATTAGTTAACTACAGTGAAAAAATTAATGAGATGTTGAAGGATAAATGTCTAACCTACAAAATGATCCTACCGTTCAAAAAATGGGAAATTGAATATAATTCTCGAAAACTAAAACTTCAAATTATATTTGAAACTCGGTTTCCCACATATAATTTCGGAAGAAACTCATCAGCTTCTTGGCATCAACATTTTGAGGCTTCAGGAAATATATGGGGTTCCATTGAGTTTGCTGATGGTAAGTTAATCAATCTTAAAGGTTACGGTCAAAGGGACAAAAGTTGGGGTTTTAGAGATTGGCATCAATTCGAAAAGTGGTATGCAGGTCATTTTCAATTCAAAAATTGGTCCGCAACATTTCGCAAAGACTACTATGGAGGAAGGATGGATTTATCTGGACATATCTCCCTAAAAGAACAAAATATTTCTATAAGTGAATTGACTATTAATACAACTACAGATTCTGACAAATTCAACAGTCCAATTTCAGCAACATATCAATTTAAAGATAATCTCGAAAACAAGTATAGAATTAAATCAACTAGAATGTTCAAAACCTCATATATTAGGTTTGTTAGGGATTTTACGGGTGGATACACGGAATTATTTGAACAAATGGTGATTATGGAAAATTTAGATACTGGAGAAAAAGGTTCTGGAATGATGGAACATTTAAGAACGATAAAAACCAAACATAAAATATAGATAAAGGTAATTATCATGGTGAAATTTAAAAGAGGACATCTCTATTATCCTGAAATCCCAATTCACGCGGTATTGGAAGATACTGCACAAAGATTTCCAGATGGAGTCGCTTTTTTACACCCCGAAAAGTTAACTTTTAAAGAGTTTAAAGAACAGGTAGATATTTTTGCTACAGTATTGAAGAATTTGGGAGTGAGAAAAGGAGATAGAGTAGCGTTATTCAGCCCAAATTCAATTGAATGGGAGGCTGCTTTTTATGGATTGGAGAAAGCAGGAGCAATATTGGTCCCAATGAATCCACAATTTAAAGAAACCGAAGCAGAATATGAATTAAATGATTCAGGTGCAGAAACGATTGTAGTATTACAAGATCTATATCCAATTATAGCACGAGTAAGAACTCAAACGAAATTAAAAAATGTTATAATCATAGAATCAGAAAAACACGCAAATTTGCCAGAAGACACTTTGGGATGGGCACAATTAATGCAAAATACAAGCGTTGAAGAAATGGAGGTAAGTTTTAATGCCAAAGAAGATTTAGCAGCCTTAGTCTATACTAGTGGAACAACTGGCCTTCCAAAAGGAACGATGCTTACTCATTTTAATATCGTTTCAAATGTTATTCAAGTCTCGCAAACTTTCGAATTAAGCGAATTGGATGTCGCTATAATTGTATTACCCCTTTATCATATATATGGTTTAAATGTTGGAATGAATCAAGCGATATGGTTAGGAGCAGCACAAGTTGTTACCCCTCGATTTGATGTGAAAGAATTTTGTGAGCTTATTGAAAGGTATCAAGTCTCATATAGTTTGTGTGTTCCTCCAATCTTTTTAGCAGTAGTCAGACATCTTGAAGAACCAAATAATAAGGGATATGATTGGACAAATCTTAAGATCTTTAACAATGGAGCTGCTCCGATTCCCCTTGAACTCCTCGAAAGGTTCGATAAACTTGCAAAAGAAAAGTGTAATGCTCTTGAGGCAACGGTACAACATGGTTGGGGTTTAACTGAAGCGTCTCCAGTGGTTGCGGTAAATCCAATGTATCGGGCTAAGATGGAAACCCAAGGAACTCTACTTCCCGATACTTTTCATAAAATTATCGATGTTGAAACTGGTAAAGAGTTACCAAAACGGGGACAAGAAGGTGAATTAGTAATTAAAGGCCCCCAAGTCATGAAAGGCTATTGGAATAGGCTTGAAGATACCAAAAATGCCTTTTGGATTGATCCCAATACAGATGAGAAATGGCTAAGAACTGGTGATATGGCCCATATAGATGAGGAAGAATACGAGCATCTTGCGGATCGAATTAAGGAAATGATCAAGTATAAAGGATGGAGCATTGCTCCTGCTGAACTTGAAGATTTATTGTATAAAAATCCTCACATATTTGATGCTGCTGTGATCGGTAAACCATCAAAAGAACTTGACATAGGAGAAATTCCTAAGGCATTTATCATTCTAAAGGAAGAATCCAAAGGAAAAGTGAGTGAAAAAGAGATAATGAATTGGGTAGCTGAACGGATTTCTGCCTATAAGAAGATAAGAGAAGTCGAATTTATAGATTCCATCCCTAAATCGGGATCTGGGAAGATTCTACGAAGAGAATTGGTTCAATTAGAAAAAGAGAGATTAACTCAATAATTCCTTTTTAGATCTGACCAAATTTTTTATATATTCTGTGTTCTTGATTAATTTCAAACAAAAATCTAAACAATACTAATTTACATAGAAAGTGGAAGAAATGTCAGAAAAAGATGAACAAAATGAGCTCTCTACTGAAGAGAGAATTAAAAATCTGGAAGAAAAAGCAGGTAAGGTTGAAATCTTATTAACAATGAACTTTTGCATTTCATTTATTGGCGTATTCATATTTTTGGGTTTAGGAGGTATTTTTGGATTTTTCATCATTATTTTTATTGTATTTTTAGGTATTTATGGCATTTTGAATCTACTTATATTAAATACAAAAAATAAAAAATCTCCAAAATAAATAAGAGAACAAAGTTATATTATTGAAAAGGCTAAAAGTGCTCTATTCCTTAATGGAATTTTTTGTTTTTCCCATTCATCATCCACTACTTTACCATTTACAAAAAGCGCTTCCAGTTTATCCTTTGGTATATCTTCAATATATAAAATTAGAAGTTCTTGAGTTTTTTCTTTGTTGAGCATCGTTGCTAAACGATTATTCCAGACCAAATCAGGATGTTTAAGATTCTTTTTCTCTAAAAAAGTAAGCAATTGAAAAAAATCTGATTGAGGATCCCAATCATCATAAGTTGCTGGATCGATGAAATTATCCCTTTGCCATAAAATGCCACCAAGCTCGACTATGTCCGTCGATTTATAATTATAGGATTGTATGAATTCGGGCAGATAATACTCATATTGAAGAAAGAATAATTTTGAGATAACTTGCTCTTCTTTATCATTTTTAACGGATTTAGCAAAGATGTAATGGTACACTTTACTTGTCCCATATATCACGATCTCTTGACTGCCAACATATTCTAATTCATCTGAAACTTGTAGGTTTAAGGAAATAGCTCCTGAAATCTTTAAATTATTATCTTCGACCTTAATATCAATGATTTTTTGCGACATGCGATTTTTATTAGGAAAATTGCATAAATTATAAATTAGATATAATTGATGTTCAAATCAATATAAAGTCTAAGGTTTATTAATTTTCAAAACAATGAATTCTATATAGATAATATTTGAGATAATTTTTATGTGTCAATGGTGTTTAGCTCATGGAGCAGGTAAAAAATGGTATTTAAATTCTCGTAATTACCACGCAGACCAGATTTCCTCAGAGGATGAGATGAAAGAATATCTGACGGAACAGTGGATGAATTTTGAACAGATCTATATCCGTAAAATTGCGGGTTTTTCATCCAAAGATTTGGGATATAAGTTAAAGATGCCAATTATTGGTCGAATTTTGCGATGGCAAGCAGAAAAAATGATCCATAGTGAAAAGCCAAATCGAAATGCAAAAAATGCGGATGGCCATTTTGGACAAGTGATCCCATTGGAGGATGCCCAATTAATAATGTCTGAGCTTGCTGATGAACCAATAATTTGTAATTATTGTATGTGTCGCTGGATGCAAAGAAAAGAAAAGGAAGCAGTCTGCATTAACTTCGGAGTATTATCTGAGGTAATAGAAAAACTTCCACGGTTTATTCCGGAGAATAGAACACAAAAGATTGATAGAGAGACAGCTGTAGAGAAACTAGAGGAATTTAATAAAAAGGGATATGTAGCGTCTGTATGGTTCCAACCAGTTCCATATATTAATGCAATATGTTCTTGTGAAAGCCCAGAATGTGGTGGCTTCACACTAAGAAATAATTTTGATTTACATGTAATGTATAAAGCAGAATACATTATCCAATTAGACCAAGATAAGTGTCAAGGATGCAAGCAATGCGTTTCAATGTGCCAATTGAGTGCATTAAGATATATTCCTTCAATGAATAGAGTTATCGTCGATTATGATAAGTGCTTTGGATGCGGGGTGTGCCGTCATGCGTGCAAGAATGATGCGTTAAAGTTAATTCCTCGAGAAGAATATCCTGGTTTTGATGGAACTTATTAGGTGATTAAGATGAGTAAAGCAAAAAAAGGTAAGAAGAGAACGAAGATAAAGATTGATTATTCCATTTGTGGGGAAAAAGGAAGAATTGACCCTCGGAATTGTGGTTTATGCATGAGATCATGTGACCCTGCTGTTTTTGTCATGCATCCTACAGTTGGATCTGAGGATCAGCAAGAAGATCCCCACGATCCTCAAGACTGGCGCATCACACCAATTTGGGGTTCATTATGTACTCGGTGCTTTAAATGCGTTGAAATATGCCCCGAAAAAGCAATAAAGATCACCTTTTAAGTAAGTAATTTTATATTTAGGTAGTCATATTGATTATGTATATATAGTACTAAAAGATAGAGATGCTAGATTTAATAATTAACTTCCTTTATGCAATCTTTTTTGGAAGTCAATTGATTACTGGTATTTTTTTATTAATCCGAACGATCAAGATAAAACAATTGAATTTAATCCCTCTTGTATTGTTCTTTTTTCTTAATCCACTTGAAATAGTGTTAATTCTTTTCGTTGGGACTTCAAACATAGTGAACATATTTTCTAATATTTCATTACTATTCTTTATAAAATTTACATTTTTTAGAGATAGAAAGAGTAGTTTCATGTATTTGCTTGTTTCACTTATTATAGTAAAAATATTGGACTTCAGTTTAAAACTTTACATCCCATTTTCAATACCATTAAATTTCGTGGTAACATCTTCAGAAGTACCTTACTTTTACCTCTATTTGACACTCACATCGTTATCTGTTCTTTTATCATATCCTTGGTTAGGTTTAACCGCGTTAAAATATTATCATCTAATTAAAGCTCGAGAGATTGAACTATGGGTTAAAGTCAGATATAAGCTCATCGGATATTCTTCCTTAATCATAACGATCAACGCTATTCTTTATCTATTCATGCCAATCGATACATATGATTGGGAGTATTTGAACTCGTTCATCATCGGTTTATTAATTACTATTAACACCACGATCTTTTCAATAGCTAATTTATTTGCTTGGGTAATGCCTAAAAAACTCAAAAATTACTTTAACAGGCATTATCAAGCTACCGTCGAAGAAAATTTAACGGAAGAAGAAATAATGAATAAAGTAAGAGAAGATTTGGATAAAAAAGTTGAGTAAGATCCTTTCTCGCAAATAAATAAGAATCGATTACTTTTACTTCAACTTAACTACTTCCGCAGTCTTGTATAAGTAATCAAAGTAATAATTCGCTGCTGGACCAAACGCCACGTGGTCAGTTTGTGCGCCAAAATAACTTAATCCTTTGAAAAATTTCTGGGTCATAATGATGAATGCTTCTTCTCCCTCATCCATTACAACACAGGTTCCAAATACTTGATCCCTTTTTCTAATTTCACCAAGTTCCGCATATTTTTTAAGCATTGTACGAAATTCCTTTTCCTCAAGTGCTTTCTCTTCAATCAATATCCTTATGTCAATTACACCGCGTGCTCTGGCTTTTTTTGTATCCTCATAAAATACATCCAAGAATTCATATTGAGGACAAACCATATAAATTGAATTTCTAGCCAGATTTATCAGTGATAAACCACGACTGATACAAGTATCGCGTCCACGGTGTATATAGAGAGCAATTTTTATAGGTGTATCATGGGCTTGATAAATTGGCGTGAGCTCATGAATGATTTTGTTTGATTGTTCATTAAAATTATCAATCATCTGCTTTTTAGCTATAACAAGCGCTTCATCGGGACTTTTGCAAAAATATCTACTCGGTCGCGATTCCTCTTCTTTATGGATAAACATTTTATCCTTTTCAAGTTGCGTGAGGATATTATATATCCTTGAGTATGGCACACCCGAGGCTTCAGAGAGTTCTCTTGCATCCATTGGACCTTTACTGATTAAGGTAAGATAAATTGCGATTTCATAATCAGTTAAACCGATAGATCTCAACGATTCCTTGACTGCTTCGGGGATTTCTTTAGAAATGATAATTCACCTAAACTATAACACGTTTAAATACTAATATTTTTAAGCTTTTTAAGAATTTTTAATTCGCATAAAAGTAATACTTAATATAACATTAGAAGTATTAAATTGTTTGTGTTCTTAGAGTTAATTTTACATGCGTAAAAACCCGAGCGGGGGAAGTCCTCTCATGACTATCATTTTTTCATGAGAATCATTCTTTTTTTTATATTGAAAACATGGTTATGAAAGAATTGAAAACACACCCTCATCCACCACCACCCTCTGAAGGAGCAGTTCCAAACCAATTGAATCCTATTCCTATAGCAACTAATGATATTATAGCAACTGCAATGATTATGAGGATGAGTGTCAACTTTTTATAACTTCTAGGCTCTACTGTAATCTCGGACATTTAGAACAACCTTATTTACAGATCTTGATGAGAAAAGATTTATAGTTTGTGCTTAAAATAAGATATTTAATGTATTAATTTTCAGAAAAATGCTTATGGATAAAATTTAGCCGGTTTTTTTCGGGATTTTCCTTACCATAAAGTACAAATTCCTCATATTCGTGATATAGCTTCAGTAAATCATCGTAGAGTTCTATAACTGCTTTCTGGGGCCGTAAAGTAACTTTCTTTTTCAAAATTGACTCAATTAATCTTCCCCACGTCAGAGAGTCATTAGAATTTTCAGGAAATGACTTAGTAGCCCTAATTGCGGCTCCAAGGGCAGCTGAATTCGAAATATCGAAAATAATGATTTTAGCATTAAAAATATTAGCCGCAACTTGCAAAATTTCTTGATTTGCCGAAGCTCCACCTGTAGCGTGAATCTCAATGGGAATTTTACCCATCCAACGTGAATGTAATCGCATCGAAAGAAATTGTGCTTCAATAATAGCCCTCACGTTTCCCTCAACATCTTTCTCATCAAATCCAAATCTTGAAACCCCAGGATTTAAGACAAGAGGGACGATTTCGGGATAAAAATATGGTAACATTAACTTACCATTATTACCTGGAAGAGATGATTTTAAGAGTTTTGAGAATTGTTCCCAAGAAAGATTATACTGATCCTTTATTTTTTCTCTAGCTAGGGATCCATTCTTGAAGCATATCAAGGACATATAATCTCCAGTGGGAGCCACAAAAATATGACTTTCCCCTGTCATATCTAAGGTTAATTCCTCTAAATATCCGAAAAAGGTATCACTCGTTCCTAAACTGATTGCTGCTTTGTTTTTTGAGGTTACCCCAGTTCCAATAAGACTATTAGGGTTATCTCCAGAAAATGCCACTACTTTAGTTCCTTCTAAAAAGCCAAATCTTTGTACAATAAATGGTGAAATTTCTCCAATTATTGAAACTGGAGAGGTTAAAAGTGGTAATTTTTCTTTCAATCCGGGTGCGGTGGCATCTAGGGCTCGTTTATCCCACTCTTTAGTAGTAATGTTCATTAAATTCATTCCAGCTCCATCGCCATAATCAATTGGTGCATTTTTTCCTATAAATAATGAAGCTAAAAAAGAACTTACTAAGTGTATAACCATTGTATCACTATATTTTTGAGGTTCATTTTGATAAAACTTTCTTATCTGCGGACCAGAGAATCTCTCAAATGTATTAGAACCAGTCAATTTTATAGTTTGTTCTTTTCCCCCCAATTGCTCTCTTATTTCTTTGCATTGAATTTCAGTACTTGAATCCATCCAAATTGGACTAGTTTTTCTAGAAAACACATCTTTAAGCTGTACATTTAACGATAAATAGGAGTCTAATGATTTCAATTGTTTATAGAAGTTCTGATTTAGATATACCGTACCATGTTGTTGACCAGAACCAGATATGCATTTTATATCTTTAACCTCCACCTCATGCATCAAATCTTTTAACAATAGATCTAAAGCTTCTGCCCACATCAATGGATTTGAATGAACAGTTTTCCCATCTTGAGAAAAGTACGCTCCATTTGTAGTATTGTAATGTTTTAAATCCACGTCATAATTCAATACATGTTTATATATTACCTTTCGAGAATTATAATCGATAATTATGCCCGTCAAACTTTGTGTTGAACAGTCAAGGCCGAGAAATAATTGGGACATGAGATTTCTTCTTTTTTGAGTGATTAATCAATTTTCTTGTTATTATCAGAAATCAATAATCATTTATTTATTTGATAATATTGACACGCAAATTTACCATTTTCGTTCATAATAATTAATTTTAACAAGAGTCATTGTTTTTCAAGTCGACAAAATCCCTTTTTTTCGTAACTCATTGTTCTTTTTAGACACAAGAAAGACAAAAATTTAATATAGAATTATCACAATTAATAATTATATTATCATTATTAGTACATTATTTGAGGTAATAACCTTTTGGATGCAATTGATTTAAAAATTTTAGAGGAATTAAAGGATGACAGTCGTAAATCATTTAATCTTATAGCAGGTGTCGTAGGAAAAACAGAAGCTACTGTGAGAAGAAGGGTAAATAAACTAATTGAGGAAGAGATTATTAAAAAGTTCACTATTGAGTATAATATTAATTCAAAACCAAGAACGAGGGCTACGGTAAAAATTGAGCCAGATTTTAAGGAGATAAAGAGCATCATGAAAGAATTAAGTGAAATCGAAGAGATTACTGATATTTGGAGGTTAAGTGGTGATTGTGGACTTTTCATTAAAGTTGAGATTGAATCGATTGAGAAATTTAATCCTTTAATTGAAGAGAAGATCTCTCAAATTAAAGGAGTGAAAATCATGGAAACTTGTTTTATAACTGATATAATAAAATGATATGTACTCATCAATTTTAAAGAATATATCGATTCTATTTTATTAATCCTTACTGTTATGTTTTAAACGAGTTTTTGTAGGATTGAAGAGGTTACTTCCGTTTTATTAAATTAACGAATTGATTGGCATAGTTTCGAATTTGATCCCAATCTCGATAATCATATAATTCCCCTTCAGGATCCTCGATGCCTTGTTCATCTTTCATGATCCCAATTACAATTTTTCGGGTCATTCCTTTCACGGCAGATCCCTCTCTAAGATCATAAGCACCTGCAAAAGCATCAGTTAAAACCGATTGGATTCCATATTTCTCTAATTTTGGAATAACGTATTTTTCTATGGCATTTTTGATATCTTTTTGTGCTTCAGCACAACAAACATAAAAAGCAAGTGAATTTTGTTTCTTACTTAGTTCATCTTTTCTCTTTTTGAAAAAATTCTTTACAACTTTCGTCCACATTCCCATCTTAATACCGGTACCGATAATAATGCCATCATACTGGTCCAAAGGGGGGATCTTTTTATGGTTAATTTCTGTTAGGTTATAACTTTCAGTAGTGATTCCGTTTTCTTTAATTATTTTTTCAATTTCATCAGATATTTCCCTTGTAGTCCCATATCTCGTCCCATATAAAACTAAAACTTTATTCATCAAATTTCCTCTTTAAATGATAATTAGTAAATTTTGATTTCGTAAATTATCTTTATTATTTAAATAAAACGAAATCCAATAATTGTAGAGATACTTTAAAGTTCTATCTCATAATGATTTTAGCATAATACTCTTAAAAACAAAAAAATGGAAAAAATCTAACGATCTTTTTTCAAAAATTTAATTATATTAAGGTATAAGACGAAGTTAATTATAGAACAAGCACAGGAAATTCCAGTGAAAATTGCTGGAAGAATCCACAAATATGTCGTAAAAATAGTGGCAATTATAATCATTATAAAAAGAAGAAGTGTTGCTATAAAATTTATCGCCATAAAAATCATACCTAATTTATAATTCCTGAACGGCTTAAGATATTTAAGATCAGTTACGCTGACAACTGATAATACAACGCTGTATATAAAGAAAACAATAATGATGATAATCCCCATTTGAAATGCTAAAATTGTTAATATTTGAAATAAATCAGAGATATAAACACCAATTTCGAAAATTTGGAACCCTCCCGGATTTATTAAGAGAATTAAGGTAATTGCACCGACTATACCTACGATAAGTATTACTAACAAAAAGGTCCGTATATTTGAATTGTCTCTGCTAATTTTAATCACCATTTTAAGGATTATTTTATAATTAACCATAAAATAAATCCAATTCCAGCAAAGAAAACTATTGAAGATAACCCATATGTGAAAAATAATCCAATGAAGAGCAGAAGCAGTCCAATTCTATAAGTAACGCTTGCTCGTTTTACTTTTTTTTTGCATAAAAGAAATGCCTTATATTTTAATTCGTCCCAATCAATGTTATCTATCTTGTATTCTCTATTAAATAATTTGTACTTATCATTGGAGATAGTATAGAGATCATGACTTTTAGCACTAATATAGAGTTCTGTAGAGGCTAAGAAAAATATAAGCGCAAAACCAGCAGAAAATGAATTTAACAAAAAATAATACTGGGAGAATGTGAAACTTATAAAAATAATACACCCCAGAGAAAGCAGGATTGATTTGATAATATGAAAATTTATAGTATTTAACCAATTGAATTCCTCTCTCTCTAGATTTGATTTTAAATCTTTATCTTGATTGACATTCATAATTAAACGTTTACTGGATTTTATCAGTAAGTTATAAAGAGTTATTCAATTATTTAAATATATCTCTAACTTAAAGACATTATTCCGATATTTAATATAGTCTCTTTAATAATATTTTAATTCAGTAGATTTAATAGAAAAATGCAACTTATTATTTAATTAGCTTTGTCTCAAGTTTTTTTATTTATAAAACATGCCTTTAAAATTGGGTTTTAGAATATTAGCATTTCAATAATAAGTAAAGAAACGTAATATATTATTATACTAAAATTAATGAACGTGAGTTTTTATGGCAATTAAAGTTGGAGATGTAATTCGAGTTGAATATGAAGGGACACTCGATGATGGAACTGTTTTTGATTCAACGAAAAAAGAAGGGGCAGCTCCACTAAAATTTGAGGTTGGGGCAGGGCAACTAATTCTTGGATTTGATCAAGCAGTTCTGGGCAAAGAAGTGGGAGATGAATTTAATATCACTCTGCAACCGAAAGAGGCATACGGTACTCGAGATCCGATGTTAGTTCAAACTATTAGTAGGGAACAATTACCCAAGGGATTAGATCCTGAACCAGGAATGATGGTTGGAGTGGGAGATCCAAATGGAACAAATTCACTTGCGTGGATTACTGCCGCAGATGATGAGTTCATTACATTAGACATGAATCACCCCTTAGCAGGAAAAGTATTGAATTTCACGATAAAGATACTTGAAACGGGATTAGAACCAGACCCTCCTGAAGCATGTGGCTGTGGCTGTGATTGTGGTCATGATCATTAATAATGACTTGAAAAATCTTATTTTTTATTTTCTAAAGAGTTTATATAAAACCCTAAGATCATAATAGGCCAAGGAAATAACCATTAAAAGTGAATCTTTTTAGTTTAAATCAAATTGACGCAAACAATTTAATTTATTTATGCTTCATAATTTTAGATATCATACCTAATTGTCCTTTATTGAGTAAACCATGTCCTATAAATTTACTACTGAAGAATTATCAGAACTTTTAGTTGATTATAATAAAATAGCTTTAAAAGATATGGAACTTCCCGAAAAAGTATGCATTTGGGATGAAACATTACGTGATGGAGAACAAAGTCCTAGTGTTTATCTAACTTTAGAAGAAAAGATCCATCTTGCAAAATTATTGGATGATATAGGAGTAAAATTGATTGCAGTTGGATTCCCAGCGGTTTCTGACTCCGAGAAAAAAATCGTGAAAACTATAGTCAATGAAGATTGTAAAAATGCGATCATTTTAGGTATAGCCCGACCAAAGGAAGAAGATATCAATGAGTGCATTGAAGCAGATTTAAGTGAAATTGTTATATTCATGCCAATCTCTCCCATTTTTAGAAAGACTTTAAAGCAAAGTTCCGAAGAACAATTAGAGCAAATTGAATCTGCCATATTTTATGCAAAGGATAATGGTTTAAAGGTGAACTGGGTATCCGAAGATGGCACTAGGTGTGATTTCGAGCATTTAAAAAATGTATCCCAAACAGCAATCAATTCTGGAGCTGAAAGGATTGTATTAGGAGATACAGTTGGAATTTTAACCCCTCAATCTGCTAGTTATTTAGTTAAAAGGATAAAAAACGAAATAATTGCACCACTAGGAAAAAAAATTCCTATGGGTATTCATACTCATAACGATTTTGGTTTAGCTGTAGCAAATACCATTACTGGTGTTATTGAAGGGTGTCAGTACCCCCATACTTGCATTAATGGCTATGGTGAACGAGCTGGTAATGCTGCGCTAGAAGAGGTTGCAACAATATTGGAAAGATTAGGGATAAATACGGGTATAGATTTAACCAAACTACCCGATTTAAGTCAAGTGTGTGAAAAGTATTTTTGCAAGCCTTTATCTCAGTATAAACCAATTGTAGGAGAATACGCTTTTTCACACGAAAGTGGATTACATATAGCAGCTATATTAGCACATCCGTTAACGTATGAACCAATCAATCCCAAAATGGTTGGAAGGAGGAGGAATTTTTATTTAGGAAAGTTTTCCGGTTCTAAATCAATTCTAAATGCGTTGAAGGAAAAGATACAGGTCCTAGATTTAGATATTCCTGAAGACATTATTAAGAAAATTGTAAATGAAGTTAAGAAAAAGCATGAAGATACTTCTAAGGAAGAGCTAAGAAAGTCATTTAATATAATCAAGGAAGAGCTAAAAAAAATCACTAAAGGTGTTAGTGATAAAGACTTTTTTGAAATCGTAAATAAATACGCTCAACCATATGTTCCAGACGACTTCAAACCAAAAAAGGAGAAAAATTAGAATGAACGCTTTAAGCCAATTATAACATCTTATTTACTTCGTCTATCTGGTCTTGAGTTTTTTTTAGATCACTCTTTAATTGATTGATTCTTTTCTTATATGAATCATTATCTAAGTCCCCAGCGTCGTGCTTCTTTTCAACAAATTCGATTAAATTTTTAACTGAGTTAATTTTATTTTCTAGGCTTTTCTTTTCAGTTAGTAATTCACTTTTTTTTGGTTTTTTCTTAGATCTTGAGCGTGCTATTAATTTGCGTGAATCATCAAATTTTGGTATATCAATCTCAGATCTGGATTGAAGACTAGCCGGTTTAGGGGGCAAGTTAGTTAAAGTCGTATCCAATGGTTCATCGAATATACTGATAGGTTTTTTAGGACTCGCAGAATCATCAGGAACTGGAGCTACCTTAACATCCTCATTAACTACTTGATTCAATTCATTTTTTTCTGGATTAGCATAACCTTTTTTTAATTCTAAGATCTCTTCCTCACTTGCTCCTGCAGAATCGATGAGTTTGTCAATGGTATTTTTTATCATGTTAATTTGGTTTTGAAAGATTTTAAGTAATTCGAAAAGTTCACTTTTACGCGAAATTTTCATTGAAAAATCAATATTTACCTTTCTTCTTGTCCCTGTATCTACAGGTGCATCATTCATTATAGGTATTGAAGATTTGGGTTGGGGAGCAATTTCAGGTACGGCACCACTCGCTCTTAATTCCGTTCTATACTCTGATATTAACCAATTAAAGATATTATATGCCAAACTTGGATGCTCTTCGCTACTAAATCCTCCTCCCACTCTATCACGGAACATTTCATAGCTACCGATGGCACAAACCCTCCCTTTATCTGATTCAGAAACGCACATTAGGGGGGAAGAGAATGGTTCTGATGTTTCGTTAGATGATGCGATTGAGATCGCATTACCTAATACCATTAGAGAGCATCCAGACCGAAAACAGAGTGAGGAAATTCCATTAGTTATAGGATGTGGTGGAATGAATGAAGTGATAATAGGCATGTTTTCCATTCCTAAATTGTAAGTGGAGTCTAAAACTTGATCGTTTTCAAAGGATATGCCAAAATTTTGGGATAATTCACTTAAATTACTATTTCTCCCCTTATCTCCACCAGCGTGAGAGAGCAATAATAAACCTCCACCGTCCTCTCTAACCCAGTTTACAATTTCCGTGATTTCTAACGAAGAGATCTTCGAGAAATCAGGACACACGAATACTAAAATATCATAAGGTTTAAGAGACGATTGAGTAATAGGTGCTTCTAAAAAATTATAACATTCAAAACCATTACTATTGAGAAAATCCCTTAATTCAGTAAGATTTTCATCAAGTCTACCACGTGGTTTATGAGCAGTATCAAAAGCGACGTAATATGGCATGATAATTCAGACATTGAATATTGTTTTTTAAGATAATATTTAAAATCATGAAATTATTGGAATGTATTTGAATCTTACTATAAATATAATTGCTCAGATTAAAAAACATATGTAAAATATAATACTACTTTTAAAGGCATTTAATAGCTACTCCTCTCTCCGATAATTAAGTTGTCCTTCGTGATATTTCCCACACTAGCATTACTTCCTATTATTGAATTTTCAGTGATCACATTCGTTAAATGCGTATATCTTTCAATTACGCAATTTGAGAGAATACATCGCTGAATTTTGCATTCTTCTCCGATGGAAACATAGGGTCCAACGACAGAATTAAATAATTGCACGTTTTTTCCAATATGTACCGGATTATTTATGTAAGATCTTTCAGAGACAATGTTTAATTTAGAAAATTCTTCTTTTTTAATATTTTGTGATTCCAATAAATATCTATTTCCTCGTAGTAATTCAGTGGGTTTCCCAAAATCAAGAATTCCCTTTTTCAACACTACTGCAGAAATTTTAAACCCTTCATCAATAATATCTTGCAAGCTCTGGGTAAGATATATCTCTTTTGAATTTTCAGTTCTTTGATCAAGATATTTCTTTAAGTGTTTAAATAGTGCTTGCATTGTTGGATTCGAAAATACATACATGCCCCCTATCGCTAAATTTGAAACATATTTTTTTGGTTTCTCCACTAATTCTTGTATGACGGAATTCTCATCTAATTTCACTACTCCATAAGAACTTGCTTCATCTTTGGGAACTTCCCAAACGGTTATCATTCCATCCACTCCCGCTTCATAATATCGATACATTAAAACGGAATAATGTTCAATGGGAATCATATCAGCAAGAAATATCAAAGCACCCGCTCGTTTTTCTTCTTCTTTGGAATCAAATGAGACTTCTTCGAATCTATCTTTGGTTAAATATATTGATTCTCCTAATCCCCAGAAATATGGAATATCTTCTTCACTGTATCCACGAGGTATTTGCTCAATAAAGGTGAGTTCGAACTTATCGTTATACTTTTCTTTGACAAATTCAATTATCTGCCTTTTTTTGTATCCAACAATTAATATTAATTCAGGTTTATTCTCAAAAGTATCTCTAAAACGATCGAGAATATGTTCGAGTACTGTTTTACCCGCTATCGTCATAAAAGCTTTTGGTTTACTTAGAGTAAATGGTCGCAAACGGGAACCGATACCAGCTACAGGCCCTATAATTTTCATCTTATTGTATTCTATGTTGTGTTATTTAATAAAACTTTGATTTATCCTCATCAAATATTCTTTGTAAATATCCAAATAGCAAATCAGCACCATGTTCTTCTTTTATTGAACAAGGAATTAATTCTGAAGTCGAACCTAACTGAATGAAAACATCCGATATTAACATTGATAATTCTCGAATTAAACCACTTTCCCTTTCATTTGTAGAATCTTCAAGTGCTTGGAAGTCTTGGCTCCAATCTACTATCATGTCTATTTGATCATCGTCAATGAGATCAGATTTAGACAAAATATTTATTTGCGGAATATCACGAAACCTAAATTGCACAGATGCTGCAAGTAATAAGGTTGAAATAAACCCATTAGGTCTTAATACAAGATTAGAATCGAATAGAAATGACACGGACCTTTGAATAGACCCAAATCCTAAGGAACTAGCGATTAACGGTCCAGTATCTCGAAAAGCAAATAATTCCAGCTGTCCCGCAGTATCTACAAATATCCAATCGGGAGAATATTCATCAATTTCATCTTTTAAATCATCTAGATAATTAACCATTAAATCAGAACTTAGAATCATGGCACCATTAGGACCTAATCCATATTCGTTCATAACCTCATCTAACACGAGATAATCACGTATGTCAATGTCTGGTACGTAAGGCATTATCTTTGAACCTGGATCTAAATTTAGCGTTATTGCAGAAGTTTCAGGATCGCGATTAATGATATAATCTTTAAGTAAACCTGTTAAAGTAGATTTACCACTACCTGCAGTTCCTATAAAATAATTTAAGAGAATTTTTATCTAACCTCAATGAAATATAGCTTAAAAGAGAATAATGTATGACTATTAAAAAGTTAGTATCATAAAATTTTTATCTTCTTATTTGGGTGGTTTTAAATTTTCTAAAGAAAGGTCTTCACTTTGTTTGTTTTCGAGTCTTTTAATTTGATTTTGAATTGCAATCTCCTCTTTTTCTCGAAGATTTTCCTCGCTTAACGTAATGGATTGTAGTTCTTTTTCAGTCATTGGTTTTAAAATTTTTCGAATATCAAATTCAGAATTATCTGTAGTAGTTTTTTGAAAAACTTCCTTCATTTCCCTTATTACTAATAGTTTTGCTGGTGATCCGCCAGCTACTATAGCTGATCTCGAAGGAGAATTTTTAATTCTTTCGATTCCCGAATCGCTATTCCTTCTTACTGGAGGTCCCGAAGGGAGATATGAGCCGCCACCACCATTAAGTGAAACATGTTTAAGAACGGTTGTGAGATTTTTTAGTTCATTTGCTATTATTTTTAACGTCTCATTATTTTCCCTAATCATGGATATTAGAGAAGAATTCTCGGGATTACTATCTGAGATACTTTCAATACTTTCTTTTTCGATAAGAATGGTGTTCTTTTGAGTATTATTTTTATGATCTGTTTGTATTTCCTGGATTAATTTTGCATGAGTGATAATACTTTTTACTTTTTTCCTTGAGTTTAAATCTCCAAATTGATATCCATCGTAACAATCTTCATTTATCCAGAGATCGGATAATCTAATTTTTTCCGTGAAATTATATTCGAGCTTATATCCATTATGTAGTTGAATGATCAATTGTAACAATTTTATTTGAAGGTCATCCACTCCTCGAAATTCATCTAAGTCAATCGGGAATGATAACATATCATAGGTATAATATACCTTTTTGATTGATAATAGAATTGGCTCTCCTCTTCGGAAAAGGCCTTGATCGAGCATTTTTGAGATCTCAAATTGGATATTAATATACCTAATATTCTCTGGAACGAAGATCTCCCTTTCATCTTCTCTTTTTTCAAATTCTAAAAATAAACGTTTTTGGTCGTCCCAAAAGACTTGGAACAATTCCATTTTTATTTATGACCTTTTATAATCTCTCTTTAGTACATGGAATTTTTAATGAAAAGAATCGTCCTACTCTTTAAATAATAGTGAGTTTAGGGAATTTTTGATTTTTTTAATCTTGAAAAGTAATAAATCGGGCGATTTAAATGGTTTTGAAAGTAGTTGATCTCTTCTTTTGTTTGGTCTCAGATATAATCATCCACATCTAAAACCAGTATTACATCATACTGGTGTAATTTTCTAAGAGCGATTTCTTGTAATTTATCCCATTCTTCTACTGAAAATTCTTCCTTGTTCAATAATCCATCCACAGAACAAATACCAACAATTTTTTTATACATGATTTGAAGGATTGATTCAATTCTAATAAAGTAATTTTTAAATCGAATTGAACCCACTAAAAAGATTTTTTCTTCATGGATTTTGGAAAAATCATAACTCTCGAATTCTTCCAAGAAATTCTTATTCAATCGCTCGTTAATCATAATAAAATTAAAAGACACCATTGTTATTGAATTGACCCATGAAGATAAATGAAGTGTTTTTAGGGGATAATCTGGATTTAATGAAAGATATTAAATCCGAGTTTGTTGATTTGATTTACATTGACCCTCCTTTTTACAGTGGTGTCGATTACAAGGAATTTTCCGATGTTTGGTTTTCTTTAGATCAATATTTAGGATTTATGCGCCCTAGAATTCGGGAAATGTATCGAATTTTGAAAGAAACGGGTAGTTTTTACATTCATTGTGACGCAAATGCGATGTTTGATCTAAAACCAATATGTGATGAAATTTTTGGAAGAGAGAAGTTCCGAAGAGAAATTATTTGGAATGTGGGAAGTGTATCCGGTTTTAAGAGTCAAGTGAAAGGATGGGTAAGACAACATGATACTATCTTATACTATACGAAATCTGATGATTTTACATTTAATAAGCAGTATCTTCCTTATAGAAAAGAGTATGTGAAAAAAATGTTCAGGTATAATGATGAGGACGGGCGATTATACCGAAAGAGACGGGGAGGAAGACAATATTTAGATGAAAAGCCGGGTAAGGTAGTAGGAGATGTGTGGAATGATATCTTTTCATTTCAAACCACTACACGATCAAAAGAATATACTGGTTATCCCACCCAAAAACCTAAAAAGTTATTGGAAAGGATATTGTTGTCGTCATCAAATAAAGGAGATATTGTAGGTGATTTTTTTTGCGGTAGTGGAACAACATTAGTAGTCGCAAACACTTTAAATCGCAAATGGATTGGATCTGATGATAATCCTAAAGCAATCAAATTGACAAAACAACGTTTAGAAAATTTGCACTAAAAGATGTAATTTTTTCAATAAAGAATGATTATTTCACCAATCAAATTTAATTTTCAAAAGAGGTAATTTTATGAGTAAAAAATTCGCATTATTTGCATTTAATGGGGATCCTATGTGCTTCATTCACGTGATTTTAAATGCGTTAGACCTTAAAAAGAGAGGATATGAAGTAAAAGTAATTGTTGAGGGATCTGCTACAAAATTAGCAGCTCAATTCGAAAATGAAAGCAATCCTTTTTATAAACAATATCAAGACTTGAAATCTTCTGGTTTAGTTGATTGTTTTTGCAAGGCTTGTAGCAATAAGATGGAATCATTAGAAGAAGTTCAAAAATTGGGTTTCAATACGTGTGATGAATTAATGGGGCATCCCAGTATGGGTAAGTATTTAGATCTAGGATATACAATAATCACGTTTTAATTTCGCTAAGATTGAACAGTAGATTTCACTAAATTTGTTTTAAATTTAACGAAAATATCAAATTAGCAGAAAGTGGGAGACTTACTTTCTTATAATTACTTTCTCGATTTCAATCCACTTTTTTGCTTCTTCTAAATTCACAACAATCTTTCTTTTTGGAGAAGATGCTTTATTTATGAGATATTTCATCTCTTCACTTAATGGTGGATTTTCTGCTATAATGAAAGCGGAACGATGAAGTTTTTCATTATTTCTCTTTAACAAGTCTAAAATAATTTGAATTGAATCTAATTTGAGAAAAATCGCATCTGTTATATCAACGACTACACATAATCCTGATTGAATATCTTTTGTCAACTCTTCGAATTCTTTTACGAATTTTTCTGAAACTAGATGAGGAAATGTTCCAATTGCTTTTATATAAAACTTATTTTCTTGCAGTTTTTCAATTTGATACATCTAGGTAGATCCAAAACTAGTGAGTGAGTTATAATAATATAACCACTTTGGTTTTATAAATTTTTAAAATTTATCCTAAAAATTCAGTGAGTTTAAATACTTAAGTATTCTCAATCTCCCGTGTGAGGGCCACATAACGTGAGAATGTCGGATTTTTTATAGTTTTATTTAAATGTATTGTTATTCGCAGAGCCAATAAGTAAAAAATGGTTTATAATCCAAAAAACAAGTGAAAAAAGCATGAGAAAATTTAATAAAACAATCTTAGGTTTATCTGCCCTTCTAATTGTCATGATGATGGTAGGTATAAATTCTGTGACAGCTTGTGAAGATTACGTAGAAAATCGTGATATAGCTATAACATCTTCCAAAACAAAGGGTTTTGCTAAATGGAAAAGCTCTAATGGTCAGTTCTATCTTCTTGTTAATGCTCAAGATTATTATAGTTTAGGATATTTGACTGGAAAAGGCTTAATGGATCAAATTTTGACCATGGATGCCATTATAAAATCTTTAATTAGTTCTTATGGTTTTCGGCTGCAAGAAATCCTTTATTATGCTCAAATTTATGAGTTATTCATTCCAATGGAATATAAGGATGAGATGCAAGGCATGGCCGATGCGACGATGCTTACTTATTTGGATATTTTACTCCAAATCGTCTTCTTGGATTTATATTATGGGATTTTAATCCCCACACAAATTGGATTAGATGGAGTAGGAGCTTGTACTGCATTAGGTGTTAAGAATACTAAATGGCAAGTTACCATTGGACAAAACATGGATTTTGGTCTGGCGTTCCTACCAACATTATCATACGTAAAACACACTGTGATGGGAAAGCAGGCAGTATTTTCATTGAGAATGGGAGCTTCAACGTTAGCAATTGGAAAGAATAAGAGAGTGAGTAGTACTCTCACATTAGTTCAAACATGGAAAATGGCTAATTTTGGAACTCCTACCGGAATTAAAGCAAGAATGGCATTTGAAAATTGTAAAAGTGCTTCAAAGTTCTTAGAGATAATGACATCATCATATTGTGCTAGTTGGAATTATATCATATCTGATTTTAAAGGAAATGTTATAGCATCTGAAACTTTACCAGAATCATTTATAGTTCAGAACCTTAAATTCGGAGAAAGTGCAGTAAGAACGAATACGTATATTTCGGAAGAATTGAAGTTATTCTTAATCGATCAAAGTTATTCTATCTCTCGTCAAATGAAAGCAGAGAAATTGATCGAAGAAAAACAAGAATCTAAATGGATCATTAGAGAAAGAGATTTAATGACTATTTTGAGATATTATGATGGAACAGATGCATCAATATGTCGATTTCCCAATCCAACCGATCCTACTTATATTTGCACCGAAGCATTCTTTGTATCAGCAGGAGTTAGAAGGGGCTATTTTGGAATAGGAAATCCCATACAAAATTCTTGGGGTCGAATTCCAATTTAATTTTTTTTTTTATTTTTCGAGTTGTTTATAAATTTACTTGTAAAATCATTACAATTAATATCTGAATGGTTAATTCATGAGTGATTCTGCCCCACATAATTATTTTAGGTATTATTTTTATTTCTGGAGCGGTCAACTTTCATCCCTTTTAGGTTCAATAGTGGTTCAATTTGCGATTATATGGTGGATTACTGTAGAAACGCAAAGTGTTTTAGTTTTATCATTTTCATCATTCCTTTATTTCCTTCCTCAAGTACTCTTCACTCCAATTGCGGGAGTAGTAATTGATAGATGGGATAGGAAAAAGTTAATCATTTTAGTCGATTCAAGTCAAGCTATCCTAACATTCATCCTTATATTACTAAATAACTTATTGTCTGGGATAGTCGGAATTTTATTAATAATTAGCATTAATTCATTTAGAGGAGTTTGCCAAGCTTTCCATTTTCCCGCAATAAATGCTGTGATACCTACAATGATCCCAAAAGAAAAGCTCTCTCGAGTCAATGGCCTTAATTCCACTTTAAATCAAGTAATACAGATAATTGGCCCCACCTTAGCTAGTATTCTTTTGGTAACTTTTCCTTTGCATTATGTTTTATATATAGATATATTAACTTTCCTGATTGCTTTTACATCGTTAATTATTATAAAAATTCCAATACCTGAAAGGAAGAATCGTAGCAAAAAATCCAAATTCTATGACGAATTTCAACAAGGATTTAAAATAGTGAAAGATATGCCCATAATTCTCATGTTAATTGTATTATTTATGGGTTTAAACTTTCTTTTGCAACCAATCAGTGTCTTATTTTCTTACTTTGTAAATGTTACTCACAAGGGATCAGTGTTAGATTATGCATTCATCATGACACTTTTCCAATTTGGATTTTTTATGGGAGGGATGTTGATGACAATTAAAAAGCAATGGAAAAACAACATAAACTCTATCTTTTTTAGTATTGCTTTTGTGATGATTGGTTATTTTTTTCTGAGCTTAAGCCCGAAAAGTGCATATCTATATATTGGGGTAGTATTTGCTTTCATGGGATTTAATATTCCAATTACAAATTCTTTATTTCAAACACTACTCCAAACTAGGGTCCCCCATGAAAAATTTGGGAGAGTATTTTCAATTTATGTAGCTTTTTCGTGGTTAATGTCACCATTGGGAAAGTTAACTGTAGGATTTATAGGGGAGGTGATTTCTATTGAACACATATTTCTTTTTTGTTCATTTATCGGTATTGGTTTATTGACAACAATTTACTATGCTTTACGTTTAAAACAAAAAAAAGAAGATTTAGCCATAATCCTAACTGAGAGCTCTATAAATAACTAGGATCCTTTTTTTTCTTTTGATGCATATAATTTATTATAGTTAAATGATTGTGCAAAAGGAGAAATAAGTTATTTTGAATGTTGATGACATTATTATTAGCTTTTTAAGGGCTAACTCCGGTAAAGCTTTTACACCAGAAAGTTTAGTAAAAAGAATTGAAGGCAATTTCCAAAATCCTGACCAATTAAAATACTTTCAAAAAAATACTCAAGGATTGCTTAATAGATTAACCTTTAGTTTTAAAATTAACACCGAGGAATATAATGGAACGAATTATTATTTCATAGAATAAAAGAATTGTTTATTTTTTTCAGATAAAATTTCATTTTACGTTTGCTTACTCATGATTTATAAGAAAAAGCCTTATTGCTTTTATCTAATTCTAGAAGCTAGATGTCAGACGTTATGCCAACTTTATTCGTTGGTCATGGTTCTCCCATGAATGGAATCGAAGATAATGAATTTGCGCAGGCATGGCAAAAATTAGCATTAGAGATTCCTAAACCAGAATTAATTTTAAGCATCTCTGCTCATTGGGTAACACAGGGAACCAGGCTAACTGCTAATGACAAATTAAAAACAATCCATGATTTTTATGGTTTTCCCCAAGAATTATATAACATTGATTATCCCGCTTCAGGGGCACCTAGAACTGCTGAAAAGATAATAGAACAAGTAAATGATCTTCATATTAACCTTGATAATAGTTGGGGTTTAGATCATGGGACGTGGATCGTGCTTAGAAGGATGTATCCTAAAGCGCGAATACCGGTTATCCAACTGAGTTTAGATTATGCTAAGTCTCCAAATGAACATTTTGAACTGGGAAAAAAACTAAAAAAGTTAAGAAGTCAAGGCGTGCTGATACTTGGGAGTGGTAACATCGTCCACAATTTAGGAATGATGAATCCATATACACATGCACCTTTTGAATGGGCAATCAAGTATGATGAATTAATTAAAGATTTAATCGAGCAAACGGATTATCCTTCCATCATCAATTACCAAAAATTTGGTGAAATAGCCCAATTATCTATTCCTACAAATGAACATTATTTACCACTTTTATATATCTTAGCAGCAAGTGATGAAAAGGATACTTTATCATTTAGTTGTGAGAAGATTGTTTATGGTTCTGTTTCAATGAGGTGTGTGCTTTTTTCTTAAGTTAGATCAATTTTAGCCATTATTAAAAATGAATTATATAGGAAATTTATCCTACTTATTAAATATGAGAAGTAGCTTTAAATTTCTAATTGAAACAGAAATTGATACAGCAAATTTAAAGTGAAAAATTATAATGGATGAATTATCAGAAGCAATTTCGAATTTAGAAGAAGACAAGGTTTTACAATTAGTCAAGGAAAGAATTGACAAAGGTGAAGATCCGATTAAAATTCTAGATGCTTGTCGAATGGGAATGGCTAAAATTGGTGAAGGTGCTGGTGATACAGTGTTCTTAACTGATCTGATCATGGCGGGTGAGATTTTTAATGAAGCAATGGAGATACTCATGCCTAAATTAAGCAGTGATACATCTGAAAATTTGGGTAAAGTAGTGATTGGTACTGTTCAAGGAGATATTCATAACATAGGAAAGGATATCGCAATCAATTTTCTTAAAGCAGAAGGTTTTGAAGTAATTGATTTAGGTGTTGACGTTCCTCCCGAAAAATTTGTTGAAGCAATTGATGAATATGATCCCATGGTTGTTGGAATGAGTGGACTATTAACATTATCAATAGAACCAATGAAAAAAAGCGTTGAGGCAATAAAAGCTGCAAATAAGAGAGATAAAGTAAAAGTAATTATTGGAGGAGAAAGAACTGATGATGAGGTTTGTAGCTATGTTGGTGCGGATGCTTGGGTCAATGATGCAATTGAAGGAGTAAAAATCATAAAAAAATGGGCAGGGGTGGCATAAATAAATGGAAAATGCAGAAGAGATAATTAAAACAAAAATTGAAAGATTAGAAGTAACTACTGCCTTAAAAACTCCCGATAGAGTACCAATTGGGATAGCAACTACTTATTTTCCTGCAAAATATGCTGGTGTGTCTTATGAACAAATTTGGCACGATAATGATAAATATATTGAAGTTGGGACTAAATTTTCACGAGACTTCAATTGGGATGCGTTAAGCCTTCATCGTTCATTTGAAAGCGTTCCTCTTGGGCTTGCTTTAGCAGGATTTAATCCAGATTTAGCTATAGGCGTTGCGGTTTCTTCAGTTTTAGCAGGAGGGGCATCTCATGATATATTAGCAGACGTCTACTCTTCCAACCCAGGGAGAGAATTAGGTGAAAATAATGAATCTCAATGGGTAATAGAGACTCCAGTCATGAATGCTGATGAGTATGATCAATTTAATGAGAAACCATTTGACTTTTTAATGGGAAAAGTTATCCCAAGAGCGTATAAGAACCTTTCTGATCCTGGTTCTCCCACTGCAGTGGGTTCCTTATTACTAATGGGCCAAGAAGTAGCAAAATTTCCTGGCTTTTTAACCAAATTTGTAGGAGAGATGAAAAAAGAAGCATGGCTTCCTTGGTATTATGCCCTTGCTCCCAATCCTTTAGATTTCATAGGAGCCTTCTTGAGGGACTTCGATGTCCTTTCGCTGGATTTATATAGATCTCCAGAAAAAGTCAAGAAGGCTTGCGAAACTTTAGCTCCTGTTCTCGCAGCAGTGGGGAAAATGACTGGTACTATTTCTCGGGATGTTACTGGTTCTAAGAGAGTATTTTTTCCGATGTGGTATAATACTTATTTATCTCCTGAAAAGTTCAGGGAATTTCATTTCCCGTACATCAAGCAAATGGTAAATGAAGTAGTTGAAGCGGGTTTTACTCCTCTAATGAGTATTCAAGGCAGGGCAGATCACTTACTAGACCAGTTTAAAGAGCTTCCTGAAGGGAAAGTTATTTTATGGTTTGATAAAACGAATCTTGTTAAAGCAAGAGAAGTGGTAGGTGATAAATTTTGTCTGGCTGGAGGAGTCCCCTCATCGCTTCTTATTGGAGGAACTCCAGAAAAAATTAGAGCTCATATTGAGAAATTGATGGATGCCCTAAAAGGTGATGGAGGGTTAATTATTTCCACTGAATTCAATGGAATGGGAGACGCTAAGGTTGAAAACGTTAAAGCTTTAACAGAAGCAGTAATGAAATATGGGAAATATTAACTCTTTTTTTTTTATTTAAAACACGCTAAACCAAATCTATATGAATATTTATTAGATGGATATTCAATTTCGATTTTATTACGTTTTCTTAGATCTAAAACTGTTCTAATTACTTCAATTCCAACTGCTTCCATAGAATATCTTCTTTCTGTTGGATAACGACAAGGATCCCCATCATCAAAATTACAGGCCCCCTTTCCTTGGATCTTACAGTATTTACACGTTCCATCATATAAAAGAAGTTTTTTTGAATAGTGACTTTTATATTTTGATAAAAAAGAGGTGAATTCATTTTCTAAATCGTAATTATCGAAGCTTTTCGTGAGTAAAAAGGTATTCTTAATGTAAAATTCCGATCTATTCGTTCTTTCCTTTTCTTTTTTAATATACGATTCCAAATCAAATTTAGAATAAATTAAGAAAAATTCTTTATAAGTTGATAGTGCCTTTTCGAGAAATGGAGCATTAGGGGGACAACTCCACGAATGTCCATAAAAGGGACACTTAAAACTTGGTGACACACACATCTCTTGAATTTTAGGATCGAAATATATGTCTTCATATTGTATTTGAACGAAAGGCATCTTTAGGTGGAAAAAGTTAATGAAAATTTTAAGGTTATTCATTTTAAAATATTAGGTTATCCGGATAATGATTTAATTTGATATCGTCCAATGTCCCATAAAAATAGAGGTTTAATCTTTTTAATAAAAAGGTTATATGATTTGAAATATTGAATTTCATATTAAATATGCATCCCCGATAAGGTGATTATGACATAGATTCTTTTACTCGAGTATATGCTGCCTTAAAAGGTGATGCAGTTGATAGAGCTCCCATTTTTCCGCAAATAGGTGATCATGCGGGGATTATTGATGGGCTAAGTTTTAATACCATGTATAGGGATGCAAAAAAAGCGGCTAACGCTCATATTAAGGCTTTAAAGTTATATGGATATGATATTGATACAATTCAAGTAGAACCAAGCTGGCCTGTCAGCGAATCGTGTGGTGCAGAAGTGAATTATCCTCGAGATAAAAATCCATGGATTACTAGATTTCCTATACAAGACAAAGTAAATCTCGAAGAATTAGAAATTCCCAATTTCATAGAATTTGGTAGCACAAGAGTAATGATCGAAGGTACTAATTTACTTAGTAAAAACGCAAACGTTCCTATTGCAGCATACATGACTGGTCCTATTACCTTCAGTTTTCAGTTAATGCCGTATGAATTATTAATTCCAAAATTGATAAAAGATCCTAAATTTGCTCACCACTTAGTCAAGAAAAGTATTGATATTATCAAAGAATACATAAAATTATTGAAAGAAGCAGGAGCATCGATACTTGTGTTATGCGAACATGACTATCAAATGTTAAAACCACAGCAAGTTAAAGAATTTAGTTTAAATTACATGGAAGCGCTTCTCGGTATTTATGATTTTAATGTCCTCCACATGTGTGGAAAAGTCTCAACTCACTTACAATATTTAGGGAATTTTATAAAACAGATTAAAAATCTGGATATGATTAGTATAGATTCTTTTGTAAGTATTACAGAAACTCATAATTTGCTTGGAGATAATATAGGTGTTGCAGGGAATATCGATCACGTAAGATTACTTCCAAGGGGATCTCCTCAAAGAATTAAAGAAGCTATATTTAGGGCATTAAAAGAAAATAAAAATAACCCTCGATTCATGGTAGCTCCAGGCTGTGAAATTACAGCAGATACTCCAATTGAGAATGTAAAAGCATTCGTAAGTGCTGCTATTTCCTTTAATAGTTAAAAATTACCAATTTGAAAAATATAAAAATATGAAATTTTAAAGTGAATGGAGACTGGAATCCAGAGGTAAAAAAAATGGAACATCTTACTGAACAAGAACGGAAAGAATACCGAGAAAAATTAGCAAGTTCAAGACCTTTTAGTTTGAAAGAATGGAAAGTATTTCGTGGAGAGGTAAATAAATTAAGAGGAACAAAAACTAAAAACCCTCAATATGCTATCCTCTTTATAAATGATGATAAAGCTTGTCTTGATCTTGTTGGGGCATATTATAAAGCAAAAGGGATAACATACAGGGGCATATCAGATGCAGTAAAAGGATTAAAAGAATTAATAACCAATCCTCCTCAACTTATAATGTTGGATGATATTATGCCTGACATAAGTGGTTTTAAAATCTATGAATATATAAAATCTGATCCAAAACTGAAACATATTCCTGTAGTAATGTTTATTTCTTGGTTAACTAGTAAGTGGATATATCATTCAGATTTTAAACCCGATGGGTATTGTTGTTATCCTTTTTCTTTTCGTGATCTCGATGTATCTATCAATATCCTCGCAAAAAAGGGTAATATAAAAATACCACAAATGACCGAACAAGAACTTAATGAAAGACTCAGGGAGAATTTGAAGCCATTATTCTCAAAAGAAGAAAAAACTATGGCGAGAAAAGAGGAAATATCAAAAAAGCCCAAAAGAACAAAAGAAATGGATGCTAAAGCTCAAGAATATTACAATAAAATATTAAAATATAGTTTAGGAACTAAAAAGGCCGTGGAACGTGAATTAACTCATTACAAAGAAATAAGATTTGAAGATATTTCACAGGAAAGAATAATTTTATCTTATAAACTGTTGATACATTGTTATAGCGACATCCACAGGTACGAATCGTTGCTACTCACAGGAAGGGTAGAAGAATTCGATTTTAGAGGAATTGAAAAAGAGATTCGAGAAACATATAACATTCCTGATTCTATTCCAATTTTATTTAAATGAATTTTTATTCTTAATTAAAGAGGTGGAAAAAAATGGAAATGAAACCGAAAAAAAAACAAGCTTTAAAAAAACGGGCAAGTGAATTACATGAACGAAGTCTACAACTTAAAACTATTGCTGAGAACAATTTAGAAAACGAATTACAAAAAAAGACTCCAAATTTAGAAATTATAGAACATCATATTAATGTTATAGTTCATCAATCAATGCAAATAGAATATTATCGTTTGGTATCAGAAAATAAGGGCTTTGAAGCTTTAACGAGTCAAACCCCTGAATATTTTGCTAAAATAAGAACCCAAATTAAAAATTCATTATATAAAAAATATAATCTGAATCCTAATGACATGAAATTATAACTCTATTTTAATTTAGATAAATTATTTGTTATAATATCCCTTTTGTTCCAAAGACATTTCGCCATGTATGAAATAATATCCCTCCTAAATATTTGTTCGGATTTTGGCAAGAATGATGGAGTTCTTGCCACCGACTGCTATGAAAGAGGTAATTGGGTTAGATGATTAATAATTAATAAGGCGTGACGCAAATGCTATAAAGTATTCAAATATAACAATTGGTAAATATATTTATTAATACGATCAAACATTACTGTTTATAGGGTAATGATAATTCGTCTTAAAAATCTTGTCTAGTTTTAAATTAAAAGTACTGCTTCTAGGCGGACCCGATTCGCAAAAATCGGAGCTCATGCAAAAGTTTATAAAAAATCGGTTTGCGGCAAATTATAAACTCACAGTTGGAGTTGAAATTTTGACGAAAGACGTGGAATTCAAGCCTCAGGAAGTTGCTACTTTAAGTATCTGGGATGTTGGGAGGCAACAACGATTCGAATTTATTCGTAGTACGTTTTATAGAGGTGCTGCAGGTGCAATCATCGTATTCAATTTGAATCGAAGGACTAGTTTAATTCAAGTTGCATCATGGATAGCGAACCTTCGAAAGTATGCTGGTCCAAAAATCCCCATATGTTTAATCGGAAATAACATCTATTCGATGGAAAAAGATCAGGGAATTGAGCAAGAAATTCAGCATTTAACCAATAATGAAGATATGATATATATCGAAACGTCACCTAGTTCTGGGAACTATATTGAAGAGATGTTTGTAGGGCTCACGACTAAAATAATTGAAAGTCGAGGATAGGATGGGATAAATTAGAGGTGAAAAGCTATGAAAAGAAAAATTGTGAAAAGAAATACTGTGAAAAGAAAAGATGTAAAAAAAAAGTGTCCGAACTTCCAGTATATACGTTTAAGGTTGCGATTGATGGAATAGATATAAACTCTGTAATGTCCATTCTTCAAATCCAAACTAAACTTTTTGGGACAAAAAGTTTTTATATAGGAGGAAGAGAAGTTGTGTTTCTTATTAAAACAATACGTCTTTTTGATCCACGTGTAAAGGACTACGTTATAGTAAAAGTACAGGTATGGGTCATGACTAATGAAGAACGCCTTTCTTTTCTCGTACCACAATATTTTACTGCTTCTAATGTTGCTTTCTTTATTAAGGAAAATAACATCAGATCAGTAGAAGAATTCCAAGCAATGGTTAAAAATAGAGGCAATCCCATAATTAAGATTTTAGATACACCACAAGAATTCACTCTTGAACTCTTTGAATCTGCAATGAAAGAATTGATCGAGAGATATGATTAATGAACATGGCGTAATTGGAATTCACTTCTTGTTTTTCTCTTTTTTCACGTATTTAGTCCTTTAATTTTGTCACTATGCCATAGGTTAAAACCGTTAAAATATCAGGAAATGGAATTTCACCCTTGCTTGAAACTTCTTTGTAACCAGCTCCTAATTCGTTTGTGAAAGAGTATATTTCTTCCATTGGGATTGTATCTACTTCTGGTTGTTCTGGTTTACTTAATCCAATAACTGTTATGGGCATTTTAAACTGTCGGTTCCTTAATTTTCGTAATCTTACCTTTAGACCAGATTGTTCTTTGACAATTGAAGCAAACGTTTTCATTCTTTCAAAGGAATCTCGATTGGTTGTATTAAAAATGAAAACTGCTCCAGCAGCGCCCCTAACATACTGCTTCCTTAAGAATTCAAATCTCGCATCATCTGATAGGCACCAAATTTGTAATTGCACTACTGATTTGTCAAAAACCTCTATAGTATAGGTGTAAAAATCCACGCCTATAATATTGGCAGTATCGAGTTGTGCTTTATTAAACATGTAAAAAGCATCATTAACCTGTTCTCGGTTTAACCCAAACATAATAATCTTGAGTGGAAAGTCAAACTTCTTGCCCCATTCACCGAAACCATTTACGAATTTGTCATATCTTCGGACTTTTTTTCTTAATTCATGTAATTGGCTTCTTTCCGTGCTTGTTAATGGGGTTCCCAAAACACGCTTGAGTATTGCTTGAACTTGACCTTGACTGATCGTTTTTTCATATTGTTCGTAGATGTGAGATGATAATAAAGAAATGATCCAATTAGCATCGTGATACTGGATTAAATCCCAAATCAGGTCATCTAAAGGTTCTTCTGTTTTTTCAAAAGTATCTCCTTCTGGAAATATGTTCACTGTTGGATCCAAAATGTCCTCAACCAAATTTCTTTTGGAATACTTGATCTGTTTCAAGTACTTAATTAATTTTTCAACTTGATTTTCGGGTATTTGGTTATTTATTTTAATCACCTACATTTTTATATGTGAGCGTCCGTTATGATTGTGGACGTCCAATATATGTATGGACGATTTTATATTTAAATCTTTGTAAAAAATTGGGAAATGGATAATAAAAAATAGCAAGAAGGTTTTTATTAGAATTCACTCGATTATGGTTTAATATGAAAAAAAAGTATTTAGCAATCATAATCATTAGTGTAATCGTTCTTGCTGGTCTTTCTGGTTTCTTGATTTATTATTTTGGATTTAAGGGGTATCTTCCAGAGTGTTCTGAAAAACCGTTTACCAATTATCCCGTAGATATGGATCGGATCACGAGTATCACGCCTTTAGGAAATCTCAATCCTCCAGCGCATACATTTCCGACAGATCATATGTACTTTTATACTAATATCACGATGTATCCTGATGGATTTGAGATATTTGCCCCAGGCTTTTTAAACATAGAGTCAATCGAAAAGGTTGAATATAATCCTCCCGAAGGAAATATATCTGAAGATTATACCATTAATTTTTATGCCTGTCGTAACATTAGTGGTCGTTTTGCGCACGTGAATAATCTGAGTGATTACTTATGGAATAAAGTTAACGGATTTGGAACCGTCTATGGAGATTCAGTGGATAAATATGAAGTCGCCGGAATGAATGTTACCAGGTACATTAAAAATGTAAATCTTGATGTAAATGGTGGTATTTCTCTAGGTATAGCGGGTTTAGGTGGTGGATATGATTTTTGGCTAAAAGATGAGAGAATTCAATTAAACTGGGTAAACAACGTATGGACCCGGGAATTCCAACATGCAGCATGTCCGTTGGATTACTTTACAGATCTTTTAAAAAATAATATGACAACATTTTTAAAAAATTATGACAACACGCCTGTTTTTCCAGCAAATTATTGCGGAAGAGTCGATTTCGACGTTGCAGATACTGCTCAAGGTATTTGGGTTAGAAATGGCTATACTGGTCGACCTGAGGATAATGGATTAAGCTTAGTATATAGTAACTTTAATTCATCGTTAGGATCAATCTCGATAGGTTATGCTGGTAATTCTACGTGGGATTCTCGAGTATACACGTTTAATCCAAGTGGAACTGGATTTAAAAATAGAAACTTTGATGAGGTAATTAATGATGGTAATGTCTACTTTTACCTTTGTAAAGAATTTTACTCCGCTCATTACACAAAAGTAATTTTCCTCAAAATGATAACAGATAGAAGCGTAAAACTCCAATTTTATGACAATGGAGGATTTCCCTTGCCAGCGGATCCAAGGACGTACTGGAATGAAACTAAAGCTATTGTTTATAGTAGATAATAATTTCTATTTCTTTTTTATATTACAAAAAGGTTTAAATTTTGAATAAATAATTTAAAACACTATTATTATTATAAAGATAAGAACTACAAATGATATGCACCAAATTAAATATAGTATTGCCCTAAATTCATCAAATTGCTCTTTCTTTTGAATACTAATCTCTTTTCCACAAATGGGACAGTAAGACGGAATTTTGCCGAAGAACCAAACCTTTCGGATGAAAGGCGTATATCTAGGGAATATCCGAGCCCCACAATAATCACACCGAGGTTGTTTTAATCTACTTATTTTCCATTATTTGTCTTTTAAATTTAATAGCGAATAAAACATGCTTTTAATGTCTTATCATATATATAAATTTTACTTGCTTTGGAAAAGTGGAACAAATTGATGTATTTATTCGAAACAAGTGAAAATAAGGAGATAAAATGGGAACCGAGGGATAAATTCACGCGTTTGGAACTCAAACGCAGTTTTGAACCCCCGACCTACAGGTATCCGCACGCAATAAGTTGCTTAAAGGATCTGGAGCCTGTTGCGATACCGGGCTACGCTAGGTCCCCATTTTATGTTATATTAGAAAAAGAGTACATTAAATTTATATTTTGATATTAAGCATGGATTAACGGGGAAAACTCTAAAAATGATGCTATTGATAGTTTTTTAATGATGGTATATAAGATAGTCCGGGAACATTCCACTGAAATTTTTCAAATTGTAGGGGCAATCATACTTAGTTTTGTGTACCAATTGGTAATTCCATTGTCGTGGTTCCCATTAGACAGTCTTACTAGACCCACGGTTAGGCATGGCGATCCGGGAAGTAATATCATTATTTTCACCATATCTCAATGGTATTTTTCGTTTTCAGTTGTTTGGTTCTTCAAACGGGATAGTAAGTTCATCAATAATTTCTTAATTTATTCAATTCCTGCATTATATCCCATATTAATTTTGGAGGTTTTTGGATTTGGATTAATTTACGATTATATCCATATTCTTCCATTAGTTGTTGCTTTTATTATTTTTTTTACTCAACTTGATACAATAAAACCCAAATTTGTTATTCTTAACCTCTTAATCTCATCTGTTTGGCTCTATTTTGCATATTTTCTGCGGTTAGCATATTATGATGATTCCATTGGTTTTTTCACTTTCAAATTATTAATAATTTGTATAGTGGACTTAACTATTGCATTTATCGTTTCCAAATTGCAAAAAAAGTATTCTTTAAAGGAAATCACGTGATTTTTGACCCACAAAACTCGCAAAATCTTAGGTTCTCTGCGTTTTTCAAGCTTGACCCACAAGTAGGGCAAAAGTTTGGTTTTTCAGGAATTTTTTCTCCTTCTTGAATCACCACATAATCTCTTTCTTCTGATGGTTGTATAGCCATTGTGCCAAGCAGAGGAAATCCACATTTCTTACAATTAATATATTCTGTCCTTTGAAGCTTATTACAGTTTGGACATCGAATTAATAAGTCAAATCCACAATTTTTACAGTATTCAGCATATTGACTCACGGGATAATTGCAGCGGGGACACTTTTTTGGAGACGGCCCGGAGATTCGATTAATGATAATCCCAATTATAGGTAAAATGATCAAAAGAATTAAGATTCCGATTAAAAAATTAGTTGTAATTCCCGATCCTGTGGTCCCAAGAACAACAAATAGCAAGATAAAAAAGGTGACAAAGAGAATGCTAAAGGAAATGATGATTAATCTCCCCGTTCGTCTTGGATAATTTATTAAGCTCATGATCAATAGATCTATAGTTTTTTTTGTTTTTATTGCTTAGTGTTTTTATGAATCTTACGAGGTAATTGATTGAGAAGTCCTATTTTAATTCAGTGTCGCAATAAGGACAAATTTTAGTATCAGCATCTATGACTTCTCCGCAAGCAAAACACACGATTTTGCCTTCTCCAATCAAAATCTTTCCTTCCTTCACGTTGACATCCTTATTTTCCTTTTCTGGCATTAAATATCTCTCATTAATTATTCTTATCAAGTAAAAAAAAAGTCAAATAGCTTTAAAATAAATGGAGTCCAATTTTTTTGAATGAGAAAAGCAAAATCCATAAAATTTAAGTTTTTTAGATGATATTTTAAATATAAAAAATAAATCACTAATAAAAAAAATTGAGTAAAAATGCCAGGAAGTCATGGAAGTTTAACCAAAGCTGGTAAAGTAAAGATGCAAACTCCTAAAATTGATAGAACAGGAGTAAATTCTGTCAAGAAAAAGCCTCCAAGAATGAGATTTCGTGAATTATACGTTAAACGGTACGTGAAAGGAAAGTACGGAGGACAAACAGACAGTTTAGGTGCAAAAAGAGCATCTTATTCACGAAAATAAATTTTTCTATTCTCTTTATATCGTTATACCCAACTTCTTTAATTGATTTATGTAGATTTGAGCTTGTTTATAATAATAAGCAGAATTTTTACTATTTTTTACTATCTTATCAAAGTAATCACTCATTAAAAGGTTCCATCTAATTGCTCTTCGAATTCCAGAAACTTTTTTAATGTTCAACGATACGCGATCTTCTAATTTCTTGAGTAGATACAATGACTTACGGGAATCGACCCTCTGATGAATGTAAAATTCTGCTAATTCTAAAACCAAATCACAAAAAAGATTCATACATTCTTTTTCATTAAATTCAATTCCGACTGAATCAATTCCTGATTTTAATAGTTTTTGGGATTGAGAAAAATTTCCTTTATCTTTAAAATATTTTGCTCGTAGTAAATAATAGTTGATTTTAACTTTAACTGAAGTTTCTGTTAATTTAAGAGTTTGCTTAAAGAGTGATTTAGCTTGAGAATGATGATCCTCTCGCTGATTTATCAATCCCATATATAAATATGATAGTCCAAGTAATTCACTTACGTTGGTTGAAGGTTCCTCTTTTTCAAGAAAGCTAATAATAACATTAAAATGCTTTTGAGCCTCAATGTTCATCTTTCTCTTGTAGTAATACAGTCCAAGTTTATAATGGGTCTTCATTATGTAATCAATGGGAACTTCTCCAGATTTAGCAACACTTAATGCGCTTTCTAGATAGTTTAAAGCGATTTCATCTCGATTTAGTGTGGATGCGATATGATAGAGTTTCAATAAAATAGATACCACTATCTTTTTTTGTCGATTTTTATTAAAAATTTTCAAGGATTGGTTTAGTAATTCAGTTGCCTCATCAAATCGATAATTCTTGATTAATTCTTCTGCTTCTGTATAGCTTTGAATTGATTCTAATACTTCAAAATTTGTGGGAGGTGAGTTAAAAAGATCATTATGAATTTGGTACAACTCTCCCTTACTTATTGAACTTTCATAATGAAGAGGCGTTAGTGGAAAACAATTTTTTTCTTCTTCAAAACCATTTGAGTTTATTTCTCTTTCATAGTTGAATTGCATGAGATCATGTTGGTTAGTATTTGCCAAATTAATAATCTCGATAAGCGAATTTAACATCATTCTTGAAAATTTAATCCATTTATCCACTAAATTTTCCATATTTACGTTATTATTATCAAGTATCTTAAATAGTATATATGGAGTGTATGAATCAAAAGAAGTTCTCAAAAAGAATTTGTTGTATTCTAAATCCTTAAAGTAAGTAAGGAACCCTTTTTCTAAAATGAAAAATTCATCAAAAGGTTCATCATTTGAAAAAAATAAAGATTCTGTAGTTCTTAATTTAGGAACACCTTCTTTTAATTCCCAAGGTAATTTAAAAGTTGCTGTTAATCTTGATTTTTTGATTGCACTAATTACTTCTTCGATCATTTGTGCTTCGTGGTCATTAAATTCATTTCTTTTAGCCATTAAGGAAATTCTTATCCGATTTATCCAAGTACTTTCACTTTCCCCGCTTATGACTTCTGGTATGAGTAAATTTAATAGATCCACTAATAAATTCTCTTTCCCCTCTATTGGAAGAGAATGTTCGATAGAAACTTGTATTGCTAAGTCTCTGAGCATTTTAATTAAATACAAAATTAGTATATTTGTAGATTGATTTAAATCCCAGATTTTAAATGCAATAGAAAGCCTAAAACTCACCATTTCTATAGGGACGTTTATCCTGACGGGAAAAGAAATGGGGAATCTTATTGTGAGGATGATCAGCTTTTCTTTTTTAAGACTATACCGAAAATTATTCTCGATTGAAGTGTTTAATTGCCAACCATTTTTTTGAAAGAGGGCATGTAAATTTTCAAGTTCATTTGAAGAGAAAGGTAGATGAATAGACATAACAATTGGGATGTGTTTTAATTATCTCTTAAACTCTAATAAAAATCTTTATTATTAACTTTTTTTTAAAAAAAAGACTATAGCAGTTTTAAATATTTAGATTTCCGATCAATTTATATGGATGTAGCAAAATTTAATCAAGAATTGGCAAAGAGAGTTTCAAAAGCTCGGAGTTTCGAAAAGTCGAATGATATTAAAAATGCGATAGATTCATGGGTCTCAATCGCAGACCTGGTTTTATCTGTCTCGAAAACTCCAAATTTGCCATTCTCATATAGATCAATGCTTATTAATAAATCTGAACAAATCTTAGAACACATAAAACTTTTAAAAAGTAAAATCGTAAAAAAACCCAAGAAAGTAGAACATCCTAAACCTATTGAACCTAAGATCTCAAAGGTTAAGAGAGATAAAACTGGGGAAATAAAAGGCGAGATTCCAAAACCTAAAGGAAAACAAAGTGAATTTGAGAACCTTCCAGAAGGAGTTAAGGAAATTGAAGTGTCTAAAGATTTTAAGATAATAACACCTCATGATGAGGCTTATCTTGATAAATTATTGACTATGCATGATGAGAATGATATGACTAGTACGCCCACTAAGGAAATCCCTACACGAAATGAAGAAAAATCCTTTTGTTTTGCTTGCGGGGCAGAAGTATTCCCAAATGCTCGTGTGTGCCCTCAATGTGGAACAAAATTAGCTTAACAACTCCATGTTAAAAATTATAAAACATATTTGCATCTTCCAACCCAAATACTCCAAATCGTTCGATTCTCCTTCTCTTTAATGTTTGCCAGCCCATATTTGTATCTTTTAGACATAATTGAGTTTTATACCCTTTCATTAATTCATATAACTTATCTCTATATTCTACCATCTTGACTTTTATTTGCCGATCCATTGGAATTTTTAGGAGGTTATAGATTGCATAGACGTAAAATTCTACATTCACTAGTTTCATCTCAATTGCAGCATATTTCGCCATATCATGCGTAGCTTGATGATCAGGATGATTATTATTGTTACTTGGTAATACTATTCGATCAGTTCCAGTAAGTATTTTTTTTGCTAAATCTTTACCTTTATTTACCTGATTTATAGCATCTTGGTCATAAAACTCAAAAAGATGGATTTTATTATCTGGAAATCCAAAATCTTTGGCGACTTTTTTGGCTTCTATTAAACCTATCTTTCCAATCTCATCTTCAGAAAGATCAATATATGGTGCTGCTTTATCTTCTATTAGTTGATTTTCCTTTTTCCCCCAACTGATCAATGCTCTATTATCGGTTACATAAATTATGTGAAGATCATGTCCCTCATCAATCCATTTTAAAATGCTCCCTCCACATCCATAAATTTCATCATCGGGATGTGGAACAAAGATACAAATTCGCATCAAATTTGTGAAGAATTTTTACTTAATCAATTTTTCTCAAAATCTGAAATATTACCTATTTCGAAATTTTAAAATAATTTAATGATGATATCAAAGTAAGCATCTTTCTTATTGATGGATGGGTGGATCTCTTTTATTTCACATAAAGCTTTAGTTTTTAACTCTCTTTCAAGAATTCCTTCAGTAATGCCACATATTATGTATATGTGATAATCGAATTCATTAGTATCTGATAGGAATGGAGAATTTTTGAATCGAAATGTTGCACTTTTTTCCTCAAGGTCAAAATTTATAATTGAGATATCAATATCAGGAGAAAAAGGATCATACACGGGGTAAAAATTTTTAAAACTCTCCAAGTGTACTCTAGAAATAGGGTTATCTTTTAATGATTTCATTTGCTTGTATATGTTTGGAGTAAACGTGAATTTAATATCATTTACCGCTTCTTTCCCGATCTTTTTTGCGAGATCCTTTGTTTCAGGAACATATTTCTTAATGCGGGAAATTAATGCTTTATAATAGGAGATAGCAAATTCTAACGGGATATATCGCTTCTTAGAAGCAAAATATAACCTGTATGCTCCAATATTTTTGCTAAAGATCTCTTTTTTCAATCCAAGAATTGAAACATATTTAGATACGGTATTTCTAGAGAAATTAGTGAAATTAACGATATCAGAGACAGTTACACCACCGGGATTGTCTCTTACACATTCAAGAATTTCTTGTTCATGATCGATTTGTGCTTTTTTTTCATCCATTTTTATTCAAAACAGTATGTTCCTTCGAGAATTCCTCTCATGTATAGATAATTGTGTTTAATATTATTTAAAAATAGTAATGATAATTGATCAGTAATAATTATTCGTGATCATTAATTGATAAATATTTATAAATGATCGAATCGAATTATACCATTAATAAAATTTACTTTAATATGATCATGAAATCTGATTGAATTTAATATTAACTTGTGATTATTATGGGAAGAAAACTAAATTTTGTCACAATATTCTTATTGGTACTTGGAGGAGCTGCCATTCCAGGTGGCTTTATACTAAATAATTACATTGATAATTTATTATATGAAAATGTTGATACTGGTCTTTCAGGAATCGAAGATGAATTCATTCCTACTGCGGAACAGATGATCTTAGATATGGGTCCTGCTATTGCACTTCCAATGATTGAAAACCAATCAATACCAATCATAGAAGAAATGATTCGAAAATTAGGACCAGCAATCGCACTTGATTTGATCCAGCAAACATCTCTTCCAATAATAGAAAACATGATTCAAGAAATTGG
>CAZWEM010000003.1:73822-161549 GCA_964632315.1 uncultured archaeon
ATTCCATTGGTAGAAAAAGAAATTTATAAAGTAGGTCCCGCAATTGCACTACAAACAATTAAAAAAATTGCCGTACCTGCTAACCGTTTGATGGTAAATGCTTCATTTTTGGCTCAATTACTATATCAAGCGTATCAAGAGGGAATGACTCATTCAATGGACATATTTGGTTCTCACGTTGATGGAGGTGATGCACTGCTTAACTTATTTTTTGATTATAACGATCTCTTTTTAGGGACCACTCTTTTAGGTGGCCTTGGTACGACTTCTTTCAGCGAGCAATTAGAAGCAAATGGACTTCCGCCAATTTTGGGGGTTTCAGAATGGTGGTCTGATATCCAAGGGTCTGACATTGATCTTGAAATTGGTGCATGCGATTATGTTCTATTGGGGCAAATCCCCCAACCAAATCCAAATGATATTTTGTCTTGGGGTAATCCATCACAAAAAGACATCGATCTTTGGCGAAATAATCCACCGGGGTTTATCCAACATAGTGAAAAAGGATTTGGAATATTGGATTTTCTTACAAATTTTTCAATTGCCAATGAGACTGGAATGCATTTTGAGTTTCTTTCACAATATTATGAAGGTAGAACCTTGAATTGGAATGATTTCGAGATACTTGCACGATATTTTAATGAGTACTGGGTTCCTGTTGTTATGCCAATATTACTGGGTGAACTCCAAGATCCCAGCTCAGAATTTAGTACACGAGCACCTGAATATGTGGGAATGAGTTTGGATGATATTTCTTATTACGAATTTTTGAAGGAATGGATAAATTACTCAACATATCCTCTTGGAGTTGATTTTCATTCTTTCATTGAAGAGATACCCGTAGGAACATATGGGTTAGAAGTGAATAGCACTATCTCAACTAATTCAGCCTATGCCTTATGGAATGAAACTAATAAATGGTCGTTTCTCAATACAACAGGTATCTTAAAATGGTTTGATGCAAATTCAAGTGATGAAGATCAATTAGATCTTGCTTTGCATTTTGGTCTAAATTCTCAGCAGGTCTCAGATATATGTAATTGGTTATGGGATAAGAATGGATTTTCCAATCAACTATTTCCAATGCTTGTTTCAGCCCCAATTCCTTATGGATATGATATGTCTATAGAAAACTTATCACAAAAAGCTTTCTATGAATTATGGGCAAACGGAACTGCTTTAGGTTTGACTCTATATCCTGAAGGTATCGATTTTGGAGAATTTTTTCCAGAGGAATTTGATCTCAATACAACTGGATTTGAATTAGGAGTCCCAATACCAACAGCAATATCCAGTGATTTAGCTGAAGCTCTCTGGAACGAATCAAATCCATTTTCATTGACTAATATCACAGGAATTCAATTATGGGCCGATGCCAATTCATCTTTAATTGTCAAAGATGAGATATATAATGCATTTTTAAGTTTTGGAATAAGTTTTGACCAAATTGATCAAATCCTCTACTGGTTATGGGATGGCGAAACTTCCTTTAGTCAATTTTTACTTCCTATTCTTATAAACAGTTCTTTAGGATATGGAATGAATATTAAGGAATTAGCGAGATACGTTCTATATGAACAATGGGCAAATGGTACGACATTAGGATTATCTTTATTTCCAGATGGCCTGGATTTTGGTGAATTCATTGAGGAATTGCCGTTAGGAACGGTTGGGTTTGAGGTTGGAATACCCATATCTACTGAGATGCCGATTAAATTAGTTAAAGCACTTTGGAACGAGTGTAACAATAAATCATTGCTGAACATCACGGGGATCGAATTATGGTTCAACGCTAATGCATCTATAGAAGATCAAGCTACCCTGATCTCGGAGTATGGACCTCTTGGATTGACGCAGGAAGAATTAGACAAGATACTACAGTGGTTATGGTACCCTGGGGGATTTGTAGATAGCTTATTTCCGAAATTAGTCGAATCTCCAGCTCCCTATGGCTACGGAAGACCCATCCCACTACTTGCGGAACAAGTATTTTACGAAATGTGGGCAAATGGGACGGCATTAGGATTATCTTTATTTCCAAATGGCTTGGACTTTGGCGAATTCGTTGATGAATTGCCGTTAGGAACTGTTGGGTTTGAAGTAGGGATTCAAACACCTACAGGAATGTCACTGAATTTAGTAGAAGCGCTCTGGAACGCATCAAGCCAATTTTCATTAACAAATGTTTCAGGTATCCAGGTATGGGCTTCAGCAAATTCTTCTTCAACTGAAAAGACAGTTTTATACAATCAATTTTCGAGTTTACAAATGACTAATGCCCAAATAACCGGAATTCTTGATTGGTTATGGGGTGGTCCAACCTCTTTTAGCCAAGCTCTCTTACCAACCCTTATAAATAGTTCTTTAGGTTATGGAATGGATATCAAGGAATTAGCGAGGTACGTTCTATACGAACAATGGGCAAATGGTACAATATTGGATATGGTCATGTTCCCAGATGGTATTGATTTTCACGAATTTATCCCAGGTTTACTCCCGGGAACAACTGGATTTGAGGTTGGAATACCTATATCTACTGAGATGCCAATTAAGCTAGTTGAAGCACTTTGGAATGAGAGTGAAGATAAATCATTGCTGAACATAATGGGTATAGAACTATGGTTTGGGGCTAATACTTCATTAGAAGATCAAGCTACCTTGATCTCGGAGTACGAGTCTCTTGGATTAACGCAAAAAGAATTAGAAATGATATTACAATGGTTATGGTACCCTGGGGGATTTGTAGATAGCTTGTTTCCGAAATTAGTCGAAATTCCCGCACCATATGGTTACGGAAAGCCTATCCCATTACTTGCTGAAAAAGTATTTTATGAAATGTGGGCGAATGGGACGGCGTTAGGCCTATCTTTATTTCCAGATGGCTTGGATTTCGGTGAATTCATCGAGGAATTACCGTTAGGAACGGTTGGGTTTGAAGTTGGGATCCCCATACCCACTGGAATGTCATTTGATTTAATCAAAGCCCTATGGGATAAGAACAATGAAAAATCATTGCTTAACATAACGGGTATAGAACTATGGTTTAACGCAAATGAATCAATCGCCGATCAATCTATGTTGATCTCGGAATTCGGAAGTCTTGGATTGACTCAAGTAGAATTAGAAATGATACTTCAGTGGTTATGGTACCCTGGTGGATTTTTAGATAACTTATTCCAAAAATTAGTCGAAATTCCAGCACCCTATGGTTACGGAAAGCCCATCCCACTACTTGCTAAGCAGGTATTCTACGAAATGTGGGCTAATGGGACGGCATTAGGATTAATTTTATTTCCAGATGGTCTGGATTTCGGAGAATTTGTAGATAGCTTGCCTTTGGGAATGGTTGGATTTGAGGTGGGAATTCCAACTCCAACTGGACTTTTAACAAGTCAGATCGAGAATCTCTGGGATACTTCAAATCCATTATCCTTAACAAATATGACAGGTATTGGAAAATGGAAGGACGCTTATGAAAATAAGACTGTTAGAAATGAATTAAAATTTGCTTTCGGTTTATCAGACGATCAAGTCCAATTAATCATTGATTGGTTATGGAATGGCCCTTCATCCTTCAGTTTAAATTTACTTCCAAAACTCTTAGAGAGTGAACTAGGATATAATATGACAATAAATGAATTTGCCTATCAGCTGCTTTTAGAGCAATGGTCAAACGGTACGATAATGGGCATGGTTTTATTTCCAGGAGGGATAGATTTCCACGACTTTATACCGAGTTTACCTCCTGGTACGTCAGGATTTGAAGTGGGTATACCAACTCCAACAAATATGTCAATTGATTCTGCAAGACTTCTTTGGGATTCCTCTAATGCTTACTCACTTGTACACGATATTCAAGTATGGTGGGATATAGATTCTAAGCATTCAAAAGCTTATAATGAGACCCGTGATGCGAATTTGTTAGATGATAAGACCATTGACATGATACTACAATGGTTACCTGATTTTAAAGATAATTTGATGCCCTTACTCGCCCAGTATGATATGAACTTACCTATGGATGCAATAAGTCTAGGAAATACAGTACAACTTGGAATGATCATAGGTGGTGCGATTATGATGGGTATTAGTTCTACTACGTTGACTCGTAGTATGGTTGTCAGTAGAAAAAAGAAAAAATTGGGAACAGTCACATCTAAAAAACCAATGGACAAAATAAGCAAGTATAAACAAGAATATTTATCGAAAGAGAATGTTAAAGTAACCGAAAATATACAAAGTGAACAAGAATCCCCTCTCAAGGTGAATCTAGAAAATACTGAGCTCAAGCGAGAAAATTTTAAAGAATCTGATATTGAAAAAACTGAGGTCGACGATAAGAGTGAAATAAATTAAAATTAACGTAGCACTACATAACAAGATCATTAATATATTAATTTCTTTTATTTATTCTTTTTTCATATTTTTTTATTGCGATTTCGCGCCATTGGGTATTCCATTTTTTAAATCCCGATTTGACATATTTTTCTCTTTTATAAAAGTCTCTACTTACCCAATTTAAAAGGACAAAATAACGTTTAGCTCCACTTTCGGTTGTAAGATTTCTTGACTGTACACCTAAATCATTTCTCAGATGTTGAACTAGTCGTTGTTCTACACCGTTTTGTAATTTACCTTCAATGACAGTTGGTTCATACTCGATTCCCTCCTCATCTAAATATTCTCTTACTTTATCGAAGATATTTCCTCGACAAATAAGTATTTTATCGTGTTTTTTATCAAAATTTAGCTCTTTTAGGCCTTCTTTTACGAGTTGAAGGGTTTCTTTATAAGGGAGTCTTCTTTTCCAATTATCCCCCTTAAATAAATCAACAGAAAGCGATTTAAATAACATTTCTCCCGTTTCTTGTCTGAGAAAACCTATGAATGCATCTCCGACTAAATCTCCAGTTCCACTATCATCAATTTCGATAGTCATTTTATGTGTCTAAAAATACAAATTATAATTTCAAATTTTTCAAAATTAATCTTTCAAATTATTGATTTACATTTTTTTCCAATTCTGATCTTCTCAACAACTTAAATTTATTGCATTTTGCAACTTCTATTGAATAATGTTTCAAAGGGGCTAACCAAAAGAGAGATCCTAATATCCAGATTATCAAAACTAAAAATAATGCTAAAGATAAAAATCCAGGGTCTTGTTCGATAAAAGTCGATAGTATTAGATTGCCGACAATTGCACCAATATTAATCATTATGCCATTAAATGCATTAATCGTGCTTCTTATTTCTGGGACACATACTTCTGAATAAATTGCAAATACGTTCCCCGCATTCAAGCTAGCAAAAAAATTTCCAATTAATCCAAGTGAAAGAAATAAAATCCAAGAGAACAGGATTTCTAAGGGATTTTTGTCTAAAATTGGAAGCATATAAAATAGGATTAAAAAAATGATTCCGATAACCAAACCTATAAAAGAAACAAAAATTCTCCCGTTCTTTTTTCCATTTTTTAAGAATTTATCCCCTAACTTGCCTCCATAGATAGAACCGGGAAGAATTCCTATACCTGCAACTAGATAAAGAGTCGTTGCAATCAATCCGGGGTCCTCAGCATTGATTTTTTGAGTTAGATAAAAAATTGCCCAATTTCCTAAAGTCGCTGTGGCTATTCCATTACATAAAATAAAAAGTAGAATATATCTAACAGTTTTAATTTGAAACAAATTGAGTATTGATTTATAGGTGATCTTATAGTTATAGTTTATTGTACCAATATAACTTTCAAATTCTGGCTCTGATCTTCCTCTTTCTGGATCTATTCCTCTTAAAGTATATAGGATTAGTGCTAAAAAACTGATACATGAACCAATAAGATATGCCCAACGCCAACCTTCGGGGCCAGTATAGCTCCCTAGTAATCCTCCAAATAATAATCCCATCCCTGACCCTAAATTTAGCCCAAAAGCCATCATTCCATATTTATTGCCTCTTTGTTTAGGGGAATACATATCACCAATAATTGAAAATCCAATTGGCAAGAAAGCACCACTCCCTATTGAAGCAATGATCATGAATAAAAAGTAAAAATAGTAGTTAAAAGCAAAAAAGTTTAAACCGTAAGCAAGAATCCAAATTAAATTAGTTGAAATAAAAATGCGTTTTCTTGAAAATGCTCCTGAAATTTTATCATCATAATACCCAAAGAGAAAGATGCTAATTGTCCCTATACTTAATTGAGAAACAATTATCATCCCTATGCCAAATTCTGTCGTTCCTAAAAGGTCATTAATTAAGTTATCGATGTTTACTGGTAAAATTCCAATACAGAAATATAGCATGAAATATAACACCCATAAAGACTTAAACGTTTGATTTATTTCTCCTTGTTTATTAGATTCCATGATTATTACCCAGCCATTATGATATAAGATTATTAGATGAATTTCTATAAAAAAATTATACAAGATTCTTTAAAAAGAAATCATTTCTAATAATACTACCTAAAGTGAGATCAGCTTTGGATATTGAAATTTTAGTAATAGGGAATGAAATACTTATTGGAAAGACAAAAGATACTAATTCGAACTGGATGGCTAAAAGAATAACTAAATACGGTCATAGATTAAGAAGAATAACTACAATTGGAGATAGTCTTGAAGAAATTTCAACTACATTGAGAAACATTTTAGAGCGAAAACCAGATATCATAATAACTTCTGGAGGTTTAGGACCAACATTTGATGATATGACTTTAAAAGGAATTGCCATTGGTCTTGATCGAAAAATAGAATTGAATGATCACGCTCTTAAGTCAATTAAGAAAGCTTATGAAAACGCAAATAAAGCAGGTATTTTAAAACTTAAGGGCTTAACTAAGGAAAGAAAGAAAATGGCATATCTCCCTGAAGGTTCAACGCCTTTGCCAAACATTAGAGGGACTGCCCCGGGAGTCAAATTAAAAGAAAATAATGTAGTTATCTTCATCTTACCAGGAGTGCCCGCTGAAATGAAAGCAATGTTCCTGAACGTGATTTCTCCAATTTTAAAGGAAAAAAGGGGCAAATTCGTGGAAAAAGGTTTCATTTTTAAAGGAATTGGGGAATCTCAAATTGCCCCATATGTAACAAAACTTGAAGAAAAATATCCCCAGTTATGGATCAAGACTCATCCCAGAGTTGGTTTGTCAGTCGAAGTTGAGTTATCTATCACTGCTTTTAATGTTGAAAATGGGGGAGAAATGGCAGAAAAAGCTCTGGAGGAATTACGAAGAATTATCATTAATCTTGAGGGTAAAATCAAAAAATAGCCTTTTCTATTTATTCTCATGTAAAATTGTTTTATGATGCCTCCTCGCGGGGGGACTTTTCCATGAGTAGTCACGTAACCGTGTTTAACTCATATCATCAACATCATTAAAGAGTTAGGACCTCAAAGTTTTTTACATGTTTAGAAACTCGAACGTTTCCGGGTTCTTTAGCATCTATTTCTCCTACAATCCAATGAGTAATCCCTTTTTCTAATAGTATCTTTGAAAAGTTGTCGGATTTTGATGGATCAACGGCGAGAATCATTCCTCCAGCAGTTTCATGGCAAGTACAATCGTCAAACGCATACCCCAATTCTTCAGATAATTCTTTCGAAAGCTTTATTGAAGGTGTTTTGCGAATTACAGCCGATAATTTAGAATGTTGAAGCATTTCTTTTATATGTCCAGCCAGGCCAAAACCTGTACAATCACTCATCGCGTGAATAAAAGAAAAGTCATTCAAAGAATGAATCGCTTTTATAATTGCCTGATTGGGTGTCGTCATTAACTCAATAGCGAAGTCTATTGACTTTTGAAGTTCGCTTTTTGAATATTGTTCCAGTATTTCAGGGAAATCTTTCAACACCCTATAAGCTGCCATTATGGCTTGTAATCCAATGGGTTTTGTAAGAAAAAGTTTGTCTCCTTTTCTTACTCCTGCCTTGGGTATAATGGCATCTCGATGTATAAACCCAGATGCCTCTCCACCAATAAGAGGCCACTCCGAATAAATAGTGTGACCTCCTACGACTCGAGAGGATATTTTCTTTTCTATAAAGTATCTAATACCTTCCAAGATACCTTCAGCAATTTTTTGTGGTGTTTTTGTCTGAATAGCTAAAAATACCAGCATTCCAGAGATTTCTGGAACGTTCATAGCAAAGATGTCGTTGGTAACATTACATGCCGCAATTTGGCCCATGATATGGGGCTCATCAACTATGGGAGTAAACACATCTAAATTTTTTACTAAAACAAGTTCACTTCCCGGAATTGGTACCACTGCGGCATCTTCAATATCACCAAATAAGCCTGCACGCGTCAAAAGATCAGTTAAGTCGTTAGAACCTAGTTTACACGATCATCCATGTATCTTAACTTCTGAGGTCAATCTGTATTCACTCTTTTTTTCCATTTTCCACCTCAATCTTTAATTGAAATAGGTATTCTTAAAAAATAGGGAATTGATCAAAATAATTGAACCATATCATTACTAATTATTAATTCTTTCTTCAATTCTGTTAGTATTTCATTACATTCCTCAATTGTCATATTATTCTCCACGATCTCTTGATCTCCAAGCGAGACCCCTCCCATGATGTGTGTTCCTAATTGACATTCTAGGCAATCTACCGATGGATCTTTCAATAACCCTGGTATTTCCCCTAAAAAATCATGTCCAAAGAGTAAACCCTTTATAGGTCGCTTTCGATGAATAAAATAGAGAAAGATTCTGTCATCATTTTTCAGTGAGAATACGATGTATTTTCTCAGTTTGAGAGTAACGATTGAGTGAATCTCTTTTACAAGAAAGGAAATTTTTGACATGGCTAATTAAAACTACTATTTCTTAATTTTGCAATGATATTTATAATAATTAACTTTAACGGCTTTACATAATAATGATTTTTTGCAAAAGGTTTTTTTTGTATTATCAACTTGTTCTCCATTAGTCAAATTAATCATTTTTAGTAACTTTTAACCCATTAAATTAAAAAAAATATATTTTTTTTTGTTTTTATATTAATAGTATGTCATTAATAATAAGATTTGAAATACATTACTTATCAAATTTATAAGAGGTTTTAGACATTTTAGTATTTTTCAACTGATTTTAAAAAAAAGAGGTTTAATTATGTTTCAATTACTTTCAATGCCGTCTTGCAAACGGGATTCTCCATAAGCTCTCACTTTTCGTGTTTTCGCTTACTTCATAGACATTGTTACATTCTCAAGATCTCAAGATGCTCCACTTCTTTAGAAACACGAACATTTTGAGGTTTGTTTGTATTATCGATTGATCCTATAATCCAATTCTTCACTCCATTCTTAATTAATCGATCTGAAAATTCCTCGGCTAAATTATGATCGACAGAGATAAGCATTCCACCAGCGGTTTCAGCCATCTTACATTCGTCATACTTATATCCGAATTCATAAGCTAAATCTTTAGCTAGATTCATGTAGGGAATCCTTGTAATAATAGCAGAAAGATTTGATTTTTGAAGCATCTCTTTTAGATGTCCTGCTAATCCAAAACCAGATACATCTGTCATTGAATGGATGAATGAAACATCCTCATACTCATAAATAGTGTCAACAACGTCTGAAAGTGGAGTTATCATTAGATCAATAGCGATTTTTATTGCGGAGTTAATGCGAGTTTTGGAATAATTTTCAAGTAAATCAGGACGATTTTTTCGTAGTCTATAAGCTGCCATACTTGCTTGGTTTCCGATCGGTTTGGTCAAAATTAGTTTGTCTCCTTCCAGTACTTTGTTTTTTAGAATTAGTTTGTCTTTTTTTACGAATCCAGAAGCTTCACCACCAATAAGAGGCCATCCTGAATATATCGTATGACCTCCAAGTACTCTTGAATCCAGTTTTTTTTCCATAAATCTTTTAATTCCCTTTAATATCCCTTCTGCTACATATTGGGGCATATTTTTCTTAATTCCGAGGAATATTAGTATACCAGAGATTTTAGAAACATTTAGCGCAAAAACATCATTTGTTACATTTGCTGCAGCTATTTCCCCCATTATATCGGGTTCATCTATTATTGGAGTGAATATATCTATGTTCTTGACCAATAGTAAATCAGAATTAGGGACGGGAATTACTGCAGAATCTTCGATTTCATTCCTTAAACCCACGTTAGTCAGAATTGAATCTAATTTCTTTGCATCGACTTTACAGTTTCAACCGAACAGTTTAGTTTGCATTGTCAATCGATAGTCTTCTAACTCTTGCATCATTCACCTCATTTGAATTATAATATTAATAATTAGGATATACCATTAACGCTTAAGTAAACTTATTAATATTGCTCATATATTTTATTAAATTTCTGGATAAAAAAGAGAAAATATTAACAATAATACCAAATTTCTTATTAATTTATTAAGGTAAGAGGAGATCGATTTTTTTAGTTATTTTTCGAGTAATATTAAATGGATCTCGATAAAAAATATTTAGAGTGATTTGATCGGACCTCGAATTCGAGATTTTTCTTTCATCAATTCGATTTCTTTTTAATACATATTTGAATTTGAAAGCACTACCGGATTTTAATTCATTTACGAAGAGGAACCGAGGGAAACTTTCTTTTTTGACAAAAGAAATATAGAGGGGCGTTTTAAGCGTGATTTGTAAATCTCTAAATGAAAGACTGGTGGGATTGCTTAGTTTGAAATCAAGAGTTATTAAATTTCCAATAGTTTTAGTTGTTCGAAAGAGAAGAAGATCTTTAGATTCATAAAGATCCTCCATTTTAGGGGAATGAAGGCTATCCTCAATTACTTTTGCATTTAATTTATTTTTATTTATGAAGTTTACCAACAATTCATTTAGGTCGTCAACTTCCAAATCCATATAAGAGGCAAGATTGTTAATCTTAATAGGATTCATAACCTCAAGAAAATAATTAATTTGATTTAGATAAAACTTAGCTAAGTTTCTTTGCTTAAATGATTTGGATTTGATGATGAGCATTTCTTTAGATTCAATGAATTTTGTTAGAAGAGGTCTAATATACAGATCAAAAATATTGTTATCATCAGTTATTTTACCTATGATTGTATCAATTTGGTTTTCGTAATCTTCTATAAAATTTTGTATTTGTTTTTGATTCATTTCTATAATTTTTTTAGCATCATTAAATTCAGTTTTTTTAATAAGTTGGTCAATCTTTTTATTCAGATTTTCAAAATTTTCATTAAAATTCTTAAATCCTTCGATACCTTGACTTATTATTGAATGAATATGTCCTTGGAAAAGTTGAAATCCTAATTCATTAGTGATATTACTTAATTTAGCATCAACATTCTGCTTTCGATTTTGGATGTCGATAAAATAATCGACCATCTTATCCTTAATGATCTTAATTTTCTTATCCAAGTTGCTCAGATATTCTTGAATCTCGATTTTAACTCCAACCCAAGTTCTAAGTAAATTTTTAAAAATATCAAATTCTACGTTATTTAATATTAATTCTCGAATTTCATCATCAAGTTTGAATAGATAATTTCTTAATTGAGTGATTTGATTAAATTTTTCCTCTAATTCCTTATCTTCAGATTCTGTAAATATTGATTCGTCCAAATTGTCTGGAAAATCATACTCTTTCAAGACGTCATATTGCACGCGTAAAATGCTAATTCGATCGTAAAAAACTCTAATTTTATCCTTTAAGCTTTTAGTAAATTCCTCCTTTTTCTCATCACACAATTCTGAGATGAATCCCTTAATAAGGCTTAATTCATCTATGATTTGAAGTTTTGTTTCTTCCCAATCTTCAATTAAATTAAATGCTAAACGCTTATACTCAAACTTATTGAGTCTTTTATTGAAAGCTTTGATTTGTTTTAATATATTTCTATATTCATTATTCAGTTCAATTTCAGTCTCATTAAATCTAAATTCTTCAATAAATTCATTTAAATCCTCTCTAAATTTAGCGGGAGCCTTTTGAAACTCCTTAATCTTATTTGAAAAAAGTTCTAGTTCAAAATTTACTTTCCTAATAATCTCTTCAATTCTTTCAAAATTAGCTTTAACATTCTTTAAGGTATGAATGATTTCATTTCTAACATCAGGATCTTTCTCATCGTCAAGAACCTTATCTAATTCTATATAAATCCATACGGCAATTTTTTTCACGTTTAGAATAAAACATATAGTCCTCAGGAGGACAATACTCTTCTTTCTTTCTCTCCAGTATTTCGAATCAAGGTTAAACAATATTTTAGTGATTTCATTTTCAATTTCTACTTGATATTCTTCATATAATCTTTGTAACGTTTTAGCAACACTTTCCCGTACATTTTCAGAAGGATTCTCCAATTCTTCAAATATGTAATTAAAAATGTCTGAAATATTGTTTTGGCATAGATGATACAGAGCATTTAATACAGAATTTTTTACCTCACCCTCTTCTGAATCTAGTGCATGGATTAAATTTGACCAAATCTGATCCAAGTTATTTTTTGAGATATTCACTAAAGCTTCAATTACACGTAATTGTATCCTGTAATCATCTTCTCTAAGAAAGTTGATTAATTTAGGTATAATTGGGATGATTTCTGAGGATTTTTCCTTCCCAATCTCGCCAAATAGCCAAATTATGAGTTCTTTAACTCTAGATTTCTCATTTTGAAGCAAGTTTAGCAATATATACATTATTTTCTCCTTCGAGAGAAAATAAGTCCCTAATATCTTCAATAATTCAGCTGAAGAACGAGCAACATCTTCATCTTCATCTCTTAAATTTACAATTACGATTGATAATAATGGTTCTAAATCAGGAATTTTTGTAAAATCTTGGTTCAGAAGCTTTTTTAAGGTTTTGATCACTTCTAATTTAACTTTCCAATCTTCATCAATTAATTTTTCAATGAATTCCCCAATATATTCTTGTAATTCTTCCTCATCAACATGGAGCGATAATAATAATTTCCCCATTATCTTTACCGCCAATCTTCGAATTTGAGACTCATGATCGAATAATCTAGCCCTAATTTTATTTATTAATTCAATAAGTAGATTAGGACGATACATTGAAATCTGATATAAAATTTCTAAAGAAACTAAACGAATCCAAGAATTTGGTTCATTTAAGTTAGAAGAAACTACTTTAACTGAATTTAATGAAATCGGCGGAGTTTTATCACATATATAATTGAGTAAACTAAGTGATTTATAAACTGTCTCAGTTTCTAATTTCTGTTGCTCCTTAAGTACCTTGAAAATGATTTCTGCGGCATCCTCGTAATTGCCATTTAAAATGAGTTTTTCGATTCCCTTTTCATCCAATGTTAAGCTCGTCAATCTGTTCATTTATTAGTTGTTAATTATTAATTCTTTTCCTTGCAATTATCTGTTTTGTCTTAAAAGTATAAAAAACTTTTTTAAAATAATATCATAACTATCATGAAAAAAGAATATTATAAAATTTTTTAAGTCAAAAAAAAAGAGAAAAAAGGTTTTTGTTGAGAATAAATTATTACTCAAATAATTCAATAATCGCAGTTCCAGGTGTCGCAAGTCTTTCTCTATAAGTTAGAATTCCTTCTGGAACTTCCTTAGTTTTAACTAGTCCTTGTTCGATATCTTTCTCAGAAACCCAACCACGTTCCCCCGCTTCATATTGTTTCACGGTATTACCACTTTTATCTTTGATATCCACATTAGTTATAGTTGTTTGTTCTACATCAAAAATGACTTTTTTTCCTTGTATTTCTTTAACAGTAGCTTTCGTGATTAATAGATCTCCAGGTCTTACCATTGCCCGCATATCAACGTCAGTTTCAATTAAATTCCCATATTTTCCATATTCTAAGAAATCCTCAAATAATTTCGTTATGAATCCAAAACTAAAAAGACCATGTGCTATTATCCCTTTAAGTCCGGCTTTTTCAGCGATTTCATCATTGGTATGTATGGGGTTAGTATCACCTGAAGCTTTAGCATATTCTCTTAACAATTCTCTCGTTATACCATCAAACTCGTTACTAATTTTTTGTCCAATTTTTATATCTGTAATTTTAACCATTTTTCTTTACCTCTAAATGTTTTAATAACCCCCTGGTCTTACTGCTGCTCTAACAATGGGTTTACATACAAATTCACCATCTTGGTTCTTTACATCGACATGTAATTCGGCAAAAAGGATCATGTTTTTCTCAATCATCCATACTTTCCCCCATTTAGCATTTATTGTTAATTTATCTCCTGGTTTTAAATCAACACATCCTTCCCAGTTATAAACTTGACCAGCATGAAGTAATTTGCCCGGATTTAAAATGAAAGGTCTTTCTTTTCCATCTTGTTCCAATTTCATTCCTAAGAGTAACTTATATAGTGCTTTGATTGTAAAATGGTTCGCAAAGGCATGACAAGCTACCACTCCTTCCTCTTCTGAACCTACGTATTTTGGATTCGTAATTCCATAAACTTTTGCAAAGTCAACTAAAGTTTTGTATCGGATTGATACTCTTGCTTTTCCTGGAACCTCCATCCCAGTCAGATTATTAATTAAAAACTCAGCATTTTTTTTTATTTCACTTTCATCCATAAAATTTCACATTGAATCTGAATATCTAATTTATTTATGAATAATTTCGTATTTGATCTAATTAAAAGTTTAATTTGCAAGTTATTTTGGATTTAACTTGGTAAAGTGTGTATTCGTATCTTGGCTGTTTTGATCATTAAAAAAATTAACGATATTTTTCATATTTCCATTCAAAATTATGCAGGGAATCTTAAATTTGTCAATAATTCTTGGTAAATACTGATCTATTGGTTGCGATTCTTTTAGCTGGTTTTTTTTGGGTTGTAATTTTTTTGCTTTTTTAAATTGTTCATATTCTTTAGTCGTAAGGTTTTTTATTAGTTGACCATCCTGAAGAAGAATTCCATCAACCTCTTTTATTAAATAGCATTCATTAAATTCCATTTCTCTACATAAATAGAGAGCTATTGAATCAGACGTGACTTGCCAGTCATGGGGTAACTCATCTTCCCTTTTTAAAAATGAAAATGGAAGAAATACTGAGATGATTCTATCTGTTTGTATAATCTTCTTGATATCAGAGGTAACATTTAATTTAAAAAGGTGAGAAATTAATTCTCCGTTGATATCCATAGCGAGGATAGCCATCCAATGAGAAAGATCAGGTCCAATCTCAAGAATTTTATCTGATAATCGAATAAAATTAGCAAGATTTCCTCCTCCAGATAATATTACTATTTTATTGAATATTTTAGTCTCGTAAAGTTCAAAGAGTTGACTAATGATATTTTTCATTGACATTTTATTTTCGAGGAATTTTCCCCCAATCTTAAAAATACCATTCTTTGGCATTATTTCTGATTCAAGATCCTTTATTTAATTGAAAATGGAGGGCTCCTGCAAGAGCAAAAGCTGAAGAACTTATATTATCAGGAATTTTAGTCATCTCTTCATAAATATAAGTTTTTTTGTATCCTAATTTCTCTAAAGCTGGTTTAATTAAAAATTTAGCAGATAAACCCGTAATATAAAATTTAGGGGAACTAGTAATCTCAGGAAATAGTTTTTCAGTTTCTTCTAAAAATAATTTTATTTCAGAAGAGATTAGTTTAAGTTGTTTTTGATAGATATAATTCGCAATATTGACTAGCTGATTAGTGTTAATTGATTCTAGGTCAGCACAGATAATTCTGGATAGTCTTGCATAGCAATCTTTCATTGATTTTGAACGATTATCTGCAGTATCGTTAATATATTCTCGTTCTGAAATGTTATTTAATATCAGGTGAACATCTGAAATTAAAGCGAACTTTTCAAAGGAGATTCTAACAAAATCATTATCAATTGGTACAGAATGAGTTATCGAGGGAATAGTTGCCCTCAGTCCTCCAGTATAGATCAATTCATGATGAATTAACCTTTCTAGATCAGATTTACCTTGAGTTGAAGGCTTACCATTAATGAGAGGAATTAAATCTATGGTGGTGGAACCCGCATCCACTAGAATGCCATCATTAATATGTTCTCCAAGAAATAAAGCTGTAGAAACCCAATTAGCAGCACAAATTTGAGAAAAATCCCGGAATACTTCATCCATTTTTATAAAATGTCCTTTCGTGCTTATGAAAAATAATTTGTCCTTATCAAAGACTTGACTTAATGCACTTGTAATGACATTTATTCCTTCTCTTTTAGTTTGAAAGGCATCAGAGAGTTCAGCAGTTATTGCTATTGCAAAATAATTAACTTCTGAATATTCTATCCCAGCTTGTTGCAGTAATTTATCTCCAATTTTAAAAAGCATTTCTGGAATTTGCTTTATAGTTTTCTCCCAAAAAGGAAAGTACTCAATAATGGAAAAGGTTTGTGAGATTGAGCCATTCTTAAAACCTAGAAAAGCCGCTTTAGTGTTTGCTCCACCAATATCTAATCCAATAATATTTAGGGCTCTTGAAGGCGCCATATAATTCCACTATTCTTTAATTTTATAATGCATTTCTAAAAATTCTATAACTTTATCGAGATTTTCTCCAGTTATTGCATTAGTTAAAAAATAATCAGTTTCATGGAGGGTTAACCTTTTTTTTATATATTCAATTTCAGGCTGACTTGCAAGATCTTTTTTGTTTAATATTATTGTTATTGGAATTTCTCCTTGTTTTGTGAATTGATCATGTATCTCATGATATAATTCAAGCTGAGAATCGACTCTATATCCACAAGAAGGGGTTGGATCAAAAACGAATATAATCTGATCAGCAATTAGGCGCAAAGCAAGAATAGCTTGTAGTTCAATATTATTTCTTTTAGACATAGGTCTATCTAAAATTCCTGGGGTATCCACGCATTGAACTTTAATCTTATCAAATCTTCTAATTATCTCTAAATGTCCTAAAATTAATCTCTTCGTGGTAAAGGGATATTCTTGAACCTCTATTTTTTTATTAGTCGATATATTCTTGACTAAACTACTTTTACCTACGTTAGGATATCCAGCAAAAACGATACAAGGCATCTCATAGTCTAGTGAGGGGATTTCTCTAAGCTTACCTCTAATCTGATTTAGATATTCGAGATTTTGATTTTGCTTTTCTACTATTGATGAAATACGTCCAAATGCCGATCTACGAATTTGATCTCCCTCTTTAGGATTTTCAATTTTGCTTAATCTTTTAAAATGCTCTCTTTCAATTTTACTTAATACAGGTAATATTCCGTTTAGTTTTCCTAATGTAAGCTTTAATTTTTCAGTATCGATTAGTATTGATGCTAATTCTTTATAAAAAGCTGGCAATTCATCAATCATTGGTACGCTTTTGATGATTTTAAGGATTCTTTGGATGATCTCTTCAATAGCAACCTGGATTCTTTTCCGTTCCTTCTTTTTTGCTTTTATTAAAATTGGAGCGTTTTTTGATACTTGAGCTGAACTTTTCATTGCTTTTTTAAAGGCAATATCTAGTAATTCTTTAGAATTTGGAACGTGATAAAATTCCGAGAAAGGGTTCTTCATCGTACATTTTTAATTGAATAGTTAAATAAATCAAAGTTGGATAGGTTTTTACTCTTTGCCTTTTAATTCAGTTAATTTGGTTTCTATTTTTAAAATTTCCTCAGATAAATCTATAATATCTTTCGGGAGAGTTTTTAAAATATTTAGAATATATTGATATCTTGAAGCAACGCGATCGTACTTGTGAAGTCCTTCTTCTTTTTCTGCCTTGGTCTTAATTAATTCAACCTTTTTGAGTTTTTGTTGTATTTCGATCGGAAGTTTTTCTGATTCTTTTATAGATTTTTTAATATAATGTTGTTGTTCTAAATTTGCCTTTTCTATTCTTTCTTCAAACTCTTTTTGATATTTCTGCTGAGTTATAGCTTTCTGAACAATACTATCTTCTTCCTCTTTTTTGTAGATCTCGATATTCTTTAATTCTTTTTGAAGGGTTCTTACTTGATTAAACCATCCAAGTTGGGATAGAATTTTGATAGCATTTTCATAAGAAATCTTAGCAACATCATAATTTTTATCTTTAATAGCCTTTTTAGCGGAATCAAGTAAGTGTTCCAGATCAGATTGAAGTTTCTCTTCTTGCTTTCTTTTTACTTCCAATTCTCTAATTCTTTCTCTTCTTTCTTGAATTTGAATTTTACGCAAATCCTGCTGTTTTTTTATCAGATTATTTTGTAAATCCTTCTCTCGTTCTTCTTTCTTATTTTGTTGTTGCATCTGCTGAAATAGTTTTGGCGTTTCGGAAGGGTGTTTTAGATCATTCTTTGGAATTGAAATCCCGGTAGATTGAAGGGTATGTGAATTAACTCCCCCTTCCAAACCACTCTTTATTCTTTTTCTTCGTTTTTCGGCAGCAGCAAGGGTCACAATATCCTTAATAGCAAGGTTATTTTTGATACCTTTACCTGTAGATTTCCATTTTAGATGTTCCTTAATTTCATTGATTTGCCAAAGTATCTGTTTAGTTTCGAAATTGTGATCTATGTTGTTAAAGATATCAAAAGCTTCATTATATAATTTTAATGATTCATTATAATTTTCATTAAGAGCAGATATTCGAGCTTTTTCTAATAATTTTTTGCCTTTCTCTTCAAGAGCTTTAATATCTCCGCTTTGATTTATGTTTGAATTTGTCATAATTCACTCTAAATAATTACCTATGTTAAAACTATAATAAAATTAATGAATCATTAAACTTAATAGAAATTATCATACAAATATTTGATGCTTATGGTTAAAGAAAAGCTAAAAGTAGGCATATTAGGTGCAACTGGCATCGTTGGACAAACCTATGTAAAATTATTGGAAAATCACCCTTTCTTTGACGTAACTGATGTTGCGGCATCTCCCAGATCTGCCGGTAAAACATTTATCGAAGCAGTAGCTAACAGATGGCACATGAAAACGAAAATACCTACGAAGATTTCTTCATTAAAGGTGAGAGACACCAATGATATAGAAAGTATCGATCCAAACGTGAAATTGGTTTTCTCTGCTGTGAATTTACCTAATAAAGAAGAAATTAAAAAGCTTGAATTCGATTATGCCAGAAATGGGATCCCCGTTATAAGTAATAATTCTGCCCATAGATGGACTGAAGATGTTCCAATGGTTATTCCTGAAATTAATTATGAACATTTAAATGTGATCCCTATTCAGCAAAAAAACAGGGGTTTTAAAAAAGGGTTTGTTGTGGTAAAGCCCAACTGTTCAATTCAAAGTTATATGACTCCATTGTTCGCATTAGAACAAAAAGGATTTATAGTAAAAAATGTAATCGTGACAACTTTACAAGCAGTTTCTGGAGCTGGTTATCCGGGTGTTGCATCATTAGATATTATAGATAATGTTGTACCATTTATAGGTGGAGAAGAAGAAAAATCAGAAAAAGAACCGCTAAAAGTTCTTGGAACAATTAACGAAAAAGGGATCTCAAATAGAGAAAATTTATTAATAAGTGCAACTTGTACTCGTGTTCCTGTTACTGATGGCCATACTGCAGTAGTATACTTGAAATTTGAAGGGAAAGTCCCCACAAAAGAGGAGATTTTGGAAATATGGAAATCTTTTCATGGACCTCCTCAAGATTTCGATTTACCATTAGCACCTAAACAACCAATAACTTATTTAAGCGAAAACAATCGCCCCCAACCCATTAAAGATCGGGATTCAGATAAAGGAATGGCAGTTACGGTTGGGAGATTAAGGGAAGATACAATCTTTGATTATAAGTTCGTTGCACTAAGCCATAACACGATTCGAGGTGCTGCAGGAGGAGCGATTCTAATAGGAGAATTATTATATCAAAATGAGTATTTTGATTAAAATTCATGCCTATCAATTAAAACAGATATTAGATCTTTCAAAAACGAGGTAAATCTTTTCTTTTTTAGCAGCAAAAAAGCAGGAAATTCAGGAAACACATCAAAATATGTAGATTTCTTAAATTTTTTTGCTAACTTATAAAGTGAAAGAGGAGATAAATCTTGAAAATTGACCAGAATCCTATTAAGTAATTCACGCAATAAGGATCGATCAATTTTTATTATTAAATCAGTGTGAATTCCTAATTCGCTCAATAATCTTAATCTAAAACTTTCTAAATTTTGAATTGGATCGGAAATACTCACTTGTTTAGAAAGGGATGAAATGTGATTAAGCTCACCGTTGATAAGATCTAATTTTATCATGTATCTAAATGAATTACGAAAATCACTAGGATTATCATTATCTGAAAGTATCAATAATATTGATGAGTTTAAACCAATTCTTGATAAGATTAAGTTTCCAAAGAATTCTGGAATATTCCAATGAGATAATTTCCTCAGATTTAAATTAAACCCCATTATTCGTAATATCCATCGCTGAAGAACGTTATATAGCTTAGGTTTAGGAGAAATATTCCACTCCAATTCTATGCTTCGCATTCCATACAATAGTTTTTGAACGATTAATTTGAGTTCTTCTTTAGCAATTGGTATATCATATTCAAAGAGATCGAGGAAAAAAGTAACCAAGCTTGAAAGATTCAGGTAAACTACATTTTTATAATTAAAATTCTTACTTAATTCATTATTATCTCTGTAATTCAATTCTTTACTAACATCACGCAATTCTAAATTAATTGTTCCATCTTTTTTTTTATATATATGAGAAAGGAATGACAAATCTTGGTTCGCAAAAATTACAGCTAAATCTATTCCCTCAATAAGATCTGCTAAATCTTCTACCATTTTTGATAAGTTAATGTCCAAAATTGTAAATAAAAGAGCGATGAAATGAAACCCTAATGGTTTCGGATAGATTATTAATAAATCATCATCTATCGCTTTCTGGTTGAGATTAATAATTGAAGATAAGGTTTGAGTTAAATCATATCCCTGAAGATTTGAATTATGAGTATTTATCAAATCTACTAATCTCTTTTTAAGTATTCGTAAAGAAGTAATTTTAATACTAGTTTCTTCGAACACTTTTTTCTCAATTTCATGATACAATGATGAAATATCATTTAAGTCATCTTGCTTGAAATTTAATATTCCTTTTCGCAATCTTTGACTTTTTTCGTATATTCCAGCGGATTTTGATTCATGTAAATATATTTCTAGTACTATGTTTTCAATATCATAGTCTGATACTATGATATCAACTTCACTTTTTTGAGAATTCATAAATATGGGGTAAAGATATGAAAAAAGTTTGTATAAAAGAAACGTATTTGTCTCTATTTGGGTGAAAGGTATTTTAACATCCTCCGCTATGGATTCGGGGTGTTCTATAATGCTAACTCTTGAATTGAACTTCAAGATTTTTTTCCAATTTTCTTTAAAGTTAGGATCAAACATTAGTTAGCCCCTCTCTCTTTCAATTTTTTGTTAAGTATGTCCAAGCTCTGCAAATAAAAATGTAAATTTGGTACGTTTTTTTTGGAATAATATTTTATAAGTGCTGAAGTAAGATTCTTCATAGTTGGGGGACATCCTGGCAATTCTAAAATATCTTTATTTTGCTTTTTAATGGTTCTTGGTGTTGCACTTTTTTCAGTTTTCTTTTTTAAGACTTTTTTGAGAGTTTCGAATATCTTGGGTGTCTTTTTAGTAAGTATTAATTTTCTAAAATCGTATTTACGTGTAGAATTAACTGCACAGTCTCCAAATAAAAGCACATTTTTATGATTCTCGGGTTCTTTTGGAGTTTCGCCAATTAAAAGCGTTTGTTTCATAATATATACTAAATCTTTCGTCATGAATGTTTTCATAAAATTTATAAGATGATAAGCTTGTTCATAACATCCACAACACATTGTTCCTGTCTTGATCTCAGTTCCATAAACATCTAACTGCTCTAGATTTTTAGTACAAGGTTTAATATGGAATGTATTTTGTTCAATTGGCTCTCCTATAAAATTGAGGTTGTTTATTTTCAATCCATTTTGTTCTCGTTTAATTGCATTTGATATTAATTCATTGCTATATGGATCGAGAGCAAAAATTTTAAGAGTAGCAAAGTCTACCGCAATTGGGTCTTTCCCGAAGATCATTAAATTTGTTGTTTTTAAATTCGAATCTCTATAAATATAAGGTCCTGCTTGTTCTAAGACTTGAAAAATATCATTTATAACAAGGTCTGGTTTTCGAATCTGGTACACATCTAAAATTTTTGTGATCAAATCCTCTTTATATTGGTTCTTATGTTCCCTATTTTGTTGAGATTTGGATTCTATTACTTGACGATACTTAGGGGTTATAAGGGAGTAAGAATTTTGAATTGCTAAGCTAAATTGGAATAAAGGATGAACATTTATTTGATTAAAAATAATAAATTTATCGCATTTCAAGAGGATGTCAGGGATCTTGATTATCTCATTTGAAGCTTCCAAATTGATTTTTGAACATAAATTTTGATCGTCTAAAAATGAAAATTCAGCCCCAGAAAACTTCAAAATTTCAACAAGACGATGTATCTTCTCAACCTCATGAGTTTCTAAACCTTCTCTCGGTATGGATCCTATATAAATCTGCTTTGCTCCCGCTTCTTTGCATTCTTTTACGATTAAGGAGAGAATTGTTAAATCTGAATGCGATGGAAATCCTTGAATATCATATAAGGTAATTTTAATAAATATAATGTCATCTTTATCTATAACTGCTTTAAATCCTCCCAATAATTTGACTCCATTTAAAAATGCAGAAGCATGATCTATTCCTTTAGCAATTATTACGTCGGTATTTTCCATTACATCTAAGTCTCTGAAATCTATGTTATTTGAAATTGATTAACTTGGATAAATTAATTTATTATTTTAATTTATTAAATTTTAATTAATTTTTGAGTAAGTGATGCACATTTTTCAAAAGTTTACATTATCTATTGAAAATGATAAGATTTTAAGTCAATTAAACTCCAACATAATTGGAATTGATTTGGGTCAAACATTAACCAAAATTGCTTATCGCGATGAAAAAAAATTAATTTTACTTCTGCACCCCACAAATATAACATATGAATTTGTCATTCAATTTTTGGAACAAAATGATTTTTCCAATAAGAAAATTAATCTAACTGGGGGAAAGGGTTATGATTTCTATAAAATTATTGAGGAAAAGTTTAGTACATCGCTTTTTGGGGAATTTGAAGTAAACGTGAATGGAATTGAATTTTTATATCAATTAAAGAAGGAGAAAAATCTTCCACATTGTTTGATTATAACGGTTGGAACGGGGACGTCTATGATTTCAAGAAAAGAAAGATTTGAACATATTGGGGGATCTGCGCTTGGAGGGGGTTTTTTCATGGCTCTAATCAATTTACTTTATAAAATGGATAATTTTGACGATGCCATTACGTTTGCATCAAAAGGAGATAGATATAACGTGGATTTAAAAGTAGGCGATATTTATTCACCTGAAGATAACAGAGTTAGCTCAATATTCCGCCAATTTACTGCAGCTTCACTAGGAAAAATTAATAGTTCCTTCAAAATTGAGGATTATCAAAAAGAGGATCTATTAAACTCTATTATTTGTATGATAGGAGAGAATGTGGGAACGATCGCCATTGAGAAAGCAAAGTCGTATGAAATAGATAATCTTGTCTTTTGCGGAGGATTTCTAAGAAATAATAATCCTATTCAGAAATTGCTGTCTTTACTTTGTACAATCAACCAAATGAAATCAATTTTTCTTGAACACTCGATATTTGCTGGTGCTATAGGAATGCTTTTAGAATGATCTGTAAAAATTAAAGATGTGTGCCCATTCGGAGATCTCTAATCATTGAATTTAAATAATTAAATCACTCATAAAGACACTATAAAATGGGCACATTAAAGGTAAGGAAATTGAGATTAATAAAATTTTAGATTAATCAAGACAGTCAAACCGATTCTGAATGTTTTGTCAGTAAGTCCTCGTTGGTCTTACCTAATTTTATGGCTAACTCAGCAATAATTGCATCAAGGTATACAAATGCTGCGATTTCGAACTGAGTTCCCTCAGGAGTTAATACTGCAGTATCGGTATGATCTCTATCAACATCACGCTTAGTACGCCCCTTTAATTTGATTGTTATATCACCAACCCTTCCAATAATAGTTTCAGGATGAGATGTGATAGTCACTATCCCATAAGGTTTTACTGTATTGACATAGTTCTTTAACAAGCTTACTACTATCGCGGTTGTGCCAGATCCAGAAAGTACAATCAGAACATCATTTTTCGTGAGGGCTGGCATGCTTGCTAAATTAGTCACCATATAAACTTCGGCACCTAAATGTACTAATCTAGTAGCAAAACATTGTAGGATGAAAGCAGATCTTCCGGACGCTAAAAGAAAGAACTTTCTTTTATTCACTAATCCATCATGAATTAATTCGATGAATTTCTGCGTATGGGAGAAATACTTTGGCTTGTTCAAGTGTTCCATGTTATGTTTCAGGTTGTTCATGATGAGGTCCATGCTTTGGAACATTATCTCCTTTGCTTTGCCATTAACCCTTGTAATAGCTTCATCATTGGTCTTATTGGCCATATTTAATCACGTTATTCTACTAACATGTATTAATAAGAATGAATTTTAATAATATTTTGTGCTTATGCAATTCTCATTCTTATCTCTTAAAAGTAAGATTATCAATACATTAATGAGGTCATAATTAAAAATTTGGTAAATTCATCCCACCATTGGAGCCCGGATTTCTTTCTTAGTGGGAACCCCATCGGGGTATTTTTTCTCAAGATATAAACCACGGAGACCAACAGCTATTAGAAATACTGCTAACCCCAGAAAGAATATCCAAAATCCAACACTAAGGAAGAATGATGTAATGTCTGTTATGTGTGTATAACGAGTGCCCGTGAATATTAAGGTAAGTGAAAGAATAGCAATCCCAGACCCGACGATACAATCAAAATATAAAGCCCTACGGTGGCGTAGAATATCTTTTCTATCTATACTCATTTTTTAACTACAAAAATTCTATTCTCTATTTAAAGAAAATAGTATGGAAAATTTAAATTTTAAGCTATAAAAAAGTTAGAGTCGATTGTAATAAAGTTATATAATTAAAGCACTAGCATCCGATCATTATCAGCTTAAGTTAAAACCAAATTACATCAACTTTAATTACTAATAAAACAATCTTTTCTATAATTTAAATAAAAATCCAAGTATATCATGTTAAACAGTTTTAATCGTAGATTTCCAGTTGCCTTAGTTTATATTTTGTTTGGGGTTCCTTTTATCGGATTGGGCCTTATTGATTCATTTATTAATTCATACTTATTTTTCTATTATGAGGTCGAGATTGGACATCCAATATTCATTATAGCAATGACATTTTATATAGTGGAAGTTATCATCTTATTATTTCAACCATTTCTGGGATATATATCTGACAGAAATTATGGGTTTACAAGGAAACTGGGAAGACGTTTTCCATGGATTTTGGGTTCAGGATTTTTAACTGCTTCTATGCTTGTTGTATTATTTATGATGCCTATGTACATTCCGTCAACATATGGGTTCTTAATACTTATAGTGTATTTAATTTTTAGTTTTAGCTTTACAACCTTTACTATTAGTCTTTTTGCTTCATTATTAACACGATTCAGGAATCCTAAAGAGCGAGTTCTCCTCGCAATGATATCACAAACATTAAGCGGAAGCTCGGCATTTATAACGTTATTTTTTACACCATTTTTTATCAAATATGGGTTACCAAGTTCTTACCAATCCACAGCTATTATTATAGCTGTTTTATTTATTGCGTGTTTGATGATTGGCTTTATAGGAATATTCGAAGAACAAGAAGTTATTGACTCCTATTTTAACCCAAATAATGTTGCTCCAGAAGGTTTCTTAAATAATTATGCGGTTAGATATCGGATTTTTAGAAATAAAAATTTCCTACTTCTCAGCACTCAATTCATGATAATCGCGATATTCAATTATCTCTTTAATAATGAAATGATTTATTATATCTATTATGTATTGGGCTTATCAGCAACATTCCAATCAATAATTTATACTGGATATATCATATGGCTGATATTGGGAGTTCTCGGAGGATTTATTTTATCTTGGTTTCTTGGACATCTAAAAACATACATCATCTCGGGTTTCCTCATGAGTTTAAGCCTTATTATAGCTACTTTCATGAATGAGTTCGCTCTTACAGTACTTTTTATAAATGCCGTGGGCTTTGGTTATGGCCTTAACATAATATCAATGATCCCTCTAATCGGTGACACATTTGATGATAATTCACACACCCATCGTATGCGCTCGGATGGGTTCGCTTACGGAACTTTACTCATGTTTAGTAGCCTAGGAACAATTATTTCTCCTTTCTTTTCTTCAATTATGCGTTCTATGACTGGATTCATTCCAGGTAGTTCAACACAGACTCCAATGGCCCTTTGGGGAATTAAAATACTCTTTACTCTTATTCCAGGGATATTAGTATTAATTGGAATAATAATATTCACTTTTACCTATGATTTAAAACCGGAAAGAACAGAAATAATTCGAATGGAACTCAATGAGCTCCAAATATAGTACTTCTTAAATTTAAATTAAAATCATCAATAAATTCATTTTCTATATTCATAATCTCTAGTATTCACTAACCTTTTATCCTCAATTGAACTCTTTCTTTATAATGGACAAAAAAAAGTTCAAAATAAGAATCTGATTATATGAATGAAAAATCTAAAAAAAAGAAAAAAAATTAGTTTTTAAATATCTGGTTATTTTCCATTTATTTATACTTAATCGCCAGTAGGAGATCGTTTTTGGTAATTTATATAAGAAATCCTTGAAATAAGAAATTCTTTTTACGATTAGCATGCATGGTAAAAGCTCGTGCTTGTTCGGTTAATCCAGATGCTGTTTTTTCAAGATGGTCAATTAAAAGATCCACTGCATTTCTGGCTACGATGCTTGCACCTTGCTGCTTCATTAATCTCCTTATTGGCGACCAGGCAAAACTCCACTCAGAGTCGATTTGACCCTTGATCTATGTTTCTTTTTAGCCATGGTCTATTCCTCCACAATTATAAATTTATAATTCGAGTATTTTTACTTTTTTTTGGTTTATTAGTAAAGTTTCTTAGATAATATAATATCCGAACGATTATTTAAATGTTTTGGCAATATCAGAAGAACTTGAGGGATTAAATGAATAAAAAATCACGACAAAAAGTTAATGTTTTGATTAAAGGATAATCATCCGTGATCATGGAAAGGAAGATCACATGAAGAATTCGAATCCAATTTTTTAGAATCAAAATAATTCGGATGGTCAAGTTGAGAAAAAGAGGCTTAATATAGGTTTTATTATGGTTTAAAGGGGAATTAAAAAAATTTTTATCAATGCAACTCATCATCATTCAATGTCGTGAGATCCATCCCACGATCATAAGGTCTTAGTCATGAGGTAATTAAGTGGGAAAAAATAATCTTATTCTAGTGGTATGATATGGGATCAAGATTTGAAGAATCTTTCAATATTTATCATGATGACATAACTTAATTGTTGGGTTTAATTTGTGAAAAGTTATAATTTCTAAACAAAAATTTTAATAAAATCAGCTTTTTTACAATCTCGAGAAAGTTTAACTCAGAAATCTTAGATAAATAATTTTCATTTTTTCTTCGATAACCATAGTACTTTATGCTAAAAGATGGGACATTAAGAAACTTGTTATTGTTTGGGGTTTGGGGATTCCAATCTCACCATTTTGTCTTTTAAGTTCTTAATTGAATATTCTAATATAGAAAATCTTATGGGATTAAATTAACATTTGGCTTGAAAAGCGCAAAACAACGATAATCACAATGGATGAAATTGAAATTTTATATGAAGAAAAAAGTTTTAAATAGATTTCATACAAATCATTATACAAACAACAAAGGATGAATTTTTTGAAAAAGACAAAAATATTCATAATTTTAATTCTGCTAACTTTTTCATTAATAATTGTTAATTCAATAAGAATTAATGTTCAATTTTTAAAAGAAATTCCAAAAAATGAACCTCTCTTGATTCATACAAGTTGGGATGGAGGTAATGGAACTATCGGAAACCCATACATCTTAGAGAATAAAACATACGATGGAGGGAGTACAAATGGGTATTCATTGATAAATTTTGACAGTTACTTCATTATTCGTAATTGCACCTTCATTAACTCTGGAACAGCAGATGATAACGCAGGATTGCGGTTAGTGGGGGTCGAAAATGGTCTGATTTATAATAATACTTTCGAATCGTGCCAGAATGGAATCTTGTTTTCCCAACAAATTGGTACTTGCCAAAATAACATAGTTAAGAACAATACATTTAGAAATAACATTAATGGAATTCGAGTTGCTTACCTTGCTCGATGGATCAATATCACAAAAAATAGGTTTTTTGATAACGGAGATGGCATTGAACTTTTTGGTCGTAATTTGAATTCAGTATCATATAATTATTTTGAATCCAATAGTGTGGGAATACACTTACTTGGTAGCGATTCTAATACGATCGTTGGAAATCAAGTTCAATATACCAATAATTTTGGCATATACCTTGAGAATAGCGACATGAATGAGATTAGGAGTAATATTGTTAAAAATAGTAACGTCGGAGTTTTACTTGATAGTAGTAAATCTAATGAAATTAATTTAAACATAATAAATTCTAACACTGAAGGAATCACCTTTCAATCTATTTCCGATAATAATACTATCTTTAATAATACAATCGCTAATAATAATAAGGGAATTCACGTATTTGGTGGCGATTCTAACTATATTATTGGAAATGAAGTGCGATATAATACTAATTATGGTATAAATTTTGAGGATAGTTACACAAATGAGGTTAGGGAAAATATTGTTAAAAATTGTGCTGTCGGGATTTTACTTGATACAGGTAGATATAATGATCTTTACCTGAACACAATCTGCTCTAATAGTATAGGAATGAGCTTTCAAACCATTTCTGATAATAATACAATTTATAATAATACATTTTGTGCAAATAATGACCATATTAGTATAATCAGTTCTTCGGGAAATATTTTTCATAATGGATCAATTGGAAATTACTGGGACGATTATGATGGATATGATTGTAATGGAGATGGAATAGGTGAGACTACTTATGAAGAAGGAACAATTTTCGATCCACTTCCAATCTGTTATCGACTAGATATTTATAGTCCAATCGTATCAATTATGAATTTGATAAATGGACAAGTATTTAATGCTACAGCACCATCATTTATCCTTTCAATTCAAGAGTATCAAGTGGATAAAATAGCTTATCAAATTGATATTGGTACTAATTATTCTTGTGGAGCTTCGGATAAAATAGATCAGATGTTATGGGATTCTCTCACTCTCGGAAGGCATAATATAACATTTTATGTTCTTGATGCTGCCAATAATTTAGGAAAAGCAGAAGTTTATATCTTTAAAAATGCATCAGAAGAACCAGAAGAACCTTCGATTCCATTTAGTCCATACTTCTCATTAATTATGATTGTAGCTATTATAGGAGTTCTAATGTATACTAAAAGGAAAATATCATTTTAAGTGAGATTACTTTCTCTTTTTTTTACATTTTCTTCTTTTACTTCAATTTACCGGATCAATTGATTTTAAAAAACACAGATTTTTTATTTACGTTGGAGTCTAATCTTAGAATGCTAATGATTTTGCAGTGATCTCACAAGACTGAAATATGAACATTATATACAAGATATAATCAAGATTTGAAGAATCTTTCAATATTTATCATGATGACATAACTTAATTGTTCGGTTTAATTTGTGAAAAGTTATAATTTCTAAACAAAAATTTTAATTAAATCGGCTTTTTTACTATCTCAAGATAGTTTAGTTAATAATTCTATAAGTAAGAGAAAAAAATTATGAGTCAGCAAATTACAGTCCCTGGAGCTGCCGGTGTAGCTATCAAGTGTAAAGATGGCGTAATTCTCGGAAATGATCGAAGAGCTACATGGGGCTATACTGTTACGAATAAGTCTACTAAAAAAGTATTTCTTGTCAGTGAGAAAATAGGTTTCGCAGCATATGGATTAATTGGTGATTATCAAATCCTTGCTAGGATCATGAGAGCACAAGCAAATTTATATGCGTTAGATGCGGGAGCGAAAATTAACACGAAAAGCATGGCGAAGATGATATCTAATTTCTTATATTCTCGCAAAATGGCTCCATTATACACTAATTTAGTAGTTGCTGGTTACGACGAGGAAGGACCTCAATTATATACCTTGGATGCCATCGGTTCTTTAATACCAGAAGATTATGGCACAACAGGAACGGGGATGCTCCTTTCCATAGGTATTTTAGAAGCGGAGTATAAGCCTGATATTTCAATTGCTGAAGGTGAAGAACTTGTTACTAAAGCAATTCGAAATGCCATAAAAAGAGATGCCATGTCAGGAAATGGAATTGATTTGATAATTATTACGAAAGATGGCGCTCAAGAAAAATTCATTGAGATTGATGAATTAGGAGAATAAACTCCATATTATTATTTCAAAATGCTAAAAATATTTTTTAGAACGCATTTTTTAACAGCTTAGTTTTAATTTGAAAAGAAATTTATTGGATGCTGTATATTTCCTAATTGAATTTAGATAGTTTCATAGGTGTACTTTAATGCTTTTATTCAATAATTCTTTCAACGATTCAAGAGAAATCCAAGGATTTAAAAAGAACGAGATTTTAGAGATTAAAAACAAGCTTTTACAGTTTAGGAACTCTAATACGGAATTAGGAGAACTAAACGATTATTTAACAGAAATTTTTCACAATGAACCCATAGAATTATTTACCGAATATTTAAAAAAAATTGAGATATTTGTGGGAGATTTCCTAGTTCATAGTCGGGAAGAACTCTATTATAATTTAAAAATGCATATAATAAAAGAGTTAGAAATAATTACAAATAATTTAAATAACATTTTAGCTAACAATCGTAATGTTAAACGTTTTTTGAAGAATAATGAGTATTTAGATAATTTTTCTATCATAACTAAGGACGCTCTTGAGAGAGCAAATGCTCTCTTAAGTATGATAAAGAGAAACATAAAGCAATTTGAAAATTTATTTGATGATGAAGTATACTTATGGATAGAAGCGAATAAAATTAAAAATTTGAATTATAAATTCAATGAGATTAAAGATTTAGGTAATTGGGAAGAATTAATTGGTTCAATTAATTTCATCCAGAATTTACACGGAGATGAATCTAGTAAAAAAAAGCAAAAATTAAACGAAATTACCTTTCATTTTAATGAGTTATATCAATTTTTCGTTGAAAATTACCCTAATGATTTACCCATATACTCTGATCTTATCTATCTACTTTATCAAAATAATATTATTGAAGATTATTCCAGTGCTGATTTTATAAATGTTTTAGAGAGAAAAGAGATCGTGCAAAATTTAAGAGAAAAAATGCAACCTATTGTTGTATCGCTAATCTCGTCTAAATTGCGTCCTATTATTAATGAAATCAAGGACTATAACCAAAAAGAACCATTGGATGAAAATGAAAAACTAGATTTTGATAAGATATTTAAACAGAATTTCAGTGAGTTCTTACCACAAATAATAGATTATTATTTTACTGTCTTGGATAAACAACTCCATGATATGATGAATAATATAGAAGAAACTTCTACTGGAGATTTTGTTAATGTTATTAAGACATATAGAGAGAAAATTGACGATATAGCTACCAGCATCGATAATGTTGATACTTGGATCATGAGATTTGACAGATATCTAGAGCCTTATGAAAATATAACTGAGTCTCTTAAAAAAACAATATCAGGATTAAACAATGAACTTATTAGGAGAAAGGAGGAATATCAGAATTATCTCAATAGTGTGCGGGACGAAGGTCTACGCCTAGAAGTAAAGAAGTTCATTGATGATAGAATCGACAAAGTGAATGAAATGATCAGTGAATATGAAGATAAAGCTTCTCTGATTATAAGGGAAGAATTGCCTCAATTGAGAGAGATAAGAGATCTTTTGCGTGATTATAAAGATAAAATAAAATCCATCAAATCTGAAGTGTACGATAAATTAAATGAGTACAAGGAAAGAGATATAGATACTTATCAAATAATAAAACATTGGGAAAATAATTTTAACCGAAAGAAACAACAGTTAACTTTTTTGCTAACAATCTTGCTAAATAAAATTTTTAAGAGTTTTAAAGAATTAATCGATGAAGAATCAATTTTATTTGCAGAGATTACAGAAATCACTAAACAGGCAGAAAATTTTGAGGGACTTCCGCTTAATTTTGCTCTTTCAGCATTTTTAGCTGATAAATTATCGGAAGAAGAGCTTAGGGAAAGGATTGCAGAAATGAATGCCAAAATTAAAACTCTAACTTCAAGTTTAGGCTTATATCAAGTAGAACAAGCAAAATTGGAAGAAATTCTTACAAATAAAGTAAAAGAAAAACAAGGCATTGCTACCTCAGACGTTCAATGCACAGTTTGTCATCAAAATATTAATTTCGCTAAAGACAAACTCATAACTTGCCCATTTTGCGGTAGTACATATCATTATCTCTGTGTAGCTGCTTGGCTTTCTAAATATAATTCATGCCCCATGTGTCAAAATCATTTTCTTGAGCCTTTTTCAAATTTATTTGAGAATGATTAATTTAGATGGTACTAAATGTTCCATCTTGGATCTAGTGAGTTATTGAATTGAATATAAATTCTCATATGGATTAAGGTTAAAAAAAAGTTGCGATATTATGAGATTTGAATTTCAAATACCCGATCAAGAAATCCCTTTATTTGCCTACTAGATTTGGGATCGCTATTAAATGTAGTATAAAGATAATTTGCCAAAAATATCTTAATTTCAGCCTGTAAATCACTTAATCGAATAAATTCATAGCCATTCTCTAATTGATGTTCGTTTACTAAAGGCTTTATGTGAGAGTTGATTAGGAAGAATACAAATTTTACCAAAATTCCATTAATCATATCTTCTTCTTCAAGGGATAATTCATAATCACCTTGGACTATCTGGTTTTTAATGTTATTAAGCTGTAACAATATTAATTCTACCTCTTTAGGAAGATTCAACTTCCTGATCTTATTTGGCATGTCATAAACTTTTGTGAGATTTAATGTCTTATTGCAGTAGTTATCTAAATTAGTGAAAAACCTCACTAGGAATTTAAAATTATCCTTAATCGCATATAAATTTTCCCAGTTATCCATATTAATATCATTTAACGTTTCTTCGATTTCATTTGAAACTCTTTCTGTAATTTCTCGCAAGTATTGTGAATAATCACCGTATTCGAAACCAAAGTAGTAATTATTATACTTTTCAGCCAGTTCAATACTTTTCATATTGTGGGTCTGAACCTTTTCTTTTCTAACTATTTCTTTGACAAATTTCATAATATAATTACATTTTGGACAATAGGTGACCCAGGTTCCTAAAATTACTTCTGGTGGTTTTATACTTCCCATAGCTAGATACCCATTGAATCCTGAGGAAAATTTTTTTTGATCTGGAGTTGAAAATATCGCATCTTCAGGATAAAATGTTCGTGGAATAAATTGATTCTCGCATAGGGGGCATTTAATCATTGGTTTTTCATTTATAGTTGCAGTCATAATTCCTAATTGAATGGTTTATAATTAATTTAATAAAAAAATATATCGAACGAGAGTTCTTAACTAGATCAGCAAATTTCGAAATTTATATTCTTATAATAAGAAGATTTCAAAATCTTATTATTTTCATGTGATATGAGGGTGTTATTATGGTATTATATTCTCGAAAGCAAGAAATTTTTTTTCTTTATAAGACAGTGGTTGGTATGGTTATAAAAGCACTGAACATCATATAAATCCCAAAAATGATCATGAACAATCCACATGCTAGTAAAACATACTGAAATATCTTAGGATTGAGTGATCTACCTCCTAAATGAATAAAAACAGAAACAGGCAAATACCACACGATATCGCCAAGCTCATGCCCTATAAAAAATAGCAGAAGGCCAAGGGGATTATAAAATCCAATATTTAAATTAATCATTAATCCCACTCCTATTACTGCCCACCAAAGTTCCCAAAATGGATTTGAAATACTTACAACGATCCCTCCAACAAAACTATTTCCCTTGAACCCTTTCATCTGGTTTTCTACCTCAAAGTTAATCTCAATTCTGTTTCGATGCACATTTTTGATGAGGAGAATTCCTAAAATCATTAAAAAAATTCCCCCCAACACGCCAACAACAATTAAAAACATAGCATTTTGGAAAATTACAGTAGCTCCAGCTAGAAGAATCAGTATTAATGTTAATTCTATTGTCGCATGACCAAGTAAAATAAAAACCGTTGCTATATAGCCCTTCTTTTCTTTCAATGATTTATAGATGGTAAAGGTTAGTAGTGGTCCCGGGGAAAGCGCTCCCGTTAAAGCTACTAAAAACGAAAACAGAAGAATTTCTAGCATAATTTAACTAGGAAGCAACCTCATGATAAGCCAAACAATAACAAATATTACGATCAAAATAGGAATCATAAATAGCAGGAACATGTATGATCCTTTTATCATCTCCTTTTGCCACGTTTTTAACCCTTTCTCCCAGTCATGTTTCGTTTGTTCTCTCCACTCTCGAAAATCCTGGTTGATTTTTTGTTTTCGTGACTCCCACTGTTCAGCTGATTCCTTTTGTTTTTGTTGAATGTCTTGATTCCATTTTTTTAATTGGGCATCCCATTTTGCCTGGGAGTCTTGAAAAAAACTCGAAATTTTTTCTTTGTTTTTTTGCCATTCTTCTTGATTTTCACGCTGAAATTTCTCCATTTCAGTAGAAAAATTGTTCAAGTCCCTTTCCCACGATTCTCCAAGACCTTTAAAGAATTTATCAATGTTTTGCTTGTTATTTTCCCAGTTTTCTTGATTTTCTTTTGATCCTTCCTCTATTGTTTGTTTTAAATTCACTAATCCCTCATTTATTTCTTTCACAAACCCATTCCAAGCTTGAAGAAATACATTTTTTGAAGATTCATCTTGTCGCTTTTCTATTTTTTGTTCATTGTCATACGGTAAATTCTTTTCTGAACTCATAGGTTGTTATTAAGATTTTGATACTTAAATATTTATTTCATGTGTAATTCATACAACAGATAATTAAATAAAGAGAAATATGTATGGAATTCAACCTACTTCCTAAAACTCCCCTCTATAAAGCATTTTCAGATGTTGGAAAACGGATTTATTTATCAGATGGAATTTTTTATTGGTCTGGAAGGGCTAAAAAGGAGGCTGAATATTCAGCGACTCTTGGAGCTGCTTATGGATATGAAAAAGATTTCATCCCCGGAGGATCATCTGAGTGGCTCCCTTGCTACTTAAATAGTGTTCATTCTCAATTTCAAGATTTTAACATTAATAATTTAGTTCCATATGCTCCAATACCCGGAGTGGCTAATTTAAGGTCTGTCTGGAAAGATATAATAGTGAAGAAATGTCCTTTCAATCATCCTAATGAAATTCAATTCTTAAAAGATTACACCACGCTTCCTATTATTACAAACGGAGTTACAAATGCTATCTTTTCATCTTTTATGATGTTTTTAGATCCTAATGAAAGCGTTATTATTCCAAACAAAAGATGGGGCAATTATGACAATATTATTAAGTTGTTAGGAGGAAAAATTAAGTCATTCCAGTTTTTTCACGAGGGAAAATTGAATGTAAGTGGGTTAAAAGAAGTTTTAGAAGAAACAGCAAGACATCAGGAGAAACTGATTATCCTTCTCAATTTTCCTAATAATCCAACTGGATATGTTCCAACTTATGAAGAAAAAGATGCGATAGTAGAACTTTTAATTGAAATCAATAATGAGTTTAAGATCCCTATTGTTGTATTGGTTGATGATGCATATGAACCCTATGTTTTTAATAAGAATAGAGTAAAGCATTCAATTTTTTATGATTTACAAAAATTGAATGAAAATATCATCCCAGTTAAACTTGATGGAGTCACTAAGGAATTATTACTATATGGAGCTCGTATAGGATTTATTACAATAGGATTAAAATCAAAATGGGTAGAAGGCGTAGGAGATTTACAAATCTTAAAAAATGAGATAGATAATAAGCTTTCTGGGTTGATAAGGAGTACTATTTCTAATTGTAATCATTTATATCAAGTAATCATTCAAAAACTTTTGAATGAACAAGGTATTGAACAGTTATCATTAGAAAGAAAAAAAATTCAAGATCTACTTCAAACTCGTTACGAAACTATAAACAAGCAGATGGGTTTAATTAACATCCCTGGAATTTCAATTGACCCTAATGGTGGAGGATTTTTCATTTTCGTTAATATCGATCCCAACATAGTAAAAGCCAATATTTTTGCAGATTTTTTATTAAAGAAATATAAAGTTGGCATTATTCCAATAGAAAAGCCAGAAGAAAATATCAATGGAATTCGCATAGCTTATTGTTCAATCAACCTTGATCAAATACCCGAATTCATTCAACGCATTAAATCAGCTTTTCTAGATTTTATTGTTAAATAAAACTTAGGTTTTTATTTCTAATTATTTAAAAATATTGAGTTTATTATGTAATGTAACTTCTTAAAAAAAAATCAACTTAATTAAGTGAAATATAATGAAATTATATTTGGTTAATCAAGGACAACTCCAAGAAATAAATAATCCGATCTTTTCCACTGGTGATGTATATTTAGTTGATGATGATAGGACGATCTATGTCTGGATTGGAAACAAATGTTCAGTTGATGAAAAAACTGCTGGAGCAGCCCAAGCACGTACTTTAGATCAGCAAAGAGGGGGAGCAGCAAAAATTATTACTATTGATCAAAACCAAGAAACAGCTGAATTTCTCAAACTCATATCTTCAATGGGAGCGATGAAAGTGGTCGAGAAAAATGTCGCTCGAACCATGCTAAAGGATGTTGTTACAGGTGATTATGCTCAATTTAATGAGCACATTAATGTTTTATATAGAGTATCTTCTGAAGAGTTTGAAGGAATTGATGCAATGAAAATGGTACAAGTACCTTACGTTAGAGAGAGTTTAGATACAGAAGATTGTTTTGTATTAGATTTAGGTAACAAAATATATGTTTGGCAGGGCAATGCTTGTAATGTAAAAGAAAAAGTAAAATCGGGACAATGGGCTCGTCAAATTGATGCAGAGCGAGCAGGTTTGCAAAATGAAACGATTTTTGAAGAAGGTGACGACGTTGAGTTTATCAATGCTCTCCAAAAGGGAGAAAATTATAAAGAATCAGATGCATTTCAATTACGAGCAGAATCAGAATTAGAACCTGAAACCGAAGCAGATAAAATGGCAGAATCCATCCAACCAGAGCATAAAGCTACAATCTCAGATGTCACGCCTGAACAGATAAAACAAGAGATAAAAGCAGTAAGTGCATCAAGTGCTGGTCCAGGAATTCCTGGTGCAGTTGACGATTCAATTCTCACTATTGAGAAAAGTGATGGTCGCCGAGTTTGTCCAAAATGCGGGAATGAAAATAAAATGTCCATTCACGAATCAGTTGATAAAAGCAATATCATATTAGATTATCCGAGAGTATACGGTAAAAAGTACCGCTGTGGTGAATGTGGAATCGAATGGCGGGAAAAATAGCTAGATAATTTTATTTCTTTTCTATTTTTATCAATTTGAATATAAAATCATTTCAACTTTTTTGTAAATCTCGTCTAAGCATCTTGATTTTTTTCTTTAAATCAACAATCTCAATATCCTTATTCTCAAGTTGAGATTCCATTTTTAAATTTTTATCCTTAACTGTCTGGATTTCTGTTAAAAGTCTATCTTCGATCTGTTCTGCTTCATATAATTTGTTTTCTAACCTGGTTTTATTGCCTGCCAATTCTCGAATTTCAACGTCTTTATCATCTATAATGCTTCTTAAATTTGAGAGTTCTAATTCGAATTTGCCTGTAATATTTCCAGATTTTTCTTGGCTTTCTTCTAATTTTTGTTGTAACCTTCCAATAAATTCTTCATTCGTGATATTTTTTTGGTTTAATTTTTCAACTTCTAAGACCAATTCATTTATCCTTTCTTCTTTCTTTTCCACATCTTTCTTTACTAAACTAAATGTTTCGAGTTGTTGCTGTAATTCCTGTAATTTTTGATTTTGAGATTGAAAAGTATTTTGCATTTCAAAAATCTCTTTCTCCTTTTCAGTGATCAATTCATCCTTGACTTGTAATTCATTTCTAATTTTTTCGTACTTAGATTTATTGATCGTATCTTCTTCTAAATATTGTAATTGTTCCTTCAACTCTATAATCTGCTTATCTTTTTCTTCTAGTGAATGAGTTAAATCTTCTGTAGATTTAAATTTGGTTTGATTTTCTTCTAATTCATCTGTTAAAGATTGGATTTTTTGACTTTGATCATCTATGATACGATTGGATTTATCAATTTCTTTATTTAAATTTTCAATTGTCTTGTTCTTCTCATCTACAATAAATTTTAATTCTTCTAATTGAGATTCATTTTCTCTAATTTTAAGCTTCAATTGTTCTTCTTGTGAAGCGTCGGATGCCTCTTGAACCTGCCTTTCTAAATTTTTTATCTTTTCATCTTTTTCTGTAATACTCTGTAATAGATTTTCAATTGTATCATTATTTTTAATAACTATTTGTTGAGATGTCTCTTTTTCACGTATGAGCTCAGAAAGTTCTTGCATTAAATTTTCTGTTTCTGTTTGACTTTTTTCAATCTCAGTCTTTAATTTATCATTTTCTTCTTTAAGAAAACGTAATTGTTCTTCTAATTCTTGTTCATCTTTCTGAATTCCCTCATCTTCTGGTTCTTTTTCTTCAACCCAACCAAGAGAGCTTAAGGCATCGACGATTGATTTATCTTCGTCTTCGTGATCTTCGGGCATATTATAAAAAACGCGTTTTGATCTATTAAATTTTATGTTAATTAATATCGAATTTAAACTTAATATATCTTATCAAATTAATCCAAAGGATGCATAAATCGCCTTAGAAAGGAGGACTACAAAAGAAAATCACAATTCTTCTATAATAATATTATTTTGAAACACATATGTTCTATCTAAAAAGAATTTGGTCAAATATCCTATTGGAAGTGCGATAAAAACACTTAAATCTAAGGGTAAATTGAAGAAATTTTCTAATATAAATTGAATTCCAAGATTTTCAAGCGTTGTTAAAATAGCGAACATGAAATATTTTACGAATTCTTTTGAAGTTTGTTTCAATTTTTTACTCATTGCCTTAAAAACAAGGAATTTATCAAGAAAAAATTTTATTAGGTAGGTAATTCCTACAGCTAAAACGGATCCAATAAAATGTGACATTTTAGGTTCTTGAGTACAATAGAGAACTTGAAACCAATCAATCCCTGCAAAACTTGAGCATAGGGTTGGAGCAATAAATTGATTTAACTTTTGAATACCATAGTTCAATCCAATCATTAAAGCTGCAAATGTAAAATAGAGTAACATTTGTCTTTTTATATCATTATTTTTACGTTCCATATTAACTCTACACTCAAAATGAGTAGTTTACTTTACTAATTTCTTTCCACAATTTGGACAATATCTAAGATTTTCTTCTTCTATAAGAAAATGACATTTTGAACACCTCTTTCCCTTATCATCATATGACTCTACATCCAAATCTACAAACGGAGCAGTTTCTCCAGGTGCTCGTGTCTCCTCATCTTGTGTATAGTCTTCATTTGACTGTTCCTCATGATTTTCAACCCGTAATCGAGATCTACTAAAACAATAAGGTACGATGATTAGGATTGGAGTTAACCAGAATTCTCCAAATAAGAAAAATAGCACTAAACTTGCTGCAGTTATAATTAGACCAATAATCATCAAAATTTTATTTAATCTCATTTTTCAAGGTTTTTAAATGTGATATCCAAAATTTTTAAGTTTATTCTCGATCTTAATAGTCAAATTATTAATTTTTAATTCTTTCTTTCCAAGAGTCACTACGAGCTCCATTTGTGCCTAAATTCTCTTCGTGGGAATCGATCTGGAAAATTTCTTGAGGTTCGGCAGAGTTTCTTGAGAGAATGTTTCTTACCTCAGTTACATCGCTTTTGGGAGCATTTTCTTTTCCCGTAATTTTTCTATAACCCCACCTTGTTAAGTAGATCACTAAAGTAAGTCCAAAGGAAAAGAGAAAGTATACAGCAATCCATCCATCACCAAAGAAAAGAAGTGGAAAAGGAAGTAAAGCTCCATAAGGATTATAAAAAATTCCAATGATCGCGAATATTATCCAAAAAACGATACATCTCGCGCATGAGGGTAAAATCTGTTTTTTCATCATTTCTTTAGTTAACTGCATTGATTCCTGTTGTAAACTATAGAATTGTTGCGTATCAGAAGTTAATTGCGCATTTTTCATTCTCTCCTGAAGATTTTTTGTTTTCTCTCTAAATTCTTTAGAACTTTTAGGACTAATCCCCATTATTTTATTTAATAGCAAGCTAAAGACAACCATACCTAGCGTTATAAAAAAGATTTGGAGGATAATAAACTCATTTGCCATTAATTCATCACTAAGTTATGAAATATGCTAATTTAATTAAGTTTTATCATATAAGGCTTTAAATTAAACGGTTAAACACTCATAAATTTTTATTTAAGATTACCTCTTAAATATCCCATAATAAATTTGGATGCTAGAGTTTTCCAACGAGCAGGCATCGAAGATGCAATAGCACATCCAAGTCTGCATTCTTTACAAAATTCAAAATCGTCGTGCTTATTCATAATTTCTCTTGCTTCTAATGAATTATAGATTTTTGAAATAGGAATCTTCAAGGCATTGAAACTTTTTATGGGATGAATTTTGCACGGAAAATCTATAAAACCATCATATCTGACAAATAAATATGCTTCTGCCACATGACATCTTAGTAATTCTTGATTATATTTGGGATTTCCTCCAAATCCTCCTCTTTGGACAACAGCAACGCTTATCGGGTCGGTTAGAATATTATTGAAATCCTTTCTTAAATTATCAATAGTATTCGCCCACAATGATAAGTCAGGAATTAAATTTTCAATATTTTTCACAATATAACGATTATTTGGAAAGTCTCTAATAATATTTTCACAGGGAAATATTTCTATCGAGCAATTCAGACTTTCAGCTAATTCACAGATTTCTCGAAGGTATTTAAAATTTTGTTTCATAACTACAGTACTTAAAATGACTTTTATGTCACGCTGGTTCGCAAGATTTATTGTTTCTATAACTCTATCAAAAACATTTATCCCTCGTATTTTATCATGTTGTTCTTTAAAGGGATAATCTAAAGATATTAGTAAGTAGTCTAAGCCACTTAATTTGCCATTTTGTTTAAATAATTTAGGCATTAGGTAACCATTGGTTGCGACACCAATCATTAAATCATGTTCAACCCCAGCATGATAAATTAATTCGGGAAGATCATTTCTTAACGTAGGTTCTCCTCCAGTGAAAGATAAAGAATTCACCCCTAAACTAGAAATTTGATCAATAAGACATTTTACTTGCTTTGTAGACATCTCTTTTGAAATGTCATTTTCTTCCATCATAGGGAATGAACAAAACGGACAAGAGGCATTACATCGTAATGTTAATTCAATTTGAGCAGAATAGGGTATTTTCTTTGAGGTAAATTTATTCAAGGTGAAATTTTTCATATATCTTAACCAATTCTTACCTCTCATTGGCGGAATTAAGTTCACCCTAAAAGATGTCAAATAAATTGATTAAAAGATAATAAATGTTCGAATAAATTAATAAATTCAATCATGATTAAAAACCTAACTCATATCAATATTAGCACCTTAAATTGAAAAAATAATTGAACCAAAGTGACTTAGAATAGTATCGAGAATGAAAAACATTTTTAAATAGAAAAATGGATGTCATTACTTCATTTTAAAAAATGAGGAAAAAAAGAGAATAAAATTTAGACTTCAGTTCCACAAGACTTACAAATATATTTCTTTGCATAAATCTTCATTCCGCCTTGTTGAAAAAGCACCTGTGACTGATCTTCAACCGTATTAAATGAAGTTCCCCCACATTTTGGGCAAACTCTCCTACCTTCTATAGGAGGATTTTCCTTAGTTTTTTCCTCTTCCTCCTGCTTTTCAACTACCGAGGAGGGTTTTACAATACCACTTGCTTCTGGCATGGAATGAGAAACTGTTCTTGTTTGCGATTTGTTTTCCAGAAGGGAATCAAGTTTTTTATTGATCACTTCTAGTAATGAAATTACTTTCTGTTCAAAATCAGACATAAAAGATACTCCAATTTTTTTATGATTATAAATCGATTTTAATAAATTATCTAAAATTTTCATTAAAAATTTATGCTTAGTGAAAATTTGAACCTGAGGATCTGTTTGCCTATCTTTTTTCTTTTGAAGGAGCAAAAATCTTGAAAAAATCTCTTTTTAATTTAACTTGAGCTTGAAATTTGATTATCACTTTATTTCCTGTTAATGTGACCCCATGCAATTGGGTAAAACCACTTCCAAATCCAGTAAAAGCTATTATGTCCCCATTACTAAGATTCGAATCTAATTTTGATGCATCTTTTATACGGAGATAAATCCCTCGATATAAATCCTCTAATTTATTCATATTATGAATACTGGAGAAAACGGAACTTCCACTATAATTTTCTATAATATAATCATATAGTTGATTAAGTGGTTTTTTATCAATTTTAATTATTTCACCTTTGAGCCCTCGCTTTGCAATTAATAATGCCGCAATTGCGTGGTCCACGAATCCTTTCGCCTTAACTTCATTTACCAATTCTCCTTTTTGAAGGTGAAATAATGCTTCCTTTGTAGTTTTAAACTCATCAATTAAAAAAATATCAGGTTTTCTAATTCTAGACCCTTCTGTAGGGGTTTCTGAATTTAATTCATTGGGATTAATTGCAAAATAATCTAAAAGAAATTCTAATATGAATTGTGAACCAGATCCCGAACCAATATAAATTTTTGTGATTAACTCCTTTTCATTTTCTAAAAATGTATTTAGTTCATACTCAAGTTGTTTTCGAGCTACATTATGAGACTTTCGATCCTCAATACTTCTTTTCAAATTAACATACCATAAAGAAGGCAACTGTCCCCTCTCAATCACACAGAAACCAAAATGTCTAGTTCCCGGATCCACTGAAAGAATTTTTTCCTCAAGATCAAATTTGAGCAAGCTTAAATGAGCTTGACCTTCAGAGACTTTCATTAGGGAATTAAAGAATTTTTCAAATTCTTCATTCTTAATTTGGAGGAAAATTTTGTTGTTTGAAGACTTAAATAAGACTTCAACCTTATACTTCTCAATTAAAGGATTGAGGTCATAAAAATTTTCTACTTGAACGATAACATCTTGATAAGGTATTAATTTAATTATTTTGACTTTTTCAATCGCTTTTGTAATTGCTTGAGCAATATGTTCTTCCTTTTTACCCGAATAAATTTCAACGTGTAGACCATCTAAATGAAAGGCATCATAAGCAACCGCTGCGCCAAGAATATCGCATTGTCTTGTAGCTCGAAGCCCATTTCGTTGAATTGTGAGTTTATCTCTTATTCTAGGAATTATTTTTACTGATGCAGTTTCATATTTTGCCTTACTACTTCTATTAATCGTTATAATTCCCTTAATCTTAGAACCGATAACTTCAAAATCAATCAAGTTTTCAAGCATTTCTTGAAAATATTCAAATTGTAAGTCTCCTTGCGTTAGAATTGTGATTTTTCTTCCCTCATAATAATAATCCAAATTAGGAAAGATTTTCTTAATTTTTTCTAAAACTTCTAGAGCAACATGGAATTTTGAAGGATCTTGAATTGCTATATAATGCTCTTTTCTCGGTTTGATTTCGGATAAAATTCCTACAAGTTTAGGAGAAATAAATTTTCCATTTTTATACTTTGAGCCAAGTTCAAAATTAGGAACTACATTAAATAATAATTGAACAATCTCGCCCTCACAAGCCCGTTTTTCAGGTTTACCAGATAAGGAGTAGATAAACTTTATTTTAATCTTTTCATTTATCCATTGATTTTCTCTTATCTCACCTGAAATAATTCCAATGTTTACAAGTTCTCCTAATCCTTTTTTAGTCTCGAATCCAAGTATGATGAATGATAAAATTTCTTCCATCTCTACTCGAATCTTTGCTTGTAGTGTGATCTTTTCAATTAACTTATCAATGCCAATCCTTAATTTTGAGGAAGTCTCTATGATCGAAAGAATTTTTAAACTTTCTATACTATTTAATTCCTTTTTTATTTTTTCAACATTGATCCCCGATAAATCCATTTTAGTAATGATAATCATAACTGGAATGTTTTTTTCAATAGCTTTATCAACTAACCAATAGGTTCTTGCTTGAAATCCTTCTGATCCTGAAACTACTAATCCTAGAATATCTGCAAATTCCAGACCAAGTGCGATACCTCCTTGAAAATCAGAATGGCCTGGGCTATCAAGAAAATTTATAAAAGTGTTTTTCTGTGATAAAAAGAATTGAATCACTTTTAAAGAAACAGTTGTACCATGATTTAATTCGAAATTTAAATTATCGGGAAATTCCCCTACAATTGCTTCAATTAGAGAGCTTTTACCATGTTGAGAATGTCCGCAAATTAAAATGTTGAGAATTTTAGGAGTTTCTTTCATTCTATACCAAACTGATTCAGTCTTCAAATTATCTATTATTTAGGATAGTTAAATCTCGTTTTAGAATTTACTTTTCTCTACGATAACCTTCAACTGATTCAAAATAATCAAGTATTGACATTTTAATTTCAATAGAAGGATAAATGAGTCTTTTTTTTTGAATGTATTTAAGAGCTTGGTTCCATGTCCATTTAGGATTCTCTTTCATAAACCAAGCTACAAGGATTCCTCCACTTCTAGATATACCCATAGCACAATGGACCAAGACCTTCCCATCTTTTACATTTTTATCTATAAAAACTAATATATCTTGAATGTATTCATGAGGTGGATACCAATCATCGGGAAATCCTCGATAGAGATAATTGAATCCATAAGGAGTAGGATCATAAAGGTTATCTTCCATTAAATTAACAATCGCAGTTATTCCAATTTCTCTAAATTTCTCAAAATTTAATCTCGGCCAATATGCTCCTAAATATATTTGATCGTCAATCTCGTAAATTTGATCCAGTTCATTCATAATTCTGTATGCTCATACTCTCCCTAAATCTCTACTTGCAATGACATTAGCATCAGTATTAAGAACATTTTTTATAAGAATTTGTCCCATTTTTACTGGAGCCTTTATCTTCTTTTCAGCTATTACTTTCATTGCTTCATTTAATTTATCTCTAAGAATAGGTTTATCAGTTCTAATTGGTACAAGCGGAAGAAATCCATTTTCTACTCTCATTGTGGTCGTGAGTATTCTTTTTGGTTCATAAAATTCTTGTTGGGCATATTCTAAACCTCTTTTGCACGTATATCCTTCAAACGTGATTTGTTGATCTTTATCTTGCAAAACTTTGATTTCACATCCAGTTGGACATACAATGCATCGAATTATCCTAACGGTACTTAATTCTGAAATTATAGTTCACCTCTTATCAATCCTCTTCTATTAAAACCTCCGGACGAGGTATTATTTCTATTTCGATTGTCTTTAAAGAATCTAAAGGTAAATCTTTGGGTTCTAGTTCTATTTCAACCATTTCACTTGGAATTACATATACTTTCTTCTTCTTATAAATTACGTTATTATTTTGATCCTTAAGTTGGACTAGTATTCTTCTATCGGGATATCTTGCTCGTAATGTAAAGATAATTTTTTCAGATAAATTTTGCATATTTATTCGATCTGGCTTGATATAATTAACATTCTCTCCAGGTGCACATTTTACATATTCAGGTTCTTTTAATTCTCTACCATGCCTATTTTGGATATAATCTATAGCGTTTTTACCGGCTCTTTTCGCTTCAGCAGTGACCATATCAACCAAATCATGAACTTGGAGAACATTTCCACAAGCAAAAATCCCTTCTATAGTTGTTTCAAGATTATTATCCACTAAAGGTCCACCATTATTAGAGAGTTCTGCTCCTGCTTGATACGTGAGTTCATTCTCTGGAATTAAACCCACGGATAAGAGTAAAGTATCACACTCAATAAATTTCTCAGAGCCTATAATTCTATCAAAATTTCTGTCTACTTTTGAAATGGTGACGCCAACAATGCGATCTCGTCCATGAATTTTAGTGACAGTATAATTTGTAATCAGGGGAATGTCATAATCTTCAAGGCATTGAACCTGGTTTCTTAATAATCCACTTACATATGGTAAGATCTCTACTACTGCTTTAACTTTACAACCTTCCCAAGTTAACCGACGTGCCATTATCATCCCAATATCACCACTGCCTAAGATCACGTAAGTGTTTCCGGGCATATATCCCTCAATATTAACAAAACGTTGTGCTTGCCCTGCAGTAAATATGCCTGCTGGTCGAAATCCAGGAATGTTTATAGCACCCCTAGTTCTTTCTCTGCATCCCATTGCAAGAATTATTGCTTTAGAATTTATCTCTATTAAGCCTTGTTCTTTATTTACGGCATATATTCGTTTACTTTTTGTGATTTCAATAACCATAGTGTTTAAAAGAAAGGGAATTTTTAGTTCATGAACTTGATTAATGAATCTTTGAACGTATTCAGGTCCGGTGAGTTCTTCTTCAAATTCTTTTAAACCAAAACCATTATGAATACATTGAAGTGTTATTCCACCCAATTCCTTATCTCTTTCCAATATCAAAACATCAAGATTTGCCTTTTTTACTTCTACTGCAGCAGCCAGTCCCGCTGACCCCGCACCAATGATAATAACATCCACGCTAAATGACTTCATTCTTCTTCTACCTCCTCTTGATTTAGAAGAATTTCCTTCGTCTTTCCTGATAAAATACGGGTATATTCTCCTTTTTTAGTAATTTTTTCATAAGGAATATTCAACTCTCTTGATAAAATCTCCATAACTCTAGGGCGACAAAAACCTCCTTGGCAGCGTCCCATCCCTGGACGGCACCTGAATTTAACTCCATCAACATTCGTTGCGCCTACAGGAGAATGAATAGCATTTAAAATTTCTTTTTCAGGAATAGTTTCACATCTGCAGATTATATTTCCCCAAGTGGGATCTTCTTGTATTTTTTTATCTAGTTCTTCTTTTGAAAAATCCTTGAAACGTTCAGGCTTAGGTCTTATTGGGTTATAATCATCTTTAATTTTCAACTCCAAGCCTAAGAGTTCAAGAAATCCAACGACTTTTTCAGCGATAGCAAAACAAGATGTTAAACCTGGAGATAATATTCCCGCTACATTGATAAATCCATATACATCCGTATTATCTATTATAAAATCGTAGCTATCTGGAACAGCCCTCAAACCAGCAAAATTCCTTATAGAAGCCCTTACAGGTAAATTTGGTACGAGTTTTCTTGCGCCTTCTATAATCTCTTTTAAACCCGCTTCTGTTGTGGAGGTGTCTTTTTTATCAGTTATATTTTGAGCATTAGGACCTACAAAGGTGTTCCCGTGAAGAGTTGGACAAACTAATATACCCTTGGATATTTTTGTGGGAATAGGGAATAATATTTTATTCAAATGCATTGAATTACGATCAAACAAGATATATTCTCCTTTCCGAGGCATAATATCAAAATAATCCATTCCTACCATTTTTGATATTTTAGCAGCATAGAGTCCAGCAGCGTTAATTACATTATTTGCACGAAATTCCTTATCTTTTGTTTTTATTATAAACACGTAATTTTGATGCTTTATTCTTTTAACTTTTTGACTTCGATAAAATTTAACACCATTCATTGCCGCATTTTCCGCAAGAGCAAAAGTCATCTCATAAGGACTGACAAGTCCTGCTGAAGGAGCATGAAGTACTCCAACTACTTCATCAGTTATGTTAGGCTCCATGTATTTAATTTTTTCTTTATCTAAAATAAGATCTAGTCCAAGAACACCATCTTGTGTTCCCTCTTTACGTTGTCTTTCTAAATCCTTAATTTGATCATCTTCTAAAGCAACTACAAAGGATCCTATTCTCTGAAAAGGGAAATTTAATTCTTCTACAGCTTGTGTATACATTTTGTTTCCTTTTATGCACAAATCACGTTTAATATATTCCCTTTCTGCTGCGTATCCTGCGTGCACAACTCCAGAATTAGCTTTTGTAGTGCCAGAAGCTACATCTGCCTCTTTTTCTAAGAGAGCTATATTAAGATCATATTTAGAGAGTGTGCGTGCAATGGTGCAACCGGTTACTCCGCCTCCAATTATGATGACATCATAAATCATGTATGCTTACACCTTATTAGTTAAGAAATTAATCGTGTAGCTTAAGAAGAATAACACAATACTTCTTTAAAACTTATAGGATTAAAAATAAACAACGTAGTTATTTTTAAATCAAATTTAAAATAATAAGGTAAATAACCAAAAAAGATTGAATACCAAGGCTATAATGATAAGTACGATCGTTAACGGATTGAATAAGATGCTTTTTAGGGATTTAGTATATTTTAATTCGGATGATCCTTTAAATATATTTTCTATAGATTTAAATCCTTGATTAATGGGATTTTTTAGATGATAAGAGCCGATAAATTGGGGCATGGATAATTTTTTTAACATTACATTTGGGTCACTTGCATTCAATCTGCCGAGATTACCACTATTAATAATATCTTCATAATCTGATAAAAGTTGAGCTTCTTTTTCAGATCCATTGATTTCATTTCTTGAATCTTCTTGCTTCATTTTCAACCAATTCTATATATTTACAATAAAAAAAATACAACTAATCTTAAATTTTTTGTGACTATGAAACATAAAATAGAATTAATGCGATTCATATTTTTAAAAAATACATCTCGATCATTAAGACCATATCTATTGGATTAGGGATCTTTCACGGCTCGAAAACTCAAGTATGGATAATCATCATGGTTATTCCTACTGTACACGCTTCCACTGTAAGTAATATAATACGATTCACCTTCTGAAATTTCCGTGCTTGTCCAATAATAAATCACCTTTGAATGGACTCTCCAAAGGGGTGTTTCTTTGTCTGGTATTTTATTATAAGTTGCAGTTTTAGTATCATTATGCCATACCCCTCCAACTTGAACACCGTGTAAGCATTGGGATCGAACTATCTCATCAACGCCAGGGACTCGCCAGATATTTTGAGGTATATCCATCAGCATTGTTCCATTTTCTGCTAAATATAGGGTTCTGTTCTGAGCTTCATACCAAGAAATTCCACCGTCAGGCCATCCAGGCCCACTAGGCGCCCAAACTAAGGTTATACCATTTCCCTCTACAATTCTTGTTCCATAATCTCCATCATCGATTCTTTGGGATACCCGCCATGCACCTGGTATCCCTGCTATTATACTTACTAAAAGTGGTATAATAATGATAGCAATCCTTGCTCGCTTTAGGGATCTAGGTGGCAATTTGCCGAAAAAGAAGAGTAAACCAAGTCCTAAGAATGGAATTACAATCATGAGACCGACTACTGCAAAATTTCCGAATGAAAAGAATATTGCTAAAAATATTGCGACTAATGAAAATGTTGCAAGGCCAATCCTTCTCCAATGAAGAGCAACTAACCCTAAGACAACAAACCCAATAGAAAGACTCATATATTGAATGAACATCATTAAAAGATTTTCCCATATAGAAGTAGAATACCATCCCTCATGAAAATTTTCAACAATCCCCCAGAATGCCCAAATAGATGACATAAAAATTGATATCCCTACAGCGAACCAACCAAAAAATTTATTTCTTTTCGTATGGTCTTTAATCTTTTTAGGTTTTCTAACATCCATATAGCACCCTCTCTATTTCTTATAATAACGCATTTACTTATATAATTTATATAATAAGAATGTGTTTATATAACACGAACCAAAAGCATATGTCACTAAAAGGCGTTTTTTAATATATGTCATAATTTCAAAAGAAAAATAAATTATCATTTTGAAATAGAATTTGGATCGGTTCATAATATATTTCTTTAATTTCCTTTTGATTTTTAGACTTAAGATTTATGGGGTAATATGCATATATTTAAAGTTTTTTAGAGTAAAAAAATGTAATTTCAAAATCGGAAATTATATTTACCAGAAGGCTTCTTTTAAGTTATCTTCAGGAGCTTTCTCCAAAGATTTCTTTATATGTGTTCCAAAATCTGCAAAAAGAGAGATATCACTATTCCAATCTAATATAGTATCTTGTGGATACACTTCGAAAAATTTGTCTGAGATGACTTTTAATTCTTCGAGAGTCTTTTTTTCCTTTGTCTTATTCGCAGTACTTCCAATAAACAAGAATTCTCTTCTCCGTACTACCACAAATCTCAGGTTGCTTAATTCAAAATTAGAAATGCCTCCATCAGATAACTTTTCTGCAAAGGAGTTCAATGCGGACATTAAAGCACCGAAAAGTTGAGGATTTATTTTTTCATCAATAACTCTTGAATATAATACTACCCCAGTAGATGTTAAGATCCACAGATCCTTCAGTATTTTTCCCAAAAGTATCTCCAACTAATTCGAAAGTTTTTACAAAAATATTATAAATTACTTAAAAATAAATCTTGTTTTTCCGTAGATAGTGATTGATTTTAAGGTATAAAAATCAATCTAAAATTCAATCAATAGTGAGTTATAGGAATAAACAAACAAAAATTTATAATTTAAACTGCTAATTTAATTACGAACTTAAATTGTAGATAATTCTAAAATGAGTGGGAATATAACACCTTCTTTAATTGAGCAATTTGAAGCTATAGTCGGGAAATCATATTGTTTTTCTGACTATGAAATTAGATGGACTTATGCGTTTGGGGGTTCTTTATTAGAAAGAGCCTGGATTCCCGATCTGATATTAATCCCTCAAAACTCCTCGCAGATTTCTGAAATTTTGAAACTAGCCAAAAAAAATAGTATACCAATAATTCCACGAGGTAGTGGTACTAGTTTATCTGCTGGGCATCTTTCTGCTCTAGGAGGTATTATTTTGGATTTGAATCAATTCAATAACATTATTAATATTGATATTGAAAATAATCTCGTCGAAGTTGAACCTGGAGTGATTTGTGATGAATTGAATAGAAAGCTCGCACCCCACGGTTATTTTTTCCCTCCCGATCCAGGGTCGAGTTCTGTTTGCACGATTGGAGGGATGTGCGCTACTAACGCGGGAGGGATTCAAGCATTTAAATATGGAGTGACAAAGGATTATGTTCTTTATTTAGAAGTAGCATTAGCTAATGGTGATATTCTAAGATTTGGCACCGAAGTGCTTAAATCAACATCATCATATAATCTTAAGGATTTGTTCATTGGATCAGAGGGTACTTTGGGATTAATTACCAAAATTGGATTAAGAATAAAACCATTACCTCCTTTCAGAAAATTAGGGTTGTATATCTTTAAATCAATTGATAAATTAAATGAAGCAGTTATAGATTTGAGAAAGAAAGGAGTTGTCCCTGTAATGCTGGAATTTTTAGATATGACCACTGCTGATGTCGTATTCAACTATTTAAAAGGTGAATTTATGGATTACCCACGTGGATATGTTTTGATCGCAGATATGGACGGTTTCTCTTTAAGTGAAGTAAATGAAAATTTTAAATATTTACATCAAGTGCTTACAAGCTATGATTTAGAATTTTATCAAATTGCTGAAACTGACAAGCAACGAGATAAACTTATAAATGCACGAAAATCTGCTTTACCAGCTTTAGCCAGAGCCGCACCCAGTTGTTGTCTAGAAGATTGCACTATAAAAATTTCAGATTTTTCTAAAATTATAAAAAAAATTGAGAATTTACCAAGAGATCTCGATCTTTCATATTTAAAAGTGGCTACTTTTGGTCATATGGACGGAAATTTACACCCAACATTCTTATTTAACGAAAATTCTGAACAAGAAGTCCAAGAGTTTGATACAGCGATTAAGTCTTTATATAATGATATAATATTACCTGTTAAAGGTACCATTACGGGAGAGCATGGTATTGGAAAGATTAAAACTCCTTTTTTAATAAAAGAACAGGGGAAAGAAGTGGTTGAGATAATGCATGAGATAAAGAAGTTATTTGATCCAAAATTAATTTTTAATCCAGGAATGGGCAAAGGAGATAATAAAAAACCCAGATTTCAAGATTCTCCAAGAAGATTAATTAATTTGCCAAATAGTTTGTTAAAGTTGAATTGCATTAGATGTGGTTTTTGTACAACGGATTGTCCTTCCAAAATTCATTATCTTAATGAAGCTTATAGTCCCCGTGGGAGATTAAGCATACTTAATGGCTTAGTTTATGGCGAACTTACCTTAGAGAATCAAGAATTATTAAATGAAATCTTTCATTCTTGCACGTTATGTGGATTATGTCTCTCTCAATGCCCAGCGGGAGTTTCAACTCAAGAAATATTTGAAAAAGCCAGATTTATAATACATGAGGATAAAAAACATGGAAATCAAAGTTGATTATGGTAAAAATGGACTAAATTTCATTCCAAATCCGGACTGGAATGTAGAGATCATAAGTCCAAAGACTCTAGAAGTGCTACCATCACCTGTTAAATCGATTGAAGAAGCAATTAACAATCCGGTTGGATGCCCTAATTTAAAGAGCATTATCAATAAAAAAAGAGGAATTGAGAATGTTTGCATTGTAGTTTCAGATGCAACTCGACCTGTCCCATCTCATTTAATTCTTGAAGCACTCCTCAATCAATTGAATAATTTAGGAGTCAAGGATGAGAATATAACGGTTTTAGTTGCGACGGGATTGCATAGACAATCAACAAAGGAAGATCATCAAGTGATTTTGGGTCCATCATTATATAAGAGACTCAAAGTAATTGGCCATGATTCAAAAGACCGTAAATCATTAAAACAGATTGTTACATCAAACAATAACTTTCTGATTAATAAACAGTACTGTGAAAGTGATCTTAAAATTATAACAGGATACGTTGAACCTCATTTCTTCTTTGGATTTTCAGGAGGAAGAAAATCAATTCTACCAGGAATTGCAGGAGAAGATACAATACAAAAAAATCACTCTGCAGATATGATCCATTCTGAATATTCTCGATTTGGAATTTATCAAGAGAACATGATGCATAAACAAGCATTAATAGCAGCTAACGCAGTTGGTGTTGATTTCGCGGTAAATGTCTGCATTAATGAAAAACATCAAATCGTTAAAGTCGTTGCGGGGAATTTTGAAAAATTGCATAAAAAACTAGTAAAGTATCAATTAGAGAATGTTTTTCACCCAATTACTGATCCTTACGATATCGTAATATGTGGAAATGGAGGATATCCTTTAGACTTAAATTTATATCAAGCTGTAAAAAGCATGGCAATAGGAGAAATAGCAGTTAAACACGGAGGGACGATTATTTCTGTAAATGAATGCATTGAAGGAGTGGGCATAAGACAAGATAGATTTAAAGAATTACTCTTTTCAGGCATAAATCCTAAAGATATGTATAAACAAATAATGAATGGGCAAATAACCGCACCAGATCAGTGGGAAATTCAAGTACTAGCACGGGTTCTTCAGAAGGCAGATGTTTTCGTGGTATCCAAATTAAAAGATAATAAATTAGGCAACATTGGATTGAAGTATGCTTCATCAATAGAAGATGCACTCGAAAAATCTCTTCAGAAACAAGGTCATCAAGCTCGAATTTTGGTTTTACCTAATGGCCCTCAAGTACTTCCATTAATGAGAAAATAATATAAAATTAATTTCAACTTAGCACGCTTGTTTTTAATAATATTAAAAGCTTTGAAACTTCTCTTGATCTAATTATTGTTTTTTTAGAATACGTTTCTAATGAATAAACTTTTTAAAATTTAACATGATCTTACAGTTTAATAATAGTTAAAATAAGTGTTTAAAATGCCATATTTTGATAATAATCAATTTAAGATTCATTACGAAATTGAAGGCCAAGGTCCTGATTTGATAATGATACATGGATTTGCTGCAAATATCGAAATAAATTGGCGACAACCCAACTGGATATCAACTTTAAAGGACGACAATAGATTGATTTTAGTCGATTGTCGTGGACATGGTAAAAGTGACAAACCATATGATCCTAAACAATATGGATTTCATATGAGAGAGGATATCATTAAACTCATGGACCACTTATCCATTTCTAAGGCAAATCTTTTTGGATACTCGATGGGAGGAAGTATCACGCTAAGTGTTTTGCTGTCGGAACCAAACCGCGTTAATAGCGCGATAATAGGTGGATTTGCACCAATGGTTATTAAACCAGAATTAGCAAAGCAATTTTACGAACCTGTTATTATAGGGCTCAAGACACAAAACAAAAAGGAGATTAAGAATCCAGTAGCACTAAATTTCCGTAATTTTGCTGATTCTACGGGAGAAGATTTGAAAGCGCTAGTTGCTGTCATGGAGGGAAATTTTGTAATGGGAGATGAAAATCTTAAATTTAACTCCCTCAATGATATAAAATCAGCGTTTAAAAAAGTAAAAATCCCAGTATTATCTGTAATGGGAAGTGATGATGTCTTGATTTCAAATAAAACCATTTTCGCAGAATCAATGCCAGGAGCATGTCATTTTCAAATTCAGGGACGAGATCATTTAACTGTCGTACCAGATGAAAGATTTCATATAATTGTAAAAGCCTTTTTAAACTATATAAATAAGAATAAACACTGAATTTTATTATAAAGAAATTCAAAACAAAAAAAAAGAATTATTTTATGATTTTTTTTTTACGATATCTTAATAGAATTGAAGCAATCGGTATCAATAAAGCTATGAAGATCAATATTGGGGAATATGAAGGAACACTTGGTTTATTAACTACTGTATATTCGAAAGGGTTTCCATAAATATCTTTTCTCTCTACCATATTGCCTTGATTGTCCACTGCTATTATATACCATTGTACCTTAGTGCCCTGTGTATGCGGTGGTATTTCACCCTCCCAGATTCCTGGACTAGTAATTATTTCATCAAGAGGAATTACACTCCAATTTAGTCCATTATCTATAGAATAGTTGATAAAAACAGTTTGTAAACCTCCCTCTTCAAAAATATTCACTCTTACTAATGGTGAATCATCATTACCAGGTCCAATATTGTCCCCATTTGTATCAAAAGTTATTGTAGGAAAATCGATTTCAGGAGGTAAGTAATCATAAGTATTATGTTCAAGAGGATATGAAGTTTCACAGAAAAATTGATCACCTTCAAATATGTATGTCCCAAATTTCTCGTCAATTCCTATCCATTGAACGAGGCGATCAGTTGGATCATCGTCTTCTATATGATATGCTGCCTTATAAATATTACTTGTCTCGGATTCGGCATAATTTTTTAGGCTCAGTTCAATTGTGGCATGAGTTTCAAGTGGTCCAAATTTTTCTTCAAAATCTGCCCCTAGGTCAATTTGAAATGTTGTAGTTCGGGTAGTCGTAGTAGTTACTTCATTTTCAAACTCATATGGAGCACCGCCGCTTTCATAGAATGGAGTTATCCAACTGACGGGAATGCTGTCGTTGTAAATTGCATTTTGATTTTTCCATTCAATGGGAGCATGTTCATCACTTGCAAGTGTTTCTACGCCTCTAAGAATACCGTAATACAATTCTGGTTTCTCCCATCGTTCAGTTCCATTTGAGTAAATCCTATGAGTTCCATTTAAAACCCATTTATAAATCCATGATTCTCCCCAGTATCGATCCCCATATCCTGGTCCTATATAATCTGCATCATTGGTTACTTGAGCAGATGTTAAGCTTGTGGTGTCTTTTATTTCATATCGAAAATCATAATCTTCGGTTAACGTTTCTTTATATTCTAATAAAAATGATGCCCCAGCATCAACACCAAACAATGAAAATTCAGCACCAACCTCTACAGATACTCCCATAGCATTGGTAATTTGAGAACCCACTCCAATTGATAAACTTGTGGACTCAGAGATACTTGAGAAGCTATTATCACCGTGTGGGTCATGAAGTATCAAGTAAAGCTGTTTTCCTATGACTTGTGTACTAGAATTTAAAATTTGAGTATATTCATGCGTGACTTTAACGAATTTGAAACTCCGAGTATCTGTATCAAGTATCATACTTCCATTTTTACCAATAAGGGTTGCAGATAAAAATCCGTCAATGTAAGCAGTATAGGGTGTTAACACTATTGAAGTCATATTCCATACACTTCCAAGATTAGTACCATTAATTTCAAGTTCAATATCCTCTACCAGCCTAGAGGTTTTTTGAAAAGTAAATAAGCCGTCGTTTTCATATGGTGCCTTAGAATATGGCAAAATGACAGTACTGCCATTTGCTGGATAAATCCATTCAACAGATGGGGCTATTTCTATTGTAAAAACTCTTAATTCTGATTCATAATAATCACCTAAATAATTCTCCCCAAAAAACTGTATCGAATGTTTTCCATCTTCTGGGACTGGAAGTGTTTTATTTCCTAATATCATTTGTCTTGGCTGACTATCTAATGAAAATTGTCTCCATGCAAAATCGTAGTTATAGTCATAATAGCTAAACAGGATGCCTTCTTTACGATTATCACCAGCATAATAAGATGGATCCCATGAATATCCTATTGCATCTATGTAGCTTGAATAACCAGTACCAGCGCCTTCTGTATTAGCCCATACTTTTTCAATGTTATCAATATCTTGATAAAAATGTAAAGGGGCTTCATTTTTTTTAATTCCATCTAACCAATAAGACATTTCATGTGCATTACAGTCAAAGTCAATCTGGACATGATGCCATTGATCATTGTATATAATATCCTCCAAATAGTTAAATCCCTGATATAAAAATTTGATGAGATTTGATTTAATTTCAACTTTAAATGCAGTATGTTCTGTAGCATCCATAAAACTAATGTAAGTTCCTTGTCCTGCATTATCAGTTGCAATCCAAAACTCTATTGTACCTACAGATTGAGATAGTATTATATTCTCCATTAAAGCTATATTTGAACTAGAGTGATCATATAGTTCTACTACTTTGTTATGACCATATATTTCATCTATAACTTCTACTTTACAACCTATTGCGGTTTGCATAGTCCATCCTTCTGGAACATCACCATCTTGGTCGTTCTCAAACCCATAAGTTCCGGGAAAATATCCACTCATTGGTGCGGTGTAATTAATATTTTCAGGAGTTACAATTTCGACCGATTTATAATGTGCGGTAAAATGCCTCTTTTCTGAATAAAATATATCACCTAATGAGTCATTTCCAAAAACTTGTATAGAATATGTACCATTTCTTGGCATTGGGATAACTTTATTTCCCTTAATGGTAATATTTGCTTGATTATCTAACGAGTACCCAACCCATTCAAGATCCTTATTCGTTTTGTAGCTAATTAATAAACCTTCATGTTGATTTTCTCCTATGAAATAATTTTCATCCCATGAATATCCAAGTGCATCCAAAAAATAATTATAGTTAGCATCTGAGTTATGAGTGATGATGTAAATTCTATCCATTGCTATAGGATTTCCATTAAACTCAAAACCATTGCCCCTATCAATACGAGTATCATCAATCCAAAGATACCAGGCATCAGAACAGTTAAATTCAATTTTAATGTGATACCACTTATTCGCAATAAAGTTAGCTCCTGTATACACCCAACCTCCTCCTGTATAATAATATAAATACCCATCTATGAAACTAAAGGCAATCGAATCTGCCCATGTACCATCTCTTATGCTGAACTCATGATGTTTGTTTGTATGGCTAAATCTCACAAACACCTCAATCGTTCCCGATGTGTGATCAGAATCAAAAATATTATGAATTCCAGTGTAATCAGAGGCACTTGTATCGTATATTTGGACAACATTTTTATGGCTTCCTATTGAATCTCTAACTTGTACAACTCCACCACCCTCCCAAACCATGAATCCTTCAGGATGGGTATTAATTTGATCATTTTCGAATCCGTAAGTCGCAGGATAATATCCATTTTCATCCCATAGATGACCATAGGCATCAATGTAAGCGTTAAATGAACTTGAATCCCCTGCATTTGAATCTATTTGAAGAATTTCTATTTGATTGCATGCAGTTCCAAATGCTGCAGTCCTTTTAAACTCATCATCAATGAAATAGTCAACAGTATCAAGTGAACAATCATATACCATTTTAATATGATACCACTTATTAGGAATGGCTTGTCCTATATCAATCCATCCATTAGATCGAAATGACCCATGGTAACAATTAATATAAAAAGCATGAACACCATCACCATAAAATCTCAAAGCCATTCCATTTGTACTGTCAACATTATCAATTGCATACCAAAATTCTATTATTCCTGATGATCTCGTTTGTGTAAAGTTATGAATTCCATACAGACTCGAGGTACCAGTGCCATCCACACATTTCAAGACCTTTTTGTGACCATTGAAATCTGGTATAATTTCAAAAAAACTTTCAGAATCGCTTGAATTTGAATCGATAAAATTAATATCATCATTAATAGTTCCATCAATTTCATCGTCAAAATCGTAAGTCTCGAGATAGTATCCATCCATAGAGCCAGTATATGTTCTATTTTCTGGAGTAATCAAATTAATTGAATAATTGCTAGTAGTAAAATGCACAATATTTGATTGGTAAATGGTTCCAAGAGAATTATTACCAAAAACTTGAATTGAATGTCTTCCAAGAGTAGGAAATGGAAAAGCTATGTCCCCTAAAATAGACGTGTTTACTTGATTATCTAGAGAATATCCTATCCAATCAAGTTGTGTAGCATTTTCAAAACTTAAAAGCAATCCTTCAAAAAGATTATCTCCTATATCGTAATCTTGATCCCATGAAAAACTTAAAGCATCTAAGTACCAGTGGCCAGATAATGAACCTGTTTGATAAAACCATATGCTTGTTAATGAACCAATATCATAAAACATATCTTGTTCATTTACTTCTTTAGTTCCGTTAATATATATATCAAATTTCTTTGAAATGATATCGAAATCTATTCTTATATGAAACCATGTGTTGTCTAAATACTTTCCGGCTCCAAATTCGCCCGCGATTGAACCAGATGTACGCCACCAAAATTGACCATCATTTTGATAATCAATTCCTATTCTTAATGCATATCCATCTGTAGAATTTCGAAGAGAAATTTCAAAACCTTTGTTTCCCGAATTTTTGTAGACGTAATATTCTATTGATCCAGTTGTTTGAGGAGTTTTAAGATTTGTTTTAGTCTGTGCAAATTCGCCAGTTAAAGCACTACTATATGATAAGACTTTTTTATGTCCTGCTATTTCAGATGCTACAGATACTTCAGAAGAAGCTCCTGTTGATTCATCAATCCATCCTTTGGGAAAACCTCCATCAAATTCGTTTTCAAAACCATAAGTTGCAGGATAATATCCGCTCATAGGTTCATTATATGTTGTATTCATCGGAGAAACAATTGTAATTTCTGGATCACTGGAATTCGGTATTATTGGATCTTTAACATTTAAACCTTTGTCAAAAAAGGTTGAAAAGCTAATTAAATAAAGTACCAGAACTACCCCAAGAACTAAACATTTTTTTCTATTACTATTTTTCATATTAAATCATTTAACCTAAATGTTTTAATTTGAGCTAAAATATTGAATTTCGCGCTCAGATATTTTTTATTAAATATCTTTAATAATGGGAGTATAAGAGAGTATATAAAACAATAAGGAATGAATCTTTACATTTTATGAATTCTTATTCTCAAGGATTTTATCATCCTTGTAGGGTATCTTATCCTTGTTTTCCTCATAAAATTTTAAAAAATTCTCTATCATAGATTCTGGATATTTTAAAAACTCTTTTTTCATTGCTTCATATTCATTGTTATTAGAGAAGATTTTTTTTAATTCATTATCGAGTTCGGGAGGAATTTCCTTATACTTCATGGTTAAATAGAGGGGACTATCTTTGCTAGAAACCAATTTTGAAGGAAAGTTGGAGAAATATTTATCTATTAGCAAATAAGCCTCATCGTACTTATTAATTTCTCTACATTTAGTATTTAATAATTTCATAAATTTAGTTTCAAATTCATCTGAAAAATTAATCAAAGATTTTCTTAACAATTTTGACGGTTTTGAAGCAACCAATCCTACAGAAATAAATTCCGATTCTCTTAATATTAAAATTCCGTCACTTAAAATGATATCTAATATACCTCCTTTATCTATGACTTCCTTACTCATTATCTGCACAGCACTGATGAATCCACTGAAGATGTTATCGCTAATATTAGATTCTGACCAGTCATGATCAAACAGTGGGAATCCTTCTCTATCTTTTACCAAAATCCTATTTAATTCAAATGGGAGTATATATAATAATTTGGGTTCAAAAATAATATTAATTGTAAATATTGAAATTCCTAAAGAAAAAACAATTGGATATATTATAAGGAAAATGGGAAAGAAAAAATTGAGAAAATAACAAAATAGAGTCGCTATCGACATAATGGTTGTTCCGATAAAGAAAATCTTTGCTTTTGTTTTGATAATTGGCGGGCAATATAGCAGAGTTTTTAAACCCCAATAAAATGCATTTAAAAGTATTAAAGCAGACAATAAATCTGAAAACAAAGAGAAATACCCAACAACTATAGTACTATAATAACCATCCACTGTTATAAGCTTAACAACTGGAGATTGAAAAGCAGCATATACTAATAATGCGGATAATATTAGAGCAATTAGTAAATTAGTTGAAAATATTCTATCTTTCATTATATAATTAAGCCCGATGACAAAAAATAAAGCTACTCCAATTAGCATGAGGTTATATACAATTGTAATCATTTCGCTTAAAAATAGAATTGAGAAAAAAACAAGGAAACTAAAGATCGAGGCAAATAAAAATGATAATGCGAGATACTTTACAGACAAAATTTTATTTGTTCTCGGAGAAATCTGAAGAATAATGACTAAAACGAATAAGAATGAACTTGATATAATGTTGACTATCCCTTCAGGAGTCCAATATACCATTTATTTTATGACCTCATTTTCTATAAATTTTTTTGCCCTCTTTTCTTCTTTAAGTTTTAATCTGATGGTTTTAGAGAAATTTGGATTAATTCTAATAATTCTTGCATCATTTATCAAGAGAATTTCATATTCTATTAACTTTTTAATATGGTAATACACTAATTCACGCGATTCGTTGAGGATTTTATAAACTTCTGATTGTTTAATTTGAGTTCTTATACATATCAATTCTATTATACTCTTGTTTAATTCATCACGGAATAAAAAGCAGATTATTCCATATTCACTACTAATATTAGTTGGGATCAAAATTAGAAAATTACCTACATTTACAGATTTAACACAACCAAATTTTAGAAGCATATCAATATGCCAAAGTAATTGTCCAACTCCTAAACTTAAACCTTCCTCTTGGATCAACTTCCTAACTGCGGAAATATGAATTCCTGGATTATGAGAAATAATAGAATATACTTCCTTCCTAATTGGATTAGATATTACCGATTGACTTGTAAATCTCGATTGATCAACTAAAATCTTTTTATTAACTAGAAATTGAATTATGGTTTTTAATCCAGAACTTGGAATTTTTAAAATTCTTTTTGCTCGTTTGAAAAGTTTATCTAGGGTTAAGAGATGATTCTCAGAAATTATTTCCTCTGCAATTTCAATCACTCGCCTAACATTTGGATGTTTCAAATTTATTGGTGTCTTAATTATAGATTGGGTCATGTCAACATTTTTTAAAGGATCTAAGGTTAAACAGAGAAATATACAATCTTGTAAGTTATTCATACTAATAATTGTTCCTCTTATAAATTCTAACAGAATTTATATTAATAGAAATTAAATAAATTCTAATTAATAATTTCAGCATTTCCATTTAAATCAGTAAGGTATGAATCTTTACATGCTCAGATAAATGATATTGAAAGCTTTTTTAGATGTAATAAATAAAAATTAAGAAATCTTTTCATATTCAATTGAAATTATAACTCAATAGTTAGCTAATTCTTCTGTCTTTAATATAAAAAATGAGGGAAAAGTATTGGACTTAAAATAGTTGTTTTACGACAGTTATAATTGGTAATTAGCCAAAAATGGATAATTAAAGTATGTTAGGTGTAGTTTCAAAATGCATTATAAATGCCCAATTTGTTCCAGCATGAAAAAACCAAAAATTACTAAATATTTCCCGCCAATAACCGTTAGATGTATCGATTGTGGTCACGAAGATTATGAAAAACATTTTATTTGTCAAGAAAGAACAAATTATCTTGTATTACAATAAAGATCAATTCTATAGTCATATTTTTTAATTTTTTACTTTATGTAATATTAAGTTCTTTATAGGACTTAAACTATAGAGCTAATATCAATATGCCATTAATCCCAAATTAAAGATTTCTTTAATTAAATAGCAACTTTTAAATTATAATGGAAAGCAATTCCCATCAGTTAGCGGGAGAGACGTGGGAATTAGAGTTCTTGTTCTTTGACGTATAACAAACCCAGACAAAAACATTTTTATATAGTGGGGTAACTTAATAATGTATTGCACTGGGATTAAATAATTATAATTATTAACGTAAAGAAATAAATACCCTAATAGAAACTAGTAATATGCAACAAGTGATTATTGGTTTTTAACACGTATTTTACGAATAATGATGAATTATACCCGAACGAATAATCATTAAAAAAAAGTGAAGAAATATGACAAGTAATTATAGAGATCGCTTGCGAGGGACAAGGCCCGAAGCAGAGGATATAAATAGCTGTAGTACACCTGAACAATGCTGCGATAATCCTTGTATCGAGTCAAGAGATGGCGACAATGTATGCATGAACTGTGGAATGATCGTTTCCAGAAACCTTGTTGGTAATGAGCGCCGCGCGTATACCGTAGAAGAGGTGAACAAGCGCCGCAGGACAGAACCGCGCTGGAGGGAATTTGGGCCACGTACCATGCTTCCAAACACCAAAATTGACTCAAAAGGAAGGTTAATCAACGCAAAAGGGAAGACATTGTTCTCAAGATTATCAAAGATACAGAATTCATTGATTTCGAGTATTGAGCGAAATTTCTGGGAAGCAAAGCCTAAATTGAAGATGCTCACTTCAAAAATGAACATCCCGGAGTACATAAAGGAGACTGCGTGGAAAATCTATAGTGTTGTAGCAAAAAAGAAATTAACAATGGGTCGATCAATTGACGGGTTCATTGCTGCTTCTTTATATGCTGCGATTCGAGTACATGAATTTCCACGATTGTTAGAAGAAGTTTGCGATGCCTCCATGACTCCCAGAAGAACAGTTCACCGTTCTTTAGGCATGATTGTCAAAGAAGTTTTGCCTGAACTTGGACTTAGATACCGTCCGATAACTGCTGAACAACTTGTATTTCGATTTGGTAATGATTTAGGCCTACCAATGGAAGTACAAAAGAAAGCCATCAACATGTTAGCCGAAGCGTCTAAAAATGGATTACTCCGTACTGGAAAAGATCCAAAAGGGTTAGCAGCAAGTGTAATTTACATGGCTGCGAAAGCAAGCAACTGTCGAAAGACACAAGCAGAAGTGTCCGATGTTGCCAAGGTCACAGAGGTTACTCTTCGAAGCCGTTCCAAGCAAATTAAGAGTAAATTAGCGTAAGATTGTTAATTTATTCAATGATCAATTTAGATTTAGTTTGATTTTTTATTTTTTACTTCTTTCTATTTTTATTTTATACCCTAAGTTAGAACACTTTATAATATTTAATTGGTTCATAACGAAAACTAATCTCAATGAAGTTAAGAATTTATTTGATTAACTTTTTATTCGATTTCTCTGATAATCACGTGACTTCTTTTTAGCATGGAAAATCCATAAATTACTAACAAGACACCTATTCCTGCCAGTAATATTGTTATCGGACCATATAGCAAGAACCAACTAGTTGCATAATTCACGGGGTTTATTGGAACATCGAATCCAATTGGTTCCACATTAGTGAATATCATTGATAATATTGGATTTCCTACTAAAAGATATCCTCCAATAATAATCAAGATTATAGCTAATAATTTTTTATACATGCAATTAATTTACCAAATTTGTCAACTGCCTAAAATCTTTTAAGGATTATCACTTAATAAATATTTTCATCTGATTAATCTAATGGTCTTAGTTAATTGAATTGGTTGGTAAAAAGCTATCTTCTTCTTATCTTGAGCATCTTTCTCGAGTCTTTTCCATTTTATTTTGTGAAGGACATAATGACTAATTAAGTAGCAAATTAGAACTGCTGATGGAGATAAAATGCCAATTTTCATGATGGGATGCAATCCTAATGAGGCTAAGCTAAGAGATAGAACCAAAAGGACTGGGGATGAAAACGGCATATATGAAAAGCGCTAAATCTTAGGTTCAGTAATAAATGTCCTTGCTTGTTAAATATTGCATAAAACAATTGAATCAAGATAAAAATTAAGCCCACGCATACAACATTATCGACCAATGACATGAGAAAAGTTTCAACATTTATCAAAGTTATCTCCCTTCAATTTAAATGATTATGACAGTAGTGTAAGATGTGTAGTTAGTCAATACCTTATTAAATCTTTTCGTAAATTAGGTAGTATTAGTTAAACTAATAAGAAGTTTGATAAAATAACATATAACCTATTTTAGAGAGTTTGATTAACTTTATTACTAAAAAATCATATAAAATCGTGATTTTTTCCAATTCAATAAGCATTGCATTTAAAAAAGCAATTATCATTTTATTTAATGCGCGTAGAGTGATTTATCATGGAAACGAGTCAGATTATATTGGCCATTATATTTCCTGTTGTTGGGTATCTTGTAGGATCTATCAATCCGGGTTACTTGTTAGGTAAGATGAAAGGAATCGATATTCGAGAGGAGGGAACGAAAAATGCTGGAACCTCGAATACTTATCACTTGTTGGGACTGAAATATGCTGTTCCAACAGCATTTTATGATACATTTAAGGGATTATTAGTGATTTTCATCGCAACTATTGTCGGGACCCCTCAATTCTTTGCCCTTTTATCTGGAATCTTGGCAATTGTAGGACATGTATTTCCTTTCTACATGAACTTTAAGGGAGGTCAAGGAGTTGCCACGGCCACGGGAATGATGCTATTCTACATAGTTGCATACCTCACTCTTAATATAAACTTGCTTTACTTTCTCATTTTTGAAATGATCTTAGTAGGAATTTTTACTTACATCACCCGGAGGGGAACACTTTTAGCTTTGATTGTAATACCTCCATTTGGCTACTTTATCTGGGTAACATATCCAGGAAACCCGTTTAACCTCTTTTTATGGATTATTCTTGCACAGATTATATCCATTAATGTTTACAACGTCATTACCATGAAGGTAATACAAATAACTGATGAAAATTTTACAGGACATAAATGGCGTGTGATTACACGTCCCCTCTCAATACTATTTGTAGTTTTTTATGTCATCTATTCACAAATAATAGCTTTATTGATTATAGGATGTGTTGCAATTATATTCATTTTATTAGACATTATTAGATTTCTACATAAACAAACCAATGTTGTTCTTCATGAAAAAGCAAAAGCTCTATTTCGTAAAAATGAATTCCAGAGGTTTTCATCGATGTCTGTATTTTTAGTCGCATTTTTTGTAACAATCCTAGTATTTCCCAAAGAAATCGCTATCGCAGCAAGTACTTTCCTCATTTTTGGGGATACCTTTGGAAAAGTATTTGGTCTTGCTTTTGGAAAACATAAGATCTTGAATAAAACCGTGGAAGGAACCTTAGCATATTATGGTTGCATGATGATTTGTGGGTATGTTTTATATACACTGCTAAACGTATCTCCCTGGATACTCATCTTCGGTGGACTCTCAGCACCTTTAATCGAATTGTTTTCCATGGGGATAAATGATAACATCACAGTTCCCCTATTCAGTGGAGCTATAATGTACGTTGCATTTCTTGGAGGATTGTAAACAATAAAATAATCATTGTAAAATTAAGGGAGTTCATAATAAAATATTAAATCACATGAATAGATGAATAAAAATGGATCCACTCGAATTATTTCTATTTGTAATCTCTCTCATAGTAGGATATGTTTTAGGAAGTTTAAATCCCGGTTATCTAATCGGGCGGATGAAGGGGATAGATATTCGTGAAGTTGGAACGAAGAATCCTGGAACTTCCAATGTGTGGCATTCTCTTGGAAAAAAATATGGAATTTTGACTGCAGCGTATGATATCTTCAAGAGTTTAATATCATGTATTCTCGCAATTTATCTTCTACAATTAGACTACTTTTTGGCCCAATTTTCAGGAATAATGGCAATATTAGGACACGTTTTCCCCTTTTACTTGAAATTTCACGGTGGAAAGGGAGTTGCAGCTGCAATTGGCATGCTTCCTTATTACGTCGCCATGTATATGATGCCTTTAATTCCTTCAAATCCATATGATCTTACGATGATTTTTCTGGTTTTGTATTTGGTTCCGATTGCATTATTATTCATCTGGATTACTAAGTTGCTTAGCATGCTTGCATGGATAATCTTTCCTATTTTAGGATACGCATCTTATTATTATTATCTTGGAAATGAGTTCAATATTTTTTTCCTATTACATCTAGCATTTCTGTTTGGATTCGTAACTTATAGCGCTGTTATCAATAAAAAATTTCCCTTTAAAGGTAAAATTTTTAAGAATGATTGGATACGAATGCTACTTAGGCTTTTAACACTATTTTTCCTTGTTTTTTATGATCTTTTTACGAAATCGGTCTCATTCGTGATAATACTAATTTTTATGGCATTATTCGTTTCACTCGATATAAGAAGGATGTTAAAACATAAAAGTGGAGAGAAGACAGGTAAAGAAGGATCATCTCTATATAGATCAAATGAAGCAAAAAGCTTCTCCTCTATAAGTATTTATTTAGTTGCCTTTTTCGTGACTGTTTTAGCATTTCCCAGGGAAATCGCGTTTAGCGCAATAGTTTTTTTGATCTTTGGGGATATTTTTAGCAAAGTAATAGGTTTGGTATTTGGTCGCCATAAAATCTTGGATAAAACAATCGAGGGAACGCTTGCTTATGGGGGATGCATGGCTTTGTGTGGATACATTCTTTTTACTGTTTTGAACATCTCTCCAATAATTCTTATCTTCGGTGGAATAGCGGCTCCTTTGACTGAATTATTATCGATTAAGATGAATGATAATTTTACCGTGTCAATAATAAGTGGTACAGTGATGCTTTATGTGGGATTTTTACTTGGGATATACGTTTAATATTAAATATTGGTAATAGGATTATTCTTCGGTACATGTTTATAAACTTGCGAGAAATAACAATTTACACACAATAAATAATATTAATTTTATACGTGATCAATTTGAATCCAATTGTATTGACATTATTTATAGTTAGTCTTGTCTTGGGCTACTTGATAGGGACTATTAATCCTGGCTATATCTTTGGCAGAATCGTGAAAAAGATTGATCTTCGGGAAGTTGAAGATAAAAATGCGGGTACTACAAATACATATAAGGTATTGGGAATAAAATATGCAGTTCCGACAGCATTATATGACATATTTAAAGCAGTTATAGCTGTTATAATAAGTCTACTGATGGGATTGGATCCCGTATGGGCTCAATTTAGTGGTTTTATGACAATAATTGGTCATATATTCCCGTTCTATCTGAATTTTCGTGGAGGAAAGGGCGTAGCATCGGCGATAGGGATGTGGTTGTTTTATGTCGGTTTATATTGTTTTTATGACCTAGGTTTCATATTCATGTTGATTTATTTTATCTTGCTTGCTGCTATTTTCAGCTACATAACTCGGTTATTTAACCTTATTCCTCTCACATCATTTTCTTTAATGGTAGTGTTTGTGTTTTTACATTATCCAGGAGCATTCATCTTAAAGTTTAACATTTGGTTTACAATCATCGTGGCTCATATCATCATATTCACCATGATTAATTTCACTTCAGAAGCAGAGATTAAAATCGATGATGAAAGTTTTACTGGTCATAAATGGCGTATTTTTTTACGATTTGGTACTATTATCTTCTTGTTTTTCTATGCGTTTATATCATTAACCGTAGCCTTATTTTCAATTAGTATTTTTGCTGCGATTTTTATAAGCCTCGATTTTATTCGTTTAAGTAAGGAGTTTGGTAGCAAAGAGAATGAGCAGAGCTCATCTAAAGTGGATGCTCTATATCGTAAAAAAGAAAAGAAGAAATTTTCGTCTATTACGGTGTATTTAGTTGCATATTTCATTACACTAGTAATTTTCCCAAAAAATATTGCTATCATTGTATCTGTGTTTTTAATATTTGGTGATACTTTTGGAAAATTCTTTGGTTTAGCTTTTGGAAAGCATAAAATCTTAGATAAAACCCTCGAGGGTTCTCTCGCCTACTTGGGAGTTGTATTAATATCTGGTTATTTATTATATGAGTTCTTAGATATTTCTCCAATTGTCTTGATTTTGGGAGGAATTTCAGCACCAATTACAGAATTATTAACATTGGATATGAACGATAACTTCACCGTTCCCCTCGTAAGTGGTGCTGTAATGGTCGCAGCCACTCTTGCGGGATTATAACAATAAAATTTTTTTGTTATTTTATTTTTATTCACTCACCAGAGAAAATAATGAGCCTTTATTATGTCCTATATCGAGGAAAAATACACGAAGAAGATATATGAAATTCTTGAAAACTTAGTAAGTACAGAGGAGGATATTAAAGAATTATTATCAGAAAAGAATATCAAAAATTCTGTAAAAATTGCTAAGTTATGTGCTTCATGCAATAAAGAAATTAATCTGATTTTAAAAAAGTATTACCCTGAAGTTAAGAGTTTAGATTCGAAACTGGAAATCAAGTCTCGCATGAAATTTTACTACGATTTGATTGACAAGCTTACTGACTTTGTTCGAAATGTTGATGAATTTAGAAGACTTGACGAAAAATATTTTGACTCCCTGATTGAATTTATTGAAAACAAGGCGGATTTGATTAAAGAGAAATATAGAAATATTTCGACGAATGAATTAACAGCATTTTATGATAAAAAATCTCGAGAGAATTTAGAAAGGATATTGGAACAGAATCTAGCTCAGAGAGAGCATCAATTCTTTACAATGGGACCGTTAGAAGAGGAGATTAAAAAAATTGGGCGTATAGCTGGTGCTGATGATGTTCTTATTTTCTCTCGTGAAAGGTTTCACGTGAAAGATATGAAATTAATAGAGGAACCAAATTCATTAATTCAATATTCAATTTATTCCATGGATGAAGATAAACTAAAAAAGATTGGCCATGAAATAAGAACTTTTTTAATCTCAAAAGGTTATGAAGCGTTAATACTTTTGGTTGAGTTAATTGATCTTGACATGGATCGGGAAGGTTTAGTGGGTAATGTATTGACAAACGCTGAATTACTAACTGATTTTTAATATTTATAAGATTTATTTTTTGGGGTAAGCTAATCTTAGTAAAATATTTAATCTTTATTACATTCTATTTGATGATTTAGCATGGCAAGTAAGAAAGAAGATGCCCCTCTTACTGGCATTACAGTTTCTAAAGAAGAAGATTTCTCTGCTTGGTATACAGAATTGATAAATAAAGCAGAGTTAGCTGATATTAGATACAACGTAAAAGGTTTTGTTGTATATCGAGAATGGGCAACCATCACTATAAAAAAGATGTATGCCAAGTATGAAAAATGCATGGAAGATCATGGCCATCTACCGCTGACGATGCCATCTTTGATACCTGAAAGTAATTTCCTTTTAGAAGCTGAACACGTAGAGGGTTTTACTCCAGAAGTATTTTGGGTTACTGAGGCAGGGAGTTCAGGAGAGTTAACTGAAAGGTTAGCACTAAGACCTACTAGCGAGACTGCATTATATAAAATGTATTCCTTATGGATCAGAAGTTATAAAGATCTTCCGTATAAGAGGTATCAATCTTGTCAAATATGGCGATATGAAGGAAAAATGACAAGGCCATTTTTTAGAGGGAGGGAATTTCATTGGATTGAAGGGCATGATGTATTTGCGACAATGGAAGATGCTGAAGCACAAGTAAAAGAAGACATGGAAATGACGTACCAAATGGTTCAAGATGAATTTAGTATTCCTATAATCTTTTTTGAGAGACCTCAATGGGATAAGTTTCCAGGAGCAGTCGCAACTTTTGCTGCAGATGCATTAATGGGATCTGGAAAGGTGATGCAACTTCCTTCTACTCATTTATTAGGACAAAATTTTGCAAAACCATTCGAGGTAAAATTTGTCGATACGGATGGAGAAGAAAAATATGGATTTCAAACTTGCTATGGTCCAGCAATAAGTAGAATCTATGGTGCAATGATCGCTTTCCTCGGTGATGATAAGGGACTTATATTACCTTTTGATTTAGCTCCTGTCCAAATTGTGATCATTCCCATTTTATTCAAGGAGAAAGAAGAAATCGTGTTAGAAAAAGCAAAAGAAATACGAGAAAAATTAAAAACAAAATATACGGTAAAAATTGACGATTCTGATGATTCTCCAGGAAGTAAATTTTATTATTGGGAATTAAGAGGAGTACCAATTCGAATCGAAATTGGACCTAGAGATGTTCAGAAGAATCAAGTTGTTATAGTGAAACGACATGACGGTAAAAAGTTATTTGTCAAAGAATTAGATTTACTTAAAACCATCTATGATATTGCAGAGAATTATACCACGGAAATTAAAGAAAAGTCAATGATTGACTTTGAATCACAAATCGAATGCGTTTCTGAAAAACAACTAGCTATTGAAGCGATTAATGATGGTAAAATCGTGTGTTGTGGATTTTGTTCAATTGATCTTGAAGGAGAGACTTGCGCTGAAGTTGTAGAAAAAGAAATTGGCGCCTTTGTTCGCGGTTCACGCGTTGATGAAGAGAAAAATACATTTGAGAAATGTATAATCTGTGGAAAGCCTGCTGGTTGTACTGTTTATATCGCAAAAAGTTATTAACTTAATAGTTTATTTTGATTTCTTTCTTTTATATTGACTAATCCGAGTATATTTGACTTGAAAAGAAGACACAACTCCTTTTTTAAACTTAATTAGTCGATACCCTGCAACTTTACTGGGTTTTTTATATGATTTAAACCCTAACGCAGGAGTTTGAACTACAAACGGCCCATTTTTTTTGATTTTATTTGAACTACGATAATTATCAGCAAAATCGTCATAAAACACCGCTATAGGATTCTCAGTTGTATTCATGGATTGGAGTCTATATTCGTTTAGGATGTGAGTATGACCAGAGAGGGTTAGAATGCAATCATTGAAACAAGTATTAAACACAAAATCCCAGTTTGAAGAGATTGTACCATATTGAATGTTAAACTTATCATCAATTCGAGCCATTTGATAGTAATCATTCTGAGATTTGAAATTGGATTCTTTAAATTCTTCTATTCCAGTTCTTTTTTCTTTTCTAAAAATTTTTTCCAAACGAGTCAGAATTCCCCTTTTTAGCGGAGTATTAATAGGAGGACCGTGTAACGATAAAAAAACTTGCCCATTTTTTTCTGCTTGTGTATTAAGTACATTTTTCAAGTATGAGACTTGCCTTTCAGTTATTCCAGTTAAAGAAGGACTTCCAGTGACATAATCGCCCAATTGAATGTATGAATCTGCTCCACTGTTAAGAAAAATAAAGAGCAAGTTCCCTAATTTAAGATAATAGTCTAAAGAAGGATTTATTTCTAAAAAATATGCATCTAAAGCACTTTGACTTTTGAGTATTGCTCTAATTGGTGAAATAGAATATTCCTCCTTTAATGCTTCTGCTTCAATTTTCTTTAAACCTACTTTCTTGTACATTCCGAACCAGCTTAAATCGTATTGCCAAGGTTTATAATCGTGATTTCCGGGAATAGTAAAAATAGGGCACATTAATTCTTGAGGATTAAATACCTCTTGGGAAGGTGGTTCATATATATTGAGAATTATCTCTTTAAAAATCTTCCAATTACTATCATCGTATTCAAAATTGTCTGATTGTTCCGTAGACTTAATGCTAGAAATTGTAAAGTCAACCAGATCACCTGTAAGGAAGATCAGATCAAGCTTATTCTTAAGAACTTTTTGGTTCATCTCATTAATGAAACATCGCAACAGATCATTAGGATTAACGATTCTTTTATGAAGGGTCTCTAAATTTTGTTGAATTTTTGTCTCACTTAATTCATGGGGATTCTTTTCATAAGCTTCTTTGATTTTTTTTAACATGTGATCATTACGCTCAGCAACGTGTAAATCGGTTGCTTGTACGACATTAAAATTTTTCCAATCGTTTTTAGTAATTACGAGTGAATGGAAATTAATTTTTTTATTTTCTTGCTCATCTGCATAATGAATATCAAACATGAGATAATTGTAATCTTTCAAAAAATCAAGAATTTCTAATTTTATTTTCAGATCAAAAGAAACTTTATAGAAATTCTTTAAGTTTTTAATTTTATTAACTCTGTTAAAGTATTTTAAGGGTGTGCAGTAAATATCTTGTAAATAGCTAATATTATCAATCGTAATAGGATTTACGGATTTTACCTCAAAGTTCTTTGGAAATAATGGCTCGCTTCTAAATGGTCTTTGTTCTAATGAAGGTATATCTTTTTTAGATATTTTTTTTATTGTAGTACTTTCATTACCCCGTTTATCATATTCACGTATTTCAATTTCCTTCTCTTTGCTGGGTTTTTTGAATGTAAATAGCTTTCCAACTTTCTCCCAAAAATTCTTAATCCTCTTCCATAATGACCTTTCTCCAATTTCTCTCGACAATTTCCAGCTGTATTGGATGATCGGGAAAAATTGCATGCTATTTGATAAGACTTGAGCTATTTCATTTTCGGTTTTATTTGAAACAAATAGAAAGTTTAGTTTGACTTCTTGATCAGAATTAAGATTTACTTTTTCTATGATTAATGGATGTCCGATCTGCGGATTAAGTAATAATGTCATTGAGAATCCTTTTGAAATAGATATTTAGAAACTATATATTATGCGTATAGTTCCTTTTTAAGAAATATTTTTCTCATTTTTTATTTTTTACCAATAATTTTTTATGAGTCCGATTTAAATAAGGTTATAATTTTAAATATAGTATCGAAGAATTAAAGAATCATTATTTCTAAGTTGACTAAACATGAATCTAAAGCAATTTAATTGGAAAGGGAGCATTATAAAAAGTATTGTATACAGATTAATTACTTTAGCGCTTGGAACAATTACCGCATATATTTTTCTTGGAAGCATCGCATTAGCTACTGGAACTGCTCTTTTTATAGAAGCAGTCCAAGGAGTAAATTATTTTGTTTTTGAATTAATATGGAGTACATTTGAGCGGAGAAGGTTAGAGAAAAAATTTGAAGAAAAATATAAAGAGAGGAAAGTAAATCTTGAAATTGAATTTTCCTCAATAAAAGAGATTGCTTATGATTTGTCAAACGTTGACACTTTTGTTCCCAAAATATACCTTTCTACACTTAATTTCTTTAATCACCTTCTAAAGAATGATGAATTAGAAGAAATACATGATGAAATCCAAGGATATAAGGAACATTTCGTTCAAGTCCATTCAGCACGAAAAATGTTTTTTTAAAATACATCATATTCCCGAAAAATTGATAAGCGATTAGACTTTTCTCGAGTTAAATTCATTACTTATTGAGTTTAAATATCAAATGGAAGAATACGTCCAAATTCTTTCCGAAGATTATCCTAAAATACTATTTATTAAGGGAGAGCGGAATGCTCGGTATCCTTATTCAAATTCTATGTTGATTGACAATTATCTTATTGATACTGGCGCATCAACCAAGCGATTAAGAAAAGTTAAAAAGTCATTTCCTATTCAGAATGTGATTTTAAGCCATTGGCATGAGGATCACATCCATGGGAATCGTATTTTTAAAAATGGCCTATTTTTTAGTCACATGAATGATAAACCGATAATTGAGGATATTTCCAAAATGATCCCATATTATAATGTAGAAAACGATCATATGGGAAGCGAACTAAGAAAACTTTTAGATTATCTCAGATGCGAGAATACTAAGATTAACACATTGATAAATGATAATGAGATTATCAAAATAGATGAAAACCTAGAATTAAAGGTATTATTCACACCTGGACATACTGCTGGACATTGTGCGTTTATAGAGACCAATAGTAAAATTGGCTTTTTTGGAGATATTGATCTCTCAAAATTACCCTATTATGGGAACATTGATGCTAATTTAATGCAGTTTGAGAAATCTATCGATAAGTTAGCCTCAATTGATTTTGAAAGTGCTGTCACTGGTCATAAAGGTCCTTTCTTTGGAAAAAGCGATATAAAAGAAGAACTAAGAAGATATAAAGATATCCTAATGAAAAGAGATGCAGAAATATTAACATACTTTAAAGAAAAGAAACAAATATTCATAGAGGATCTAAAGAGAAAACATATTATTTATAAGAAATACATGTTTGAGGAGTTTGAAATTATAGCTGAGCTACTCATGATTCAAAAGCATATTGAAAAATTCCTTCAAAAAGGCATGATCGCAACAAAAGAAAAGGGATTTATCTTAAAATAAAAAAGAAATAAAAATTATAGATTTTTAACTCATTCTTCTTTTTCAGTTGCTAATCGTTCAATTTTGCTCGGGACTCCTTCCTCAATATCTACTGATTCGGGTACCTTTTTCATCAATGATTTATAATCTATTCCTTTTCTCTTGAGTTGAGATTTTCTAACTAGATATAGAATTGCACCCACAGCTGCGAATGGAAACACTACAAGAGAAATAATCAAACCTGCAGCATCTGCCAAGAGGAGTAACAAAAATACAAGTGAAGATATCGCACCAAGGATTCCCATTGTTTTTAGGCTCCCTGGAGATGGTTTAAACCCAGCATTTTCATGGAGATCGGGAAATTTTCTTCTAAAAGTTAGGGCAGCTATGCATAATGGAATTTGGATGATCAATACAACTACTGCAACTACTCCACTCATCAATGCTGCAGCATCGGTAATACCATAAACTGGACCAAGTATTGGAATGAAGGTCACCAAAAAAATTAGTCCCACGATAAATAATAGTGTTAAAGCGGCTATAGGTGTTTTATGCTTTTTATGGAGTATTGATAACTTATTTGGAAATAAATGTTCCCTACTTATCATTAATATATCTCGAGAATAAGCCATATATGAGGGATGAATTGTTGAAGCAATAGCTACAGCTATCAGAATTGCAATGAAAACAACAAAACCTTGAGGAAGCAATGCTCCAGTGAGGATCAATTGAATCACTGTTCCAACTGGAACATTCCATTGTTGAACTCCGGCAACCATTAAAGCTTGAATGGTGTATAGCACCGTGAGAGTTATAATACTTATCAGTAACGCTCTCGGAATGTTTTTTTTGGGATTTTTAACCTCACCAGCGACGTCTAAGATTAATGTAAATCCTATGTATGAGAAGAAGAAAATCAAAGCAGCGAAAAGAACAGGGCTGATGCCTAACGGAAATAAATCACTAAAATTTGCAGGATTAAAAGCGGGAATCGCAGCGATAATGAAGATGATCATCACCATTATGTCCCCAAATATGGTGATGATTAACTCAATCAAACCAGATATTTGAATCTTGATCCAATTAAGGAAGTAAAATGCGACTAAAACAATAATCCCTACAATCATTACAAATAACATTTCAGATTCAGCAGGAATTAAAAATGCTTGCGCCAAGAAGACTCCTAAAGTTGCTGCCAAGTAGGCTAAGGTAGATCCAACTGCTAATATTATCAACCAAACTGCCATAAAACCTCCAAATGCTCCAGTTATCCTTGAAGTTATCACGTAAGATCCACCTGCGACTGGAAATGCTGATCCCAGATACGCAGAGATGTAAGCTACGAAAATTGCGGGTATAACGGCGATTATGTAAGCAATAAACATGCCCGGCCCAGCCTGGGAAAGCCACGTCGCGGGGTTAACCCATATTGAGCTTCCGATGACCATACCGATAATTATAAAGATTGCCATCGGTAGATTGAGTCCCCGTTTAAGTTCTTTATCTTCCATAGAAATTCACTTTTTTGTAATTTACCTAATTAAATTTTTGATTAGTTTTATTTTGTTTAACTTTTATTTAAATTTTTAAGATCTAGAAAATGAAGTTCAGAGTGTTAATTATATTTGGATTTACATGGTGATGTTTACTTTATAAAAAAATAGTGTAATTCACACTCACGAGAATTTATTATTTATAAAAAATAAAAGTAAATGACTATAAGATGAATTATTTTGAAATTGTCGCTCATAGAGGTATTCCTATTAAAGTTCCAGAAAATACAATTGAAGCATTTACAAATGCTATTAAACACGGAGTTGATGCTGTTGAATTTGATGTGCGCTTAACTGCTGATCAAATACCAATTGTTTATCATTACTATTATCTCGAAGAGTTGACTAATTTTTCTGGTCCAGTATTTAATTTTACATATAAACAATTACGAGATGCGAAATTCATCGGGAATTATGAAAAAGACACAAAAAATTATAAAATTCCAAGTCTTGAGACCGTCTTAGAGGTAATTAGCAGTAAAATTGGATTAGAAATTGAGATCAAGGGACCAGAACCCGAATCTGCAGACATCATAGTTAATATATTGAAAAAATTTAAGCATCTGCATAACAATTTGGAAATAACATCCTACGAACCATTCTTACTAAGAAAGGTGAAGAAACAACTTCCTAATCTTAAAATTGATTTATTGTTTCCATTGTATGATAAATGGATGAAATCAGATGTTATTAGCTATTTAGCAATCCAACATGCCCGAATTGCTAAAGCAAATTCAATTCATTTGCACCCCATTCAGTTAAATCAAAAGATAATCCAAGAAATAAAGAAAAAAGGATATCAAGTCCATACCTGGGATGTTAATGATGAGGAAACAATCAAGAAAGTCGTTGAATTAAAGATAAATAGAATTTGTACAGATAATTGTTTAACATTAATGGAATTTCGCCAGAAATATTTAAAACATAATAATGTATGAATTAAGCAACTTAAGTATTAAATGAGTTAAAAATTGAGGCGTAGTTATAATCCATTTTGAAAAAAAACTAGTATCTTTTATTCTGTTTTTCAAGAGAATTCTTTTTTCTTTTAATTTTTTTCTTTAATTCAGTGAGGGCATCATTTACAGCATAATCATACACGGATGTATTATTTTCCCTTGCTCCCTTGATTACTTCAAGTGTCTTTTCAGATAATTTGGTTTTGATATAATCAAATATTTCATCTGCATTCTTGGCGACCTTATTAACCAAAATAGCCAAAACCTCACCTGCATTAGACACAAAATCTGGAAAGGCGAGGATTTTTCGCTCATTTAATACATCAGTGATACCACGCTCATAAGGAATATTTGCAGCGGGAACGATTGCAATTCCATTAATATTATCCACGTTGTCTTTATTGATAACATCAGGTCTAGCTCCTGGAATCAAATATTCAATGGGTACTTCGGTCGATAATTCGAAAAATTTTTCTTTTGCCACTTTAATTAGGTTCTTACTTTCATAGTGGTAAATAAGTTCATCTCCATAATCTTTTTTTAATTTTAATAGTTGCTCAATATCAAGACCTTCTTCATCAAAGATTGCTCCATTAATGGTGGAAATGCCATTTAATTGAAAGCCATGTTCGTGTAAGCTCATTGCCAGCGCTGTTCCAACCTTCCCAAAGCCCTCCAGTAAAACTCTTGGTTTTTTAATATTAATGTGCTTGCCAGTTATACTTGATATGTTTTTTGAAATCATATCTAAGCAATAGACTACGCCATAGCCCGTAAAAAGCTCTTCTACAGGAACCCCAGATTTAACCATTCCTATCTTATTTGGGGCTAAATTAGGTGCCCCAATAACTTTAAATACTTTCAGTAAATCATCATCATCGGTTCCCATATCTGGTCCTGGATAATAAAGATCATTCTTGATATAAGGCTCAATTTGACTTGCAAAGCCAGTTAATAATAGATTTTTTTGTTTCTCATCAACTGGATTTCCCCATATTCCAGCTTTCGCTCCTCCTAATTTTAATCGATACGTACAGAATTTTAATGACATAGCACGTCCTAGTCTTATCATTTCATCAACTGATATATCGGGAGCCAGTCTAACGCCACCAGCGGGAATTCCATAGACTGAATTATCAATCACTAATATCGATTTTAATCCAATTGAAGGATTATTCATACAAATGATTTTTTCAGGTCCTATCTCATCTATAAGAGAATTATCTGTAATATTAAATTCCATAAATCAACAACTCTTCTATCGAAATCTAATTTCTTGTTAATATTTGTAATTAATGAAGATTAAAGAAAAATTTCAATTTCTCTTTGATATTTTTGTAAAATATCTGAAATATTATAAGCTTTTTTTATCATCCTAAATTTTCAAGAGTATGGAAATTAGGAAGCCATCATTGTTCGAATTTTTTCCAAATTTAGAAGGAAAAGTCCCTTGGATATCAATTCTTACTGGAGCCCCAACTAAAGTAGAACAGCTTACTGAATTAGAAAAAGCTCTTGAGTTAAGAAATGTGAAAGTTTACATTAAAAGAGATGACAAAGATCACCATATTTATGGAGGGAATAAGTTAAGGAAATTCGAATTCATTTTTGGAGAAATCATGAAGAAAAAGAAGAAAGGAGTTATAACATACGGGGGCATTGGAACGAACCATGGAGTGGCTTGCGCGATTATCGCAAAAGAATTAGGATTGAAATGTGAACTCTTTTTATCATTACAACCCCTTACTTGGCATGTTCAGAGATCTTTATTACTATATGATCATTTTGGAGCAAAGTTGCATTTCACGAAGATGTTTGAACTTGGATTGCTTAAAGGCTTAATTTTCAGATTGTTTCATCCTAAATATTATCTTATGAGTATAGGAGGGTCTCCCTTGCTTGGAATTGGATCACCTCTTGGTTCAATAGGATTTGTTAATGCTATTTTTGAACTTAAAAAGCAAATAGACCAAGGGATATTAGAAGAACCAGACATTATTTTTGTTGCAGCAGGATCCACAGGGACTGCGGCGGGATTAACAGCGGGATGTAAAATTGTTGGTCTAAAGACAAAAATTTACTTTGTCAACGTTTCCAGAGACATAGTTGTGAGCCCTAAAGTTCTCATTTCAACAGCAAATAAGGCGATCAAATATCTCAGAAAAAGAGATAAAACAATTCCAAATGTTTCTGTAACTGAAGAAGATTTCAAGATGATAAAAGGATATTTAGGGTCTGAATATGGCATAAAGACAATTAGAAGTCAGGACGCTGTCGATTTAATTGAAGAAGTAGAAGGAAAGCATCGCGGTTTTAAATTAGAGACGACTTACACTGGAAAAACCGTAGCAGCTATGATTGATTATTTAAAATCGAAGGATGCTCAGCAAAAAGTAGTATTATTTTGGGATACCTATAATTCAAATGATTTAGACTCGTATTTACGGGAAACGGAATTTAATTACAGAAAATTACCTAAAAAGTTTCATACCTTTTATGAACAAGAAACATTTCAATGTTGGCAAATTGCAAATTGTCCAGAAGAAGTACGTAAAGAGTGCCCAGCATACTTAAATCACGAGTATCGATTTTGGAAAGTCACAGAGTGCAAGTTAGGTGAAACCGAAAAGGAAAAGGCAAAAAAGTATTTAAAGAACGTTATCAAATTAGAAGATGCATGATCTGTAAGTAAAATATCATGATCGAAGCAGAAATAAAATCTTGGTTGAATTCTTTTGTAACTGATTACCAAAACAGAAAAGATGTGGTGACTGAGTGGAAAGAACCGTTAATTGCATTCGCAGATGCGAATGATCCATTGTTTCTCAAGCTTAAGGAAGCGGTTAGTGAAACTCACTCACTTCCTAATGAATTATTGGAAAATGCGAGGACGGTAATAACGTATTTCATTCCTTTTGAAGAAAGAATTGCAATATCAAACCGAGATCTTGAAATTAGTTCGAAAGAATGGGCTCATGCATATGTAGAAACTAACAATTTAATCGCTGAAGTGAATATTTTCTTAAGTAAAATATTAAAATCAAGCGGTCATGAGACTAAAATTATGCCAGCAACCCATAATTTTAATGAAAAAGAGTTACTGAGTGATTGGTCACATAAACACGTAGCTTATATCGCTGGTTTAGGGGATTTTGGGCTCCACAAAATGTTAATCACAGAAAGGGGATGTTGTGGAAGGCTAGGAAGTCTTATAACATCAGCAAAGATTGAACCTACTACACGAACCAACAATGAATATTGCTTGTATTTCCATAACCAATCATGCATGAAATGTGTTGAGAAATGCGTATTTGATGCGTTATCCATCGAAAATTTCGATCGGCATAAATGCTATAATAAATGCTTGGAAAATGCCAAAATTTACGCTCATCTCGGTTTAGTAGATGTTTGTGGAAAATGCGTAAGTGTTGTTCCTTGTTCTTTTAGAAACCCCGTACCTTCTTAAATTGATTTTAATAAATTATGGTCTATTTACTAATTTTTTAAACCTCTGAAGTATTTACATCAAGGTAAAATTTATAAATACTAGTATTTCTTATATAAAATTGGGATGGACAAAAATGAAAAAAAATTTAAAGAGATAAATAACAGTTAATAGACTATGAAGCAGCGAGAACATGATAAATTGTTTGGAATTTACCTAACTAAAAAAAGAGCATATTTTCTTCTTGTTCTTGGTATAACTAGTCTCGGTTTTTTTATACTATTGTATTATTACTCATTGAAGCTTCTGCTAGAAGCCAGAGATATATGTTTTTGATGCCTCAATTTATTATAAAATTTTGCTGATAGGATTTTCAAATATTATCCTCAGTTTTGTTTTTATGGGAATTTGTAGCTATGCTCTTCAAAAAGTCAGGCAATTTCTATTTAGAAAATCTCCCAAATCGAAAAATTGTTAATTTACTTTTTATAGTTAAATAAACATACAAAATTATAGTTTATTAATAAATGAAAATTTGAACTACTCCTACTTCTCACTGTAATTATCTATCAATTGATTTAGAAGAGTCGGACGATCAATCTTAGCTAGCCGAGTTAGTGGAAGCTCTTTTAAGAATATTACTTTCTTTGGAACTTTAAAATCAGCTAATTGAGTCTTGCATAATTCAATGATTTCATTTTCATCAACTTCTACACTTGCTTCAGGTACTATTGCTAACCAAACTACCTCATTATAGATTTTATCAGGAAACCCTACGGCAGCAGACATTGCAACTTTAGGATGCTCATTGACAACACTTTCAACTTCTGAAGGAACAACAGTATAACTACCTACCCGTATGATGAATTTTTTCCTCCCTTTTATATAAATTCGCCCATCCTTGGTCATATAACCTAAATCTCCAGATCTGCACCACCCATCTTCAGTAAATGTTGCTTTATTTTCTTGGGGCATTTTATAATATTCTGGAATGGTTAATGACCCTTTGAACAACATTTCTCCAATTTCCCCTGGGATTACTTCATTTTCATCCTCATCTACAATTTTTATCTCTTGCTCGGGTAATAAATGTCCGATATATCCATTTGCTAATTCTTCTAAAGGATCTCCAATATCTGTGAAAGTAACTTCAGGACCAGATTCAGTGCTTCCATAAGCATTTAATATATTAGGACATATTTGATCGCGCATTCCCGTTAATAACTCCATGTTAACCTTCTCTCCACTTAAAATGGCTAATACTAGGGAGGATAGATCAAATGTATCCAAATCGGGAAGACTCAACATAATCGCATACATTGTTGGTACTCCTCCTATCAATTGTAACTTCCACTTTTTAATTGCTCTAAGGACATTATACGGATTCCATTGTTCTTGTAGAATTATCTCACAACCTGCAGCAATGACAGTTCCCATAATTTCTACAGAGCCTCCTACGTGGCTGGGAGGAAAGTTATTTATCATTTTAAACCGTGGCTTTAATCCTAAAGGCGTACCTTTTTCATTAATATAGCTTGCTTCCAAATAACTAGCATGAGCAATGTTTTTATGAGTTAGCATTGCTGCTTTGGGCACTCCCGTTGTTCCACCGGTGTAGATGATTAAAGCACCATCGTTAGGGTTTAATTCATTTCTTCTCAGCTTTAATTCCTCAGAAAGACCATAATCTGTTTCTAATAAAGTTTCAAAAGGAGTACCAAACTCATCTTTTCCAATCATAAAATATTTAATCTCAAGGTTTATTTCTGGCTGGAGTTCTTGAATTGTCATTGCGATATCATATCCTCTCGCTTTTCCAATTAAAAAAATTAATTTTGGATTTATATGAGGAATAAAGCGCCGATAATCAGCAGGTCTGAAGCGTACATCCATGGGGACACAGATAGCACCAATAGAGTTAGCTGCTAAATATATTAGCGGGTATTCTAAAATCATAGGAAGGATCGTGATGATTGTGTCTCCTTTTTTAACACCTAAACTTAAAAATGCTTCTGCTAAGTGATCAATCGTGTCTGCAAGTTCAGTAGCATTTAATTTTTTCCATTTGAATTTTAGAAAAGGGAATTCTGGATCAATTGACGCCCAATAATGAATATATTGCCATAAATAATCTAATTTTGGTATTTCCATTTGTTTATCACATTGGCTTAAAATTCATCAGAATGCTTTTTAAGACATTATATATAATTTCAACGTCAGAAATCTTTAACTTTTCGCTTGGAGAATGACCATTAACTACTGTTGGAGATATCGCAACCATTTCTAATCGTGGTATCTTTTGTCTAATTGTTGCCGTTTCCAAACCACCATGCGTAGGCTCCATTTTTACGGGTTTTCCAAGAATTTTCTCGTATTCATTTTTAACAAAAGCTAAAAATGGAGAATCTAAATCAGGATTCCATTCAGCAAGTATTGGGCGGAAATTAATTTCCCACCCAACTAACGATGCTAACTGTTCCATTGAACGACAAAACACAAGCAATTCATTTCGTAAGATACTCCTAGGATACATCTCAATCCAAATCCGGTCTTTATGAATATCAATTATCCCTAAATTAGTTGAACTTTCGACAAAATTAGGGTGGAATGATGATTGTTTTAGAACTCCATTCGGTATTAGGTTTATAAAATCAATGATGTTTCTGCTTTCATCTTTAGAAAAAAAATCTGTCAAATTAATTCGTGAAAGGGATATATTCATTTTTGGTTCGAAGGGTTCGATTGTTTTAGTTCCTTTTTTATAATAATCATACAATTGCGAAATTTCTCTTTCAACTGTTTTGTTAAACTCCTCAATTTCCTGGGATTTAACGCCAAACTCTATCGTCGCTTTTCTCGGTATTGCATTCGTTTTTGTTCCACCTTTCCAACTTGAGATAAACAGATCAAAATTTAAGCTTATATTCGAAAGGATTCGAGATATCAACTTATTAGCATTAGCACGAGGCAAATGAATATCCCCACCTGAATGACCTCCTTTCAATCCGCTTATTTCTAATCTATATGCAGTTAGATCCTCGAATTTTAGCATTTTCATCTCCCTTGTAAACTGAATACGACGGCCTCCTACAGATCCTATGGTGATTTCTCCAAGATCTCCACTGTCCAAATTGATCATAAAGACACTGTTGATCCTAAGCTTTTCTACATCTAAACCAGTTGCTCCTGTAAATCCGTCTTCCTCATTAACAGTAAATAAGACTTCAAGCGGACCGTGAGCAATTTTACTATCTTCATCTACAAGGATGGCTAAAGCCAATGCCATACCTATTCCATCGTCAGCTCCAAGAGTTGTGCCATCAGCATCAACCCATTCATTATTTTCCTGAATATGTATTGGAATTCCTTGATTCAAAAAGTCAAATCCATTTTTCCTATCCGTTTCACAAACCATATCCATGTGAGCTTGAAGCAATAAAGAGGGAACTGTTTCCATCCCAGGGGAAGCGGGTTTTTTTATCAAGACATTTCCTACATCATCTTGGGCAAATTTAAGATGAAGTGATTTTTGATTATCTTGTTGCTTGAGCCAAGCTTTTAATTTTTCACGAATTAGTTCCTCATGTTTTGAAGGTCGAGGAGTAGATGAAATTACATTCTCAAATATGTGCCATACAATTTTGGGTTCTAAGTTTTCTAAAACCATATTCTATTATAGAATAGAGTTTTATTTGAAACTTTGCAATTAAGCAAATTCAACCCGATTTTTAATTAAGAATATTTTAATTTTTAACTTAATTCTTCTTTTTATTGAAAATTTTAAGATTTTAGGTGAAAACTGTGGATGATATTGTTTTATATGAGAAAGAGGGAGATATTGGAAAAATAACCCTTAATAAACCCGAACAGCGTAACACTATTGATATATCTGTGTTAAGGAGATTGATAGAATGCTTTGAGTTGAGTGCGAAAAATGAAGATGTTTGTGTTATTTATTCTGCAAATGGAAAGCATTTCACGGTAGGAGCAGATCTAAAGTATAGCTTTGACTTAATTACAAATGAAGATAAACTAGCTGAAGGTGTACAATTTCTTGAATCATGGCAAATTTTAACACGAAAAATGATTGCTCACCCTGGTATTATAATTGTAGGGTATCATGGATGGGTTATCGGAGGTGGCTTTGAACATACTCTTGCTTGTGATGTAAGAATTGCTGCAACTGATACAAAAATCATGTTGCCCGAAGCAGGTGTGGGTCTCTTTTTTTCTAACGCATCAACGAAATTATTACCTCGAATTATTGGGGAAGGCCGCGCCAAGGATCTAATGATCTTTGGGAATGAGATTACTGCAGAGGAAGCTCTTAATATAGGACTTGTTACTAAGATCTGTAAACCCGAAAGTCTAAACCGAATCCTCAAGAAAACAGCAAATACTATTACTCAGAAAGGACATTTAGCATTACGATATACTAAAGCTTATATCAACGAGAACCAAGATATTAATATTGAAGGAGTTCTTGGGAGAGAGTCAGTTGCGATGATAGAAACGTCTCAATCGGAAGTATTAAGAGAGAGATTATCCAAATTTGTGAAAAAAGAATAAAATTTATGATGATAATGATGGTAAATAAACCAAAACCTATAAAAAATCCTCCTAGTAAACTTGAATTAGAAACTAGGCTAAAGAAGATTAGGGAGTTAATGAAAGCACAGAATTTAGACTATTATGTCTCTTTTGATCCGGTAAACATATACTATTTAACAAATTTTGCAAATAATGTTCACGAGCGCCCTTTTATTCTGATTATAGAAAAAGAGGGAAATCCCAAGATGGTCGTTCCTCTGCTTGAAAAAAGTCATGTAGAGACGAGATCGGTTGCTGAATTGGAATACTCAAGCTATTATGAGTTTCCTGCACCTCAAGGTAAGAATTGGTATGACATTTATCAAGAGCTTATTGAAGGAAATAAAAGAGTTGGCGTTGAATCTGCCATGCCAATGCAGATTTTCGAAAAAACGCCGGGTAAAAAAATAGTTACTGATCTTATCGATGAAACCCGCATTGTCAAAACAGATTATGAGGTAGGAAGATCAGTTCACGCTTGTAAGGTAATCAATAAAGGTCATAAGGAAGTTTTAAAACTGTGTCGACCAGGCGTGAGAGAATTCGCTTTATATCAAAAAGTAACCGGAACTATGACCAATAAGATTATCCAAGATATTCCCGATGCTAACTTCATTGTATGCAAAACCACAGCAGCAGTCTGGCCGCCTTCATTTTCACACGATCCTCACATAATTCCAAAAATTTTTGCAGAGATGGAAAATGGAGGACCCCACGTTTCGATTGTATATGCTCAAGTAGACGGATATGGAGTTGAAATTGAACGAACATTTTTCTTAGGTGAAGTCCCACCAAAAGCAAAGAAACCATTTGAAATAATGTTCCAAGCCAGAGAATTAGCTTATAACTTACTTAAACCTGGAGAAATCATGAGTAATATCGATAAAAAAGTTAGAAAATTCATTACTGATAATGGTTATGGGGATTATGTAATTCACAGGACTGGTCATGGTTTGGGAATAACAGGACATGAAGCTCCCTTTTTAGCAGAAGGTTATGATCGTCCATTAGAATCAAACATGCTGATCAGTGTGGAACCAGGAATCTACATTCCTGGGTTAGGAGGGTTCAGGCATTCTGATACCATACTAATTACTGAGGATGGATATATTAAATTATCAAAAGCACCAGAAAAATTAGAAGCCCTAGTTATTGCGAGTTAATTTTAAATCTCTTTTTTTATTTCTGCCATTGATTTACGCAAGCTTGGCTTTGGAATTGAGCCCTTAATGTAGCCAAAAGGTAGTATAGTAAGTAAATAATCATCCTCATTTAACTTAAGTATGTCTTTAGCTTTCTTTCTATCCATGGAACCGATCCAGCAAGTTCCAATTCCAAGGGCCCATGCAATGAGCATCATATTCATGGAAACCAGAGAGGTATCAATGATGTACCAGTTGGGACTTATGCTTTTCTTTCCCACTATCGCAATTGCCAATGGTGCTCTTTTAACGAAATTACCATACATGGCACTGCTAGCTATCTCTTTTAATATCTCCTTATCCTTGATCACGATAAATTCCCATGGCTGCCTATTTGATGCGCTTGGAGCCCATCTTCCGGCTTCTAAAATCATTTCAATATCATCTTCTGTAATTTCGGATTTTTCAAACGCACGAATACTTCTTCGTTGCTTAATAAAATCTAATAATTTATCGGGTTCTATCATAATTTTATCTTAATTAGTATAAAATTAAAATTCTATGTGAATAAATTATTATATAAATTTTGAATAAATATTTATTATTGCATAAACACTTTTTAACTAATGGATTTAGCAGATCTGAAGAAAGATTATTCTAAAAAAGACATAAAGTTTACTAGAAATGATCAAAAGTTAGATCTGATGAAAAAGTATTACGATATTCATGGTCACGAACCTCACGAATCTTTCCTTTATGCTTTTCTATGCCTTATATATGATGGTCATAACAGTTTAGACTTAATTAAAAAGAATTTACGCCTCATTTTTATTTCTTCTACTAAACAAGCCGTCATAGAAGATGAAGACATAGAAGAATACTATCAACAAGCAAAAAGGAAGGGATTGATTTCTATAAATGAGAATAAAATCACGCTTACGAAGACTGGGAAAGAACTTGTCGAAGCCAGTTATTATTGGAACTTGCACACCTCACATTGGATGGGAATATTCTTCTCAAAATATACCGTAATGATTGCTACTGCGATATTTCTAATCATATTAGCTATTCTTAAAATTAT
>CAZWEM010000003.1:161649-163395 GCA_964632315.1 uncultured archaeon
ATTAGAGCAATCAAAGTATTTGCCGACCACATTTATGATGATCGCCTTACTAGTTATTTATTAGGGAGCATAAGAAGGGAAACTATTTCTCGTAAAGAATTAATCGAAAATTTTGAGCATGGACTTAAACTTGGTCGTTTATATTATGAGGGATTTGCTGATTTTTTTTATAGAGAATTAGGAAGAGATATCGCAGAAAAGCATCTTGACGCTTTAATACGGGGAAATCTTATAAAGGAGGAGAATGGTGAATTATATCCTTCTGAAAAAGGAATGAGGCTTTTTTATAAAGTAAAAGCTAAAGAATATCTTGTTAGGATGCGTAATTTAAAAAGTACTAGGCGACTTAATAGAAACCAACTATTCTATTGCATTTTGTTTATTCTTTTCATCCTAGTGATAATATTTGCTCCTCAAATCAATTCTTGGTTTTTAAACTTTTGAGGTTTTAAAGAAAGATAGGTCTAATCGTTTAAATTTTGATTATCGTTTTCTTTTTTCTTCTCAAAGTATTCGGCGTCTAAATTAGGATAAATTTTTTTCTTGCGTCCTTCTTTTCGGAATCTTATAAGGTTTAATTCCTTCAACTTATTGATATGATATTGAATAGTTTTATGATCGACTTCTAATTTTTTAGTAATGAGATTATTCCAAAGCCCAGGCTCCTCTTCTATCATCTCCAAGATTTCTAACGTGAGTTTACTTTTACTCAATTTTATGTCTAAATTTGATAAAGGATTCTTTTGATAATAAGGGAAATATGCAATGAATTTTCCCACTCTTTTTTTTCCAATGACCTTGTATGTTTCTAAAATATCAAGATGCCAGACTAAATTTCCTGCTGCTAATCCAGTTTTTCTTAATAATTCATTAAAATGTATTCCTGGTTCTTTTAATATAAGATCAATTATTTGATTTCTGTTTTCATTTTCTAAGACATCATCTAGGCTTAGTCTATGTGCTCCTTTCTCAATCGGAATAGTTCTTTGCCTTAAATATTGGAAATAATCACTTCTGCTAATTAAATAAATAACTGCTGATGCAATTCCTACGATACTAACGATTATTATAACCCAAATCCAAGAATTGAAGATTGGTACGATTTCAAAATAAGTCAAATAATATTCAGTTTCAGCATTTAGATTAATAATCTCTGTTTCTAAGTAATATTCTGAAGTTGATTCATTCAACACCTCAGAAGTTTCAAAAAAATTCCATTCATCTCCTGCGGGATTATAAGAAGCAAGTTTGTACCTATTGGAGGGATTGAGTCCTAATTGAGTTAGTTCCCAATTACGGATAGTTATTTTATTTATCGAAACATTTGATTCAATCTTTATAAAACATTGATATCGATTTTGATATTGTCCTTTTGGCTCTTGTGGGGTATTACCCATGCCAAAATTTCCCATACTTGTTTTAGAAGACACGTTCAACGAAATTGATTGAGTATTATTGATTATAAATTCAATTTGTCTGTTCTCAATTCGATTTTCGTATTCGATATTAATATCGACCAATACATTGGTCCTTAAAGAGAGTAAAATGTTATTTGAAAAATGATAATTTACATTCTCATCAGGATTTACTTTATCATTAAAATTAAATCCACTTGGATACTCATCTCTACCATACGCTATACTATAAATTAAATTTACAGAAATTATAAAAATTAGCGAACTTAAAATAACTTTTGAAATAAAAGCACGATTAATTATTTTTTCTCTCACAAATCTCTCAACAAAT
>CAZWEM010000004.1:0-162757 GCA_964632315.1 uncultured archaeon
TTCAATAATTGGGGGAGAAAATGGTTCAATAATCTTGCATGAATTAGACCAAAATAGATTATTAGCAATAGCTGTTCCCGAAGCGGATGAGAAAAAGCTTGGAACTTATCTTGTGAAAATTAAAACCATAATTAAACAAGGAGTTTAAAAAAAAATTATAAATGAAATTCGGTTCCAACCATTCCTAAAGTGTGAGCTGGGTGCCTTGACATTAAATTATTAAATTCAAATCCCGTGCAATGCATTCCACAAATAATTTCAGGATTTAACTCTTCAAAATATTTCACTTTCTCCTCAATAACAGAAACAGGATTCCATTCTTCATGAAATCCACCTATTACTGCGTAAACTTTTTCTACTCCAGTAAGTTTTTGACCGTGTTTTATCGTGTTTACTATCCCATTATGTCCACAACCAGTTAACACTACTAAACCTTTATCTTTTATGTTAAAATAAATCGAAGTTTCATCCCTAAAATAATGTTTTTCAAACTCTTTTCGGCTTTTCATTATGTATATTCCTTTAGTAAGTTCATTTTCATCGAATAACTCTATTTCTCCACTGGTCGTGATACCTTTATAGAGTTGAAGAGGTTCTTTAGTCTCAATTATCTTTATTTTATGTTGATCTGCTAATTTTTCAACCATCGATTTGCTAAATAATGGTAATTTTCCACTTAGCTTAAGTTTACCTTGCTTTTCAAGTTCTTTAATAGAATCTGCTAAATTTGATGCGGGTATTTCGATGCCATCACTGGTAACAGCAGAAAAAAATTGTTGATAGCAATCGGGGTTTAAAATTAATTCAGTTCCCTCACTTAATTCGGGGATCACGCTTGGAAACGCTCCAAAGTGGTCGAAGTGGCCATGACTTAAAATCAGCTTTTCAACGTCTTTAAGTTCAATATTGAATTGTTTACAATTGTGAATGATTGCTTGTGCTAATCCACCAGTATCTAATAGAAACATCCGTTTTTTTTCTCCTTCATCTATTTGAATACTCATAGCAAACCCATGTTCTGCTATAGCACTATTTACGCTTCTACCAGGTTGAATTACTTTACCATCAAATCGATCTTCAGTTAATTTGGTTATGCTCACTTCATTTGTGGTTAATACTTTTAATGTTACTTTGCCACTTTCTATTTCCTCAATCATATAATTCACTTAATAATTTTTATATTGAATAATTATTCAAGTTGTTATTTATTTTTTTTGAATTATTTCATTTATTTTTTCTATAATTTTTAATGCTTCGAAATAAGATTCAGCAAAAGATGAAGCTGTAAATAAGACCGAACATACGGGATCATTTCTCTTAAGATTACTACTAGGTCTAGATTTATCATGGATATTTGAAATTGAATTAATTCTCCTAATCATATCTTTTGATACATCAGCAGGAGCAAAATAAATCAATTTTGTTGTAAAACTTTTACTTTTCACGTTTTTCAATTTCATTGTGATAGAATCCCATTGATGTGGATCAAAACTCTGGACATGCAGATCTAATAAATTGAGATTCATGCTACTTTCAGAAGCCCGAATAGAACCTGGAATCCTGGGATTTATTTCCATAAAATATGGTTTATGATCTTTAAGTACAAAATCAAAACCATTGATTCCTTTTAAATTTAGCTCATCAGACAGTCTTAATGAAATTTCAGTAATATATTTAGCATCAGATGGAAGAAGATTAGCAGGAACAATATTTCCACAATACATGAATTCTTTGGGGGGATTGCATAATTTTTCACCAATAATTTGCCGGTTTACCGAAATTAATTCGCTGCTTTTACCATTGGATATCACCGTGCAACTAACGGGAATTCCACTTATATATTCCTGTAATTGCCAATCGGTGAGCTCTGGGTCTCGGATTTTGACTAATTTCATTCTGAAATGAAAGGAATCAGGAGAATCTATTTTAAAAACATTCAATCCTCCAGAGCTAGTTCTTTTCTTGAAAATAAAGGGATATTGCAGATCAACAGTTATATTAGGAATATATGAATATGTGGATGGATAAGGATATCCCCAATTTTTAAGCAATTCGTGAATTCTAGAAGTGTCTCTTGACTTTTTAATGACACTGATTTCATTGTTTAAGCTAATTAGTTTTGGATTTATCTTATGAAGCCCCTCAAACAATTTTTCTCTCTCATCATATGCATCATCTAATCCACTCGAGATTATAAAGTATCGTATTGATGGATTTTCTTTCAGCAACTTAATTGCAAAGCTGATTAAAAAAGTACGATATTTTTCTCTGAGATATTCATATCCTGCTTCAATTTCTTCAGTTATTATTATCGAGTCCTTTACTAAAGGATATAAATCGAGATCTCCGAAAAAATCTACAACAAATACTTCAAATCCAATTTGTTTTAAGGAATAAACGAGTGGAAGTGTATTGAATCCGATAACCAATATTGAACTTGAGGTCTTTTCCATTATTTAAATTAACATACTAGAATATAAAGACATTTTTAAAAACCAAAAATCTTTTTTTCTGTGCTTAATTTTTTCAATAATTCTCATGCAGTTAAGCTTAAGATTCAAAAAACAGTCTGCAATACCAAAGGAACAAATGTTTACATCAGATTTCAATTCAGTGATATTCATCGTGTTATGGAATTCACTGGGATTCTTTTTCATTGAATTCATCATGAATTATTTAATATATATTGTTTTAGGGTATCCTGCTTACAATGTTGGATTATTTTTTTCCTTTATCACTCTCGGAGGATTAATTAGCAATAGTTTTATAGGATACTTAACAGATCGCTTTTCTAAACGAATATTGGTTATGTTAGGTTCCTTTGGAAGAGGGATCTCTTATTTTGGATTATACGTCTCTATCATATTACAATCATTAATTGGCATGTACATTAGTGCATTTCTCCTAGGATTAGGTGCAAATGCTTTTTGGAATCCATTAGATGCCATCATTTCTGAAAAATCTTCAAAATATCATCGATCTTCTGCCTTTGGTAAACGAAGATTTGCCCTAGGAATGGGAATGGTTCTTGGTACCGTTGTAGGGTTTAGTATATTTAGCATGGCAAATTTTTTTACACCTGATAATCCATTTTTAGTCTATGGTGCTATTCCTTTATTCGGTATATCCAATTTTTATGCAGGTATTCAATTCCTAAGAAGAGTCGATGAGAATAAAAAGTTTGAATATGCGGGAGAACAAATTGAGGCAAAAATTCAATCTAATTCAGTATTATTAAGCAAAACCTCAAAAAGAAATCTTAATACCATCTATTTTTTAGGAATCATCGTTTTATTCTCTGGATTTTTTTCAGCATCAATTAATTCGGGAATTTACAGACCTTTCATCCAAACCTATGCCCTTACTAATATTGAGACCAATGCTGAATTAGTAGCATGGTTTTATTTACCAACATCCCTCCTCGGGTCATTAATTGCTCCTAAATTAGGTACCTTAGCAGATAGATTAAACACATATAAAACGATTGCTATAGCAAGTTTAGTTGGAGGATTTGTGACATGGTTTATCATCAACTCCGCAAATTTGTGGATATTTGCAATTTTATTAGTAGTTGATAATACGATTATGTTAACAGTTAGTTTTGTATTTATTAATTTTCTAAGTCGGCTTTCTGTGAAACATAGGGGAAAAATTTTTGCCGCCATCGGCATTTTCGAATCAATTGGTATGATAATTGGCCCATTTTTAGGTGGTATCGTCTGGGAAACAATTAGCCCACAAACTCCCTTCATAATTTCGATCATTGTGGAGTGGTCTTTAATTCCCTTATTTATAGTAGGAATGAGGTTATTAAGCCCTTATCTAGTTGAATCGATTGATGAGAAATCTAAAAGTTAGAGTCAAGTATTAATTTTAAAATATCCTTTTTAATTCCAACATTAATCTGTCGGGATTATATCTATCAAATTGAAAGATCTCTGCTTTTCCAAATTGCTTGAAATTCTCTTTTATTTTATCAGCTGCAATCGTGTTAACACCCAAAGAACGTGTAGCATAACTCTTTTTAGGCTCTAATACCACAATGTGAACTCCCTTTTTCGAAAGTTTTTTAGTCAATTCTTCGAGTTCTTTAATGATTATCCGATAATCTTCTTGTACTTGTGCTACTAAATCTGGATATTTTACAGAGATATTTGCGCCTAAATCAGAGCAAATAAAAATGACAGGAATAACATTCCTATTTTTTAATTTCTCTGCATTTATCAATTTTTCACATTTTTTCAATGCTGCGGCCATTGGAGTATAAGATTTTCCCTCAATTTTTTTCAGTTTATTTATTGCTGTTTTAAACTGTACAGTAGGTTTCTGAAGAATATATGCTTCTTTTCCTCGAAATATTATCAAGCTTATTTTATCCTTCTTTCTATATCCTTCTTTTTGAAGCGCCATTATGGCATCAGACATCTGCTTTATAACATAATACATGGATGCAGAACTGTCCAAAACAAAGAATAAAACTAACGGGGCTCGGTATTCGTAGATTTTATCCATTAAATCGTATTTATCAAATTTGAGAGGATATTTGATATCAGATTGATTATAGACTGTATTTTTAAGATAATTTCGAATCGTGGCATCTAGTGCAATGCTTTTTGGTATTCTTCGAGGTGTTCTATATGATACATACCTTCCTTTCTGACTTGATGCAATTTTAATTCTTCTTCCAATCCCACGACCTCCGTAATTTGAGACTTTTCTTTCTTTTCTAATGTTATCCAAGATTGAAGTCATCTTTTTCTCCATTTTATATATTAATGGAAGAGTATCGACACCGTTTTCAAAAAAATTAATATCAAGTTCTTCAATTGGAATATCCTTAACCTTCCATCCACCCGCGGGAGCGGGACTTCTTTTCCTATTATCAGGATATTTAGGTGGCGGTAATTTTTGTTCTTTTGTTTCAGGAACATCCACTTTTTTAGGATCAACAGATTGTCGCTTGAATTCTTTTTGCGGAGTATCATCATGTTTAAGAGGACCTTCAGTGTCTTTATTAGGCTGATAGACTTTAGGATCCTCATAAGCTTTTTCAATCTTCCCATAGACTTCTGCTATTTTCGCTTTAACTTCTTCAGGAGTCATCTCGTAGTGCAATGATTGAATTCGATGCTCGAATACGAGGTCCAGAGCTACTTCGAGATCCGCTTCTATTACGCTTTCTCTCCCTTGATATGCAGCGTGTGCTCTCACGCACCTTATGAACGTAATATCTGCTCGTTGGGAAAAAATACCAAGTTCATTCACTATTTCAGAAACAAAGATATAAACTGATTTCGGGATCTCCACCTTTTTTAGTAACTCTCTTGCTCGAATGATTTTATGTCTTAATTCTTCTTGCTGTGTCTCGTATTCCTTAATAAATTGTTTTGGATTATCGTCGAATTCAATTACTTGTCTCGTGATTTCAGCTCGAAGTTTTGAATCGCGTGGTGCTTCAATTTTCACTTCTAAACCTAAACGATCAGCGATCTGTGGCCTTAGTTCTCCCTTTCCGAACCCTAATTCGATATGAAAGTAGGATCTTCGGGGTTCATACTTCCGACCAATACAAATCGAGATGGATGTGATACTGAAATCCCTTCACGCTCAATAATATTTACACCTGATGCTGCCGAATCTAATAGAACATCAACTATGTGATCTTGGAGTAAATTTATCTCATCGACGTAAAGTAATCCCCTATTAGCTTTAGCTAGTAATCCCGGATGGAGACTACGGATACCTTCAGTGAGAACTTTATCAATCGAGAGAGATCCGCAGACCATATCTTCTGTTGATCCTAATGGCAAATCTATTATACTCATACTTCTCTTTTCTTTCTCAATTTCCCCTTTTCTTAGCTTTATCCGGCAAGTATCACATAGATCCTCAAACTCTGCGTTGGGATCACATGAAAATAAACATCCTTTAACTACTTCTATTTCTGGCATCATTTCGGCTAAACTTCGTACTGCTGTTGATTTACCCGTTCCTTGTTGGCCAGTTAATAACACTCCTCCGATTTGAGGATCAATAGTATTCAATAACAATCCCAATTTCATCTTATCTTGACCAAGAATAGCTGAAAATGGAAAATTAATCTTTTTAACCATAACAATTTAGCAGAAATATTCATTCATAATAAAAATTATCCTTATAAACAAATTATTACAAATAGGTTTTTATTTTGCTAAATTGAAGAATAATATTCTTTAAAGTAATTCATCATCTGAACGGCAAGTATTCCTCTCTCTGTAATTTTATAGAGTGGTTTATTCCCTTCTTGAGTAATTTTTACGTAATTCCTAATTAAATCAAAATTTCGTCGAAAATATTTCTTTACAGTATTTCCGGAAGAATAACCTAAATAAGTCGTCAAATCATGGTTACTTACTTCTTTCTTTAATTTTGAGCATTCCCAAACTGCAGTTAAATATGTATATAAGCTATCTGTCACCTTTTTTGGTTTGTCTAACGGATTTTCTAGTTTAAAATTTATTTTAGATATCGGAGTGAATTTTTTTATAGCCATTTCATAATTATATTTGACTTTTCTGATGATTTCCTTGCTATCATATATTTTATCTAAAACCCTTAAATATTTCTTATTGTGAAGTACAGTGTGACAATTAGAACATATAAAACCGCCATCCTCCTTTTTGAGTATTTCTACTATATCAGAACAACTAAGATGTTTTGAAATTCTTGAAGGTTTAATAGATTTGTTCTTTTCATCAACGTGATTAAATTGGAATGAAGTTAAATGATTTTTAGTATCAAATTCTCCACAAATATGACATTTTTCCCCATATATCGATTCTATTATATATCTCTTTTTTAATAATTTTGCAATCTCAACTCTAACGTTATCTTTTTTCCTATAATCGAAATCTTTTGTTTTTGGATGACTATCAACACATATCCTTATTATGGTAAAAATTAATTCTGATGTGAGAAGAAAAATATCTTTAGGAAAGTTATTGGGAATATTTCTCCAAGAAATCAAATGTTTAAAGAAATTAAAATATTTATAAGAGTGAATATCATGATGGTTCCCACATAAAAGTATGACTTTTTTTGATTCCATTAAGTTAATTAAATTCTCTAAAAAATTAGGATTATTGCGATTGGTTCTAAACATATGATAAAGTCTATTAGCTGAGTAATTCCTTTCTTTCCTTGATTTCGTATGATGTAATTCCAAAGCTTTCAATTTTGAAATATCAGTATTTAGCTTAAATCCAGATTTTTTACATTCAGGACATTTTCCAATTTCTTTCTTAGAATATAATCCATTGTATATGTTTTTTATAATATAGATTTTGATTCTACTTCCAACTATCCTTCTATATTCAGCTTCTTTTTCATAACCCTCTTTTAGTGTCAATCCCTTCCTGCTATATTCATTGATTGAGAAAAAGTATGGAAAATTTAACTTTAATATATTATAAATATCTATAACATAATCGTAAAAGTAAACAAAATCTAAGGAAAAATTAATATCTTGTTCGTATAAATCTCTCGCAAGATGCTTTATAATTATTCTTGCTTTAATCTTTTTATGAATACTATATGAAACGTGTATAAACTTAATAAATTTTATTAAATCTCCAAAGAATTTATCGAAATCACTTGCTTGGTATATCAAAATATGATTAAGTAAATCGAGTTCATCTGAAGTAAGATCTTTTATTGAACTCAAATTATCTCTAACTTTATATTTTAAATTTTCAAGGATTTCAAATTCATCAAGATCATTTAGGATATCTTGAAAAACGATAACAGAAATCGAATCTCTTATTTTAGCAAAACCAAAGTGAGACGTAATTGATTTAGTTTGAAGTAAGGACAACATTTGTTCAATATCTTTCTTATTTACATCTTTGGTTAATCCTTGCTGAAAGAATCCTGAATAGGCAGAAAATATTTCGATTGTAAATAAATCTGATTGAAATTCTGTCTGTGTCTTACTAATTAGCAAAGAAGTTGTTCTTAAATTTAATACCATATCATATCTATATTTTAATTTCAGATTATTTTCTGCTTCCGTCTCAAATTTTATATTTGAGATTTTTTTTAAATTTAGTTTCATCCAATCTTGTAAAATGAAATTTGAAGTATTTGATAATGGTTCTAAATCAAGTGTCTCAACTAACTCTTCTGATTTAAATCGAAATTCTTTAAGATAAAGAGTATATTCCTTAACGAGTCTCTGCATTCCTTGCCTGAGCATTCCATAGCGATCTTTTTTATCAGAGTTAGAGTTCAATTCCTTTCGCTGCTTTCTATTTAGCACTTTCATGTAAGCATTAGACAAACCATCAAAATATCTTGAGACTAAATCTATTCCTCTTCCAAAAGGATTGCTATACATCCATAAATTGACAAATGATATTAGTCCATTTGGATCCTCCTTCTTTATTTGATCCAAAAGATCTTCGGGAGGTAAGCTCGAAATATCAAACATACATGCATTCACTCCCGTGAGAAATCTTCCTATAAATTCATCGATAAATACCAATGGAAGGTGATGTTTTTTACATTTGGGATACTTTCCAAATCCAAAAAATTTAAATTTCAATGGCTTAACTCGTTTAATGTACTTACAGCTAAATTGAGGGCATATAGCGATCCGTTCTTCCTCAAGATCCTTTCGTTTAACAGAACTCGTAAATGAATTCATTTTTCTAACCACCTCTCTTTTTGTCTTTCAGAATTTTGATTAATTACTTTTTTTTGAGTTACTTTCATTACTGAAATTTCTTTCTCAAGAATCCTATAATGTTCTTTCAATTCAAGGAAATATTCACTAAATAATGGAAAAATGAGGTGTTTAATTTCGCAAGCTATATTCGCAATGATTAAAATGCGATTAAAAAGTCGGGGATAATGTTGTACTTCGAGTTCGGATAATATATGAAGCAGTTCCCAAATTTTGTTAATTAACTTGGAAATTTCCAATAACTTCTTGCTCTCCTTACTTTGGGAATTTTCAAGCGTCTTAAATATGAGGTTATTGATTTCGTTGGATAAATCTCCTTTTAAGAGAGGTGGATTCTTTAATAAGGATACGAGTTGAGAGGAGCTTTCATTTAGGGCTCTTTCATATTGTCTGACTATAGTTTCTTTTGGATAAGTATAAGCAATTTGATTTCTTGAGAATCTCAAGTACAATATTGATTTTTTATAATTTAAAAAAGTGCGTAACTGCCGGGATAATTCAAAAATTTGATTCTTTCCTTCAATTGAATACCATTCAAGAAATTCATCGTCTTCCTCATATTCAAGGTAAGGATAAACATTCTCAAAATTAATATTATTATAATTTTCAAGGTCCATACTTTAATTCTGGACCAGTATATTTAAAGAACAAAATTTGAATTTTTTTGAATAGATCACAAATAAATTTTTTAAAATAAAAAAAAAGAGGAAAATTTATTCCATTTTACTTCTTTTAATTATAAATAGGACTAATGCCATAACTCCTCCGACAATACACCAAATGATAGCAAACAAGTACCACGCCATCGTAACGCCTGGTAGAAAAGGATAGAATATCCAGAGAATCACCAACACGATGACCCAGATGATTCCTATTAATTTCTCGTTTTTCTTAATCTCTGCCATGAAGAAAATAGTGCCCATAACACCACCAAGTATAGACCATCCTATCGCCACCCACATCCAGAAAAAAATGTCACCGGGTAAAAAGGGAAAAATAACCTATAGAATTATTAATATAATTAACCAAAAAATGCCTATTGTTTTTTTAACTTTTACATCTATCAATTTTCATCAATTAATTTGATTCTTAAGATTTTAAAGAATAAAATCATAAAAACGATTTATTGGAAATTTCGATATTTTCGCTATTTACTTGATTTATATACATAGTTTTACATTGATACTTCTAAAAAAATATTGATATAGGTTTCCAGATAAGCCTATCTTAGCTTGATTATCAACTAAAGGTAGGAAAAATATCAAATCTTAAGTTAATTTATAAAATTTATCTAATATCTTTGATTTAGGGGGTTTTCTCTTCAGAAGAACTAGTTCCAGTCCATCGCTTATAATTTGGAATTTCTTCTTTGTTGACAACTTGAACTGGATGACCGGAGTGTAGTTTTTCAAACGCATTTATTTCCTGATTATTAAGATAATTATTCTCAATAATTGGAACATACAGTTGGCATTTAAAACAAGCTTTAACCCTCATAAATATCACTTCCGGCAGATCTATTAGTTAACCAATTGAATTTAGAACTTTTTGATATTTAAGTTTTTACTTATTTGTTATGAAATTGGAATGTGAGTTTCAATTGAAAATATACGAATGATTCAATACTTTTTAGAAAGATTTGATAATTGATTATTTAAATTCGATGCCATTTCATCCCATTTAGATAATATGGTTTTTACATGAGAAGTAATTAAATCTTTTTCTTTATACTCTAAGTATTTCGTGAATTCTTTGATACTTTCAATCTTGATAAAAGTTTCAGCCACAAATTTTCTAATCTCTTGAGTTTGATTTTGGAGCACTTCCTGTGTTCTATTTGTCTCACCCCTACGGATAAGGGTTCTTAAATATTCTTCTGTACCGATAAAAAGAGAATTTAATTCGTTAATCCTTTCTTGAATATATTCCTCATAAGTTTCAAGCAAGTTATCACTAGGAAAAAAATTAGTGATATCTATTACTAATTTCTGGGTTTGAGCGATCATTTGTTCCAATGATTCAAAGCCATCTATTTTATAATCTGCTTCATGATATGATGCAACTGTTCCTTTTGAGGGGTCATCTAATCTAAAAATTTTAAATCCTGGATCATTGGTTAATTGTTTAACTGGATCTCCCTTTCTTTCGGGCTTCTCTATTTGACGAACCAAACGTTCTGGATTGAAAACCAAGGAAATAGCTAATGGATTATTTTGCTGATAAGAAAGTGTCGTACGTATATCTATCTGGCTCATCATAACTTTAAAATCTGGGTGGGAATGCCACCACCCAACAATAAATTCATTTTTTTCATATGCTTTCAGTTCAATTTCTTCAGAAGCGGCATAATCTTCTTCCGACCAAAACACTTTATCTATAACGTCTTCCTTTCTTTTTACTTGGTGAGTAATCGGAATTGCTGATGATATAATAACATCATCCCCAGAATTTTTACCAATGAAAATCCCATATACTTCTAACCAATCATCTTTTGGAACTTTTTTATTAGCAAACCTAACACTTGCGGCAACTATTGTATGATAGACTTCCTTTGGAATAACAACAGTCATAATTGAATCTAAATGTAATATATTTCTTGATCTGCTTATATTAGTGCTAATATTTATGTCTATTTTTTCTAGAGCACATTTAAATTCAAAATTTAACATAATTATAATATTAAAGTCATGGGAATAATCCCTATATAATATTTTTAGAAATGAATAATTATGTCAGAGAAAGGGTTTGAGCCATTATCCTCTCAGTTAGGAATCGCAGGTACGTCTTATCGAATCCAATTAGGATTGATTAATGATAAATGGGCATCTAGATTGTTAAAAGGTAACACTGTCATTGATTCATATATCTATAAAGATGAGGATGTCGAAAGTGGGTTTCCTAACCAGAATCTCATTGTTGGTTGGGTGATCCGAACAGTAGCAATCCCTAACATAAACCCTCATCAAATAATGAAAACTACACAAGCTTTGGTCAAGCAGGCAATAGAAAAGAAAGAACAGAAGAAAGTCATGGCACCCATCTCCGAGACACGAGCAATAGAGCTAGAAAAAGTTCCAGATAGCGAATTAAAAAGACCAAAAGCTACAGGATGGGTCAAAGAAGAGGGAATGAAATCTGTTCAAGAGATTGAAGATGAGAAAAGAAAAGCATTTCAAGAAAGATTAACGGCCAAAAAGGAAGAAGAACGGATAAAAATGCAGAACTCAACGAGTACTACAACAGTACATACTACTAGACAATTACATTCCATTCCGAAAGGAGATTCTAAAGAACAATCATCTAAATTTTGTCCCAATTGCGGAAAAGATTTAGATTTTAAATTCTGTCCCTATTGTGGCAAACCCTTACCACATTAGCTTTAATTTAAATTTATTATTGATGGGTTATATTTCGTCTCTTATTATGAAGATGAAATAAAAGAGTGATTATTTCTTACATTCACTACATTCATAATATATGTCAATTCTTTGCCCTTTGGGTTCAGTTTTCAATTGAGATATGACTTGTTTCCATATATCATCGAGATTTTCTGGTTTAAAGTCACGAATTTGCTGGCAATTAATGCAAATCATATTAATATGGGCCTCAGTGTTTGGGTCATATCTACTACTCCATTCAACAAATCCAAGTTCTTGAATTAATCCTAATTCTCTTAATATGTGCAATGTTTTATAAATTGTACCCAAGCTTATACTTGGATGGTCCTTTTTTATTTCTTGGTGAATTGTATCTGCCGTGGGATGATCTTTTCGAGAAAAAATAAATTTGCATATTGCTAAACGTTGAGTAGTTACTTTATATCCCTTATTCTTGAATATTGTTATTAATTCTTGAGTGTCCAGATCCTTCATTTTATTATAATTCTAAATATTAAAATACTTTTAAAATAAAATATAAGATATTAATAATGATTATTGATTGATAATGATTATTACATAAGAATGATTCTTATATAATAAAATATATCCTATTTTTATAAATACTATACTCACTTGTATAGGAAATGAAAAATAGAAATATGTTTAAATACGGAAGAAAAACCAAAAACTACAAGAATTAGAAATTCTCATATCAAAAGGAGTGAAATTTATGGATGATAATAAAAAAAACCCAATATTAGGTAAAATGAAGAGACCAACTGCTGGTGGTGGCACGACAATCAAAGATTGGTGGCCGAACCAGTTGAATCTCGATATCTTGCACCAACATTCCTCCAAGTCCAATCCAATGGATGAGGATTTTAACTATGCTGAAGAATTCAAGAATCTCGACTATCAAGCCTTGAAGAAAGATCTAAGTGAACTCATGAAAGAGTCACAGAGCTGGTGGCCAGCGGACTTCGGTCATTATGGACCTTTATTCATCCGCATGGCATGGCATAGTGCTGGTACTTACCGTGTGGGTGATGGTCGTGGTGGGGGTGGTAGTGGAAATCAACGCTTCCCACCTCTTAGTAGCTGGCCTGATAATGTCAATCTCGACAAAGCACGTCGGTTGCTTTGGCCAATTAAGAAAAAATATGGTCGGAAAATATCATGGGCAGATTTAATGATTCTTGCGGGTAATGTCGCTTTGGAATCGATGGGTTTCAAGACTTTCGGCTTCGGTGGTGGGCGTGAAGATATATGGGAACCGGAAAAAGATACCTATTGGGGATCCGAACAAGAATGGTTAGGTGACGAACGCTGGCATACAGATAAAAAAGACACCCCCGATCTCGACAATCCACTCGCAGCTGTGCAGATGGGTCTGATTTATGTCAACCCAGAAGGACCAAACGGTAATCCTGATCCCCTTTTGGCGGCAAAGGATATCCGTGAGTCATTCGCACGTATGGCAATGAATGACGAGGAGACTGTAGCACTCATCGCAGGTGGTCACTCGTTCGGAAAGACCCATGGTGCTGGTGACGCAAAGTATGTGGGACCCGAACCCGAAGCGGCTGACATCGAAAATATGGGATTAGGGTGGAAGAGTAGCTTTGGCACAGGTAAGGGCGGGGATACGATCGGTAGTGGTTTGGAAGTCATCTGGACACAAACCCCAACGAGATGGAGTAATAATTTCTTTAGGAACCTATTCAATTTTGAATGGGAACTAACAAAGAGCCCTGCTGGCGCGCATCAGTGGATACCCAAGGGTGGTGCAGGAGCTGGTACAGTACCAGATGCCCACGACAAATCAAAACGTTATGCTCCCACTATGTTAACTACAGACCTGTCTCTTCGGTTCGATCCCGTCTATGCAAAGATTTCACGACGCTTCATGGAAAATCTGGATGAGTTCGCGGACGCGTTTGCTCGAGCTTGGTTCAAGCTAACCCACCGCGATATGGGTCCACTTAGTCGTTATTTAGGTCCGGAAGTTCCTGAAGAAGAGCTTATCTGGCAGGATCCCATTCCAAAGGTTGATCATAAACTAGTTGATGATAAAGACATTGACTCACTCAAGGCCAAGATCCTTGCTTCAGGTTTATCTGTTTCGGAATTGGTAACCACTGCTTGGGCTTCAGCATCCACGTTCCGTGGTTCAGACAAGCGTGGTGGCGCAAATGGTGCTCGTATTCGTCTGGCACCACAAAAGGATTGGAAGATTAATCAACCTACACAGCTGGCGAAGATACTCAAGGCCCTAGAAAACATCCAAGCTGAATTCAATGGTGTACAATCCGACGGCAAGAAGGTATCACTAGCAGATTTAATTGTACTAGCGGGTTGCGCGGGTATTGAGCAGGCAGCAAAAAATGCTGGCTATGATGTTAAAGTTCCCTTCACACCAGGGCGTATGGATTCTTCACAGGAACAGACTGATGAAGACTCTTTCGCGTATCTTGAACCAAAGGCCGATGGTTTCCGCAATTACCAAAAAACTCTGTTTGCCATATCAGCTGAGGAAATGCTGGTTGATAAAGCGCAATTGTTAACCTTAACCGCTCCCGAAATGACTGTGTTGATCGGTGGTATGCGCGTCTTAAGAACAAACTTCGGAGGAACACAGCATGGTGTTTTCACCGAACGAGCTGAGGCACTTACTAATGACTTCTTTGTGAATCTGCTAGATATGAACACAACTTGGAAGGCAACAAATGAGGATAAAACCTTGTTTGAGGGATATGACATTGAATCGGGTGATCTAAAATGGACAGCAACCCGTGTTGATCTTATCTTCGGCTCAAACGCCCAATTACGGGCATTAGCAGAAGTTTATGGCAGTGATGACGCTCAAGAAAAATTCCTAAACGACTTTGTAGCAGCGTGGAATAAAGTTATGAATCTCGACCGTTTCGATATCGCCTAATCCTACTCAAACTTTATTTTAATATCATTTTTTTTTAATTTTTATCATGATTTATATCGCACTACATTAGGTTTGATCCTTTTATTATTCATAAGACATAATTTATTAGATTAATTTAGTAATGATTTAATTATGGATGATCAAAACCTAAATGAACCAATCCTAGCAGGACATGGAATTGTTAGGTTCCTAAAATCGCACGGTGTCACTCATATATTTGGAATACCAGATGGGCATACTTTGGCTTTTTACGATGGAATTAGAGCTACAGATGGAATCAAGCATGTCTTATTTAATGATGAGAGATCTGCTGCATTTGCCGCGGATGCATTCGCGCGAGTGACAGGAAATTTATGCGTGTGTGATGCAGGTGCTGCAGGGGCTATGAATTTTCCTGTTGCATTAACAGAAGCTAAAGGATCAGCATCACCAGTATTAGCCATAATAGGTGTTGTAAAATCTACAGATGTTCTAAAAAATATTCCTCATGATATTAACGTTTCACGAGTACTAGAAGCAGTTACTAAATGGACAGGAACGGTACTCAACCCAGAATATTTACCCCGATTTTTAAAATACGCTGTTAAACAATCGATTAATGGAAGACCTGGACCTACAGCATTAGTTATTGCTGAAGATATAATGAATTCTAAAGAAATTAAATTAAAAGAATTTATTGAAAGAATAAATAGAAGTTGTTCCATAAATAGTTGTCGAGTTGCACCAATACCAAGCGAAATTGATCAAGCAGTCTCCCTAATTGAGAATTCAAAGCAACCTGCAATTTATAGTGGTTCTGGTGCTTTAATATCAGGGGCATATGAGGAGATTCGAGCGCTAAGTAACTTACTGCAAGCACCAGTTTTTTCCACAATTTCAGGAAAAGGTATAATGACTTCTGGATATTCTAACAACAACCTCTATTTTGGTACTGTAGGATTGTTTGGTGAAAAACCTAATCATAAGTTCATTAGAACAAAATCAGATCTATTAATTGTCATTGGAAATCGATTAACCGAAGATGATACTGCTAATTTTAAAGTTCCTACAAGTAGGATGGATATAATTCAAATTGACATCGACCCCGCTGAAATCGGATTGTCATATAATCCATGGGGTATTGTTGGAGATCCAAAAGAAACCTTGAAAAAATTGATTGACCAATTACAGGCAAATAAACCCTTTAGTTTAGAAAGCAATGGAGAGATAATGAAAAATCGCAAGAAAAATATAGAAATTCTCATAAGAGACCATAAAAATTATAGAGAATCTGATAATAATACTTGGATGAATTCAGATCCAATAAAGCCACAAAGAATTCTAAAAAGCATAGCAGAAAACATGGATTCTGGCGACTATTTAGTTACAGATGCGAGTACAAGTTCAAGATGGATTGGTCCATATTTTCCCGTAAAGGAGCTTGGTCGTCACATAATTACTCCACGTGGAGTTGGACCTACTGGATTTGGAGTTGGTGCATTAATCGGTACCATAATTGGATCAAAATACTGTCATCCAAATAAAAAATCAAAAGTAATTTTATTTACTGGAGATGGCGGATTGATGAATGGTGGTTTAAGTGAATTTGAAACAATCAGGAAATTAGATTTAGACTGCTTGATTGTTGTAATAAACAATAATTCCCTCGGATTCGTGAAATTTGGTCAAGCGATGTTACTTAAACATAGATATTTTGAGACTGATCGCCCAGTAACTAATTTTGCTAAAATATGTGAGGTTTTTGGAGGTACAGGCTACCATATTGACAAATTAAGTCAATTAGATTCAACTATTAAAGATGCGACTAAAGGTGAGGGTTTTAGATTGGTCGATATACAGATCGATCCAATGGAAATTCTTCCACCCAATTTCTATTAAATAAACCTTTAACAAGTTTCCATCATAAATATATTTACAAAATTTATTTTTGTTAAATTATATATTTTCAAAAATTAACTATCAATATACTGAATATTTGGTGAAAAAACATGCCAAAAAATGAAGACATTCCAGTAGTCATCGAACCGACCGCTTATTATAAAATGCTTTTACATGTTCTCCGATTTGGTTCAAACGTAAAGGATCCTAACCAATGTAAGGAAGTAATGGGTGGATTAATAGGACATATTAAAAAGAAAGAAGGAAATGAAGTATTGATAATCGAGGATGCTATTCCTGTTTCACATGGAGGGGCAATCGAAGTAAGATATTCTCCTGAGCAACTAGGCGATTTTGCTGAGATTGATAGTCGCGTTTTCGAGGAACACGGAGAAGAAGGATGGTTTAGTTGTGGTTGGTATCACTCTCACCCTGGATTATCTCCTTTTTTCTCAGGAACCGACATCATGAATCAATTATTTTGGCAAGCTAAAAATCCTGCAGGAGTGGGACTAGTTTTTGATCATAAATATCTAGATAAACCAGGAGATCTTGGTTTTAAAGCATTCAGATTGGATGATCCTTCAAAAAGTAGAAATACTGGTTATCATGAAGTGCCTGTAACCGTAGAACCTCCAGATGATATATCATACTATCATAATATTATTGAACTAATTGATGGAGTATATACAAAGCAAATTCCAATCATGGAACTTAATGAAACAACTAACTTCTTCGAAGATGTCTTTATTCCAGAAAAAGATTCTTTAATGATAAAAAAACCAGAATTAGATCTTAATCATTTGATAAACTCATTAAAAACTGGAATGGGGAATTTCTTAGAACTGTCATTAACTCCGCTTTTTATTTTGCTAAATTCTTGGAGTCAAGAAATACTGAAAAAAACTTTTTTTAATAATACCCAAATGCGTCAAGATTTAGAAGACTTGAAATTGAATTTATCAAGTGGTATGATTGATATTCAAAAAACCTTTAACTATTCCTTACACGATGAATTAGAAAAACTTGATATTTTTATTGATGACAAACTAGATATCTTGGAAGAGAAACAAGAAAATTTAACTGAGTTCATGAAAGAGTTTAAAGAAAAATTAATAACTTTGACTCAAAATACTCTTGAAGAATTTAAAACTCCAATATTCACAGAAATTTTAAAGCAAATCGAGAATTCGACTGCCAATCTTGATAGTATTAATAGAAAGAATGTAGAAATATTTAAAGACCTTGAAAAAAACACCATTGCATTACAAGAAGCGTCCAAAATATTAGAACCTTCTAAGATTCGAATAATTGGAAGTTTGGAGGAACGTTGTGAAAAAATATCTGAAAATACTAAAAAGAAACTAAAAAATACTGAAAAGAATTTTGATAATCTTGAAAAAGAATCTAAAAAACTCCTTGACGATTTAAAAGCCGCAATTTTGGTTTTGGAAGGTTCAAAAGAGCCAATACTAAATAAAATCGAACGATTAGAAGATGATAAAAAGAATTTATTAGAAAAAATCAAAGAATTAAAACTAACAAATGACAAATTATTAGAAAAGGTTAAAACAATAGAAGGAGGAGGAGAAAAATGATGGATAAAGTTGAAATCCAACCTCAAGCATTTAAAAAAATCATTTTTCACAGTTTACGATTTGCAAATAGTAATCTGGAGGAAAAACAAGAGGTATTAGGAATTTGTATAGGTAATGTCTCTGAAATTGAAAATATTATTTCTGTGATAGACACAATTCCAGTTATTCATGGGGATCAGATTGAGATCGGACTTTCTAAAGAACTTCATGAACTATTTGAGCAAATCAAAAAAGATCTTAATTCTGAAGAAGACAAAATTATTGGATGGTATCTCTCACATCCGGGTTATGATCTTGAATTAACTGATTCTGATAAAACAATCCAATTATATTTTCAAAATGAAACTAATCCCAATGCTATTGCGATGGTATTTGATCCATTAAAATTTCAGAAATCTGATAATTTTGGATTGAAATGTATTAGATTGAAGGATTACAACCAGCCTAAAACATCTATAGAGCTTGAAACCTTTATCAAAATTCCGAATACATTAGATTTTTTCAAATGGGTTAAAAGCTTGATAGAAGATTCTCAAAGAAAGATACCTCAAATCATTAATGAATACAAAGAAGTTAAAAAACCTGATCTTGAAGAATTACAAGAAATACCTAAACCCGAAGAATTAAAAAAGGAAATCTCAGAATTCGATAAAAATGTTGAAGCATTGTCGAATGGAATGGAACAAGGATTAGATGCTTTTTCTGAAGATTTTTTAAAGATATACAAGGATCAGATCGAAAATTGGACTAACGATATAAAAAATGGATCCTTGAAAGGAACAGAATACATACGCAGTTCGTTAAACCAATTGAATAGGACGATTAATAAAGGATTGGAGGGTTTACGAGGGTATTTTAAAGCAAAATTCAATGAAATTTCGAAAGTTTTTGTAAAAGGAATTACTGAGTCTTTAGAGAGCAGAATTAATTCCCAGAAAAAAATTGAAACGGATATAATGGTAATTACCGAGGAAATATCAAATTTCATCGAAAAAGCAATAAGTAAAAGCTTTAATGATATCAATTCAGAGTTGAATTTAGATATTTCTAAATTAGAAAATCAGTTAATTACTAATGAGAAACAGATCAAAAGAATAGAAGAGTTAATACAAAATAACTCAACTAAAGTATCACAACTTCGTTCTTTGATTGACAATTTTTCTGAAGACATGATCGAAAAAGGAGATAAATCCTGCGATCCTTTTGAGCAGAACTTGGTTAAACTCATTCAAGATCAAAATATAAATTTTACATCTATTAATGAAAAATACAAAGAAATCGAACAATTAACCGAAAGATTGCAGAAATTAATTTCTGAAATAAGACAGATTAAATAAATCTTAAAAATTATGCATGAAACTCCAAAGTAGCTAACTTGCTTATATGAAGTTTATACTTAGGGATATTCGTTCCCAATCTTTTTAATTTATTATGAGTTGCTAATTTACTAAGAATCCTACCAATTCGGTCTGCTCTTATATCAACTCCATAATTTTCTTTTAAAACAGAATTTATTTTATATGAAGATAAAATTACAACACTGGAAATGTTTTTTTCACATAGCATTTCAATTGCTTGTTTGATAAGTCTCAGTAGATTCTCTTTATCAGTTTGATTTTCCATATTCAATATATGTTATCTTTTAATATTTTTAAAATTTTCAACTCTTATTTTTAAATTCAATTGTGAGAGAAGGAATTTATATAAGAAAATATGCATTAGTATAATGATATATTGGGTAATATGATTATTAGAGAACTTCTACTATGAAAACTAAACATACCAAATCGAAATTTAAGAAATCTTTAAATCAAGCATTTAAGAAAATAATTTATAAGGAAATTATAGTTGATGGTCAAGAACCACCGAAATCTTATGCATATGAAAAAAAGTTTTATGGGATCTATTCAATATTTCTCTTCTATTCTTTTTTAATGTTATTTGCAATAAATTATCCCAATAATTTAGGAGTAAGTATTTTAACTCTAGGTAATCCCTTTGCTTTTGGAAATGCTATTATTGGTTTATTTCTTTCACTTTCTTTTCTTTATAGTAGCGACAAATTTCGAACCTTTATTTTTGAAAAGTATTCTGTCATTAAGCAGATCTTTCTTTATGCAGGAATAGTTTTAAGTTTATACTTTTTTTTCGTAGGGGTTTATGATTCAGGTTTGAATCTCATGAGTTATTTATTAGCATTATCAATGTTTTGGTTAGTATTATTAAGTACGAGATTTTACATGTATTCTCGAAAATTTGCCACGAAAATTGAATCACGGGCGATTGTTAAATATTCCTTAATTCGGAATTTTGGAGCATTTATAACTCCTTATTTTATTTTAGCTGTATTGATAACTTTAGCTCTCTTTTACAGAAGCTTGTTAGTCTTTTTATCACTCGATTTCTTCGGACCGTTCGCTCCAAATGAAGCCGTACAAGTATATCAAATTGAAATGCGACTAGTAATGCCCCTCATATACTTTAGTTTAATTTTAACTCTTATTTTCATTCTTTTTGAATTTGTGTTCACTCGTAGAAAGGCTGAAACAAGAAGGGCAGGTCTTTATGATAATTATACATTCTCACTTATTGTACTATTTATTTTCTTTTTTCAAATACTCCAAGTGAGTATCTATTTAATATTACATCCAGACACAATAAATGCTTTAAAAGCGACCGTTGGAGCAACTAGTGCCACAATTACCTACATATTTGTGTTTGAATTTGTAATTTCAATGTTTTTCTTATATAGAATAGTTAAAAAACTAGGGCGAAGCTTGGGATGGCGATTATTCATATTTAAGAAGGATGGATTGATCTTATTAATTCTTGGATTTGTTTTCGCTCAAACATTATCTCGATTTGCTCTTCAAACACAAGTGCCTAATCAAGAAATCACGGTCTTGGGCCAGTTTCTTATGGCTGATAAATATATTGTTTCTATAATCATGATTATATTTTTGGGGATAACACTTCTAATATATTACTTAAAACCACACGAAACTTCAATGTTTATTAGATTACAAAAGGAAACCGTTTCAGAAGAAGAAAAGGATCTAGATATAGTATACAAATTAATCAGGAGTGAATACATAAGAAGAGGAGAAGCATACCCTGTTGAAATACTTGAAAGAGAGCTTATTAAAGCCACACATCTCTCAAAGCAAAAGGTTAATTCTCTAATTGGAAATCTCGCTTACCGAGACATTGACATTAAGATATTTAACAAAAAAGATGATACGGGGCACGTAAGGAAATATGTAGATTTTGTTTCTGTAACCGAAAAATTTGATAGAAAAGGGGTTGCTAAAAAGAAAGCAAAAAAGTACTTAAGTGAAAGGTTAGTGGATACCATGCGTAAGAGGGGTAAAACACTTAAACTAAGTACTTCAACTAATAATGAGAAGGCTTCCGATCAATTTCTAAACTCCTTATCTACGAACTATTCTAAAAAGGTACAAGAAGAGGCAGGACAGAAAGGAACTACAATATTTTTTAAAATGAATCAAATTCCAGCAACTTTGCAAGAAAGTATATTGGATCTTCTAAAAAAGGAGTTTATATATCGAATTGAAAATGAAGACAAATATCCTGATATCCATTTTCCTATATCTGAAATTGCATCTCAAATACAATTAGAAACGAGAATTAATCCTGGTGAATTATACCCTATTTTAGAGAATTTAAGTAGACACGATATTGAGTTTGAACTTATTGCAAATCCGGATGAACCAGAAGATAAGTTAATAAGTTTCTTTCCGATTGCTGATGAAGATATGTTATATAGTTTGATGAGCTTTAGAAATGAAGAATTCTTAAAGATTAGAACTCGAATAATAAAACAATTTTTTAAATTTTTTAATCGAAAAAGAGTAATGGCTACTTTTGGTAAATTAAAAAACAAAATACCTAATAACTCTGAGGAACAGAAAGCTTGGAGGGAGCTGTTGACACGATTGAATGACAATTTTAAAGATTTCTCATTAATTCAAGAAAAACTTATTAGTGGAGCCAATATAAAAACTGTTTTAAGAAAATTTCCTGTTAAAAACATTTAAAACTTTAATATACATATAGGACGTTTCATTTCTTTTTCTTATTTATAGTGGTGCATGGATCATTGAAATTTAACATTTCAAAAACTTTCATCGGACTCTCATCCTTTCAAGTTTTAGCGATGTTTCGAAGGGGTTTGTTCTATACCTATTTATCCATCTATTTTAGAGATTTTCTTGGATTAAGTGTCACTGAAACGACACTTTATGCCACCCTACCAATGATAATGAGTGTTATATTTCAAAATTTTGTTTGGGGACCTATAAGTGATAAATTTCAGCGACGTAGAACATTGATAATATTAGGAGAAATTTTAGCTGGAATAGGTACAATCTTAGTTTGGTTAATCCACTATGGCATTAATAATCTATTTATTGCTGGATATGTAATAATTTTAGGCTTGTCAATCATTGAAATATTTTGGAGCATGAGTAACATAGGATGGAGTGCGCTTATTAGCGATTTGTATCCCTCTCTTCATAGGAGTAAAGTGATGGGGCAACTAACTTCAATTGGAGGTGTGGGTAGGATTATTGGGATTTCTATCGGAGGTTTATTATACGATAATGGTTTTGGTTTTCGTGATGGCCCTCTTTTTTTTGTTGCATCCTTAGTGATGTTTATTTCTACACTCCCAATGTTATTTACTCCCGAGGGGGGGATAAAGATAGACAAGTTTGAGGAGCCCAACAAAGAAATGGGTAAAGAAACACCACCTAATTTTAAAATTATATTTTGGATATTCATTTTATCACTAATATTTATTAATTTTGGAAGAAATAGTATTGCGATACCGTATTCCCAATATTTAACTTTAGAATCTGGGTTTAACGTAAATAGTATTGTCTTAAGTTATATTGCTAACACAAGATCAGTCGCAGTTCTATTAATAGGATATTCTGCAGGATTCTTAAGTAAAAAGATGGGACATGCAAAAACATTGATACTAGGGACGTCTTTATCCATAGCAGCATTATTAATCACTGCATTATCCCCGAATTTATTTCTCATTTTTGTAGGAAGCTTCTTAATCGGTACTGGAGATGTAATAATTACCGCTTCATCCTATGCTTTAGCATCAGATCTAATTCCTGCTAAAATTCGCGCGAAACTTTTTGGAGTGTATAATACAACATTTTTCTTATCGTGGGGAATTGCTGGAACGCTAATAACCGCACCTATAATTGATCTTCTAATTTACCAAGGTTTTAGTGAAGTTTTTGCTTATGTTATATCCTTTATCATCGCTGCTTTAATATCAATTATTGGATTAGCGATATTCATAACTTTAGAAATAATCTTAAAAATAAAAAAAAAGAAAAAAATAATTAATCGACTAATTTCATAATCTTTCCGTGATGCTTAGGGATTGGTTGAGATCCACAAGAAGAGCCCATCCAACACACTAATTGATCTCCTTCTTGATGCATTGGTTTACCACAATGACTAGGAACATCTTGTGTTTCTCCACATTCCACACATTTTAATTTTGGCACTTTTTCTACAACCTCTTTCTTATCAGATTTAAAATCTTCTTTCTCATTGGTGATATATTTATCTGGTTGTTTTTTAAATTCAACCAAACATGATTGATTACAGAAATAATACTTTTTTCCATTGAGCTCATATTCAATCCAATCTTCTGGTTTTCCCACCATTCCACAAACTGGATCGGTCACAAGATTTTCTGATTCAGCTTGTTTATGCATGAGTTTTGGATTAATATTATCGAAATTTATATATTTTTCTGGGTTAGATTTGAATTCTTTCTCGCATCCAGCGCTACAGAAATAATATTTCTTATCTTTGTATTTGTATTCAATCGATTGGCTTGGAATGATTTCCATACCACAAATTGGATCTATTACCTTTTCTTCTGTTAATAACTTCATTTCTTCTAATTGTTGTTTTGTTCTAGGTTCATAACGTTTTAGGAATAAAGCATTTGTTACAACTGAAACAGAACTAGACGCCATAAATATTGCTGCTAAATATGGTGGTAGAAAGAAACCTGTTAGAGTATATAATAATCCAGCTGCTAATGGTATACCAATCACGTTATATATTAACGCCCAAAATAAGTTAGTGATCATTTTTCGGTAAGTCTTCTTTGACAGATTAATAGCTGCTACTACATTTCTTAAATCTCCTCTCATAAGGACAATATCTGCAGTTTCTATTGCAACATCGGTTCCAGATCCAATAGCTATACCAACATTAGCTTGAGCTAGTGCTGGAGCATCATTTATACCATCACCTACCATAGCAACATTAAGATCTTCATCAGATTCTTGCAAATCTTTAATGACTAAAGCTTTTTCATTTGGTAAAACCTCAGCTAAAACATGATCTTCATCGAAATTTAAGTCTCTGCCAATACTCATTGCAGTTTGTTTATTGTCTCCTGTTAACATGTAAATTTCTAAACCTTTTTTTCGTAGTTCTTCTATAGCATAAGGTGTTTGTTCTTTGACTTTATCTGAAATTCCTAAAAGACCTTTTACTTCTTTATTTATGCTAATTAATATCGTTGTTATCCCCTTTTGCTGATATTCATTAAATTTTTCTCTAAATCGTCCGAAATCAATGCTATTATCTTCAAATAACTTCTTATTACCGACGTGTACAATATTATCAGAAATTGAGGTAATGATACCTTTACCTGGAATTGCTTCGAAATCTCTTGGAGAAATCAAAGATAATCCTCTCTGATTTGCTTCTTCGATTATGGATTGTCCAATAGGATGTTCGGATCCCATTTCAGCACTTCCAGCGTAGAAAAGAATTTCGTTATCATCCATTCCTTCTTTTTTCAAATCATTTTCTGAATAAATCACTGATACTTTAGGTTTTCCTACTGTTAGAGTTCCAGTTTTATCAAAAACGATTGAATTAATATCATTTACTGCCTCTAATGAATCTCCACCCTTCATTAAAATGCCGGTTTCTGCTCCTTTACCCGTACCGACCATTATTGCTGTTGGTATGGCTAGACCTAATGCACAGGGGCAAGATATAACCACAACGGAGGAAAATACTAACAAAGCAATCTCAAGAGACACTCCAGCAATGAAAAACCAATATAAAAATGCACCCGTAGCTATAATCACTACAGCAGGAACAAAGTAATTACTGACCCTATCTGCTAATCGTTGTCGTGATCCCTTCCGGGCTTGAGCTTCTTTCACAAAATCAATAATTTGGAATAAAACGGTATCTTTTCCAACCTTTTCTGTAATTATTTTAATTAAACCTGTTTGATTTACTGTGGCTCCTATAACCTTATCATCAACTGTTTTTTTAACATACTTACTTTCTCCCGTAATCATTGATTCATCTATTTTTGTTTTTCCTTCAGCTATTTTTCCATCAACAGGTATCTTTTCTCCGGGTCTGACTATTAACTTGTCTCCAATTTCAATTTCCTCAATTGGAATTTCAATTTCTTTACCATCCTTCAATAGAGTTGCTGTTTTTGGTTGTAGTCCTATCAATTTTTTTATTGCTTCAGAAGCCTGTCCTTTAGTTTTATGTTCTAAATATTTACCGATTAAAATGAAAGCAAAGATCATACTCATTGCATCATAAAAAGCTTCTCCAGAAATGAAGAAAGTTGTGAATAATGAATAGACATAAGCAGTAGTAGTACCTAATACGATTAAGACATCCATATTGGTTGATTTATTCTTAAGCGATTTATATGCTCCTCCTAAGAAGAAAGAACCTGAAATGGCATAGTTAGCAGTAGCAAGAATTGCTAAGATAAGATTTCGAGTAAATGTTGGAGGTACGACGAAATTAATAGGGCTAATGATTGCTGCAAATATTAAAGAGATGATTAGCAGACGTAAACGGTATCTCATTTCTTTTTTATGTTGCTCAACTTCTTTATCTATAGCTCCAGCGGCTTTTTCAATGCGATAGCCAAAATTTTTGACTCTTGAAAATATTTCTTGTTCTGTTAATTTTGATTCGTTAAACTCTATAAAAAATTTCAAAGCCTCATAATTTTGCCTGACATTATGAATCCCATCAATCTCCTCAATTTTTGTTCCTAAATTTTCAAACGCTTCTTTTGAAATATTATCAACAACTTTAAGATCCATCTTCGCTAATGAAGCTTTATATCCTAAATCTGTAATAGCTTTATTAAAGATATCATAATTTGTGACTTTTTTATCATATTCTACAGTAGCTTCTTCATTTGCAAAATTAACTATTGAACTACCGACTCCGTCAAGACCTTTTAATTTAGTTTCAATTTTTAATGCACAACTAGCACAAGTCATTCCACCAAGCTTGATTTTTACCTTTTCTTTAGGTTCTATATCGTTTCACCATTAAATTTGCTACTTTATTATATTAAATGCCGTTATTATAGCTATGGGTTATAAAAAGTAAAGTAATAAAGCTCGATTTATATTCAAAAAAGTGTAATGTTCAATAATGTTATATTTTATAATTAGAAAATTAAGAATGTTTATTTTGATATTTTTTAATGGCATCATGAAGCGCATCAGCTGCGAGATTACTGCAATGCATTTTAATTGGAGGTAATCCATCTAGTGCTTCGGCGACATCATTTCTTGTGAGTTTTAAAGCATCTTCTAATGTTAATCCTTTAGCTAATTCTGTGATCATAGAAGATGTAGCAATAGCTGCTGCGCAGCCAAATGTTTGAAAACTAATATCATCGATTACTTCCTGATCTCCTTCTATTTTTACCTTAATATAAATATACATTAAATCTCCACAAACAGGATTTCCATGTTCTCCAACAGCGTCCGCATCTTTTATTTCTCCCATGTTGCGAGGATTTTTAAAATGTTCCATTACTTTTTCAGAATAGATAATTTATCACCTTATATTAAGAATTAGTGCAATTAAATTATAATTATAAAAATGAATGGTTATACCAAAAAAATAAAATTCAGTTTAGAATAAGTAATTTTCTCTTTTTTGGCAATGATACCTTCTCAACTCCTAAATCTTTTACATGATCAACTGCTTCTATTAATTTCTTTGCCGATTGATGGAAAAAGCACACTTCTCTTGGTTCTAAAGCTTTTACCATCTCTGCAAGTTGATTTTTATCTGCATGTAGTTTTATTTGGAGTTGGGGTGCGAATGTATTCAATAATAATGCTCTAAAAGGAACAATCCATGTGTCAGTAAATTCAATCTCATCACCTCCCTCAACTAATTCAATTCCTGGCGATTCATGAATTGAACCAGCTAAAAAAACTAGATTATGAGGATTTCTCCCGACACTATTTATAATATTACGGATAATTCCGTAGGATAAGTCAGGTGGATGAGATATAATAATATTATTTCTTTCTCTTAAGAAATTTAAATCATCTAAATCAAACCAACGAAATTTTATTGAATTAAAAGGATTTGCCTTATCCTTAATAAGCCTTGAAATCGGTCCGTAAATATATTCATATCTATGATTGATTACCTCAATGTTTTTCTTTACCATCATATCAACGTATATATTAGGACGCTTTTTGAAACCTTTTCTCAATTGTAATTTTCGAAAATATCTCCAAAAAATCAGCATGAATGTAATAGCTAAACTTGAAGGATCTGCTCCAATCAAAACGTTATCTTCATATTCTGCTTTTTGTTCCAGAAATAAAATTAGACTATGAAATTGATCAGAAATATGGCCATGGTCTTCTGTTGCACTTGTCCCATCAATTAACAGATAATCAATCGGTCTGGAAATCTGTTCAAGAAAACGTCTTGTTCCAGCAAATGGAGTAATATCGTGATAAGTATAATCTCCAGTGTATAAAAATCGAAAATCATTAATCTTAGCCAAAAACATTAGAGCACCAGGCATATGACCAGCGTGAAAAAATGACAAATAGCAGTTTTTATTTTGAAATTCAACTTTTTCTCCATTTTCTACATAAATTACATTTTGAATTATATTTCGATACTCTTCTTGCTCGATTGAATCATGAGATTCTTGTTTCAAAAAATTAGAATCTCGAAGGAGAAATAGATCTAAGGTTATTCTTGAGGTTAATATCGGGATGTCAGGATAGATTTCTATTAATCTTTTAAGTCCCGATACATGATCATAATGCGAATGAGATATAAAAAGCGCGTCAATTTTTGCTTTTGATTTCGGCTCAAAAGTATTTGCTTCATTAAAAGAGGGAAATTCTTCTTCATTATCTTCCACTACTTCAAGTTGCTCAGTGCTTTTTTTTTCAGCCTCCGAAATTAATAAAGATAAATTGGCCAAATAATCTTCAATATGTTCAAAATCATCTTTCTTTTTTTCAATATTCTGTTCTTCCTCTTCTTGAGTTGATGATTCTGAGATACCACAGTCAATTAGTATGTTAATATCTCCTATTCCTAAAATGTGACAATTATGGTTAGGTTTTAAAACAATAGGATAAATAGTTATCCGAATATCAGATGATGGATTTGAAGTATTGAGATTGATATTCTTAAAGTACTCTTGATCATATCTTTTAGGGATTTCATCAATTGCTTGGCAAATATCACTTGATCCCACTGGAACACCCGTAATATAGAAATACCATCCGTAGAGTCTGACTAAATCCGTTAAATGCTCATACATCTTATCTCCGATTAGAGATTTCACTACAATTACTCTCTCTTTGTGATAATAAATGGCCTTTTTAATTCCCTTCTTCTCTTTGAAAGGAACGAGTTTATTATCTTGAAAAAAGTGATTTAAAACGTCATGAATATCCATCTGTGGAATATTGTTTGATTTTATAAACTTAGAATAATGAAAATACTCCTTGGTAAAATATAAAGATCGCATATTTTGTTTTTCTTCAAGTTCAATCGATATATCTTTAATATTGTAAGTTTGAGTGGAAATTGTAATTTCTTCTTTTTTTTGTTTTTTTGAAATTTTATGATCCTTCTTACTCTTCTTCTCTTTGTCAACTAAATAAAAGAACCAACCATACTGATTTACTAATTCATTCCTTTTATGTATGAACTCTTTTCCAGAGCTTGTAATTAATATTATTAGTTTGTCCGATTCACTATATATTATTTTAGATATAGATTTCTTCACTTCATTTGAGATAATAGTATTCTCAAAAAAAAGATGTCTCAATAATTCTTTAATAGGTTTCTGGGGAATCTTATTTTTATCCATGTATTGGATTTGCTTCTTGTAGATGTTGATTTTATAGGATGATTTGATTTTTTCTCTTGCTTCGAGAATTATCATATGATCAAAAAATTTGAATTCCTCTTCAACCATTAACTAAGACAATATTTCACTCAAAAAAACAATTACTTTTTTTCTAAATGATAATATTTTGTAAGGAAAAAATACATTGATTCTGATAAAAATATTTAAGTTTAGAAGAGAATTAAGTTTTAAGCAAAACAAAATTGAAAAAATAGCGAACAAATTTATTTGAACTTCAAGAATTTAACTCTTTTTAGTTGGGATTTTAATTCTTGAACAGGATAATTCTTATTTTTAATAGTTGAGGAAACATTCGAAAAATCTAATCCGTTCAAAAGATCTTTATGATTTTCTTTTGAGAGTTCTAGTTCTATAATTTCAGGTAATTCTTTTATGTCATATACTATAGCACTCAATTCTTGGAATCTTGAACTCAAGAATTCTTCAATCCGCTTACTAAACTTGATAGAAATAGAAGGTGAAACAGACATCAAGTCAATGCACTCAGTTAAAATGTGAATAAATTGTTTATTTAACTTCACAACTCCGTATTCTTTCCCTTTTTCTTTATATTCTTTCTTAATTAACAAAACCTCATCTTCAATAACATTATATTCATATTCTTTCATATTATTGAATCTCCATAGATTATCTCAATAATATCTTTTAAAAAATTGTGCTATTTAAATTTTTACGTTATTCGCTCATTGAATAAAAGAATATTGATTTGAACTTGGATTTAATTTAATTTTATACTTTGACCATAGAGAAAGAATGTAACTTCCCTAAAGTTCTATAGCTCTTAATATCGCATTTACCTATTTATTTTTAATTATAAGCTCTCATCAAGAGAGCATGAGATATAAAGAAGGTTACTTCTCTTTAACATTTTTTTAGTAAATAAAAAAGTTTATAAGCAATTTATTTATATCTTTACATCAGAAGTAATTGTTAATATTACTAAAAAAAGATATAAGCTATAGAGATTTAATCAGAAAATTTGTGTTTATTATAAGAGAATTACATGGTATCATAAACTATATTATAGAAAATAAAAAAAGCACGTAGGAAAGTGTATAATAAGACAGAATGAGTAATAAGAACATAAATGGTGAAAGAAAAACCAACAATATGCCTATTTGCTTAGGACCAATCTCGGACTTAGAAGAATATGTTAAAGAAGATTGGTGGAATAAGATTTTTAATGCTTATTATTTGAAAACAGATGGAGATGTTGTTGAAGATGAGAAGATCACTTCCCAAGAAATAGATTATTTCATAAAATTACTTGATATTAAGTCTGAAGATTCTATTTTAGATTTATGTTGTGGACAGGGTCGTCATACTATGGAATTAGCGAGAAGAGGCTTTCAAAATGTTGAGGGATTAGATAGATCCAGATATTTAATTAGGAAAGCGAGAGCAACTGCGAGAAAACGTAATATTAACTGTCGCTTCAGAGAAGGGGATGCAAGAAATTTACCGTATAAATCAGACTCCTTTAATGCCATTTTATTATTAGGAAATAGTTTTGGCTACTTTGAATCTATATCTGATGATCTGAAAGTTTTAAAACAAGTACATGCAACTCTAAAACCATGGGGGAAATTATTTATCGATTTGACTGATGGAGATTATCTTAGAGCAAATTATCAACCACGATCTTGGGAGTGGATTGATAAGGAATTATTTGTTTGTCGAGAAAGATCGTTATCCTTAGATAAACAAAGGTTGATTTCAAGAGAGGTCATAACACACGTCAATAAAGGTGTTTTAGTTGATCAATTCTATGCTGAGAGGCTATATTCTGAAGAAAAAATAGCTGAATTATTAAAGAATGCAGGATTCAGTGATATCACTTTCCATGGAACGATCAAACCTGAATCGCAACGTGATCAAGATTTAGGAATGATGGAACGGAGGATTTTAGTGAGTGCAATTGTCAAAAAAGATTGGACCACTACAAGGTCGAGGATAAAACCGGGAACAAAGAAAATAACGGTCATTTTTGGTGATCCAAATAAACCTGATATTTTAAAACCATTACGGATATTTGATGATGATGATTTTTACACTATCGATCAACTTAAGGCTGCATTGAAAGATATCGAAGGATATAACTTTACCTATTTAAATAATCACGATACTCTTATTAACGATTTAATTAAAAGTAAGCAAGAGACTGATTATGTACTTAATTTGTGTGATGAAGGATTTTTCAATGATGCTAGAAATGAGCTTCACGTACCAGCTCTTTTAGAAATACTTAAGATCCCCTATAGTGGTTCTGGTCCACAATGTTTAGCATTTTGTTATGATAAGTCATTGATTAGAGGCATAGCGAAAGAATTGGATATTCCTGTTCCTGAAGCATTGTTCATAAAACCAGAAGATAATGTTATTGACTTACCACTATATTTCCCAGCAATAGTTAAACCAAATTTAGGAGATTCTAGTTTTGGAATAACGCAAAGAAGTGTAGTGAATAATGGTGAACAGTTATTAAGTGCAATAAGAGAAATTAGAGAAAAATTTGGATATGATCATCCGATATTGGTGGAGCAGTTCTTAACAGGCAAGGATTTAACAATTGGAATAATTGGTAACCCTCCAGATAATTATCTCGTGCTACCAACATTAGAAGAGGATTATTCAAATTTACCTCCAGAATTACCACGAATATGTGGTTATGAAGCAAAATGGCAACCGGATTCACCGTATTGGAACCTTAGTTCCATCAAAGCTGAGCTTCCAGAGGATGTAGCTTTAAAGATTGAAAGCTGTTCACTAAAGTTATTTGAGAGATTAGAGTGCAGAGATTATGTTAGATTTGATTGGAGATTAGATAAGGATGGGAACCCAAAATTACTTGAAGTGAATCCAAATCCAGGATGGTGTTGGGATGGTCATCTAGCAAAAATGGCAAAATTTGATGGCCTTAATTATCAGCAAATGCTGGAGAGAATTTTAAATACTGCTGAAAAACGAATTGGAATTACATAACTAAACTAAAGGGAAATATCGCATGCAATCCGTAGGAGACGACGAGGATAAAAAAAGAAGAGATGAGGAAGATCTAGAATACCTTACTTCTTATATTCGTCATCTTGAGAATAGGATAAAAATCATTGAAAGTGATAATCAATATTTACGAGTTGAGACCGCTAGAATAAATGATGATTTACGTTCACTTAAAAAAGAATTAGATAGCCTTGTTGAAACACCCTTGTTAACGGGAACGGTTATAGATGTTTTGGATGAAAACTCAGAAAGATTGATCGTTAGAGCATCAACTAATGTTGAATATGTGGTAAAAGCAATTGAAAAAATCAGAAAAAATAAAATAATTCCTGGAACAAACGTAGCATTAAATCAAAGATCATTTAGTGTGGTTGATATTTTACCTACTAACATAGATCCTTATGTTAAGGGCATGGAGCTCATGGATACGCCCCCAGATGTGTCATATCAAGATGTAGGGGGATTAGAAGAGCAGATCCAGGAGATTAGAGAAGCAGTAGAATTGCCTTTACTAAAACCCGAATTATTCAAAAAGATTGGGATAGATCCTCCTAAGGGAGCATTATTTTATGGTCCTCCTGGCACTGGAAAAACTTTATTAGCTAAAGCAGTTGCTCACGAGACACAATCGACGTTCATTAGAGTGATCGGTTCAGAATTAGTCCAGAAATTTATTGGGGAAGGTGCTCGAATAATTAGAGAAATCTTTACTTTAGCAAAGAAGAAAGCACCCACAATATTATTCGTAGATGAATTGGATGCAATTGGAACGGTTAGAATGGAAGATGCTACATCAGGTGATCGTGAGGTTAATAGAACTTTAATGCAATTGTTGAGTGAATTAGATGGATTCGATAATAGAGGCGATGTGAAATTCATTGGAGCAACAAATCGAGTTGACATTCTTGATCCTGCTATCTTACGACCAGGTAGATTTGATAGATTGATTGAGTTTCCTCTACCTAATGAGATTGCTAGGGAAGCGATATTTAAAATTCATATGAGAACTCTAAATATGGAGGAAAATATAAATGTAAACCAATATGTCAAACTTGCAGAGGGTGGAACAGGTTCAGATATTAAAGCGATTTGTACTGAGGCAGGAATGTATGCCATTAGAAGAAATGAATATACAATAACTAATGGAGACTTTTTAAACGCGATTAAAAAAGTTCTGCATAAAGAACTTGCTGAAGAAGAAAGATTTGATCTGTTTATCTGATTATTTTACTTTTTTTCTTTTCAATAAATCCCATCTTTTTGTTATGGGAAAATTACCACCACTGACTGATTTTACTTGTTCTACAGAAATAAAAGCCTTAGGATTATTCACATGAACTAATTCTAATATTTTAGGGAGATTTTTTCTTTTAATCACAAGTAAAACTATTCGTACTAATCCTTTAGATCCTTCGGCTGTCATGGTTGTAATACTATATCCCTGTTCATTCAAGAGATTGATCAATTTTTCAGGATTTTCCCTAATAATTAACTGTAAGCTCAATAATCCTAACGATATTTTTCCTTCAACAATTAAACCCATATAATTTCCCATCGCAAAACCTCCAGCATAAGCGATATAGTATATAAAATTAGTTAAATTAGAAAAAATCTGGCTCATTGCTACTAACCAAATTAAGATTTCACAAAACCCAACAATCGGGGCCAAAAGTTTACGACCTTGAGAAATAAAAACTATTCTTAAGGTTCCAAGGGTGACATCTGAGACTCTAAAAAAAAAATTAGCACTGGAAGTAGAATTAATGAAAATATTTCATTGACCATAATCTCTATGAATTAATCTAGATGATAATAATTGTTTTAATATTAATATCTAATTTAAAGTAGACGGATTTTATCTAATTTACTATCTGTTCGACTAGTATCTAGATCACTTATAGTACATCATTAATTTTGAAATGTCGATTGGACCTTTAATGTTAATTAAACTCACTAGATTATCATCTAAAGGTTTAATTAACTTTTCTACGGATACATAATTTATTGTCCAGTTTTTGTCAATTAGGTTTAATAATCCATAATTTTCATTCGTTAAAATTTCTTTAGCTCGATTTAAACCTTTCGCAACGGGATAGATGGCGAAGTAAGGCTCTAAAAAACCATTTTCCCATCGAGGTATTGTACACTCGTAATTTTCGGATTGTTTTATCATAGATTTGATGACCTCTGCTTTAATTAGAGGCATATCACAAGACAAGACATATGCTTTTTCGAATCCATGTTTGTTTAGATGTTTGAATCCGGAATAAATCCCTAGCATTGGTTTAAATATTTTAGGATGTTTGAAAAATTCTCGATCATCAACTATAAATTTAATATCTTCAGGGAAATCGATGATATCTCTATATTCATTTATCTGTTCATGAGAATGAGCCACCAAGAATAAATCTTCATCAATTTTAGATAATGTTTCAATCTGATGTAAGATCAATGGTTTTCCAAGTATATTTATAACAGCCTTCTCAACTCCGAACCGAGTACTTTTACCTCCAATGAGAATCAGAATAGCTAGTTTTTTTCGAGTTTCCATAAGAATCCGAGTAAAAATTTTTATTTCTTAGTAATAGCTAATCAAGTTCATATATAAGCTTTTCTTAAATAAACAGATATTAAGTTAGAGATTAACAAGAGATTATTGTAATGATTTAAATCTATGATAAGAAATAAATTAAATTTAAATTTTAACATGGTTTTTATCATAATTATTTAAAGAAATAGTGTTTGAATAATCTTAATGAATCTACCACTATTAATTTTCCTTTTCGGCATTTTTGTAATTATTTTAATAAGCTATTCATCGAAGAAAATTGATTTTGTGGCAGTTTCACTAATGGGATGTTTTATCGCGGGATTTATTACAGGGTTAATTTATGGATTAGATCTTAGTTTTTTTATTTCAAAAATAGAATTTGAAGCTATTATCGTAATCTTAAGCATGAGCATTATTACTAAAATTGCGCAAGATTCAAATATCCTTGAATATATCGCAGTTAAATTATTTAAAGTATCGAAAGGGAATAGAACTATTTTCTTCTACTTGATTTGCATAATAACTGTGCTTTTAGCGGCAATAATTAGTGATATGGTTGTGGTACTAATATTAGGACCAGTTGTCATAAGACTTTGTAGGTTTTTAAATACTCGAGCCGGCACATACTTGCTTGGAATGACAATATGTATTAATATAGGCTCAATTATTACACCTTTTTCATCCGGAGAAAACATTATTATTTCCACCTACTTCAATCTAGATACATTGTATTTTATTACGTATTATTGGGGATTTTCTTTTTTCCTCTTATTTATTACCATATTTTTAATTAATAGATGGCACCTGAGAAAAGAACCAGAGATCCTAGAAGAGCAAAAAAAATTTGTACTTGAATTAGTGGATGCAAGTATCATGATTAAAAGTAAGAAAATGTTTTACCTCAACAGTATCTTTATAATAATTACAATTTCTCTTTTTGCTATTTTACCCTTTTTATATCTCACTGCTGGAGTTGCAGCTTTCGCCCTCATCCTTCTAAATAAAAAATTTACCAAGAAAAGAACAGGAGATTTATTTAAAAATATTGAATGGGAGATAATTTTCTTCTTTATATCTTTATACGTAGTAATTGCGTGCTTGCTTGAAGCGGGATTTGATGAGATTTTCAAAAACATTCCATTTCAACTTTTAAGTCCTTTCATATTAAGCTTGGTGATACTTGTTCTTGTAAGTCTTATATCAGGTTTTGTTGCAAATACACCTACAGCATTGATTTTTATTCCCATTATCGACCTACTAATTCAAAGTTTTCATTTTCCTTCAGTACCATTATTCTTTGCTTTTATTATTGCTATTAATATTGGCGGAAATCTAATACCTCAAGGAGCAGCATGTGATATGATGACATTAAAAATAGCACAGAATAATGCCGTGGAAAATTTAGATTATAAACGGTTGTTAAAAGTAGGAGCAACATTTGCTATACTTCACACAAGTTTGTCTATAATTTACTTATTTTTTTTAAGTTTATTAACTGGATTTTAAGAAATTCATGTTCTAAAATAATCTATAAGGGTGAATATGAATTCAATAACAAATACAAAAGTAAGAAGAATTTCTAAGTATAAGAGATATCCTTCATTTTTATTCGTTTGAGCAGTGTTATAAATATCTCCTATAGTTTCGAGGCGTTGCCTAATGCTTGTAATCCAATGCTTAAGTTGAAACAATTCTGAGAGATCGACATAGATTTGAGCTAAATAGTAATTTCCAATTAATTTTGAAACGTTTTCTACTTTATCTAAAATAAACGTTAAATCATATTTTATTCTCAATAATTTCCCTACTTTTTTACTTATTCTTCTGAGAAGTAAAGGTCCAGTAAAATAAATCATGCGAATATCTTCTTCAGCGATATTTAATCTCTTGTCTAATAATTTATCTAATACCCGCAATTCTAACAACTGATAATTGGTAATTTCCGTCACTAATATTACATCTTCGTAATCTAGGTTAGGATCGAAGATTATTCCACGGTCAAAATCCATAATAACTAAATCATTTTTCAAAAATGAAAAAGGATTGGTTAAGGTTTCATTTATTTGAGTCTCATGTAGATTTAAATCGGGATTTTCTCCCATCAATAAACAAGCTATATATTCCTTATTAGCCTCAACAAATTCTGAAGGATTAATATCATTGGTTATACAATATAATGTATATTTTTCATACTCAAATTCACTTGGAGTAAAATCGGGTTCTTCAATATAATCTTTAATTTGCTGAAAAGTCCTTTCATTTTGAAATTTCAAATATTCATCGATATTATAATCTTTTCCATCAATGGAAAATTTGATCCTACTTATGGTATGAAGCTTGTTTAATGGAAGTTCATTAAACGTGATTCGAGCGATTAATGAAATTACGCCATCTTCATATAATTTTATCTGAAGATCTACTTTATTTATAAATTCTGATTCAGCTAATATCTCTTGTTGAAAGTCTAATCTTAAACATTCGGGAAAATCTAAGTAAGAAGGGGTATTTTTTGTTTTTATAATTTTTTTATCAGGAATACCAGGAAAAATGAAACTCGCTTCTTTAAGATAGATTTTTCTTCCAACATCAGTTAAACTCATGAATATTACTTCCCCATTCAACTTAGCTCTCTCATTTTTCTTTTATTTTCTTATATAAAGGAGATATTTTCCTCAATCTTTTAATTACTAAAGGAATGTGTTTTAGAAAATAATCTACTTCTTCTTCGGTGGTGAATCTCCCTAACGAAACTCTAAGAGAACCATGGGCATCTTGAGGGTTTAATCCTATTGCAAGTAAAACATGAGAAGGATCCAATGATTTAGAAGAGCATGCTGAACCTGTAGAGGTTCCAATGCCCATTGCATCTAAATCTAACACAATCGACTCGCCTTCAACATATTTAAATCCCAGATTTATATTGTTGGGCAAACGAGAAGTAGGATGCCCATTTAAATAGCTTTCATCTATATTATGCAATATAGTTTTGATGATCTTATCTCGTAATTTTGTTTCTCTTACAATTTCCTCTGGCATCTCATTTTTAGCTATTTCAGCAGCCTTAGCGAATGCGGCAATTGCAGGAACGTTCATAGTGCTGGGCCTTAAGTCTCTCTCATGCCCTCCGCCATGCATTATTGGTTCAAGTATCTTACCCCATCCCTCACGATTGCCTTTATTTCTTGTATATAGCATGCCAACTCCCTTTGGACCGTAGAGTTTGTGAGCAGATGCTGATAATAGGTCGATATGTAATTCTTCTACATTTATAGGGATCTTTCCAACGGCTTGAACAGCATCTGTATGGAAGATCACATCATATTTTTTTGCAATACGCCCAATATCTCTAATAGGTTCAATAGTCCCGATCTCGTTGTTCGCAAACATAATACTTATTAAGATAGTGTTATCTGTAATGGATTCTTCAAGAAGTTTGAGGTCGATTAAACCTTGATTATCTACGGGCAAATATGTAACTTTGAATCCTTGTTTTTCTAAAAATTCGCAAGTTTTTTCTACAGCATGATGTTCAATTGCAGTTGAAATAATGTGATTTCCACGTTTTTTATGTTTATTAGCAACTCCAAGAATAGCAAGATTATCTGCTTCAGTTCCAGATGATGTAAAAATAATATCATCTCTGGGGGCACCAATCAAAGAAGCGATGGTTCGCCTAGATTTAAGTAGTGTTTTTGCTGCTTTTTGGCCTATATCATGTAGACTTGAAGAATTTCCATAATTTTCTCTCATTTGAAGGCCAAACTCTTCAATCACTCTAGGATCCATGGGTGTGGTTGCGGCATAATCCAAGTAAACATACTTCATTGTATTATCAAATCAATGTGCATTTCTTAATAATGAATAAGAATATAATTAAAATTATTAGAATTTTGATCGAATAAGTAATTTTTCAAACTCAATTCATTCTAATTTAAAGCGATTGTGTATAAAAATTAAGAGCAAAAAATTCTTGGCTGACGTGTACCGCATCATGGACCTTAAAAGCGGCAACAGACTGGATTTTAGGAATACGACCAGAATATCATGGATTAAAAATTGATCCGTGTACTCCAAAATCATGGGATAATTTTCGAGTTAGACGTCATTTTAGGGATAAAATTTACGATATAGAAGTTCAAAATCCCAATAATATCTCAAAAGGAGTAAGAAAAATAATTATTGATAAAGTTAGTCAAGATAGCAATCTTATCCATGTATCTAATCATAAAAAGAAATATAAGGTTCTAGTAATTATGGGTTAAATTTTTGATATCTTTCTAAAATAAAATCTCTTTCTTTCACATAGAATTTTTAAAAATGAAGAAATATACTTCAAAATTAGTATGCCGAAGAATGTCTTTAAAATTTTTATTATCGGTACAAAAAATTCCGGATTACAACAATTAATAGATTATGAAATGAGCGATGGGTTTTTTTTAGATGCGAGTCATATTTCCGGTGTTGATTTAGCCACAAAAATGATTCAAGTGAACAAGAAGACTTGGATGTTACAATGTTGGATAGTTGATATAGACAAGATTTTTGGACGATTACACGATTTATATCCTCGCTATTTAAGAGGAACCCATGGAGCGATTTTAATAGTGAATCTCGGAGATTTAAATAGTTTAAATAAGTTAGAGGAGTGGATCTCTCTTATTAGAGAGAATCCTAAGAAAATACCCATCTTAATAGTAGGGGATCGTCCTAAAGTGAAACAGAACAGACAAATTTCTGAACGAGAAGGTATTCAGTTTGCAAAGGAGCACGGATTAGCAGGTTATATGGAAATTGATAGTTATAGTGAATTCAATACATCGAGTATGTTCGAAAGAATTACGAGTTTAATTTTAAAACATGAAGATAACCTCTAATCTCACAAGAAGTTAAGTGAAGATTTAAATATACACGATCTCAAATTATTATTATTCAGAAAAGTAGATCGTAAAACATGAAGAGGTTCTTCTAAAATGAGTTTTTCTATACTTTGGGGGATAACTGGAACTGGTTATTTAATTGAGGAATCCATTAACTTGATGAAAGAATTACAGGAAAACTATGATATCAAAATAACCGTTATGCTATCAAAAGAAGGCGCTGTGGTGGTTAAATGGTATAAACAATGGTTGCATCTCACTGAAGTCATCAGTCGGGTTTCTGTGGAAAAAACACCAAATAATCCTTTCTATGCTGGACCTTTACAAATTGGCAAATATGACTTCTTTATCACTTGTCCAGTATCTGCAAATAGCGTCGCTAAAATTGTAAATGGAATCGCCGACACTTTAATAACTAATTGTATAGCACAAGCAATTAAGGGAGGAGTAATTTGTTATATTCTACCATCGGATCAAGATTTAGAACCAATTACAACTAATCGACCAGATGGAAGTCCTTTAGTGCTGAAAATTCGAGATATTGAGATCGAAAACGTTAACAAGCTTCGAAAGATGGAAGGGATTCATGTAATCTCGGATTTTAAAGAGATCAAGGATCTAATCATAAAAAAATACCAAGAAACAGCTAAAAGTTAAGCTTCATAAAGCACTGGTTTAATTGCCCCTTGAGGACACGAAAGCTCACATTTTAAACAACCTTGGCACTTAGCAATTTCTTTGAATTTATACCGAATTCCTTCTCTTTCTCCTGCTTCTGTTTTAACAATATCCTTATAAAATAAGTTTTTTGGACAGAACTTGCCATTATTCTCTAAACATTCTTCACACATAGTACATTTTTCGTGATCTATTTTAATACTAATAATTTGATCTGGAGTGGTTATTGAAGTTACCTCAATTGCATTTCTCGGGCATACTTGCACGCAATTTAAACATGCCCTACACTTAGTATAATCTACTCTCCGGATGCCATGTTCAAAATAAATCGCATGAGCTTTACAAGCACGATAACATCGCTCACATCGCATGCATTGTTCTTGATTTATCTGAACCGGTACGAATTTTTCTCTCATAGTATTTCTACATTTTTTTAATTTTGCTATAAGCTCAATTAATCAAAATTATATTTAATATTAAAATTGATGATTATGAAATATCAAAATTAACGCCTTTTAGCTTTCATATCTGTTTAAACTCAAGAAGTAGGAATTACAGACAAAAATCAGTATTATAAAAATTAATTAAAAAAATTATTGAAAATATTGTGTATATTGTTTTTTAGGCCCTGCTGGTAATTGTTGTTGTTGGTATTGTTGAGCTTTTTCAGCAAGTTCCAACATTTTTGCCTTGATTTCCTTTCCTTCCTCGATCAATTTTGATGTTTCGATATTAAGTCCATATATCTTATTTAAGACCTCTATTATTGCTGCACCGGCCTCAGGAGTAGGAATTTCAAGTACAGGTGTAAATAGCGCATAAGCTTGTAAATGATTGGCTAGTGCTTCATTCAAGATTGTTGCTTCTGGACCTACAATGATACCTTTTTCGACTTTTTTAATACCATATCCTTCTAATCTTTCTATCATATGAGCTTCGGCAGCATAATACACTGGATAATCATCAATAACCCCTCTTTGAGGAATACCTTGAAATATTACGACTTCTTTTGCTCTAACGTCTTCTGATAACGCCCAGTTATTTATTGTTTTACTTAAATCGTTATAAGCCGTGGCAACTTGGAAGGGGACTTCTGCTATCCCCACAATCAAGTTATTTTTAGGTGAATAATAAAGCCTAAAAGGATGCTTTAAAACGCCTTCATAAAACACGCTAATTGGAGGCAAATATTCACTTGTAATGAATCCAATTTCCTTTATATCAGGTATTTGATCAATTAAAGCATTTGAAACAATTGGTCCAATCAAGCCTATACCCGCGAATCCTAAAATTAAAGTAGCTCCAGGCTTAATTTCTGTAGTTAAATCTGTTATAACAAGAGTACTTCTCTTTCCTTTCTCACATACATATTCTTTCTTTACCATTTATATCACTAAATAACTCTTTTAACTGTGATTATTCTCGATTTATAATTATATTGAATATAAAAATAGATTATTAAAACTGATCTATTATGAATATTTAATGATCAAATTGATTTAAGCTTGATCTGAAATAGTAGTTAAAAATTCCTATAAATGATTAAATAAACTATTAAAAATTCAAAGGATTATAATATCTTAAAATAGAATTAAACTCGGAACATGCTTTTAGAAATAGAACACGTATCGATACCCACAGATGATCAAAAAAGGATGATTATCGATGATGTCTCCTTTGGGGTTAAAGAGGGGTCAATTCATGCGATAATAGGACCTAACGGTTCGGGAAAATCTACCTTAGCTTATGCAATTATGGGAATTGAAAACTACATTATCTCGAACGGAAAGATTAAGTTTGATGGCAATGATATTTCTCAGAAAAGTGTTACAGAAAGAGCGAAACTGGGTATTACTCTAGCGTGGCAGGAACCGGCAAGGATTGATGGTCTATCAGTGTTTCAATATGTTTCATTAGGAATTAAGGATAGAAAGAATCTAAAGGAAAAAGTGACCGAAGCTTTAGAAATCGTCAATTTAGAACCTAATTTGTATCTGAATCGGTTTATCGATGAATCTCTAAGTGGAGGAGAACGTAAACGAATCGAATTAGCGGCATCTATTGCAATGAAACCAAGATTGATCATACTTGATGAACCAGATTCTGGTTTAGATGTAATTATTGTTGAGGATTTTTTGAATATATTCAATAGAATTAAGGAACTAGATATGACCATCCTATTGATAACACATAGAGAGGATATCGGGATGGTTGCAGATTACGGAACATTATTATGGAGAGGAACACATCTGCTGACTGATGAGTTCCCTAAAGTGATGCTTCAATACTGTAAAAAAGCAGGGCTGAAAGATTTTTGCAAAAGAGCACTATTTAAAAATGGGAGTAAGTGCTTTGACGATGATTATATTGAAAGAATTTTTAGAGAGGAGGGAGTATAATGGTCAATTCTCAGTATCCCGAAGACATCTTGCAGAGTTTAGAAGATTATAATATCGATATCCGTGAGTTTTTACCAGGACATGGAAAAGGAGCAAAATTATTACTGGATTTCAATAAAATATCCGGAATTGATCAAGTAGAAGGAATCATTTTAAAAGGAAGAGAAATCGAGAATGGAATCATTGCTGATATAATAATCAAGGAGGGTACTTCTCATGAAGAACCAATCCATTTATGTTTTGGAGTTAATAAGCAAACGGGTATTCAAGAAATTTTTCCAAGGATTATCTGTGAGGATAACGCTAGTGTAAAAGTCCAAGCTCATTGTAGCTTTCCTAAAGCTGATGGATTAATTCATAAAATGTTTGGTCACTTTTATATTGGCAAAAATTGTAATTTCGAATATAGTGAAACCCATTATCATGGTGAGAAAAGCGGTGCTTTAGTAGCTCCTGTTGCTTACATGTATGTTGGAGAAAATAGTGTCTTTGAAAATAATTTTACCTTGACTAAAGGTACACCTGGTAAAGTAAAAATCATGATTGATATCTATGCAATGAAGAATAGTGTTATAAGATCTACCTTAAAAGCATTTGGAAAAAATAAGGAGGATTCTATACGTATCAGAGATTCCGTATTTCTTGAAGGAGAGAATGCCAGAAGTGTTATTAAAATGAAGGCTGCTGCTAGAGATGGAGGAGAAGTATTGATGTATGGTGTTACAGAGGGAAATGCTCCACATTGCAATGGACATGTTGAATGTAATGAAATAGTTTTAGGAAAAGGCTCGATTTGTCGAGCTCGACCCTTTATTAGAGCGACAGATCCTACTTCGAGTGTATCCCATGAAGCATCATTAGGAAGATTTCCTCAAAAATGGTTGGATGAATTAAGAGCAAAAGGCTTATCAGAGCAAGAAGCAACAGATGTTCTAATCCAAGCCATGCTTCGAGATTAAAATATAGTAAAAAAAGTTGAAAATTATGGCAAAGATCAAAATAAAAAAGGGAGATGACGCTCCAAGATTTAAATTGGAGTCTTATAATGCAGGAACTATTGATCTCGATCAGCTTATTGGTTCCCAGAAAATTGTATTAATCTTTTCTAGATATTTTGGATGTCCTATATGCCAATTAGATTTAGAGACTCTCCTTAAGAGTGTTGATGATATTGAAAAAAAGAATGCCAAAATTCTGTATATCACTCAATCAGGTGAAAAAATCGCTAAAAAATTTATAGAAGAGAAAAATATGACCTTCCCAGTTATTCCATCGTCTAAAGACGAATTATATGCTCAATATGGTTTAGGAAGATTTTCAGCTGCCGCTGCAGCAAAAGTACTGAGCAGAGGGAAACAGGCTAAAAAAGCGGGTTATGAGCATGGGGAATATGAAGGTTATGAAATGCAGTGTCCTGGACAATTTGTCATTGATACTGAGGGAAAAATCATACACGCCAAGATGGATTGGTTAGATGTTCCCGAAATCCTACAAGTTTTATAAAATGATAAATATTCATGAGAAAAGATGAAAGAGTCAACAAAATACAATTCATATCGATTTGTCGGCACCATCAACATAGATGAAATTATGCCTTGGTTCGATTTTGATAAAGGAGAGCCTTGGGATGAGAGTGAAGTGCCTTGGGTTTTAGAAGATAAAGTAAGGAGAGAAATTTTACTTCGATTAGCACACTTGGGACCTAAAAATTTAGAAGAAATACATGCTTTAATCAATTTTTCACCAAAGCCTTTAATAATCCGATCAGATGAATATATTCCATCAATAAAGTATCAATGGGAGAGAGAGGTTATCCAAAATCATCTAATGAACTTAGAATGGTATGGTTTAATCAAGCACACCGAAAATCGATATGAAGTGACCTTTCCTGTTTTTTCAATGGAAGATTTAGAACATTTAGATAAATTTATTATCAAATTTGCAAATTCTTGGCTTAACGTCGTTAAAGAAATCAAAAAAGATTTCGATCAAGAAAAAATAAATCTTGGAATTTTGATTGAAAAAACTGTAGAGAAACTCTATTTGATGCTTAAAAGTCAAGGATTTCTGCCTGATATTCCAAATATAAAGCTTTTGTGGGCTGAAGAACTCCGGAAAATCAAATTTGAAGAATGGTTAAGTAAGAATTTTTAGATTATCATATATCAATAGAAACATAGTAATTTTTTTTATCTCTTATTTCAAAATCAGATTTATCGCTACATAAATAATCCATGCTTGAATATTTATTGTTAATATCCACTCAACAAGAGGGTTTAAATCGGTTAATAGGAGTAATAGAAAGTTAAGACCAGTAGCAAAACCAATTACCACATGAAGAAAAGTGTAATGCCCACTTTTTAACATTAAGCCGCTATATAAGCAGATATAGACCACAGAACCTATAAAACCAGTGAAAGCAACAATTGAATGAAAAATTTGGAAAAATTCAGGATTAAGTGGATCTGGCAATATCGCTACAAGAGCAATACATAGGGATGTTATGATCGCGATGGAAGTGGCGATTCTTCTTAAAAAGTCATTAATCCCTCTCAAAGTTTTCTCAAGATATAAAATAAACGGAATGGATAGTGAACCTCCAATTACAAATCCTATTGAAAAAAGTGTTCTAGCTGTTCCTTCCCCCAAAGAACTTACAGTATCGAAAAAAGGGTTATAACCCGGTGTAATGATTGCTGCCACTATAATTATGATCAAATTTATCACTACGCCAATGAGTCCAAAATAGCATTCTATTTTTGAAAGGTACATATCAGTAAAATACATTATACGTTCTGAAGGAATCGACTCAGAAAGTACAGATATCTTATTAATTACACCTTTCACGCCCCTAAGCGCCTTTGTTAATGACTCGACTTTTAATTTTTCAAAAAGTTCGCTGATGTCTCCCTCTAAAGTCACTATACCATTAGAGACTGAAGTTCGAAGTCTAGAAAGTTCTTTATTCTTATTTTTTTTTAATTTAGAATCGAGATTTTCCTTAATCTCTTGATCTGTCTTGCCCATTTTATCTTGTTCCACTTTTTAATTAACTAAAAATTTGAAATTCTTCATCAATAAAGAATTTTATGACCATATTATGAGAATGACACGCAGATATCACTTAATTTCAAAAGAAAAAATCTTATCTTCTCTATATATATGTAGATATTTCTCTAAAATTATCGAGATATCTACAACTTAAAGGATAAGGTACTCAAATTTTTAAGGAATGGTCATGTTATCATCTAATTTTGGAGATCAAGAGCCTGTTCTCAACTTAAATAGTTTATTCGAAGATAAAGTTATAGGACAAGAATTAAAAGAAAAGGTCGATAAATTACAAAAGAAAGATGTGGGGGATAATTTAATATTACTTAATGAAATCAAAGAGATACTTCATAACTGCACGCATTTAACTCCCGAACAAAAATTAATGTACTGTCAGTCGCAAAGATATTTCATGAAACTTTATTTACGAGAGGTAAATAAAGAAATGGTTCGAGATTAAAAATAGCCAATATGACCAATATTATTTCCCTCTGCATCCAAAGCGTATATTAAACCCATACTCAAATTCTCTTTTTCATCGGTAGCGGTTTTTGGTTTTACAACATTTTTAATTGTTTCAAGCTTTAAAATGAAAGTGCCACCACATTTCTTACATTTAATATATATCTTTTTTATACTTTTTTTGTCGTCTTCAGATTCTTCCATTTTAAAAGGTTCAAGGAGTTTGATGTCTTTATTATCGCAATTCTTAAGGAAACATTGATCTAATGAAATTTTTTCCATACCTCTACGAGCTAAAGAAATATACGCAAAACTAGGAATTTCTTGCCATAGATTTTCGTTATTGTTCATGATGAATGCAAATATGAGGAGTTATTAATTTTTTATTATTATTTTTCAGAAAAAAGATTAATTAATATCACAATTTTTGATTATATAGAAAATGTCTGTGAAGAAACAAATCTCAAAAGATGATTTAGAAAATCTATCAAAATTAGCAATGTTAAATTTATCTGATGAAGAAAAAGAGAAATTAATTCCACAATTAAACGAGATAATTAAATATTTCAAAAAATTGAATGATTTAGATACAAAGAATATCCAACCAATAACGCATCCAATTGAAGGTTTAAAGAACGTATTTCGAAAGGATGTTCCTAAGGAATCGCTTTCCACTGAAGAAGCTCTCAAAAACGCGCAACATAAAAAAGAGGGATATTTTAAAGCTCCAAGAATCTTAAAAGAATAAATCTCATTCTTTATACTCTCTTGTAAGGAATTCTATTGCTTCTTCCATATCTTTGAGTGCTTTTTTCCTCTCTTTTCGACTGAGGTTATAAAAATCTTCACTTAAATTTGTACCGATCTTTTCCGTTTGAGCAATGGGTTTGAATTTTTTATAAACCAAAGCATTAATATAACGCTCATAATGACCAAATGCTTTGTTTAGATCTGGTGAATCTTTAATTTTATCCCATAATTCCAGGGTTTCCAAAGATCGTAAGCCAATATCGATTCTGAACCAACTAATTGGAAAAAGTATTTCTCGTTTAATTCCATATTCAATTAATTTTATGTTATCTTCATCAATGTAGAATTCTGGCAATTGATCTCTACTAAAAACAATATTATCACTTAAAATATACAAGTTAGCAGCATTACTGGAAGTACATACCACACCTACCGCAAACCCTTTAGCTAATCTTAATTTATTTATTAGATCCTCTAATTTTGATCCCTTAATGTGTAAATTATGCATTTTAACTCCTTGAAATTCAACTTTGATTTTCTTGATCCCTTTATCATCATAAATTATTGCAGGAAAGAGATTTTTTTCTCTAGTTACTTTATGTGCTTCCATTAGTTTATTAATGATGGGATAATCTAAATTTAATCCAGGGATGACCGTAGTATTGGCATTTAAAAAGGCGTCAACTTCAAAATCCGCTATTCCATAAAAAATTTTCTGGTTATTAATGATTTGGTAAATGATGTTTATAATCGCGTCAGTTAGAGCTTCTGGATCTTCTCGAATGGAGTCATATTCAGTTGTAGTAAATGTATCGATTTGATCTTCAAGCCCCTTCTCTTCATAAAATGCTGCCCAAGACATCTCAGTGTAAATATTTCCTTCATTATAAAAATTATGCTGATTATCAATGCTGATAATTGATTTAGAGCCTCCTATTTCCACACCCTTTTTTGTTCCAGCAGCTAATAAGCTTTTTGGAGGATCAAAAAATTCTATCGACAATTGATGATAACCTTGATTTATTTCAATACTCTATTAATAATAGATTCGATTTAATATAAAAAATTAGTGAAAGAGATAAGAAATACAGATTTTTATACATTTTTTATTGGTAATTGTATCGTAAATGTTGAACCTTTATTTTTACCGGGAGATTCTGCTTTTAATTGACCATTATGTAAACGAACAATTTCATGGGCTATATGAAGGCCTAAGCCAGTACTACCTAAGTCAATGCCTACTTTTCTTTCTTGAATATTAGCGATTTTAGTAAATTTTTTGAACAATTCTTGAATCTCATCTTTAGATAATCCTATTCCAGAATCCCGTATGGATATTTCTGCTATACTATCTAATTTCTTCAAACTTAACCATATCTGACCATTAGGAAAAGTGTATTTTATTGAATTTGTCAATATATTTGTCAATACCAATTCTATTCTAGAAACGTCAATCATAAGATTCAATTCTGTTGGTAAATCTAATTCTATCACTTGATTTTTTTTCTTTATTAAATAACTCAGTTCGTTAACACACTTTTTTATAATCTCGCATAAATTAGCTGTTTCTAATTCTAGTTTAAACATTTTTGATTCGATTTTAGACACATCAAGCAAATCATCCACGAGTTTTTTTAATCTTTTTGTTCCAGTAAATGCCATTTCAAGGAGCTCAAGCTCTTCACTTCTAAATCTATCCCGATATAAGGTATTTAATAATTGGTAAGCCCCGTATACAGTGGTTATGGGTGTTTTCAATTCGTGAGAGGCCCTATCAATGAAATCTTTTCTCATTTCATCAAGTTCTTTTAACTTTTGTTCTGCTTCCTTTTTTTCAGATATATCATGACCCATCACAATTATAAATACGTCATCTCCAATGGTCATTAATGAAGATTCAATATTCGCCCAGATATGAGAGTCATCTTTTCTTTTTAATTGTACATCCACCGGAGGTAATGATTCTCCTTGTCCAATTTTACCAAGTCTTTCAAGCAATAAGGGTAATTGTTCTTTCTTTACAACAAGTAATTTACTATACTTCTTCCCTAATATCTCATCTCGTTTAAAGCCAATTAATCTTTCTACAGCAGGATTACATTCTTTAATGCTTCCCTTTTTATCTATTAAAATAATACCAAAGGGAGCGTTCTCAAAAAGAAATCTATATTTTTCTTCTGATTCTGTTAATCTCTGCCTTGCTTCTTTTTTCTCAGTTATGTCTAAAAAGGATACCAAATATGCTGGTTTTTCTTCATATATAATCTTCTTGTAATAAACTTCTAACCATATGACTTTTCCAGATTTCTTGATAGCTCTTGCTTCATATGAACGAATACCATTTTTAAAATAGTCGTCAGCTGTGGTAGCTAATTCTATTATCATTTTTTTATCTGAAGGATGGATTGTTTTAAAAAATTCACCAGGTTTCCATCTCTTTAACTCCTCTTCAGAATATTCTAATAGATTTGCTAAAATGTGGTTAATGTACTTGATTTTTTCATCCTGAATTATACAAATACCCAAAAGTGATTGTTCAGCAATAGTTCGGAATTTCATTTCTGATTCTTCAACTTTTTCTTGAGCTTTTTTCATTTCAGTAATATCATGAATAATGCTCCTAATGCCGACTATTTCTGCATCTTTTATTATGGGACTTGCAAATACACTAGTGTCTATGTATGACCCATCTTTTTTTCTTAATCTAATTAATTCGGGTCCTACTTGTTCTCCTTTATATAACTTCTTTAGATAAATTAACACATCATCCTTTTCTTCTGGATGAAGAAAATCAAAAACAGTCAACCCTTTAACAAAATCTTCATGTGAGTATCCAAATACCTTAGAAGCTACCAAATTAGTATATGATAAGTTATAATTCAAGTCCAATTCGAATATCACTTCGGGTAGCGTGTTTGCTAAGTCCCGATATCGTTGTTGGGATTCTTTTAATTTATTTTCATTTTTAATGCGGTCTGTGATATCTCTAGATACCGTCATCACTAGTTGATTTCCTTCCTCATCTTGGAATCTCCTACCAGTTGTTTCAAACCAAATATAATGCCCATTCTTATCTCTGATTCTCGCGATTATCCTTCCCTCCCCATATTTCAAAACATCTCTAAAGGCATCAATAACGAGATTTACGTCTTGAGGATGCAGTAGATCTATTGGATTAATTTTAAGTAATTCGTCTTCTTCATATCCCATCTTTTTTTTATGAATTGGTGCATTGACATATTCAATACGAAAATCTGGATTCAAAACTGTGATCAAATCACTAACACTTTCAGAATAGATTTGGTATCTCTTTTGTGAATTTCTTAGTTTTATTTCCAATTTTTTGTTTAAAGTGAATTCTTCTAAAAATACTTGTAAGTAGAGAGATTTATCGATTTGGATTGGAGAGATCGTGAATTTTAACCATTTAGTATCCGATCCCATATTAAATCGTACCTCTTTTGGACCAAAAGAAGAATTAATCCTATTTAATTTGAGTTTCTCAAAAATTTCTTTAATGTTATCATTAGAAAATGGTGGAATTTCAGTTATTGTTTTATTTTTTACCAATTTTGTTTTTAAACCAAGAATTTGCTCGACTGCAGTATTTATATTGACAATTTTAGAATTTGAGTCTAATAAAATGATTGAAATTGGAGAATTTTTGGCAAATAAAATGTAATCATCAATAGAAATATTGTTGTTCATACTAAATCCTATAGGTTGTGCGAGAGATTGATGAAAAATCTTTATGTTTAACTACTAATATAAGAATAGAATTTCTATTTAACATTTTCTCATTATTCAAAAGAATATTATATGCCAATGAATTATATCTAAGATCTTTTTCTGCGAAATTCAGAATATTTTATGAGTATCTCCAAACAACTGGTAGTATAATCCCATAACTCAAATATCGGAATATCATAAGAAATAAATTTCTGAAACCATGGATAACGATAAGGGAATGGTCCAGCATAAAAAACGGGTATGGAATATTTTTGCATGAGCCTTATAATGGGCTTTAAGACGGAACGATCAATCAAATGTTTCACATTCTTAACATCTTCACTTATTTCCATTCCAGAAGATTCCATAGTACTAATTACATCATCAAAATCAAATACTCCATATACTATTACTGCATCAATTTCATTTGATTTCATTAAAATTTTCGGAAATTTATAAAACAAATTCGTAAAATTCACATCGAACGTTACATCTATGGGATTATCCGAACTCCCAGTATTGGGTACTAATTGTGAGAACTCGTGAATTAACTCCTTTGAAAAGCGTGGAACTTTTAGTCCGGATAGTTCTGCTCTTTTAACTATGAGACTATTAGCTCCACCTGAATCTGAGATAATTCCAATCCTATTTCCCTTTAAAAAAACATTAAATTTCTGAGCAAAAGAGAGAGTCCTCAGGAAAAATAAAAAATCCATGATGGAATTGGTTGAAATAATTCCAGTTTCCTTAAATACCGCATCCAATATTTTTTGATCTCCCCCCATCGATCCCGTATGACTCATTATTGAACGTTTTGCCGCTTCTGTCCCGCCAGCGTAAATCGCAACAATTGGTTTGTAGGGAGTTATCTTTTTAGCTAAAGTAATAAATTGCTTACCACGCTTTATTTCTTCAATATAGAGACCAATTACCCCAGTTTGAGGATCATCTTTTAAATATTCCAAAATATCTACAAGATCTATATTTCTCTCATTACCGACAGAAATGGACTTACTAATTTTAACCCCATATTCTTTTGCATGCCAAAATGTTTGCGCAGCAATGGTTCCAGATTGACTAATAAGAGATATATTTCCCTTGTCAGGAATCGCATATGGCCAGAAGGTATTAAGATAAGCATCTGGTTTTTCTGGATATCCATACCATCCATTATAGAATCCTAAACAATTTGGTCCAATAAATCGCATTCCATATTTTTTAGCAATTTCATCAATTTGTCTTGAAAGCTTTTTTCCTTCCAAACCACTTTCACGAAATCCTCCAGAGGTTATTAAAAGATACTTAACTCCTTTTTCTCCACATTCTTCCATTACTTGGGGCACCACCCTAGGTGGTAGGATTAAGAATGCCAAATCAGGGACAATAGGAACATCCATAATTGACTTGTAAGCTTTAAATCCCTGGACACTTTCTAATCGAGGATGGATGGGAAAAAGATTTTCTTCAAAACCCTTCCCAGAAATTATGTTTCTGAACTGCATTGACCCCATAGTATTCATTAAATCATTATTTGCTCCAAAGATTGCTATGCTTTTTGGATTTAAGATTGCTTCCACAAAGTGATCAGGTCTTTTGTTAGTTTCACTCAATTTTTTAGCCGAAAAGGTTAAATTATTTTTGAATATAGAAAATTGAATGTAAAAATATCCCAATAGTTATGAAGTTTCTCTTGATTTAAATGAAAGAATTTAAAAAAATTTCTATTTTTTACCAGTTGAACCAAATCCACCTAAGCCCCTTTCAGAATTAGGTAGTTCAGTGGTTTCAATAGCTTCATATTCATGCATTTTAGACAAGATAATTTGGCAGATACGATCTCCTTTATGAAGAATCACATCATTGTTAGATAAGTTTACCACGATAGCCATCCATTCATTTCTATACCCTGAATCAATTGTTCCGGGTGTATTGACTATTGAAATGCCTTCCCATAATGCTAACCCACTCCTTGGTACTACTTTAAAATAATAACCATTTGGAATTGCGGTCGCAAAACCCAGTGGACAACCCACTCTTTCTAAAGGTCTAAGAGTATAAGATTCAGAGTCAATATCAACAAGCTTTTTCTCTCCTTCCCCTTTTAAAATTTTTTTAAAACCCATAATTCGAGCATCTGCACCTGCATCTCCAGATTTTGAAGGAATAGGTATTTTAGTCCCTTTTCTTAAAACCTTAAATTGAACCTCAAGCATCTTCGCATTTTTATTCATGCTAATCAAGTTAATTTAGAATATATTTTAAAAAAGAATTATTATTAAGGATTAATTATAGGGGTTTAAGGATTAATATTCAATAAACTAAAATTAATAAAAAATAGTGAAGCATTATTGCTTGTAGTAGATCGATACGATCCTCGAATAGATAAAGACGATTTAAAAGAAATTTTTGAGGATTTCATTGAAAATAAAGCATATTTCTTTTCGCACTGGCAAAAGTTCCAAGAAGAAACCAACAAGAGATCACTCGACCTTCAGTATAGAAATTCGATGATCGTTGCTAAAGAAGAAGGTAAAATCGTGGGCTGGGGAACTTATACAATTTTTCGAGATTATTTAGGTAATGAGAGAGTTTTAATTCATCAAGTTTTGACCAGAAAAGAAGATTCTTATAAAAAAGGAATAGAAGAAAAAATAATACGTGAACTTCAATTATATGTAAAGAAAACTCTAAAAATAGATAAGACTTACTTTATCTGTCCAGATTCTGATGGTGCATTAAGAAGTATTTTCATGAAATTAGGGTTTAAAAAATCTCAACATGTATGGTACGAGGGATCTATATAATTTCTAACAATAAAGGAGTCTTAAATTGTCTGACTTAGAGAGGATTTTAAAAGAAGTCGATGAATTGAGAAAGTCAAAAAATTATGTAAAAGCAATAGATTTGCTAGAAAATGCATATAAAGAAGAAAAATCTTCAAACCAATTACATACCTCATTAGTTGAACTTTTATTTGAATTTGGAAACCAGCAAAATGATGAATTAGTAGCAAACTACAATGATGCAGTTTTAATTTTTAAAAGAATCACCGAAGTAGAACCTAAAAATTATCGGGCTCATTATAACCTTGGAATTGCATTTCAAAACTTAAATCAATTGGATAAAGCATTAGAAGCTTTTCAAACTGCAATTGACCTTAAACCCGATTATTATTTTTGTTATTATAATATTGGATTGGTACTTGAGGACAAAAATGATTTAGGTAATGCAATCGAGTATTATGAAAAGGCATTAAAAATCGAGCCAAATTTTAGGTATGCAAAACAAGCAATATCGGAGTTAAGAGAATTAATTGGTAGGCACTCTAAATTTGAAAATTTTGATCAATTAAAATCTTTAATGTTGATGTCAAACAAAGTTAGGATCGATTTGATCCAAGAAATCCTGAAAATTACCAAGTCGGAACTGATTGCTTTGTTGACAAAATGGGGTGAAAAATTTAATTTTAATTTAGATGGTGATTATCTTATCATTAACAAAGAGACTTTAAACGATCTATTTAATGAACTAGAAAATGAGAGTTTTTAATCAATTTATTATTAATAGGGCTGAAATTTTAACAAATCAAAATTGATTTATCTCTTTAATTTCAGTATAATTTGATTTGTATCATACAATTAAAAATAAAAAAAATAATTTTAAACTTAATATAGACTAACGCTCTATTTGGAAGTTTACTTGCATTCTCACTCTATAAATGAGTTTGTCTTGATCTTCCTTTACTTTCACGTCGCTTTCAACAATTTGGATATTCCTAATGCCACGAAGCGTTTTTTTCGCTTCTTCATAACCGGCACGGACTGCTTCAGCCCAATTTTTCTCACTGGTTGCCACCAGTTGGATACTTTTATATACTGGCATATCATTCATCTCTGTTTTTTTCTTTTAAGATTTCGGTAGTATATAATGTTATCACTTATGAATTTAAATTTTTCGAAGAATAATAATAAAAGATATTCTAATTAGGGATTTTAGAAATAAATTGACCTAAAAATATCGATAAATTTATTAAAAGTCGAAAACATCTATTGTTTTTTAATAATTGAGTTTTTTAATAATATACCAACAAAACCAGTTATAATTAATAAAAAGTACTTCAGATCATTTAAAAATATAGTTTGAAAAAAATAAAATAAATAAAATGTTGAAATGGTTGAATTTAAGCATCCAGATTTTCAATTAAGATAGCTACTCCTTGTCCACCACCACAACACGCATTAGCAACGCCATACTTGGCATTCTTATCTTTTAATATGCGTGCTAGAGTCCCCGTTAAACGTACCATTGTAGAACCTAATGGGTGACCAATAGCCGTTGAACCGCCCATAACATTAACCTTTTCTTCTGGAATATTGAAATGCTTCATGCAATTCAAGGTAACAACACAGAAGGCCTCATTTATTTCCCAATAGGAGATATCATCTGCAGTCAATCCCGCATGTTTCAAAGCCATTTCCGTTGCAGGAACAGGTCCTCGGCCCATCACGGAGGGATCAACGCCCGCAATACCAATGCTAACTATTTTTGCCATAGGGTTCAAACCTCTCTTTTCAGCTTCCTTACTTTCCATCAATAGCATTGCGGTTGCGCCGGCATTTAACGGAGATGAATTTCCCGCAGTGATTACACCTTCTGCTTGCCTTTCTTCATATCCAGGTTTTCCACTTTCTCGATCTCTATATCCTTGTCGACCACCTATATCTACTCCGCGAATATTCTCCTTTAAATAGTAAGGCTTTGATAATCTTCGCAACTTGGATACTTGTTCTAACGTTGATTTTCTTGGAGCTTGATCTTCATCAATTAATACCCTTTCTTCCACATTTCCCTCTACATGTCCTTCGATTGGAATTATTTCTCCTTTGAACCATCCCGCTTCAGTGTTATCAACTGCTAGATTGTGACTTCGAACCCCAAATTTATCTAAATCTTCTTTAGTGAAATCGGGGGTCTCTTGTTCATATAATTTTTGAGCTGTTTGTAACATATTGATAGTAGTCATTAGATCATATTGAGGGCGGTAAAATTCATCTTTCTTGTTAATCATACCAAGGTATGGTCTTGTCCAATCATTTTGCATGGGAATACGGGTCATATGTTCCACTCCTGTTGCCAAGCCACACTTAGTATATCCCGTCATAATTTCTAAAGCAAGAAATTGAGCACCAGCACCAGCTGACCCACATTGTCTATCAATAAAAAAAGCAGGAGTTTTTACAGGAAAATCAGCCATAAAGATTGGAAGTCTTCCACCGTATGTCCATTGTTCATAAACACCCATCGCACTACCTACGGAATAATCATCTACATCCTCTTTTGTGATTCCTTTATCTGCTAGTTTCGCATCAAAAAATTTCATGATCAATCTCGATAAGAGTTCATCTCCACGTTGGTCTCCAAAGACATCTCGCTCGGGTTGTTTTGGGCGACTTCGTGAAAAGGCAGTTCTAGCATAATCAATTAACCAAACTTCTTTTGTTTCCATTTTTTTTTCTTCCTCCTAATTTATTACTAATTTTTGATAATAATTTAGGGTATTAAAATTTGATATTAAACTTTTTGATAATAGGGTGTTTACATACGTAAAATCTACTAATCAATATGAAAATCCAATTTGTCAATTTTGATAAAACTATTCGATATTGTTAAGATTATATTAGAATCATTTTTATAATGGGAAATTTTAAAAAAATTATGTCTGGTAAAAGTGAGAAAATCCCCTTGATATCAATAATTGCGGGAAGTACATCTGATAAAGAAGTTTATGAAAAAGCAGAAAAAGTTTTAAATGAAAATGGAATAAATTATGATTTACAAATAATTTCTGCTCATAGAAACCCAAAGGAACTTGATGAGTACATAAAAAATAGTCACTCTTTAATATACATCGCAGTTGCAGGACTTTCTGCTGCTTTACCCGGAGTTATAGCATCTAAAACGGATAAAGTAGTTATTGGAGTGCCTGTTAGTGCTAAATTAGGAGGCCTTGATGCCCTATTATCCATAGTTCAAATGCCTCCTGGAGTGCCTGTTGCATGTGTAGGGATTGATAGAGGAGATAATGCCGCATATCTCGCAATAAGACTTCTCAAATTGTTAAAATAAGAGGTGAACATATAATGAGCGATGAATTGGTAGAATTGGGTAAAAAAAACGCTGCATATCGAGCTGTGGAGGAAAATGTGCAAAATGAAATGATTCTAGGGATAGGGAGTGGTTCTACTGTAGTTTATGCAGTTGAAAAGTTAAAGATGTTGATTTCAGAAAAAAAATTTTCAGTAAAATGTATACCCACCTCTTTTCAATCATATCAGTTGATTGTCGAGAATGGATTAAACTTAGGATCGTTAGATCAATATCCAATAATTGATCTAGATCTGGATGGGGCAGATGAAATCGACGAAGACCTTAACCTCATTAAAGGAGGGGGAGGATGTTTAGTACAAGAAAAAATTGTTGCTTCAAACTCTAAAAGGCTTGTAATAATCGCCGATTTCCGTAAAAAATCTAAGAGTTTAGGCGAGAATTGGAAGAAAGGGGTTCCGATTGAAGTAATTCCTTTAGCATATGTTCCAATTCTTGAAAAGCTGAAAAAATTAGGAGCTAATCCTATATTGCGGATGGCGAAAGCAAAAGCGGGCCCACTAATAACAGATAACGGTAATTTCATAATCGATGCCGATTTTGGGATTATCGAATCTCCTAATGAGATAAATGATAGTATCTTGAAAATTCCAGGGGTGGTAGACACGGGATTATTTATTGGGATGGCTGAAAAAGCATATATAGGACAAAAGGATAGCACTGTATTAGTATTGGAATGATTCTAAAGTATAAGAAACGACTATGAAAAAAGTAGCATTAGCAGTTCATGCAAATAATAACTTTAGTCTTGAAATTATCAATAATTTGCATGGTCTTGATTTTATCCATGTAGATGTTGCTGATGGTAAGTTTACTGAAGTAAGAAATTTAGATTTAGATGTTTTCAGAACTATCAAATCAATGACTGATACTTCTCTAATTGCACATATGATGGTACGGACCCCATTAAAATTTTTGGATAAGATTTCTGATTTTGTAGAAATTTACACTTTTCATGTTGAAGTCGCAAACGAGATAGAGTCTATCATAACTGAAATAAGAAAAAGAAAAAAATTGGTAGGCATCGCCATCAATCCAAACACCCCAATTTCAAAAGTAATACCTTATTTGGATGAAATTGATTTAGTATTAGTCATGTCAGTATATCCAGGTAAATCTGGTCAAAAATTTATTGTAGATACAGTTCAAAAAGTACAACACTTATCAGCTTATCAACAGAGTCATGAATTTTTAATCGATGTTGATGGGGGAATTAATGTTGAAAATTCCAAACTACTCAAGGCAGACATTGTAAGTAGTACTAGTAGTATACTTAATGCGCCTGATCCAAATTTAATTATTAAGTTATTAAAAAATTGAAATTAAAAAGAAATTAAAAAAAATTATTTTTTTGGTGTAAATTCTAAGGATTTCCCACAACTAGGGCAAAATTTCGTATTAAGTCGTATTGAATGACCACAATATGGGCAATAGAGAATATTTTTTTGAGCCCCTTCATCAGAAGATTCATGATCACTAGAAATTGAATGAGAAGAATCATAGTTTTGCCATGCTTGCTCTTGAAAAGCAGCGCGTTTCTTTCTTCTATGTCTAACGGAATATATTATAACGGAAATTACTATTAATGCTATGACACTGATGATTATAATTAAAAGTAGGGGATCAAACTGAGTTCCTTGTTGTATAGAAAGGATTATTACGAAATCATCAGTTCCTCCATCACTATCAAATATAGTTAATACAAAAATGGATAAATATCCCTCTCCTGTGTTAAAGTCGTAAGTAGAAGCAGTAGAAATAGACTTTATTCCTGTTATCGACGAATATTGCATGTTATAAGGAATTGAGAATGATCCGATATGTGTATTTGCCGCAAGATTGTAACCTAATTCAACTGTAGGGAAAGTGCTTGGATAGATAAGCATAATGTAATTATCAGGGGTAATTGAAACAGCAAACAAGTTGACCGAAATTCGCATTTTTTGAGAATTGGAATCTTCGTATGAAACTGAATCAAGAGCAGTAATGTTAAAATCAAATCTATCGTCTTGAGTGGTTGTGATCACATAAGTGCTATTGACATCATGAGTTTCATCTAAAGTGTATTGTTGACCATTAACGGTAAAGGTTGATTTAGCCTCATCAAATTTTGGTGGATGATTGATAATTTGAGATAATACTCTTTCTGAGTTTGGATTAGTATAATTGCTATTTGGATCACTTGGAAGAATATACGCTAATAAATATCCTGAGGGGTCATTTGAAGTTGGAATGAATGTGCTTGAATAGTGAGCTCCGAAATTGCTCATTGAGAGAGTTTTATTGATGGTTTGTTTAGTATTATAATACGAATAGGTATAAATTGCCATGTATGTTGATGAGTCGTAATTCGACGCATCTAGCTCCGCATCAATGATGATGGGGTCAGAACCTGATCTTGTTGCAGAACTAGTTATATTCAACGAATTAATCTGTGGTACAGCAGAAGAATTATAATATAATACTTTTGAACTCTTGGAGTAAGTTGTACCTCCAATAGTTATACTCACATTGATATCATAAGGCATATAGGAGTAAGAGCTCGTTGGTAATGAAAAGGTTTCGTTATAAGCGATCCCATTATAAAGTGAAGCCATCAATATTTCTTCATTATAGCCCAAATGATTAATGGATACGTTTAATCGTGATTGAAGGATACTTGAGGAAATACGTGAATTAGTTATTTGATCAAAAGCATAAACAGAGATATTCACATTGGAATCAGTAGTTCGCTCCGATTCTATGTCAAGGTTTAATGAAACATCGTCTTTTTTCAAGAAATAGTCCATAAGGTTCGAAACCAATCTCGAATGGTCATTAATAAAATCTTGATCATCATATAATGCATTTAACCAATTTAGATCTCCAAACGCTACAAAGCGTCCCTTATCCGTACTCCTTCCATCAAAGGCAGAAGCTACGCATTTTCCATCTATGGTTGCAATAGCTTGTACATCACCTGATCGTGAAAAGGTATTACCATACGCCCAGCCAAATCCATTAACACCACCAAAGATCTCTGGGGAATTGAAATTAGATACGTTTATGATCTGATATGATGCACCCACTCCTAACCAATTTTCATTTATGATGGTTTCCTGATTCACTTGAAGATCCAAACCAAGTTGAGAGAAGAGTGAATTGATATTCTGGATACATAAATCATTATGTCTAGTTCCCAAGAACAATATGTTTCCTCCACTATCAAAATAGCTTTTAAGATTTTTCATTTCTAATTGATTATAAGGTAAAATTGGATTTTGTAGAATGACGAGATCATATTGAAAAAGACGTTCCTCAGTGAGAATAGAATTATCAGAATCTGCATTGTAATTAGGGGTCCAATATTCAGCTAAATAATCAATAGATATGTTCAAATCGGTTATAGCCTTCATTGAATCATAAAATCCCACCTGATAAAAGGAGATGTCTGGGAACCAATCATTTAAACCATGATAAGAATCCATTAATATTTTATATTCTGGAAACCTTACATCAATAGAAACTTCAACAGAATCATATAACACGCTTCCACTGGTAATATTAAGAGTAAAGGTTCTTTTACCAGGTGAAGCATTTTTTTCAATAATTACGTCAACAGAAACAAAAGAAACATCATCATTAGAAAATATCACTTCTGATTTATCCAAAGAAATCTTTACGCCATCTAATTTGTTAGGTACTCCAATATCTATCGTTTGGGCTTTCCCTGAAAGGAGAGTTAAATTGAATGCTTGGTGATCACCTGGAAAATTTAATAGATCGAATGGTTTGACTGGTAAGGTATTAGGAGAAATTGAAGCAATTTCATTGACATCCCCATAGGTTGCATTAACCGTCATGAGAAAATTGAGAGATGCAGTTACATTTAAAATTCCTGCTCCATCTTTTAAGTATTCGTAAGATCCATTAACTTGCTTGTTAGCTCCTTTAATCAGCGCAATTCTTCCCGTTTCTGGTGTCATTGTTGGAAAAGCATCCAGTAAGACAGCTAAAGCTCCTGAAACAAATGGGCAAGCCATACTGGTTCCACTTAGAGGAATATAATCGAAATTACTGGGATAATCAAAATAATCACCAATGAATCTTTTTTCATCAGATAAGACCGAGTTGGGAGCTTCAGTAGAAATAATATTTACACCGGGTGCTATTATATCAGGATATCCAAGATAACTTAGAGATGGCCCCCAACTACTGAAAGGTGCTAATTTGTTATTTTGATCAAAAGCTCCAACTGATATCACATCAACACCAGATGCTGGACTTCCTCCTGTAAAATAATCCGGCCCAGAATTTCCAGCTGAAGCAACTAATAATACACCATAATTTTTAGCCGCATTGCTTATTGTTAAAGTCATTGGGTCTTCTGCATCGGGAGTGCCCCCTCCAAAACTCATTGAGATTATATCTGCTTCTGCTCCTCCGCTCGCTACAGGTGTAACGGCCCAATCAATGGCACTTATTATGTCTCCTTCCGCTAAGCCAGAATAGTTACCTGCCCTTGCATTTATTAGGGAAACTCCAGGAGCAACTCCGTGATATTTCCCTGAAGAAGCTTCACCATCTCCGGCAATTATACCTGCGACATGAGTACCATGACCATAATCATCGTTAACTTTATTAGAAGCTTCTCCAGAGACAAAACTTCTACTTAAAACCACGTTGTAATCTGAATGGTTATAAATTCCCGTATCCACAACGGCAACTCTTACTCCAGATCCATCATAGTTCAGATTATTTGCGCTAATCGCTGGTATCCACCAGTTCGGATAATTATTTGGATTTAAAGAACTCGAACTAGGTAGTTCATTATTAATATAAGGGGCTTCATATATGGTAGAAATATATATCTTTTTGACTCCTTGGACCTCATTTTTAGTCTGGTACATCTCAACTAAATCAGATAAAGAAATCGATAAAAATAAACCAGGAATGATGTTATAGTTGTTAAGAAGCGTATAATCACTTAGAAACGAATTTATTATTGCGATTCTTTCTGATTTTTCAATATAATCGTCAAATAAGACTATCACCTTTATTTTCTGTGAATAATGGTTTTCAATATAGGTATTATTTGATAAAATCTGACTTAATTTATTATCAAACAATCCATTTTGACTTTTAAATTCAACATTCACACGATTTGTATCATTTTCTGTCATTATGGATGATAACCCTGTTAATAAGCTTGAATCAAATATTAAATCATCATCTGATTTTGCATTGCTTCCAGTTGTTCCAAAATTTATAGCAATAGGGATAGATAGGAAGCAAGCAACGATGTATATGAGAAATACAGTTTTTTTATCAAATTTAAAGATTTTCATAGGTATCACTTACCATCATGTATATTTATTTATTATTTTAACACCTAAAAAACCAAAATTTTTTTTAATTTTTGTTTATTACTTTTCTTACGGTTTCAAAATTAGCATTAAAGGAGATAGAAAAAAAAAAATAAGAAATACTGGGCCTGTGGATTAGTCGCAGTTCGAGTTCTCGTTTTGATAGAAATCGAGCGAATATCGTTCGCTTGGCATGCGAAAGGCCGGGGGTTCAATGAACCGCGGGATTTACCCGTACTATGAAAATCCCCCCAGGTCCACTATTTTTATCATTAAATCAAAGAAAATTGCGATTATAAATCTCTAATATAAGACTTTCCATCCATCTAAGCTAATTCAGTATCAAGCATAAACTGAACAAAAGGATTAACCTTTAGATCCCATTTCCTAAAAGTTCTAATAGCGTTATAAAAATTAGTTATAGATTCTAAATCCTTTTTTACTAATATATTATTGATTTGAATCAATAAATCCTCGGGCTTATCTCTAACCTCTGAAAGCACCCTCAAAAACCATTTATGATATAGATAAAGGACTTCATTATGGGCCAAGATTAATCTTCCACCTTATAAAATTAAATCTGAGATAGCTGTCGTGAGTAAATACAGATTATTCAACTTAATTGCCTCTTGGCAATACCAATAAGCAACTTGAAACTGTGAATAGAATTTTTTTATATTTTCGGATTGCTCGGTTTTTTGATATACGGGGATCATATTGAGTATTCATTCTAATTCAGGAATCATTGAATATGCTATATACGCATCTTTAAACGCTTCTCTTGCAGGTTCAGAACCTCTTTCAGCAACAGTTCTTAGGAAATCAAGATTTACTACTTTACCATCAATATATCCACCCTCATAATTACAAGCATATTTATTAAAATATCCGAAATTATTTCGTTTTCTTCTCTTCTGATATTCTTCATCTGTTGCAATTAGAATTACATCAATATCTGAACTAATTCGGTCATATCCTTTAACAATTGATCCCCCAATAATTAACCCAATGAATTTAGGATCAGTTCTAATAATTTCTGTAAACCTTTCAATTGCTTTTTTATGATGTGGTCTCATCTGTAATCAATTACTATTGTCCCAAGTACAATTAATATTTTATGAAATTCAATACATATTACCTTAGAAATATCGAGGTATATATAAAAAGACGTGAAAGCGGAATTTCACGAACTTTAACTATATTAACTGTAATTAAGCCTTAACTATATAATTTTAGGGCAGTTTTAACAATTATCGAAAAAAGTTATTCATAGAAATCTAAAGTTTTGGTTTGTAAGCATCAATTTTTTAATAGTTTTTTACCGTGAAATGTTTTTTAATCTCCAAACGTTATTTATATTAAACTTACTTCTATGGGTGTAGCTAATTCCACGACTAAAATTAACTAGTGTCAAACTCAAGGATTTTGCACCCATAATCTTGGTAATGCTTTTACTCTTTGTTAGTATCGCATGCGCAACTATGTTAATCCCCTCTTATTCTGCTGTTAAAGAGGAGTTTGAAGTACCAGAATCTTTACTTGCCATCCCTGATGCGCTTTTTGTATTAATTAGTGCTTTTTTTTCTTTAATATGGGGATATTATACGGATCGAATAGATAGAACAAAAGTTATAATGGCTGGAGCCTTTTCCTGGACTTTTGGCATGCTATTGACTGCTTTTTCATTAAATTATCTCATGCTAATTAGTTCTCGAATGTTAAGTGGAGCGGGGCTTGGATGCGTTCTTCCAGTAGGGTATTCAATAATTGCAGATGCAATTCCTCCAGATGAAAGATCCGGATGGTTTGGAATCTTAGCTATACTTAGCTCAATATCCAACGGAGTAGGTCAAGCACTTTCTTCCTTTATAGGTCCCATTCTTGGTTGGCGATTTCCCTTTTTATTGCTCTCGGGAATAAGTATCTTTATAGTATTCTTCCTTTTTTTTATAAAAATCCCCAAACGAGGCGCAAGCGAGGACGAACTGTTAGATTTAACAGAATTAAATTTAGAGTATAGTTATAGAATTGCTAAAAAAGATCTCTCAAAAATAATTAAAAAAAGAACTAATCGGTATCTAATAGCACAGAATTTCTTTTCGATTATTCCAGGGACTATAATTATATATTTTTTAACTTCAATGTTAAATTTACACTACTTAAATGAACTTCCTTCAGAAATTAGGCTTCAAACAGCAACTATATTAGCAGGTATTTTAGGAATAGGCTATATTTTGGGAAATTTAATACTCTCTCGTTTAGGGGATATTCTCTATCGCAAAAACAAAAAAAATAGAACTAGGTTAGCAACGATTTGTTTAATTTTATCAGTACCTTTCTTTATAGTTACTCTTTTAATGGTTAAACCTGTACATGTGAGCACATTAGATATCACTTATCCTGATCCAATTGCAACATCGGAGATTACTAAATACATATTTACAACTATATTAGGTATTTTCTCTAAGTATCCGAATTTCATTTTTTATTTCATATTCGGTTTAGTGGGTACCATTTTAAGTGCGGGTCCAGTTTCAAATCGAAATGCAGTAATGATTGATATTAATTTACCCGAGCACCGAGGAACCTCGGTATCATTTCTTAATTTATCAGAACAGGTTGGAAAGGGTTTAACTTTACTTATTTCATATTTTTTAATCACATTATTGGGAAGTATATATAACATGATGATGTTTTCAGCATTTTTATGGATCCCCGCAATAGTTTTTTGGATCTTCGCCAATAAAACTGTTGGTAAGGATATATCATTGAAATCAATGTTACTTTCTGAAAGAATGCAGGTAGGATTGATTGATTATATATTCGAGTTAGAAATCCAGATGGATCGAGCAATACAAAAAATCCAAGATTCTAAGTATTACTTATACAGTAACCCAGCAAAATTTGATAAATTAGTTGGAGAAGCCATAAGGATATTCAGTAAAATAGAACGTGCGAGTGAATTCAGGAGTATTACCAACATTATTGAAAAAGCTAAAGAACTTAATGTTAAAGCTTCAGCTATTAAAAAAATGGCAAAACAAATTTTTAAAATTATAAAGGAAGAAAATGATATTTCAAATCAAGAAAGAGAGTTACTTGAACAAGATTTAAAACAAATAGAGTTAATGATTAGTGAGGGTGAAAAAAGTACTTTTGGTCAATTACAAATATATTATGAAGATGCTTACTTAAAAATCATAGAAGCACGCCTCCTTCGGAAGACAGATATCTCCCAAAGTTTTGGTAAGATATTAGAAGCAATTAAAATCTATGAGAGGGTCAAGAACCTTTTAAATGAAAGAATTGATGAGACATTGGATGAGTCTAAATTTACAGAAGAAGACAAAAGGGTATTAGAAAAGGAAAAAGCTTTATATAATAAAAGCTCTAATGCCCTTCTGGCTACGGAGAAGCTAAAAAGTGAGTTTGAGGAAATAATGACTCAACTTAAAGAAAAAGGAATTCAGGAAGAGGATTTAATCAGAATAACTGAACTTACAAATGAATATAGTCTAGATTTCAATAAAATATTAATGGAAACATTTGGTGAAGAAGTCAAAATAAAAAAAGAGTTCATTAAAATTATAGATAAAATTGACAAGATTTTTGAGGAATATGATAAGTGGCAAGAAACCGATTTAACTGTTTTTTAAATTTAAACTAAAGTATTATTTAATTATTTCCGAACTCACCAAGCAATATTTCTTTAAAATGGACTTTTTCCTCAATTGGGAGATTCTGAGCGTTTTTTCCTCGACTGCAATAATTATCTGGCCCTGGAACATTAGAAAAAAGGTTTACAAGGATTAACAAGCAATTTCTTAATTCAGATGAATTAATTCGCTCTTCTGAGAAACAACTCATAACTCGTATTAATAACTTACTTAGATACAGGCTTTTCTTGTCTCTATCCTCAATTTCTTTAGTACAGACTTTGCTATTATAGAATTCTAAAACTTGACTCACGCAATCCATCAATAGAGACCTCGATTCGGTTATTAACCTGATAACCCTAAAAATTTATATTTCCTAAAAGTAACCTTCTTTCTAACTATACATGATATTTCAAATATAAAAATATATTTGAGGAGAACCCAAAAGACTAGTCTAAAATCTTAATACTAAATTTTCTATTTAATAAAAGACATATTTAGATTATAAAATAAAATTTAGAATAATCCAATAAAAAAATCTTAAAGTTCTACTTCAATACTTTGGACAAAGCTATCAATAGTTTGCTCAAGATCAACAAGATCTTCTACTTCTTTAATATCTGAACTTGCGAGCTTACCAAGAAACTCTTTGAGTAATTTTTCTTTGTGTTTATCATGAGGAAATATCAAACTACTTCTATAATGCTCATAATCAAGTATATTAGTAAAAATTAGGAATAATATCTCAATATGACTATATTCAATTAATCCACGTAGCTTTTCTTTAGAGATAAGCGTTTTTGTATGGTCCTTATAAAAACCAGAAAGATCATTGTAGTAATTTGTTATACGAGCAACATTATCTAACTGTATTGCTAAAGCAGATTGGTTAATTGGGCTTCCTTCATCCTTGTACATTATATCAAAATAACTATTGATAAAATCTTTTAACTTTTGGAGCTTTTGCTGAAACACGCGGGTTTTAACAATTCGCTCGAACATGGGACTCTCTTTATGCGTGTAGAACTTTAATTCGAATTTTAAGATCGCCAAAATATCCAAAAAAAGCTCACGAATATCTATTTCTTCCTCCATAGCAATTAAAAATAAATCATTAAGATTTTAAAAATTTTTTATTTTCCTAATTAAAATTGTAATGGAAATCTATTACCAACATTTAAAGTATCTGGAGGCTCGTTGGGAATCTGAAGTTCCTTTCTTTTAATCATTCTTCTGTAAAGAATGGCTTTTATGTGTATTTTCAATATTCTTACTGGACTACGTAATAAAAAATCTAAGTCTATTTGGGAAGATTTCCTGAATTTCATGAATTTAGACAAAAATTTTTGAGCTTTTTCGATTTTATGCGGTTTTTCAAAGGCGATAAATCTATCAATGACTTTGATAAGAGGAGCTGTGTCTCCAAAGCAATAAAAATTTGAAGCTCTTAAAGACCATTTAATTGCCTCTAGTTGATACTTCATTGGATTTAATTTCTCTATTGGTCCAATTATAATTGAAAAAAAGGAGATCACAAGATTCATTACCATACTACGAAAGATTTCCTTTATTGAAACCTTTATTTTAGGTTTGATATCTCCTCTGAGATCTTTACCATAGAGGATGGTACTATTTTGAATAACATTTCCTAACACTATGTTCCTAGGAGCAAATATCGCGGAAAATAATCTATTTACTCGAAAGATTTTATAAAATGTTGCCTGTTCCCAAAATTTTTGTTTAGTTAGAAAATGGCTTACAAACATTCCGGTTGTTTGTTGCAATACTAACATTATAGAATGAAATAAGTTAGACCGTAATTCTCTAAAATTATGTTTAATCTCTAGTGCGATAAAATATTTCTCGATTTCTCGAATATGTGAATTTGTAACTCGATCTTTAAAGATAAATAATAGATCACAATCAGATACCGGTGCATTTTCCTCACCCCTTCTCTGACTTCCAAAAATAATTAATGATATAATTTTGTTAATACCGATTTCCTTATTTATTAAATTTACGATATCTTTAATGTAATTTCTAGATTTCTCATTAATACCTTCTAAATTTGACGAAATCGTTTTTTTAATATATTCATTTTCTTGGTTGGTATCTGATTCAATCATTCTATTTTTCAAAATTTTAATTTTAAGCATTCCAAGTTAACTTATAATTCATATTAATTAATTGATATTTAATTACTTAGAAGATAAGTGTTTATCTTTGGATTTGTATTTTTTATCTAAAATATGAATCTGGACCTTTATCGTTATCAATTCCCCTCATCAAATGCTCGGCTTGTTGTTTATATTTTTCGACAACTTCTTCCATTTCCTCAATTTTCTTGTCGAGTTCTTTAAAATTCATGTTAATGCTAAAATACTCTTTTATTAAACTTACTAATGCCTTGGAGGAACGCGGATCTAAACTCATCATTGGTAAGGGGAGCGTTTCTGCTAATAAACACACTCCGGGAGCAAATCCTTTAGCACCTGCCCACGCAGGTAGAATTCCATTAGCACCTGCTATCACTCCTGTTTCCATTAATTTTGTGTTCTTTATTTTTAAAAAGGTTTTAACTAAATTTTCATCAGTCCCACATATGTGCACATTTGGGGGATCGCGAATTCTTTCTGTCACTAACGCACCAGTGCTTACATACATTTTTACTTTATCATGAGTGATTTTCTGCATTTCCTCACAAAAAAGTTGAGAAAATTCAAAAACCCCTGTTGATGTCTGAGGTTGATAATTTGCAGTTAAAAAGAAAAAATCATAATCATCTTTTTGATCATTAGATTTATAATACACTTTCGCCATCGGAATTTCTAAATCCCCCTTCTCAACATTCGATTTGGGGGGGAAATCATAGGATATAATATTTAGAAACTCTTCTGCTTTTACTGAATCTTTAATAGAACTAACAGCTAATTTGGCTACTAGAGCTATTCCTGGCCATCCAATCAGCACGATAGAATGTTTAATCTCGTCGGGATTTAATTCAAATTTTTTAATAAATTCTATTTTCATTTAACTTCACCTATTTACACTTCAAAGTTCAATTTTTCACCGCAATTAGGACAAAAGTTTAGCTTAAATTCCATATAATTTCCACAAAATGGACAATAGATTCCTTTATCGCTAATTTGAGGTTCTTTTAAAGATCTATTCATCGGAGAGTATCTTATATGAGGTTCTGCAGTTATTCCATAACTTAATTGATTTTTAACATACGCTGAAGTAAAAACCGGAGTAAGCAAGCATATAAAAAGGGGTTCTAGTAAGAGAGGGATTAAATTTTGAGCTATTCCATACAAGATAAGAAGATCGAGTCTTCTTGATGAAGGATTGTACCAACTCGTTAGTGTCAATGAATTTACGGGCCAAGCAAAACTAAAAATAAACTGATATATGAAATTGATTATATATGTGATTAGAGAACTTATTACTAAAACTCCTATTATCCTCCAAAATGCTCCTTTAGAATATGCACGAGCACTTTTTAATGGATTTTCGTTATCTTTTAACTGATAAGTATATATTGAGAAAATAAAAAATCCGAAAATGATTATTGATACTATAAAAAGGGTGAATATTCCAAGGGGAATTCCTAAACCAAGTAAAAGCAAGATTGGAATCATTTTTTTATTAAACGCCCCTTTAATTTCTTCTCGGAGTGAAGTATCTTGATAATTGTAATACTTAAACAAGAAAGCAGCCACAGCACATAATCCTAATACTGTAAAAATGTTAGAGATTAATAACTCCAAAACAATTAATCCTAATGAAGACATTAAATAATTCATCATTAATTGTAGGGCTTCAGGAGTTATTGATGAGGGATCGGAATTTAAAATCGGCGCAATGCGAACCTCTAATACGCTTAAATCCCATCGTAGGTCAACTAGTAAGATCTCCCTTAAAATGATGGAGATTATAAAAAATAAACCAATTGGTATGATAATCGATTTGTAGGTCTTCATAAATAACGAAAAACCATCTGATATTAAATTACCATAACTTTTATGTGCAATTCTGTGCAATTCTACTGGATCTTTTGACATAAATCTTAATATTTTTTAAATTATTTAAATCTAATAAAATATAATAAAAAATATAATTATAATCTTTCTTTCATTAGCTGTAGATGAGAATTTTATCCATAAAAAAGTAAATTCTCCGTAAAATTTAGCGATCTCACTCATGTATTCCCAAAAACCTTCAAGTAGGCAAATTCCCGGAATAATCTCTTACATGGATTTATTTTCAACCCAAAAATTGGCTTATTCTATCTTCTTTACTACTCCGGGATTAATTGCTTTACTATCAATGATGCTAAATGCAATCTTTACTGGGATATGGAATTTTATTTACCTTTTTGTAACATTTTCTTCATTTTTAACCATAACTGGATTGGGAGCAATATTAGCTATTTATTATTACTCAAAAAAGGCTCCTATTTTAGGTAGACCTCCAAAAGGTTGGGCTTTACAGATGAATGCATTTATCACGGGAATAATGGGGATATCGCTCTTAATTGGACAAATTTTAACTATAGTTCTTCGATTAACCACGTTCCAGGATGCCTTGTTCATGTTAGGGACTGTAATTGCCTATATTATAGCATACGTAATATATTTTTCTTTTACTACCGTTGGTACTTACGGGACATTGATACTTTCACTAATCCAACCAATCACAGGAATCTTTCTCTATGGCTTTCTTACAGCTCAAATTTCAATCTTATTCTTTATAAGAGCTGTCATTTTTTTCTGCTCATGCGCGTTTATATTCGCAATACCCTATGCTCGGAGTATGGCAAGAGTAAGTAATATCTACCGAGAACTCACAGGTATCGGAGGATACCCATTTATAAGAGCTTTTGTCCTTTCAATGATGACCGATGGTAATGATGATCTTGTTGAGGAATTTTTTGATAAAATAGGAATTGAGTCTGAAGTAAAAATCCAATATATTTTTATTAGATCTAAAAAGAATAATAAACTAAAAAGCATGTTTATTGTCCCAAATGTTCATTTTGGACCGTTTAAGACATGTGGATCATCAGATCTACCAGCTCACATCTATCATAATTTTTTAGATATACCTGGAACAACAGTTTATCACACTACAAATGATCACTCCCAAAATCTAACCACTCAACGAGAGGTAAATAAAATTATTACTCAAATACAAGAGGATGTTAAAGATATAGAAAACAATCCTAATGTTATTTGGATAGCAGAAATTAACACTTTGATTCGTAAAATGTCAAATTCAGCTAAAGTAATTGGTACTAAAATAGGGGATATACCAATAATCTATTTAACACGACATCCCCTTCCATCAGATGATATACAATATGAGATTGGAGAGACAATAAGACAAGATGCCAAATCAAAGGGCTTTAGTGATGTGATTATAATAGATTCTCATAATTCGATAATAGATGACGAGCACTTAATCAGAATGGGATCATTGGAGTCGAAGGATCTAATCAAAGTAGCAAGTAACTTTTTTAAAGCATTAAATAACGAAGAAGAAGTCAGCCAAAATCCAGTTCTATATGGTGTAGCAAAAGATCCTTTGGTGGAATTTTCAGAAAAGGATGGAATTGGCCCAGGAGGCTTGGTTGTTCATCTTTTTAAAAATGCTATCACTGGTCAGAAGACAGCAATGATTCATTTTGATGCAAATAATGCTTTTGTCGATATCAGATCTTATATCTTAAATACTCTGCAAAATAGGGGAATTGAAAGGGGGGAAATAACCACTAGTGATGCTCATATAGTTGCCAGAAAATTTACTAAGCGAGGTTATTCTCCGATTGGAGAGAAAATAAAATTAGACTACATTTTGAATAAACTTGATATATTATTAGCCGAAGCTGAAAGAAACTTAGAACCCGTAGATTTCACATATCGTGATTCGATAGTCAAAAATGTTAGGATTTGGGGAGATCCTAAATATTTTGATGTTATAATGCGAACTTTGCAGGAATGCATTCGAATATCTCAACGTTTGCTGACGTTTGGTTTAATCGCACCAACTTTGATATCCTTAATTATTTTGATTTTCTTTTATAATGTTGAACTCCCGGATATTTTCAACCTCTTTTAATCTCAATAAATATGATCTACATAATACGACGATATTATGGAGATTCATATAATAATCTGAACCTATTTTTTATATAAATTCTTTTCAAAACGGTCAAATACATGCTTAGATCGGAATTAGACAGACTCTGTAAAGTTAGCTTGATCGGCCAACCTGCCGTAGGAAAAACAACCATGTTGAAACTTCTTTCACAAAATGTAATTGATCGAATTTACCTTCCAACACATGGTTTGGATTTAAAAACTGTTAAGTTTGACAAATACATACTGAAGATATGGGACTTTGGTGGTCAAGGGGCATATTTCAAGTGTTCTCGTGATCATCTATTGGGTTCTGACTTGCTTTTTGTAGTAACTGATTCATCACCCAGAAATGTATTAAATTCGAGGGAATTGATTAATTACGCAACACATTTCATAGGTAAAGATTGCCCCATAGTTGCAATTGCTAATAAGCAAGATTTGGTTAAGAAAGATGGGCGGATGACTCCTGATAGGGTTGAAGATTTATTACAAGTCAAAACTATTGGACTTACTGCTATTGATCCAGAAGAGAGAATGAGGTTAGTCGAGATAATTAGAAAAGAATTGAACCATATAGCAATTAGGAGGAGACTTAAAGAAGTTGAACTTTAATGAAAATGAAATCTTGAGTGCTGCACTCATAGGCTTCGATATGATAGATGGCCCATTCTTAAAATGGAAAAAACCTTTTACTCAAGCTCAAGATATAATTGATTTAAATGACTTTGCAATGAATTTTTATTTAGCATTTAGAGGAGGAAATGCTGGTAAAAAGCCACGTGCGATTCTATATGACGATTTCTATATTGTTGCATTTCCTAAGGATTTAGAGTTATGTTGCTTGTTCATGAAACCACAGGGGATAGAAAACAATATCAAGCAATTAAATAAAATAGCATATCGTATTATTGATGAAATGGAAGTGGATGATGCTAAAGAAATTGATGATAGTAATTCTTCAGATGAGGAATTTGAAGAAATAGAACGTTTGATTTTAAATTTACTTAATGAAACTGAAATGTCCACCCCAGAATTAAGAAGATATTTCAAATTGAGCAATGCTGAAATTTGGAAGTTAATGTCTAATCTCGAAAATAATGAAAAAGTCAAAAGAACCGATAAGAAAGGACGAGCAGTTTATTGGACTGCAAATTAAATAATTTAATCCTATTTTTTAACGTCTTCTATGGTCCCAATCCTTTTCTTTTGTGAACAATCTTGAAAACATGATATAACAAATATCTGGAAGGCTTTTATCTTCATTATGAATCGTGATAAACCTTAGAACGTGATTTATCAAGAAAATGGCTATAAATTCGGCGTGATAGCTGCTCATTTTATTTAAATTCTTTCCTGAAAAATCAATATCGAGCCCACTTTCTTTATTCCATATAATTTCAACAAAGAATTCGGGGAAGAATTCTCTTTTAATCCTCCACCCTTCAGTAGTGATCCAAACTTTACCTCCGATAAAATTCGATAATTCATCTTTATCATCTTCCTTGAGAAATTTAAAAGGTTCATCCCTTTGTACTAAGACTTTTTCCATTAATTCTGTTTTTTTGTTATACTCTTTCTCAAAAGGTTCTTCTCCTTTAATCAACCTTTCGATAAGATCAAAGATAATTCCAATAAATGTAGCGCTGTCTTCTCCCGGAACCCAAGTAGCATGTTTACCTGAAAAGTAAAATTTAAATTCCGCTTCCACCCCATCGCCAAATTCATCTCCAAAGTAAGAATATGCCATATGTATGTTGACATCAGGAAACATTTCGATAGTGATCGTCCAATCTTCATTAAATCCAATAGTTCCTAACTTGCCTCCTAAATATGACTTCACTAACTGCTTCAATTCTCCCATATCTATCTTAGTAAATAGTGAAAATTTCGCATTACTGGTATCCTCAAGCTCTTTTTCATGAGGTCCTCTCACGCCAGTAGCATCAATTTGGCCAATAGTCCAATAATTTATTCCTTCTTTCATTTATAATCATCTAGATAGTCAAGATTTAATTTTAATTTGTATAATCATCCTTTTTTTTGAATTTACCTATAAAAAATCCTTTAGTATTGTGAACTGAAGGAAAAAGTCGTCCAGTTCCTTCAATAAACTTATCATTAATCTTATAACTATTCGATATCCATTCTGGAAGAGACAATGGATCTAATTTATCAAAGAATTTGAGAATTTGCAATTCCCCTTCTTCTGCATATAAACTACAAGTCGAATATACTAAAATACCATTTGGTTTTAAAAATTGTATTCCAGAATTTAGTAATTTAGTCTGAAGAACAAGATTTTGCTTTAAAAAGTTAGAATTTTGACGCCATTTCAATTCGGGGTTACTAAGTAAGGTTCCACTTCCAGTACAAGGAGCATCGATCAAGATACGATCAAACTTTACATGCGGTCTTATTGGTGGTATAATGTTGTCAGAATTCAAGATAAAAACGGAAAGGGCATGATTTTTTTGGAGGAAGGTGTTCATTTGGGCAGTTCTTTTGTGAGAAAAATCACTTGCGATTATTTTAGATTCATTGTTTGTAAATTGAGCTAATAATGTTGTTTTAATTCCTGGTGCAGCACAATAATCGTTAAGTATTTCGCCTTTTTCTGATCCTAATACGCTCGCTACGGTAATAGACGCCTTATCAGCTAATATTATTTTACTAGATTTATACCAATGACTACTAATTATTTTATTCTTGTTTTCTAATAATGTATTAAATATGAATGAAAAATGTTTGTCAGGAAACACTTTAATCTTATTATCCTTCAACTTATCTAATATTTTATTTTGTTCTTCATTATTTTTTATACGTAAAGTGTTGAAGAAGAAAGAAAATAAATCTTTTTTAGGATCATATCTATTCATATGCATCAAATTTGCTTCTAACAGTGCTTCCCTCATAAATGGCTTTAAAAGATTAATCAAAAAAGTAGGGTAAGCGCAATTTAAACTGAATTTTTCAATTCTTGGTCTCCTTGCAAGAGATTTTTTATAAGAAAAACGTTTAAGTTTCGAAACAAATCTTAAATCTCGAGAGTTAATCTTAATTTCATCAGAGATATCATCGATTGAAGCCTTTTCTTCGTGATAACGAAAAATAATGTATAAATATTTAGCAGTAGTAAGTGAATTGATTACTGAAAAGCTCTTATCATAATTGGTTAATTTTTTAAGTATAAAATTTAACCGATTCCAGTATCGTATAATTTCTATATAATAATGGATTACAAATGAGTCTGTTCTGTCGATATCCTCCTTAATTCCCGATTTTCCCTCTACGAATTGGGATAATAGATTGATTAAATTACCAACTTGAAATCCTATTCTATTGTTCATTTATTCACTTTCTTGAAAATCCGATATTAATTAAATGATAATTAATCAAAAGAAATTAGACTTATGATAAATCGCTATAATTTTAAGAGGAAATTAAGAGGATTTTTAAAAAATTAGTAATTTGGACATTTTAAATTCCATTCAAATCACATTTCTAACCTTACTTTTATTATGGTGAATAAAAGAATTCCTAAAGATGCTAAAATTACTTCAGAAATAAACACTTGTATAAAAGTTATCCAAATCGGTGCAGATGCCATAAAATATATAAGTATTGCCACATAGAGCGAGATAATGATTGCGTATAACACGCCACCGAGATACTTTAAAACTATTTTGTTTCGAAATATAATTATGCAATATAACGCGGGCACATTTACTATTGTGCTTAAGAGGTCAAAAGGTACAAACGGGGAAGATAAATTTACAAAGAACACTCCAATCACCTTTCCAAGCATACCTTCCATCGGAAAAAGGAGACACATGCCTACAATTAATTCAGCTACTCGAAATTGTATTCCGTAAAAATTGATTGGCTGAAACACATAACCTAACGCCACATAAAGTGCTGCTGTTATCGCTGTAAGGGCTACTTTTAAGCTTAAACTTCTATTCTCTATAAATGTTCCTCGGGGCACCTGACTTTCTTCATTTTTTTCGTCATTCAAATTCAATTACTTCCGTTAATTAATAAATTATGTTATACAGGACAAGTAATAATAATTTGTCTTATTTCCAGCTTAACAAAGTTTTCCCTTCTTTTTAACCAAAGAAAAAAAAAGAATTAAAATAAAAATAAACAAAAAAAAAGAATTAAATCCTATTTTCTTTTTTTCATGATGTATATTATTCCTATCGTTGTCGCTCCTAATAAAATGGGAATTTCAAAACCAGGAATGGCTGGAAGTGTGGGCAATTCTATGGAGAATTCATAAATTGTAGTATCGTTAGCTACTACCTTATATCCAATCCAAGCTCCATATGTCGTATCCCATGTCCATGTTTCTGTGCAATTATGATAATACGCAAATAACTCAAGGGTAGGTAAAACTCCAATGTCACCTTGTTCGGCACTATGAACTACAGTATTATCTACATTTTGCCATTTTGGTGCCCAGACAATTTCAGCAAGATAATTTGCAACAGGAGTAGGTAATTGGGCAAAATAGGCCGCAGCATTCTGAATCGTAACGTTACTTGTTCCAAAAGTGAGAAAATTTACGATTTGTGTAATATTATTAGGATCGTATAACGCATAGACCATATCGCCTTCAGAATCGGGTGTTTCACTGAATGAACCAGTAGTCCATAACCAATTACTCGTATTATATGATGCTGCATCATATATTCCCAAAAAATAAGCAGTTAAATCGAGGCTATAGCTAAGATTTACACTATTCACTATTGATTTCCTTTTTGCTCCTACTTCAAGAGCTCCCACTCCAAAGGATGTTTCTAATACGTCTGTGTAATTTTCTCCAAAAACAATCTCTAAACTACCATCATTAGCTGTTCTTACAACCAAAACTTTTTCATTACCTGGCGCTCCATGAAATGTATATGTTCCTACTTGAGGTGTAGCTGCTGGTGTTAAAGATAACGCAATTGTCAAGAGTACGAATAAGGAGAGAATACTTTTAGTATATTTCATCTTAAATCCTCTTTTTGTTTTGTTATGAATGATTTCTGAATTAATTATTATTTAGCAAATTTCTTTATAAAGATTTCTAAATTATCGTAGCATTATGTATTAAAGGTTATAAAGGAAAAAAAAGATATTATCATATTGTTTTAATTAAAAAATTCATCTTTTTAAAATTATCATGGAATATTTTTCTATAAAAAAAGATATCGACATTGCATATGAAATAAGTGGTAATAATGCTGGACCAAAAATGATTTTAATCCATGGACTTTTCTTGAACGCTGATTGCTGGAAGTTTCAATTGGAGGAATTTGAAAAAGATTTCAATATTCTACGTTTTGATTTGAGAGGTCATGGAAGAACAACCAAACCAAAAAAGAGATTTACGATTAGAAATTATGTAGATGATATGAAAGAATTGATTGATCATTTGGGGTGGACAGAAGAGTTATACATCGTTGGTCATTCATTAGGTGGTATGATAGCATTAGTTTATACCCTTGAAAACCCATCTCAAGTAAAAAAGTTAGTAGTTGCTGATAGTTTTTGTTTTATCAGCCAAGAGGCCATAACAGATGTTCTGGGAAGGGTAAACAATAACAAGATAGAAAATTTTGCAATTGGAATTAGCGTGAGGGGCCTCATTCCCTATGACGAAGAAGTAGCTCAATTTGTAGCTAAATTAGTGACTGATCACATGACAAAAAAGGATTGCTTGACTGCTACTGCAGCCTCAGCTGGTTTTAATATATGTGAAAATCTAAAAAATTTACAGCAACCAACTCTAATTTTAGTTGGTAAAAAAGACATCACTACTCCAGTTTGGGCTAGCGAGATGATACATGAATGGTTACCTAATTCTGAATTAATAATTATTCCCGAAGCAGGTCATTTAACCATATTAGACCATCCTAAAGAATTTAATGAACTGGTACTAAATTTTTGGAAAAAATAAATTAAAAAAAAATTAAGATCCCCATTTAATTACTCCTGCATTCCAAGCCCATCCAATTCCAGCTGCGGTAAGTACTACAATATTTCCATTCTTGATTTTCCCAGATTTTATTCCATAATCTAATGAGATTATTCCATCATTTTGACCATTATGTCCTATCTCTTCTAAGTAAGTTGCTTGTTTGTATGGGTCTACCCCTACAGCCTTTGCAACATATTCATAAGCGCTTCTTTTCATGTGAAGCAATCCCAAATAATCTATGTCCTTTTGAGTGTATCCTGATCTCGCTAATGCATCGTTAATGACTTTCACAAAAGAATCCATCGAATATGCATCTAATCTTTCTTTTAAACCTTCAGGGTCGGGAACATCCAGATAAATTCTTTCCTTATCAATTGCTTCATGAGATATTGGTTCAACGGTTCCACCTGCGGGAACATAGACATCGTCAGCAAAACGACCGTCAGAAATAACTGATATTCCTAAAATTTCATTAACTTTACTATCAGCTTTAATAATTCCTGCTACTCCACTAGCAGCTAAACTCGTCATGAACCTAGATCTTTCATTTTTATAGTTAATTAGATCTGTATTTCGATAACCACTTGCCACTAAAATACGGTTGACTTCAGGTCGAATTTGAATTAAAGCTTTTGCGAGTAGCATTCCTACTAAAAACGTTCCGCAACGCTGGTTTATATCAAAAGCCCATGCAGAAAGAGGATTTCCTAAAAGTTTTTGTAATTTAATGCCATATGTCATCATAGGCCTCTCTGCATATACTTCACCCGCCCAGATGATTATATCAATATCCTCTGGCTTTAAGTTTGCTCTTTCAAGTGCTTCAAAACTAGCATTTGCACCCATAGCAACCGTGTGATCTTTTGGTCCCGGAACTGATTTACTCATTAATCCGAATTTTTCTTCAATAATATTTTTTGGTATCCCCGTTTCTTGCGCTATATATTCACTTGTATGCCTTTTTTGAGGAATATATACCCCCCAAGATTCCAATCCTACGTGACGATATTCCATATTAATTTTTACTCCAATTCTCTTTTTAAAATTTTACCTGTTGCACTTGTGGGTAATGAATCTCTTATTTCATAATATTTTGGCACTTTATATTTTCCCAATCTCTCGGTCAAGTATTCGCGTATTTCTTCAACCTTTAATTCTTTTCCTGGTTTTAATGTAAGAAAAGCTTTTCCAACTTCCCCCCATTTCTCATCAGGAACACCAATAACAGCTGCTAAATCGATTGCTGGATGTTTGAATAGAATTTCTTCGATTTCGACGGGATAGACATTCTCTCCACCACTAATATACATTTCCTTTCGCCGACCAACTATATAATAAAATCCATCTTCATCTTGCATAACCAAATCACCCGTATGGACCCAGCCATCTGGTTCAATAGTTTTTTTAGTTTCTTCTGGTTCATCCCAATACCCACTAAAAATATGAGGTCCTCTTAATAATAATTCCCCTACCTCTCCTTGATTAACAATTTTATTCGTTTCTGTATTGATTATTCTGGTATCACAATGAAATACAGGTAAACCTACTGAGGTAGGTTTTTCTTTAATATATTCTTCAGGAAGATAAAAATTATTTGGACCGACTTCTGTTAGACCATAACCCATCTTAAAAAAGTTCCCTTTTTCCCAATAAGGTTCCATTATCGCTACTGGACATGGAGCACCACCTGAAATAAAGACTCGCACTGAATTGAAATTCGACTTACCAAATTGCGGGAGATTCGTCATCATGTGAAACATAGTAGGAACTCCAATCACTATGGTGCATTTCTCTTCCTCAATTATTTTCAACGTCTCCTTAGGGTCAAAATCACCCATCAAAATCGTCTTAGCACCTAAATGGTAAAAAGGAACTAGCAAGACATTCCAGCCACCAGTATGAAATAAAGGAAACATTAAGGGTTGCACATCATCAGATCTTAAACCCCACGAAACAATAGTGTTTATTGAATTCCAGAAGAGTAATCTATGAGGAAGTACAGCACCTTTTGGAAGCCCCGTAGTTCCTCCAGTAAAAAGAATTAAATGTGGATCTTCAGACTTTAATTTAGGACGATCAACATTCGTAGATGACTCTTTTCTCATTAAATTCGTTGTATTCGGATCATCCGTTAAATTACTTTCCCCCATTAAGAGATTAGTTCGAATCAAATCCAAGTTTTTTATTTCTAAGACTTTTTCTAGTAATTTTTCCTCATAGAAAAATACTGAAGGGCTTGTTTTTTGTATCAAGTAATCCAATTCATTTAAAGATAATCTTATATTGAACGGAACAAGGATTGCACCAATCTTAGCAGTCGCTAAAAATAGATCCACGCATTCAATGCGATTAGAAGAAAACATTCCAACTCTATCACCTTTAGAAATGCCTTCATTCAGTAAAACCCGAGCTAACTGATTTGCCCTGAAATTCAACTCTTCATAAGAATAACGCTTATTTGATATGTTGTCAAAAATAGCCTCCTTTTTAGGGGCTAGTAACGCTCTTCTTCCTGCCCAATCCCCAATCCAAGAAAAATCTCGATCAAAGTCTGTATCTCGTGCCTTAAACGTCATATTAGCACCTCAAACTGCCCTGTATATTGGCCATTTTCTCCACACATATGCAAACAAGATTTCAATCCATAAGAACCATAGCACGAACGGAGTGGGATTCATTCTCCAGTAATTGGTGGTGTCTCCAAACAAGAGAGGTGAGAACACGTAGTATGCAAGAAAGCTTAGAGTTCCGATGACGATGACTAAAATAAGTCTAAATAGAAAATTCTTCCATTGTGAATATTTCTTAGGCCAATTATCAAAAAACAGTGAAACCAAGACAACAGCACATATGAGGAAAATAGCCAAGGTTATGCTCATCATATACCATCCCTTATATCTTGTCACCGCATCTGGAGGTGTCCCACCGATCGCTATGAAAAAAGGATCGAAAATATACTGGGCGATTTGTGGACCAATTAGACTGAAAACTAACCCTAATACAGTACAAGATACGAATGCTATCATTCCTATAAAGGGTTGCTTTCGCCCTAATTTGCTCCAAGGCCAATATTCAAAAACCATCAAGGTGAGAAGGGAAAAGAAGATCAACCATTGAGTCCATCCTAGCGAAAAAGCATAACTAGGAAAATGAGTAACCGGTTGAACGGCATCAGCTTCAGTAGAAGCAAACCGATTACCAGCAGGTATGAAAAGTAAAAACCAAACTAAGAGTGTTATAGCGTTTCCTATTAACCAAATAATTATACCCCGTTTCGGTTGTTTTATTTTGAAGAAAGGCCAATACATCGTCCCTGCAACCCATAAAACAGCAAACGAAAAGCAGGATCCACTTAATGCTCCAAAAATAGATGCCCCAAGATACCAACTAATATATTCACTAAAGGGCCCTGTGGTTTCAGTTCCGTAAAATGAATTAAATAATGGAAGAAAAACCAGTGTAAATAAGAGAATTATCCCTGCATTAATAATTGTTCCCACCACACCAACCTTCCAAGGGGTTCGGAACCAATTATAATATGGCCAATTCTCAAACCAGATTGCCCATACTACTCCAATTAATCCAAAACCTCCAATTACAGTTGCCCATGCTGTTACCTCCATCTCTTGACTGGGTAACGGATTATGCCACCGTGGATCAAAGAAAATTAGCCACGTCACAAAACTAATAGCAAATACGATCAATATTGAATACAATCCAGCTAAAGGCTGCTTGAATCGAGCCATTACAATTAAAGGAGCTTCCTCAGAACTAGGAATTCCTACTTTTTCTCCAGCTAAAGCCATTTTTTTTACCTTTGTTCTTTTAATTTATGTTTTAATTTGATTCAAATTATTTAATAATTAACATTTACAGTGTTCTAGTTTAAAAACATTTTTAAAGGGGAAAATAGATTGTTTTTTAAATTTTTAAATATTAGTCTTAACTAATAAGCTATTTAATATTTAATTTATTAAATAAGGGAGAGTAAGATGCCTTCAGAAAAAGAACTTGAGTATTTCATCAAACAATCAAAACTTAGTGATCAGGAATTAAAGGAATTTCTCAAAGCAAGTGAAAATATGAATCCAAAATTAGATCACAGTTTAGCCTATCGAATAATGATGAGTGAGATTCGGAGAGATCTGTTAAAATATATTGGAAATGAAATACGAGACATTGAGGATATGCAAAAGGAATTTCAATTAGATCGAGATCAACTTGAGTATCATCTATCCATGTTAAGACAAGGACTATATGTAATCGCATCTAACAGCAAGTGGAAAGCTACTCCAAGAGGACTTGGATTTTTAGCTAATGCTATAATGGGAGAATAAGTAGTGGAGGTGAAAAATATTCAAAAAGCAAAAGTAAAAATAATTTATGATGATTTAGATGGAGCGGAAATCGGATTTCTTAAATCTTTTGGTTTTTCTGCTCTAATTGAAATTGAAGATAAAAAAATTTTATTTGATGCGGGTACTAAGGAAGATGTATTAAAGAACAATCTTTCTGCATCAAAAGTTTCTCCAAGTCAAATTGATGCCGTTATCCTCAGTCATAACCATTATGATCATGCAAATGGGCTTTCAGCTATTACACGAGAGAATCTGAGTGTTCCCGTCTACGTTCATAAATATTGGAATAACCCAGTCCGACATATAGGCGAACCGGTTCCTCCAAAAAATATAAGAATGATTCAAGAAGGGAAAAAACTTGATGAATTAGGTGCTCCAATTTACGTGACAAATTGTTATCAATCACAAGACTATGGAGGGATTTACGAACAAGCTTGTTATATTGATGCAGGGGATTCTTTTATCTTGGTCTGTGGTTGTTCACATCCAGGATTGAATGTTTTTTTAGATGATAGAGCAAATTTAGACATATCAATTAAAAAGCCATTGCATATTATGGGAGGATTTCATGGATTTAAGTTTGATGACGAAAAAGTTAAGCAGTTAAATCCTTACATTAAATCTATAGTCATTTTTCATTGTACAAGAAACATCAAGACGTTTCAATCACAATTTCATGATAAATGCACGATAGGCATTGTTGGAAAATCCTATAATTTCTAAATTATCATTTAAATTTGCATTTCTTGGTCGTTAAATTTCCACGACTTCAAAATTGATTCTGCTTCACTCATCAAATTTTCGATAAATTCACTTAAAGGTTTAATTTCTTTTTGAAAAGTTATTGCAGGAGATGGAACCCTTGTACCTTTCAAAGAAAAATGATAAAGAGATTTATGATATTCTTTACTCAATACATTAGTGTGTAGCCATTGTTCTTTCATGATGGGTAGTAAAGGGCTTTCTTTCGTTGTCAATATGGCAGTCCCTAAACATACGGCATCTGCACCCATTGCTAAAACCCCTAAGAATCCTCTCGCATCTCCAATACCACCCGCAGCGATAAGGGGAATCTTTAACATTCTTTTTGCTATTGTTAAATTTATTAAGGTTGTATGTTGATAAGGATTCTTAAATCCTGCGGCTTCCATCCCAATGATAGTAATCGCATCTACTCCATTTTTTTCAGCAGATAAAGCGTGACGAATCAAGGCACATTTATGAAACCAATGACATCCCGCTTCTTTAACCCTTTTTCCGATGAAATTTGCTTGAAATGCAGATGTGGTTATTATATTAATTCCTTGATCGATAGCTACTTCTATATATTTTAAATAATCTTCTTGCGAAAGTTTATTATGAACGCTAGAGACTTCTGGAGGAACTACCGTTATATTAATACCAAATGGTTTATCTGTCAGTTGTTTCATCTTTATTAAAGTTGCCTTGAATCCTTGGAGATCATAATTCATTGCTGTAATTATTCCTAAACCGCCAGCATTCGAAAATGCAGCAGCTAATTCAATTGAATTCAATCGGGCGAATGCTGCCATTATTAAGGGAAATTTAGTTTTAGTTAAATTAGTTATCTTAGTATTCCAAATCAAATGAATCAACTCAATATTATCAATAGCGATAATTATATTCCTAAAAATTTTTGAGCATTTTCACCTAAAATGGCTTTTTTAAAGCCATCAGATATCTCCAAGCTGTGTATTGCGGGAAGGATATTGTTCCAATGAATTAAAGGATGATCGGATGCAAATAGTACTTTATGAGTGATGTTATAACTTACATAAGCGTCCCATGGGAAATAAGAATATAATTCATAATGAGCTGAAATATCAATATATACATTGGGATGCCTTAAAACCACGGAATATGCTTCCCAAAACCAAGGAACTGCCATATGACCAATTACGATTTTAAGATCCTCATGGCGCATTGCTACTTCGTCGATTAGAAGTGGATGTCCATATTTTGCTACTGAACCAGCTGTTGATACTTGGTGTCCCCCATGAGTCCATAAGGGAATGTCTAGATCTATCAGTTTTTTCCATATAGGTTCATACTTTTTATCTGAAATGTCAATTTTCTGAACTGGAGGGACTAGTTTCAATCCTCTTAGACCTAGTGATGAAATGGCATATTCAAGTTGATCTACTGCCTCATTAGAGGGCATATCAATTCCCGCAAAACCAATTAATCTATCTGGATACTTTTCTACGAAATTAGCAATATCTTCATTAGTCACTAAAACAATATCATAGGCAGTTTTAGCATTGAAACTTACTATAACTATCTTGTCAATGTTAAACTTATCCATTAATTCGATATATTGATCAATTGAAACGTTTGCTGTGAGATTTTTTAGCATTTTATGCATGAATCTTTTTTTGTGGGGATCTAAACTCCACATAGCATCAGCAATTTTTTTTAAATCATCCCATGTTGCTTCCTTACAGAAAGGATGCACGTGCATATCAATTATCATTATAAATGAACCATTTAACTAAATGTCATTGAGAATTAATCAAAAGAAGAGGAGAAGTTATAAAAAATTATAGATGGTTTTTTGATGAGTGATAAAATCAATCATAGTACTATTATGCTTCCAATACTCTAAATCTACCATAAAACCTTCAGAAAGCTGTGAAATTGATGTATTGAAATTATCGAATCTTTTAGTTGGACCGAGAGCCATTGCGTTCCGTACTGTTTCCCTGATTACCCACACCCCGAGCGGAACAAGATATCCTCCACGTACTTCGCGAAATATAAGGACTCTTGCTTGTCTTTTTATGTTATAGAGATATTCGCAAACCTCCTTCCTTGCCGCATAATAAGCTCCAGTGATATTACTGGCATACTTCTTTCTTCCTTCATATGGTTCAAAATCAGTCATAATTTGGGGTTTAACTTCCCGGTTATCACCATTTAACGAGAGATTCCATAAAGTATTTGGCGCCCAGCACTCGGACATCTCAAACATGAATTTCCCGGGGAATAATAAAATACGGAAGTGATTATCAAGATAATCTCCCTCAAACATTCTATAGTCATTAATTTCTGGAAATTTTTTAATTTCTTTAATTAATGCTTTTGAAATGATATCGTCTACCGCTGTAATAGTCCATCTTGTTGGTACCAGTCTTCGATTATCTTTTTGTCCTAAAAGTCCTGCAGAAAACACTCTCTTTATTGTTGATTGTGGAACATGTCCCTTGAAATATAGATATTCAGAAACTGCTTGAGCGGCTTTTAAATCAGTATCTGAAACACAATACTCCACTTTTGGATGGACTTTTACGTTTTCAGTGATTCTTATCTTTTCTGTCATTCCTGTTGGGCCGAGTGGGGGTGCGTGATTATCCATCATCATCCTCAAGTTCATTTTAGCTAATTTGGTTTCAGTATCGACTGGTCTTGCGGCCATTGATAGTTCTTGAGAAGTTTCAAGTAACTTTTGAACTTTAAGAGGGGGAGAATTTTTCTGATTATTTGCTAGTTGAGCTATTTTAACGTTAGTAACAAAATTGTTTCTTACTAAACTACTCCGATATTTTACAATTTCTTCTAAACCTTTTCCAAACCATAATTCTGGAGCATCAAGTATATAGTAGTCATTAAGATTCAAATCAAGCTTGAACTCTTGAAACGGTACTAAAGGTCCTAAATATACATTGGGATAATTAAAATGCCCTACAAAAAATCCGGGAGGACTTGCACCAAAGATCTCAACATCACGCTTGGTTTTCTCAAATTCAAATGGTACTAATGATTTCATTATCGATTGCTTGAGAAGTATGGGGCAACTTTCCTTACCACACAATAATCTTGATCCCTTGCATCGAAGGCATACATTGCCTCCTACATTAGGTTTAACCACTTATCCTTCGCAACGCTTATGTAGTAATCTTTATTGAATTAAAGTTGTACAATTATATAAAATTAAGAAGAGTATAAATTTTTAATATTTATAGTAAATTAATCGACAATTATTTAAATACAAATAACTTATTCGAGTATGAGTTCTGTTGTAACTTTTGATTTTACTGAATTCGCGATGATACAATTTTCTATGGATTTTTCTACAACCCTTTTTGCTTTCTTCTCAAATTTTGAGTCTGTTAATTGAAGATAGAATTTTTCACGAATTTCCGTGATCACAGTTCGATCCACGCCTTCTATTTCAACTGAATCTGCGATGGCTGTCGATTCTATACGATATTTCTCGATTTTCAAATTAGAATTTTGTGCAATATGAAGAAAGGTGGTAGACAAGCAAATACTTGCTGCTGCCACAAAAAGGTGCTCAGGAGACCAATAACCCGCGAATCCTCCTCGATTCTCTGGAGTGGTTGCAATGATTTCAGGAAATCCCCCTGAGGTGAGTCTTACCATTCGCTTATAGGGGACTTCTTGTTTTTCCCATTGGACTTGGATATTGTATTCCCACATAGACAGACAGTGAGTTTTTTTTTCTAATTATATATTATACATAAAAAATGATCTTTTTCACAAAAATTCGAACTTTTCTTTAAAAACATATATCACTTAAGCTGACAATGAATAATCTCACTTAAAAAGTTAACAATTATAGATTAAAGAAAGATGAGAATTATAAGCATTTAGAAACATTTGAAAAGACCCCTATTATAAATCATTTTCATTAATAATGCATCTTAAGCTTTGCATTATGACCATTTAAGTCTTTCATTTTGAAATATTTAGATCAATAATTTTATTACTATCTAACATTGATCTTTAATAATGAAAAAAGTGGATTTAGACCTTACCGCTATCTTAAATAATGACCCCTTAACTTTTTTAGTAGGGGCTGGATGTTCAGTAGACACTCCTTCTTGTCTTCCTGCTGGTAGAACCATGATGGATGCGATAATTGAACACGTATCGAATAGAGACGATGGTAATCAGCTTAAAAAGTTGGAGGAACTAAGATTCGAATCTTTAGTAGAAATCGTCCGAGATAACTTAGATCCCGAATTGATAACTATTGATTATTATCTTCAGTGTGATAAACCTAATCTTCAGCATTTTTTTCTCGCACAGATGATTAAAGCGGGAAATTTCGTTATGACAACCAATTTTGACTTGTTAATAGAGCATGCACTGCTGAATTTAGGAACACCTATTGAAAAAATAAAACTCGCAATTTCTAAAGCTGATTTTGAAAATTATAAAGATCCAAAAAGTTTACACGATGATGGTTTTCACGTTCTTTATAAAATTCACGGATCTGGTAAAAATTTGATCACGAATGAATCCACAAAAGAAAGCTTGATTGCTACCATTCAAGCATTTGGCTCGAATAAAGAAGGAATGAGCGTATTTCAAGTCGAACCTTTTAAGCGAGCATTATTTGAAAACATTTCTAAAGGTCGCACGTTGGTTATAATGGGTTATTCTGGCAGTGATGATTTTGATGTCGTCCCGACACTTAAAGTTTTACCTGAATTGAAATCTGTAATCTGGGCTGATCATAGCTCTTCACAAGAACCAAGAGTATTTGAAATAGAGAGTTCTGATAAGCAGAGTAAAAAGAAAGTAGATCAAATATTGACTGAAATTAAAGAGGTAGGAAATGTATCGGAAGTATATAAAGTTGAGATCAACACGACGCAATTTGTTAAGATGTCTTTATCTAACGATTTTCCAATTTCAAGCTCTGATTTTGAACTAACTCCTCAACAATGGTTAAATGAAAAGGTAGAAGTAGATGACGAAAGCATAAGGTTCTTGATACCACAGCAATTATATTATGATTATAATCATTATGAAGATTCTTTAAGATGTGCAACTCAACTTAGAGACTTTGCTCTTAAAAGTAAAAGGCGTTTACTTGAAGTTCGAGCAAGGCTCTTGGAGGGAAAAGTACTAGTTTCCTTAGGAGAACATAAAAAAGCGCTTAGTATATTTTTAGATACTCTCAAAATGGCAAAATCACTAAATAGTGATGAATGGTTGGCAGCATCTTTCAATAGTATTGCTACGGTGTATAATGAACAAGCAAATTATACTGAAGCTCTATCTTATTACCAAAAAGCATTACCTATTTTTCAATCACTTGGAGATTCACATGAAGTATCAATAGTGTTAAGGAACATGAGTTCAATGCTTAAAAATTTAAATAGGAACTCTGAAGCATTGCAATACTCACTTAAAGCCCTTGAAATTTCTGAAAGCGTGGGAAAATTATCGGACAGAGGGGACATCTTGATGATTATAGGAATGGTTGAAGTTAGTATGGGGAAAATTGAAAATGCAATAAGACACTATGAAGAATCCTTGATGATTAATAAGCAACTTCACGATTATGATGCAGTTATTAGTAATTTAATTGTTTTAGGAGATCTTATGATTAAATTAGGAAACTTTAATAAAGCTTTGAGTTATTTAAATGAAGCTCTTAATTTATCTGAAAAGTTTGGGGAGTTGTCCAAGAAAGCTGCAGCTTTAAATAACCTGGGGTTGTTGTATACTAATCTTTCTAATTTTACAGAAGCAACTGAAAATTTGATCAATGCTCGAGATTTGGCTAAAAAAATTGGTGATTCTCTCGTAGAGGCAAATAGTTCAGTAAATTTAGGTCTTGTATACTATTATCAAGGGAAACAAGATGATGCTCTAAAAATATGGGAAAGATCTCTCAAAATATACGAAAAAACTGGATATCTATATGGAAAAGCAAGTACTTTAATTAATATGGGAGATGTGTATTATCAAAAAGGCAAATATAAAAAAAGTTTTCAATTACTTATCGAATCTTTAGAAATTGGGAAGAGTTCTGGCGATTTGTCGTTACAATCAAATTCTCTCCAGAAATTAGGGATGGTATTACAAGACCAGAAAGACTTTAAAGGTGCGACTCAACTTTACAATCAGGGATTACAATTAAGTAGACAAATCGGTGATCTAGTTGGAACTGCTAGTTTCATTAATAATTTAGGCACTGTTGACTTTTATAGTAAAAATTATGAATCTGCCTTGCAGAAATATAATGAGGCCCTAACGATCCTAAACCAAATAGGGCTTAGACATATTCCGCTTGCCCAGACAATCTTAAATAATATTGAACACATTAAACTAGTGAAATAGTGTTTTATCATCTAATAAAAATCATAATTTAATTCGTTAAAAAAGTTGAACTAGTTTATGGATTCGAGAGAAATATATAAAAAGTTAGAAATTGATTTTGGATTGGCATTTTGTTATGATGATTGGTCAGAGATGGATTTCAATGAGTTTATTAGCGATAATTTTAAAAAACGCTATATGGGGGTTCTCCTTGACAATTCCAATGAAATTACGAAAGTTTTTACAGCTGTTTTCCCATCTGATTTGATTCTCAATAAAATACTGGAATTGAATTCCCGAAATAGCCTGTTGTTTACACATCATCCTATGGTATGGGATCTTACAAAAGAAAGAGTATTTCAAGATATCAATGCAAAATTATTACCAAAACTAAAGGCAAAGGAGATCTCGATTTATACACTTCATGTTCCCTTAGATAAGAATGGCGATTATTCAACAACAGTAAATTTAGCAAAAAAACTGGAAATTGACATAGAAGGAGAATTTTACAATTATCGTGGAGTTAAAGTAGGAATATACGGGCAAACTGGTGCTACAACACCTGAAGATTTGAATTTGAAATTAACTAATGTTGTGGGGCATAAGACAAAGTTATGGAAGTATGGATCAGATCTAATAGAAAATCAAAGAGTTGCCCTTATAGCAGGAGGAGGAAATGAAATTGAAATCATTCAAGAAATAATGGAACTTGGAATCAATACACATGTAACTGGCGTGGTTGCCATCAATAATTATAGTAAGAATACTCATAAATTTGAAAAAGAAAACAGGATTAACTTGATCGGGGGAACACATTATTCCACAGAGAAGTTCGCTTGCATTGCTTTATGTGAATATTTCGAAAATCTAGGTTTAAATTGTGAATTTATTGAAGACCACCCTTGTATGGCAGATTTAGAAGTTTTAATATAAATTTTCTTTAATACCTTAATACTCCAGTTTGGGCAATCATTTTCCATTCATTATTAATCTTGGTATAAATTTTGCACGTTCTTCCCTTCCAATGATTTTTATTTCCTTGTTTATCGTTCCATAGAGTGTCAATATCCACTACAGCAAATGCTCCATCCATTTCTTTAGAAATCGCTATCTTCTGAATTACTCTATGATTTTGTATCAACTCATGTGTATCAAAAAGATCCAACCAGCCTTTTCTCCAGCGATCATAATTATATCTCCCCCAATCTATTACCCAGTCCATTGGATCATGCGATTGGGGTGATTTAGGCCAAGGCCAAACCATATCATGGTGGAACACCGTCATTAAAAGGTCAACATCCTTATTATCCCAAGCTTTGGTTTCTCTATCAATTATTTCCTTTATTTCAGTAATAACTTTTTCTTTTGACATGAATTGTGCTCTGATAATTATTTTAAGAAGACTAATAACAGCAAAATCGCATTTTGTATATATGTCCCATATTTGTAAAAAATATAAATATTTTTTAATAAAATCTTAGACCATATATTCATGATAAATCAAATATTTCAAGTTGAGTTAGATCCATTAAGCCAACTTTCGGGATTATTAGCATTTATCTCTTTAATTGTCGCATGGTTCTATGGAGCATTAATTTTAATTAAAGCAGTTCAGCTTAAATATAAGACGTTTTATTACCTCTTTTTAGCGGTTACTTTCACGATGTCTCCTTGGTATCCTAGCGGTATTGGGTATGTATATTGGGTAATTACCTCTGAGGCTTTACCGTATACTACTTACATATTATTAGGTACATTAGGAGTTCCAATTGCTCTCTTCTCATGGTTTCAAATATATATTCCGGGATTACATCCAAAAGCAAAAAAACCCTTATTGATAACAACAACCATTCTTTCAATTGCCTTTTATATTTACGTAATATACTTCTTATTTTTAGCTCCTGGTGCACCTATAATAGAGTTAATTGCATTAAGACCTACTGCCGTCGATACTGAATACAAAGTTTATGCTTTAATTTTTCTTGCTTATTCACTACTAATTAGTACGGTGACTGGTAATGACTTCTCCATAAATTCAATAAAAAATGAAGATAAACTTCTCAAATGGAAAGGAATATTCCTAATTTTATCATTTAACTTGTATGCAATTGGGGCAATAGGTGATGGATTTTTACCCTTAACACCGGTGACCTTGATCATTTTTCGAATTTTTATGGTATTATCAAGTACTTTCTATTATATCGGATTCATTCTGCCAAGATGGATGAGAAAACTCCTTTCAATTAATGAATCCTAACTTTATTTTTTCCTTAAATTTCAATTGATTCTTATTAGGCTTTTTTGATTTATTGGAAAGTTCAATTTAATAATTTCAATTTAAAAATTCCTTAAAAAGCCGATTTACTCCATTAAAGAGTAGTGGAAGAGCTATTATTATAGCTACAAGAGTAAAACCAACTGTGGGGATAACTAAGATGAAAATCCCGAAAATCATCGTTATTAAACCTATTATCAGTAATATATATCGGTATTCTTTGCTATAATCATAGTTCATCGATCCTACATATAACATTGCTAATCCAATAAGAAGAATTACGAGTCCAAGCAATCGGATAACAAATACTGCAGTAGCAATTGGATCAATTGATAAACTAACAATGATAATAATTCCAATAATTAATTCAAATACGCCGATTAAATATTTTACAACTAGATTTGTTCCCTCGAGATTAATATCTGATTTTGTATTAAATATTTGAGTGGCCCCTATAAAAATCATCAGAATTGCCAAAATGACCAAAATTAAAATAATTGTAGCAGTAGAGTAGACTAAGAGGATGATAGAAAGGACAATAATTATTATGCCAGAAATGATGTTAAAGTTTTTCGAACTTAAAAAAACCATAAAAATCAATAAAAAATTTAATTTTAAAATTATATATATTTTAATGAAATCACGAATCTATTTGAACATTTTGTATTTCGGGTCTTAATTTTTGTCTTTCAGCGAGTTTTAGAGAGAGTTCTTTCTTAAAATCAGATAATTCATTATGTATTTTCATGATTTCTCTATTTCGATCTATTAATTCTTTTTCTGCTTTCTTGAGATCTTTACTTAGCCTAAGATATGCTTCCTTAGCCTTGTCAATTTTTTCTTTAGCAGCTGAAGACTTAAACAAGTTAATGTAAGTTTCTTGCTTTTTAGCGAGATTTTCTCTTATTTTTGCTACTTTCAACCTATTATTAACCAATTTTAATCCGTTTTCTGCGATCTCTATCTCTACTTTTGCAATTTTTTTATGATTTTCTGCTATATTTTTTTGCATTTCCGATTCTCGTTCATTGAATTTTGCATGATTTAATTCAATTCCTAAACCTTTTTCTGAATAGCCTAATTCTTCTTTGATTTCAATTTTTTTTTCAATATACTTTTTAGTTTTCTGATGGAGTTTATCTTTTATTTGGGCTAATTCATATTCACTTTTTACGAGATCTTCTCGAATTTTAGCCCTTTTAATCTCCTGTTTAACCGCCTTTTTCAGTTCTTTAGCAATGATTTTTTCTGTCTTGGCTAATTCAAACTCATTTTGGGAGACTTTCTCTAATTTTTTTATTTCTTCCATTATTTTAACCACTCAACTATGTAGATGTTAAGATTTCAAAATCTATTCTAGATTGGTAAGCTTTTAAATGTTTGCGCATTATTTTAAAAACAAATCATAATACAAAAATTGGTTTTAAAGATTCCAAAAAATATTTTCAAAATTAAAAAAAAACAAAAAATTGGAGAACCTCCGGGAACTTTAATATATACTGGAAAAATAAGGAGACAAAAATCGAAGTTAAGAATTATTACTTATACCAAAGATGATTTTGAGATTAAAGAGATAGAAGATCTTAAAATTGAGTCAAATATGTTAGAAAAGAATAAGAACAACTGGATGAATGTTACCGGATTAGCTAATGTGGATTTAATAGAAAATATTGGGAATCTATTTGACCTACATCCACTTGTACTCGAGGATATTCTAAATACTCTACAAAGACCAAAATTAGAAGAATTTGAAAAATATATTTTCATAGTCCTTAAAAATCTATTATGGAATGAAGAAAGAGGAGAATTTGATCAAGAACAAATTAGTCTTATATTAGGGGAGAATTTTGTGTTATCTTTTCAAGAGGAAGAATCAGATATTTTTCAGCCAATAATTGATAGGATAAAGATTCCAAAGGGAAAAGTTCGTACGATGGAGGCTGATTATTTACTCTATGCTTTAGTTGATTTAATTGTTGATAATTACTTTATTGTTATGGAATACATTAGTGAGAAAATAGAAAATATTGAAGATGAACTCGTTAGTGAACCAGAAGTAGAAACTCTGAGGAAAATATATCGAATAAAAAGAACGATCATAGATCTAAGAAAATTTGTATGGCCTCTTAGAGAATTAGTAAATAAATTGCAGCGTGAACAATCAAAGTTGATATCTTTTTCACTTCAGATTTACATCAGAGATGTATATGATCATATTTTTAGAATTACAGAGACGATAGATAATTATCGTGAAATTATATTTGGAATGCTCGATATGTATCTTTCGAGTGTTAGCAACAAAATGAATGATATCATGAAGGTTTTAACGATAATATCAACGGTTTTCATACCATTATCATTTCTTGCTGGATTTTATGGTATGAATTTTCCAAACATGCCGGAATTTTCATATCCTTTCTCATATCAAATTTTGATATTTGTAATGATAGGTATATTTGTTATAATGATATTGTATTTTAAAAGCAGAAAATGGATTTAGTGATTTAATAAGATGGGAACAGAAAACTTTATCGTATATATAAACATTTTAATCTCCTCAGCAGTTTTAATTTTTATTATCTGGGATCATCTTAAGGATGATCGTTTATTAACAAAACAAGTAAAAGAATTTTATACCGATATTGAAATGTTAATCTACACCTATATTCAAGTAAAATACTATAATATTATTGAAAAGAAAGAAATCGAAGTTTCTGACGTAAGTGCGTTAAATAAAACACGAAATCGCGATATAATTCAAAAGTCTTATCTTAAAACTAAGATTAGCCACAATTTCGAAGCTTATGGTAATTACATTGGTCTAACGATAGATGATGAAGAAAAGCTTTATTTAAATAACACGATTTATGTTTTATCTTTTGATGGACTTCTAAAAAACAGGATCTTCGAAGATAATTCTTTGGTTGAGATCATAAAATCTTATGTCGACATCCAAATTGAAGAGATATCAGAAATTAATAAATACTTAACGAGTTTAAGATTCTATTGGAATAAAAATTATAAAAAACTTTTTTTCAGACCGAAACTAGTTCAGCAACTTAATTTCAATGATTTACTGGGGTCTTCTATTCCTTTAGAAAAGAGGCGAGGTAGAATAATAGCTAAATTTAAAAAAAAAAGTATTGAGCGCTAAGATTAACTTACCTGTTCTATTAGCGTTGGAGTACGAATATCGATATTGTGTCTATTACAAACGTCCAATACTGCTTTATGTAATTCTGAGTCAATATAAGGGAGATTCTTTATATCAGAAATAAAAACATATAATGTATATTGAACAGCATAATTTTGGAATTCTGTTATCCAAACATATGGTTTAGGATCATTTAAAACTTGTGATACACTTTCTGGTACTTCTAATAGGGCTTTTTCAATCTTTATTCTATCTTCTTTAAAGCTTGGGGTAATTGAAACACTTCTTCTAATAATTTTATCTTTTCCTAAATCTATAATCTCCGAATTCATTAATTGTTGATTAGGTACGGAGATTTGTATTTTATCTAGAGTAATCATAATGGTATAAATTAATTTTATTTCAGTAATATCCGCAATTTGATCGTTAAAAATTATTCTGTCTCCGACGGAAAACGGTTTACTTACCATAATAATTATACCAGCGATCATATTTCCGATTGTACTCATAGAAGCAAAACCAATAACTGTTCCCCCCATAACAGTGATCAGTGCAGTAAGCAACCCTAAACTTTGTGCAAATTGCATGAAAATAACAGTTAGTATGATCAAAATAATAAGATATTTCACTAAAGTCGATATATTAATTGCAGTATTTCGTGCCAACTTTTCATTCTTCGCTAGTTTTAATAATTGCCTTTTAATTATGAGATTGATTATATAACCTATTAACACTGCTGCTAGTGATATTATTATCGGAAAGAAGTTTAAGAAAAACCAATTAAACATTAATGAGAATACGTCTTGATAAAGCAAAATTTTCCACATTTTTAGTTATTTTAAATATTATATCCATAAGCTATATTAAGATTATATTTCAAAAATATATAGAAAATGATTATAATTTATTAAAATAGGGAATTATCAACAGGTAAAGTATTATTTTCTTAAGATTTAAAGGATATTAACCTTGATGAGATAAAGAGTTCATTAATCTTTCTCGTTCAAGACTTAAATCATTTTCTTTTCAAAGTGGTTTTTTTTATTAATTTGATTAATAATCTAGAACAAATGCTATTAAAATATATTTCTAACTTTAATAGATTACAGATCAGACGAAAATTTGATGTTCAAAATATTGTCGGTATAATTTTGCGTATTTTCCTCTTTCCTTCAGAAGAGAATGATGAGTCCCTTCTTCCACAAGTTTTCCATGATCTAATACAATAATTCGATCAGCATTGATAACAGTAGACAATCTGTGAGCAATTATAATAGATGTTCGATTTTTTAAGAGTTCTTCTAATGCTTCTTGAATTATAGCCTCTGTATATGCATCAACACTAGAAGTAGCTTCATCTAATATAAGGATCTTTGGATCACTTAAAATAGCTCGAGCAAAGCTAATAATTTGTTTTTGTCCCATCGAAAGTCCTTTTCCTCTTTCGCCAATATATGTATTCAATCCTTCTGGTAAATAATTCATTATTTCTTCAGCATGAACAGTTTTAATGGCATTCCATAGGTCCTCCTCAGTAGCTTTTGGTTTTCCATATCGTATGTTTTCATCTATGGATCCGGAAAATAAAAACACATCTTGTTGAACGGTGCCGATTTGATCTCTATAAGTCTTTAAAGGAAGGTTTCTAATATCAATTCCGTCAACTTTTATTGATCCCTCTTGAAACTCATAAAATCTATTGATAAGTGAAATAATTGAAGTCTTACCAGCGCCTGTATGTCCTACGATTGCCAATTTTTCACCGCTCTTTATTTTTAAATTAAAATTTCTCAAAACCCATTCATTTTCTTTATAATAAAAACCAACGTCATCAAATAATACTTCTCCCCTAATGTTGGCAATCTTTTCTGGTTTTGGAGTTTGCTTAAGCTCTGGTTCTGAATCTATCACCTCTAATATACGCTCATAGGCAGCCATACCAGTACTTAACTGAGGAAAAAAAGTAGCGAGTGTAATAATCGGTCTAAAGAATCCTTGTAAGTAAAGAATAAAAGTTACTATAACTCCTGGAGTAATTTCTCCTTGAATCACAAGTAATCCACTATAATATATGATGATTAAAATAGTAATTGATGCGATTATATTTAGTAAATGCCTCCAGAGATGAGTAACAGCAGTTAATCTAAAATTAGCTTTAAAATATGTCTTATTGACCTCAAGAAATTTATTTGAGATTGTAGTTTCTTGCCCATAACTTTTTGCGACGTGAATTCCCTCTACAGATTCAATCATTGCATCATTAACTCCCTCAATGGCCTTTCTATAAATCCTACTTACCGATCTTGCAATTTTTCTTAAAGAAAACATTAAAAGCAAAACAATTGGTACGGCTGCTAGCGCGATTAAAGCAAGAAATAAATTTAAGTAAGCTAAAATAAAAAATGTTAGGATGCTAATTAAGAAATTACCACCTGTTTCTGCGATTAATGAGGTGGTGTCTCCAAAATCAAGAGCATCGTTAGTAACTCTCGTGTTTAACGCTCCACTTTGATAATAATCAAAAAAACTCATATCTTGTTCTTGAATTTTATCAAATATATCCATGCGAAGGTCTTCTAAAAAATAGGGTACAAATTTGCCGTATTCCCTTCTTCTTAAATGAAACATTAGCCATACAACACCAGAGAAAAATACATAGCTCATAGTTATTAACAGAATCAGTAATAGATTTGGTTTACCAGAGGATAATTCATCTACCCCCCATCCAACTAAAAGAGGATTGAAGGTATCTGAAACCGTTGAGATCACAATAAAGAGTGAAATTAAGTATATGCTTTTTTTATAGGGTGCTAAACGCTTTATATAACGAAGAAATAGTTCACGATCGGAGTAATTCTTTGTTCTCTTTTGCTTAACTACTCCTGAATAAAGCCCCATTTATCAAATCACACCCTCTTCTCGTTTAATTGGAGGTAAATCTAAATGTTTTCCAAATATCCGCCTGTAGTCTTGTGATCTTGTGATAAGAGCATTATGATTTCCTTCTGCCACAATTCTCCCGTTCTTTAGAACTAAAACCTTATCCGAATTTCTAATCGCATTTAAACGGTGAGTTATAATTATCGTGGTTCTTCCTTTCAAGACATTCTCAATAGCCTTCCCGATTTTCTCTTCAGTTTCACTATCTACTGCAGATACAGAATCATCAAGGATTACGATAGCGGGTTTGGTTAGTAAGGCACGTGCGATAGCAATTCTTTGCCTCTCTCCTCCAGAAAGTCTAGTTCCTCTTTCTCCTACTATTGTATCATATTTTTCTGGAAATAGCTCAGCGAAATCTTCAACTTGGGCTAATCGTGCAGCTTCAAGGATCTCATCATCTCCAGCCTCTGGTTTTCCAAACGAAATATTTTCTTTAATTGAACGTGGAAATAGGTAAATATCTTGCTCTACGTATCCTATATGTTTTCTTAATATTTCTAGTGGATAATTTTGTATGTCAATTCCATCTAAAAGTATAGTTCCACTGCTTGGCTTATAAAGCGACAATATCAATTTAGCTAATGTAGTTTTACCACATCCAGTAGGTCCCACTAATGCAACAGTTTGATTGGGCTCAATAGAGAAGGTCAAATTCTCAAAAACTGGAGTGACATTATTAGATTCATCTTCATAATCAAAACTGACATTTTTAAATTCAATATGACCTTGAAAATTTTCTGGCCATCTATTTAGAGTAGTTGCAGAATCATTTTCGCTTTCCCCTTTTGATAAGGCCTTAAAAAGCCTTTTACATGCTGCAAAACCACTCATCATATCGTTAGTTGCCCAGAAAATTGTATTTGTGGGATCGATTAATGTTGTTAATAATAGATTGACAGAAACTAATACTCCAATCGTAAGTGTATTAAAATATACAAAAATACAGCTTAACATGAACATTGTACTAATCGCTAAATACAAAATTAATAAGGGATAAAATCTAGATTGTACTCTGTTTTCTCCGATCCAATTATCCCTAAATGCTCGAACCGCTGAAAGGAATTTTTTACGCTCTCTTTTTTCAGCCGTGAAAGTCTTAATTACCGATGTACCACTAATGTCATCTTGAAGGGTTATTGCGATATTGGAATGCTTTTTCATTCTTGCGGTAACAAATGGCGAAAGTGCTTTTCGATAATGCAGAATAAAATATAGGTAGAAAATAAGGAATGGAATGAAAAATAAAGCAAGTTTAAAATCAAGTAGGTCAAATAAAATAATAGCGGTTATAGCTACTTGAATAAATGGATAAATATAAAAAGCACCGTGAGAGACCATCGTATTAATAATTCTCAGATCATAAGTAGCTAATGCTTGCAAATCTCCCGTTCTTGCACTATCATGATATTTAAGTGATTTTGATTGAATTACATCAAAAAATTCAGTTCGCATATCTTTTTCAATTTTTAGCCCTAAATAGTGACCCAACATCATTGAACTATAATCCATAGAGATGTTTATTAGGTATAAAGATAAAGCCAAAAAAATGAAAGGAAGAATTTCTGTTATAGTGCTAATCTGTATCGTCTTATCAACAATATCTCCCAATACGAGAGGAATTAGTGTTCTTGTAAACAGAACAAAAACTATGGTAATACCAACTAACAAAACAAATATTTTTTGCCTAAACAGATGGTGTAAAAGCCAAGATAAGTGGCTTTTATATCTTCTAATTTCTGAGTTCATAAATTTTTCATCCAATCTATTAACTTAAAAATTTCCCAAATCATAAAAGATTACTGATAATCACACTTAATGAAAATCATTAGATTGAACTAGGTTTGAGAAAGTAGTTCTATCAGAGCTCGTGGAATTTCCTTATAATTCTTTACTGCAAAAAACTTTCCTCTCCCGGCATTAGCAATTTCGCGACATGTGTCAATTCCCCGATCAGCATCATTATTAGCGGGCATTCCTATAACGTGTAATTTAGGAAAGTTTTTGGCTAATCCTATGGGATCCTTTCCACGATTATAATTCCCATCTGTAATTAATATCCCGAATTTTTGATGAGTCTTTTCTTTGATTTTGTTAAGTTCTTTTAAACCTTTTTCAAGACCAATAGAAATATTAGTAAACCCTACTGCTTCCGAATCCAAAATTTCATCAATAATAGTAAATACGGGTTTTTTCTGATCTATTTTTTTGAGAGTCATCGCTGTAGAATTAAATAGAATGATGGCGAATTCCTCCTTTTCCATATTATAAGCAAGGACAGATGTAGTCAATGCAGCATTCAGTAATAATCGTCCATACATGCTACCGCTCGTGTCAAGGATCAAAACAACCTTCCTTTTTTGTCTTTGTCGCTTAATTCCATGTATATCATTATATGCGAGTGTTTTATTAGCAACTTTTAAAGGGTGGTGTTGCAGAGTCTCATCCAAATCAAACTCGGGTTCTCCTATTTGATAAAAAGGTATGACCTTCTTGAATGAACCCCTTATTCCTTTACTTGTAATTCTTAAGGAAGTTTTTATTATACTTTGACGAGCTAATCTTCGAAAAATATATTTATACTTTTTAGAGATGGGTCTTCTTATGAAAAAGTAAACTTCTGCCATAGATTCAGCTGACTCTTTGGCTTTCTCTGTGAAGAATTTTACTCCTTCATCAGAATCTAATGCATCAGTTGCTGCATATACGTTTGACTTCAATAATCCCATTATTGCTTCCAAATTTTTATAACTTATAGCTAAATAAGTCAACTCTTTAATTTGTTTATAATCTAAAGAATTTGCTAAATGTAGATAATAATCTGGCTTTCTCTTTTTCTTTCGAATTATCTCATACCTCAAAATTTCATTATCAGGGATCCTTTCAGTCATCCTAACATGGAGACGCTGCTTCTCCTTCTCCTCTTCTCTAGGGGAAAAATCATCGATTATTGAAAATCCGTCTTATTTAGCACTGTAAGGACTAGATCAGTTATAACTTCAGATTTGTTTCGAGTAATTCCATCTTCTAATTCAATTTTATTATGTAAAGACATAATTGAATTTTCAATCCACTCTTTTGTGCTTTTTGAATTACCTGTTCTTGAAATGATATCTGCTAAGTCAATTGCTCCTCTTATTGAACTTCCACGTCTGAGAGAACTACTCCCCCTTGAAAGTTGAACAATTTTTTGAGCAATTTGTGCTATTTTTTCTCCTTCCGAATCATTTAGACTCGCTTCTTTCTTAATTATTAAGACTTCTTCGTCAGGATTTTGATAATCCAATTTTATCCAGATAAATCTGTCTTTTAATGCTTCTCCAAGTATAGTAACTCCAATATGAGCTGCTGGATTTTGGGTAGCTATAACAAAAAAGTTATCCTTAGCTTCAATTAGCCCTAGTTTAGGAATATCAATAATCCGTTCATCTAAGGAAGTTAAAAGAGAGTTTTGAGTGTTTTCTGGCATTCTGTTAATCTCGTTGATGAATAAACAACCACCATTTTGCATTGCTTTGGTTAATGGACCATAAATATAGGAATCTTTAGTATAACCATTTGAAATGGCGAGTGGCGGATCAAAATATCCAATAAGATTATGCGGCAAAGTTTCCTCAGAACAATCTATCCTATAGAAATTAGAATCAAAATAAGATGCTAAAGCTTTAGCTATTGTAGTTTTTCCCACTCCTACATCTCCCTCAATAAGGATATTTTTCCCTACTGAACGTGCTAAAATCATTTTTCGTAATTCTTCTGACCTACCAATAATAGCATACTTCTGTTGTATTTCTTTGACAGTTTCAGACACATCTACCATAAGTTCTAAAATTTATCATTTCTAAAAAACTAGTCTGCTAGATTTTATTCCTCTTAAGAATTTGAAGAAACCTGTAATGATAATATTTTGAGAAAGGTTTTCTTTCAGAATTCATTTTAATTTTGCATAATGCCGATATCTTCCGAATTTATCAAGCTGGTCGAAGAAGTATCAAATGAAATTAATTTACCAACAATAAAAGATATTATTGTACCACCCTACAATAATGAGTCAAAGAAAGCAAACTTTTCTGCAATTGTATTAGAGGATTCTACAATAGGTTTAATTTTTATCAATCTTAATCCAACAATTAAACAAAAATTTAAAACAGAGGACTTTTCGAAATTAAAAAAGAGGGGATTATTGCAATTATCAAGATCATTTAAATCTAAGGACTTATTTGAAAAATCACTGGGTTTAGGTTGTATTAATGCGATTAGCCAATTCATTTTTAAAAAAGCAAACTTTAATCTTAATTTCACATCTGATTCCCTTGGCTTGCTAAATATTAAACATAATGATATAATTGGCATGGTAGGTTTTTTTCCACCCTTGGTAAAATTAATTGAAAAAATCGGATCTAAATTGATTATCATTGAAAAAAAACAAGAATTAGTTCAAGAGACAAATTCATGGACAGTAACCCTTGAACCAAGTAAGTTAAAAGATTGTAATAAAATTTTAATTACAGGAACTACAGTTTTAAATGAAACAATCGATAATATTTTACAGTATTGTACAAATGCAACACACGCATCTATTATAGGGCCTTCTGCTAGCTTTCTGCCGGATCCTATATTTGAGCGAGGTATTAATATTATAGGGGGTGCCTTCGTTATTGATTCAGATTATTTAATCAGATCGATACAAGGAAATATAAAATGGGGTAAATCTGTTGAGAAATATGTTATTCATAGGGAAAATTATCCAGGATATGAGGATTTTATTTCTCATATACTCAAAAACAATTCACAATTATAAGCTTCAATTAAAAAAAATGTGATATAACGAGGGCATATTAGGAATTGGAAGAAAATTAAATACATAAAGAAATAGGAATGCAAATCCAAGTAATGTAAGAACTATAAAAATCATATCTAACAAATTAAACCGAATTTTAATTAAGTTTGTCCTTGTTTTATAGATCCCAAAACATCGATTCTCCATAGAAAGAGAGGTTATTTGTCCTTTTCTCAAAGTAGATACCAAGGTCCCAATCATTCTCTCAGTGATAAATGAATATGCTTTACGAAACGTTTTAACTTGATCCATGCTAAAGCCACGTGCTTTTTGAGCTAATGCAATTGTTTTAGCCTCTTCTTCAATTGAAGGAATGAATCGAAGACCCACCATAAAAGCAAAACAAAATTTATATGGAATTCTCATTTTGATTAGCGCGTACACAAAATCTTTAGGAGAAGTTGTATTAGTAAACAATATCGCTGAAGTGTAAAGAGTTAATATAATAAAGAAAGCTTTTAAAGCAAAGTATACTGCTAATCTTCTAATTGGTAAAAATCGTAAGTTAAACAAATAAAATAGAATGATTTCATTCTCAGTTGGCAGGGCATTAAAAAAGATATTTAAAACAACACTAATTAGCAAAATTATTACCATAAAACGTAATTTTTTAAAAATAAACTTTGGTGTAATTTTGGCTATAAACAACATAATGATAACAGATAAAGATAATAAGGATTGTAAAATAATGCTACCAATAAGGAAGGTTTCGATTGTTAGAAATAAAAGAAATAATAATTTTGAAATTGGTGTTAATTTGTGAAAAAAAGAATTGTTTGAAATATATGCAAATAGATAATCTCTATTATCTAATATTCGGTTTTTATGTGCCAGATAATTCACATCCCTTGTATGAGTTTATTTATTTTATTTAATAATAATATTGGTCCAAGATTTTGATGTTTATTGAAATAGTTCTCTTTGGTGTCATAATCAATTAATGTACCATTTTTATTCAATTCTAAAATTCGCTTGGTATATTTTAATAGGAGATGATAATCATGTGAGGAGATTATAATTGTTTTGCCTCTTTTATTTTCTAAATAAAGCGTCTCAATTAGAAAATCTATTGTCCTTTGGTCTTGCCCTATAAAAGGTTCATCTAATAAAATAATTTCTGGATTATAAATGAAGATTGAACTTAAATTCAATCTTCTTTTCTGGCCCCAGCTTAATTGGAAAGGATTTCGATTCTGATCTACAATACCTATTAATCTAATTAGTTTGTTTAAGTATTGATCTGAAATTTTATCTGCTATATTAAAGTTTATGGGAGCATATAATATTTCATCTTTTAAAGTTTGTTTAAAGATCATATTTTCTGGATTCTGAAATATAAATCCGATTTTTTGAGCATATTCAATTGGATCAATGCTGCTTAAATTCATTCCGTTAAAAAAAATCTTTCCTTTGGTTGGTTGGTATAGATTAGCTAATAAATACAACAAAGTTGTTTTTCCCGAACCGTTTGCTCCAATTACCCCTATAAAATCGCCTTTCTCAATCTTTATGCTTAAATTCTCGATTGCTTTGATTCCACTATTAGGGTATTTAAAACCTAACTCTTTAGTTTCTAAAATTACATTTTTTTCAGTAATTTTATTATTTCTGACTGAATCTTCAGGTATTTTACCTTTTAGCGATTCAATGTACAAATCTGAAAAAAGAATTTTTAAATCATTAGGATTGTAAAATTCTTCAGTTTTAGGATTAATTTCGGAATCAAGAGTAATTTTCTTTAATAAGATAAGATCTTTTTTGTTTAAATCTCCGATAAGGTCAAAGATCTGCTCGAAATGAATTGGTTTTGGTGTATTCGGATGATTTTGCTTATTTAATTGATTAAAAACATCACTGAACCATGGAACCCTAAGATTACACTTTTTTAACACATTATAATCATTTGTAAAAACTTCTCCTATTTTCCCCTTTACTTGAGATTCTCCGTTCTCATTTAAAACAAGAATTTTATCTGCAATATCCAATACCCTAGCTAATCGATGTTCAATTATTATGAGTGTAAGGGAATATCTCTCTGATTGTTTTAATTTTTTTAATTGATTTAATAATAAACTCTCTGAATTTTGATCTAAATAAGCAATTGGTTCGTCTAAAATTAAAATTTTAGGTTCCATTGCCAAAAATGAACTAAGTACGGTAAGTTGTTTTTGACCCCCACTCAATTGATTTATATCTCTATTTAGTAGATGTTTAATTTGCATAAATTCGGCAATCTCATCTACTTTTTTTACTATATCTTCTTCTGGATATTGTAAATTTTCTAAACCGAAAGCTATTTCATCCCTAACTGTAAATGTAGTTAATTGATCTAATGGGTTCTGGTTAACTAGGCCAACTATTTTACTTAATTCCGAAAATTTATAATCCCATACATCTTTACCAAAAATCTTTACAGACCCTTTCATATAACCCTTTAATCGCCATGGAATAATACCATTCATCGCATAAGAGAGGGTAGATTTTCCGCTTCCACTTGGTCCAGCTATGATTAACGTTTCTCCATCTCTAAGCTCAAAAGTAATATTTGAAACTGCAGGAGTTTTATTTTTTTCCTTTCCATAAATAAAAGAGAAGTTATCATAAGAAAGGGCGGCATTATTAATTAGGATCACCCTCTATTAAAATGTAGTTGGTACGCCAGCTTTTATAAGACTACTTTTTACCACTTTACCCAATAATCCAACAATTAACATGCCTGAGATAAAAGCAAACATGAAAGCAAGGACCCATAAAGACCAGTGGAGAGCCCATCTCTGATTTACTATCCAGAAAAAAGGAGCTTGAAAAAAGTTGCCAAATCCCCCTGCAATAGCCCATCCTAATTTCGTTTCACCTTCCCCAATTTTTTCCATTAACCAGAATCCGCCTGCCAAACATAATCCTTCCATTACATTCACAAAAATGATTAGTAAACCCCAAGGATCACCAAATAAAAACTCAAGTAATCCTTTAGAAAACATAGTGATTAATATATTAGGTTTTTTTTTAGTTAAACCGTAAATTATTGACGCCCATATGACATGATGCCCACTTATTAATTGCGTGCCCCCTGTTAAAGGATACCAAACTTTAATTAGTATACTAAAAGGTATTAAGCTAGATATAATCCCTCCCAATACCCCAATTATTGTAGAATAGAGTAAATCTAAATTAGTTATCTTCTTTGACTCAACTTTATACCCTGTTTCTCTATATGTTTCATTAGTTTTTTCTTGGGTTTCCATTTTTTTATCTTCCTCAATATTATGAATTATTTTGTATTTTCATATGATTTCAATCAAAGCTAATTGTTGAACTGAATATTGCGAGCTAACTTCCCCAATAGGCATGACTGATTGATTTAAAGCAGATCTTAAAGGTCCGTCTCCAAATAACGGGTAACCTCCTTCCGCATACGCAATTATAACCAAGTTAGGATAATTTCTAGCTATTGATAAATTTAAAGGTTGCGGAGAACGATAAGCATCTCGCCCCCATAAAATAAATGTCAGGGAATTAGGGTTGTCATTTAAAATATCCTCCACTTCTAATATACTCCAAAGAGATACTCCAGAGTATACTTTTTCGTAAGAATTTCCCACTCTATTTTCAAAAAAGAATTTTTGATCGATGACTTGGATATACTTACTTGATTTTAATTCGTTTAAATTGATCGTTATATCTCCTTTTACTCCAGATCCATTAATTTTTATGGTATTTGGATTCTGAAATAAATTGATATCTAAAGTGATCACCGCATAAATCGTAAGCCAAAATGCAGTTAATGCGATACATATAGACGCTACTAAAATATAAAAGTTCCTTCTATTCATAGAATTCTCAATTTTAATAATTTTTGGTATAATATTTTTTTTTATAATAATAGATTATTGATATAAGGCTAATCCCTAGCAATAAGTTAATTATTGGAAATCCATCTATGCTTTCACTCTGGAATATCAAATTAAGAGAATGAGTATATGATACGGAATGATCCTGACTAAATGCAGAATCATTAATTACTCCTATATTAAATTCATATAATTTGGTTCTATCAAATTGAATGTCAAAATCCTTATCAGATGTGGATAGTTTTCTAGAAATCTCTAATGTATAATGGGAATTAAAGGCTGTTGTATATCCAAGTCCTATTGTTGAGAGATCATTTTCATTGGTATGACCGTTAGGACCAAAACTTTGGTCTATCCCAAAGCCATTTGAGTTATTAATCGGCGAAAGCTCATTGATGTACCAAACCCATGAATCAATATATCCACCGCCCATATGAGAAGTATCCATCCCACCTGGGTAATATGCGGTAAAATTAGGCACGTTTATATTCCAACACATATAAAACCCATCTCTAGTACTTGGATGAGTGGTATGATCTGGCCAAACACATAAAATAAAGAGATTATTATCATTTCTTATAAATGACATGTTAAGAGTAGTGATAATGGCATGGTCTATAGTGGAGACATTAATTTGAGCATGACCTTCATTATTTTCTTGCCAAAAAGTCTCATTTGTAATACCATCTAATCGTATATTAGCATTTGGATAATAAGGAACGTTTATTATTTGTCCTGTATGATGTTCTCTACAATCTCCAGAGAAAGCTTTTGAAATTGGGATGATAAATAGAATTATAAGGAAAAAAAACAATAAAGAGACATTTAATAGTTCTTTAAGTTTCAATTTTACTCTCACGAACTTGTGATTGTGACGTTTATTAAATAAAGGTATTTAATATATTGAGCTCTTGGCCGACCAGGAACTAATATACTAAAAGGTCCACTATCGTATCCTAATTCTCTAGCATAAGGCCAAACTGGATCAGTTACACCAAAACCTGTTTCTCCCCATTCTCTTTGTTTATTTACTAAACACATAAGGAGATTCGTATCTGGTAGGGGGACTCCTGTAAGATCTTGTTGAGATTTATTGACTCTATCTGCAGCAATATAGGGAGGGACAATACCATCTTCAACATCTGATTGATCATATGCAGCGACATCTTCACTTGGACTAACAACCCCATCCACAGCATATAGTCTCAATGAATAATTCTTTCCGTTAGCAGAAGTATGTGATATTATTTCGGAGATATTCCGACCCCAGTACTGTCTATTAAAATTCCAATCATCAAATCTGTTATAGGAATAATTTGCAGTAAATTCATTAAGATTCTTATTTTGTGGAGTTATCTCATACTCCTCTACTCCATCAACTTGTACTGAGACTGTCCAGTTATCTTGTACTGCTATCTTTTCTAAATTAAGGCATTGAACATTCCAGTTTTTACCTATTATTGAAAAATTACCATAAGTATCACCTAATGGAGAATCTGCTAACCATTTGTTATCCGCTGCTATAACAATTACTAATGGATCCTGCGGACCTTTATACATTTTTTGCACTATATTTTGAGAAGAAACTTGTTCTTGTACCGTTTGTCCTTTAGCAGTTAAATTCATAGTATTTGCGTAAAAGGTATCAAATTTTTCGAGTACATTTAATAAATCTACTCCTGTTACTAAATGATCATCATAATAAAATTGATAACAAAATATCACGTCTTTATATTCATTGATTCTTGAACCAGACGTGTCTTCATCTTCCTCCATAGCTAATTGAATCCCTTCTAAAATGTCTGATAGAGTTATCTTTATTGTATTTGTTTGATTGTCAAGCATAAAGTAGGCACCATTAGGAGCAGTACTCCAATCAGCGGGTAGCCCTTTATATCCTTCTTCTTGAGGTTGAGGTTGATTCAGAATGAATATTAATCCAATTCCACCAGCAATCGCTACTATTGCAATTAAGCTTATTCCAATGTAGATATCTTTTTTCTTCATTTTTTATGAAACTGAGTTTAATTGATTTAGATAATTCGATATAAATTATTAAACATAACGTTTTTAATTCGACTAATTTAACATTTGTTATATTATTTATTTAATTGAGGGAATCTAATATCCTCATTAATTGTTAAAAAGAAAAAAAAAAAGACTTATATGTTATACCAAAATTAGCATTTCTATACAATTTCTATTCCAATACGGCCCTAGATTGATATCTGATTGTACCGTCATGTTGATTATGGATCGGAAAGGACCATCATCCAAGGGATCAAAATCAGTTCCACCGTAGGCAAAAATGCATTCAGCATAACCAGCGTTCATAAGTTTAGTGATGTTCAAATAACCTTCTGCATGTTCCACAGAATTATACCCATCAGCTGCGATGAACGTATAATTTACGGCTCCACCTGTTAGTAAAGATTCTTTTTCGAGAATATCCCTGATGGAAACGCCTGAATATGTCCCATTTCTATCTATGCTTCGGGCATAAAATTGATTCGTAAATTGCTGGTATTTACTTGATGTTAATTGTGTCATTGTCAATGATATACTACCCGTAGTTCCGCTACCATCAAAAGTGATAAAGGGTTCCCCTATAATTTGCATCTCCGTACAATTTCTATTCCAAAACTTGCCAAGATTAGGATCTGGATTTACTGTCATATTGATGATTGATCGAACAAGTCCATCACTTTCAGGATCAAAATCTGTACCACCGTAGGCAAAAATGCATTCAGCATAGCCAGCATTCATCAATTTAGTGATGTTAAAATAACCACCAGCAGCTACCGCAGAATTATAGCCATCAGCTGCGATGAATGTATAATTTACGGCTCCACCATTCAATAATGATTCTTTTTCGAGAATATCCCTGATGGAAACGCCTGAATATGTCCCATTTCTATCTATGCTTCGGGCATAAAATTGATTCGTAAATTGTTGGTATTCACTTGATTGCAAATCAGACATGGTTAGTGATAAAGCACTTGTCGTTCCACTACCCCATATCGTCATTACTACATCTTCTGGTTCAACTCCTGCTATGATTTGCATCTCAGTACAATTCTTATTCCAAAACTTGCCAAGATTTTCATCTGGAAATACGGTTATGTTGACGATTGATCGAATAAGACCATCTACTTCTGGAATAAAATCAGTTCCACCATATGCAAAGATGCATTCATCATAATCAGCATTAATCAAATCATTGATATTAAAGAAGTAGCCAGCAGCTACAGCAGAATCATACCCATCGGCTGCAATAAATGTAAAATTTAATGCATCACCAGTCAATAGGGATTCTTTTTCGAGAATATCTCGAATGGAAACACCGGAGTAAGTTGCATTTCTATCTATACTTCGGGCATAAAATAGATTCGTAAATTGACGATATTTACTCGATTTTAGCTCGGACATGGTTAATGTGAAATCATTCGTGGTCCCACTGCCCTTTATAGTCAATACTACATCTTCTTCTTGACTTGGAGGTTGATTCATAACAAAATAAACACCAATGCCAATTCCAGCTCCTACTAAGACAATTATTAAAACTATAATTCCAATTTGAGCACTTTTTTTCATATTTATCAGTTAGGTTTTTTAAAAGATTTATGTCTAATTTGTAATTAGTGTTATTTAAGTGTTATGTATGGACAGTCATAACGTAGAAAACAAGTTGTTAACACGTAAGAGAACTTTAGAATAAATTTTGGTAATAACATTTAATACGCTTTTTCGAATCAAGTTTACGTGTACAAGTCTATTTTCAGCCAACCTAAGTGGATAGAGAGGATATTTATCGTAAGTGTACCAAATCTCGTTTATTATCATTTAAAATTAGTATTTAATGATTTGAAATGAATCTTTTTAATTTTGATATGAAAAAAGAATAATCTTACGATTTTTATGATAAAATTAAGTGAGATAAAAATAATTAAGGTAAAGTAATTATATTTGTGCTCTCATCAAGATTGATAATACTCTTTACAGCTAATTGTTTTATAGTTCTAACAGCCATTATCGGGGGAACATCTAATAATTTCTTTAACTCATCAAGATTACAACTCCCTTGATCCATTATGGTTGCAATGATATCTACTTCAGGGATTTCCTGCTCAGAATTTTCAATTAAGAAAGATGTAAAGAAGTTATTCCGTTTTAAATAGGTCATTTTTTTATTTAATTCTTCCATTTTATCTTGTGTATAAAGAGTTTTTAATTGAGCTTCTCGTGCTTCATTATCAATCTTTTGTTGTTCTAACTGGCTTTTTTCTTTTTCCTCAGCTAAAATTTTGTCATTTAGGACTGACAAATTCGATTGAACATCATTTAACTCCATAGTTGGAGTGTTGAGTTCATTTTGTAGTCTTTCAAGAGTGGTAGTTAATTCTGTTGATTTTTTTGTTAACTCCAGTTTTGATGCTTTTAAATCATTTAATTTTGAATCAAAATCCCCAAATTTCGTTTTTAGTTCAGTTAGTTCTGAATTTTGAATCTCCAAGTTGGATTCAAGCTTTTTAATCTCTTCTTGTTCAGTTTTTAACATCTTCCACGAATTTCCAATATTTTGAATTGCATCTTCAGTATTTTTTTTAAATGATTGAACGTACTCATCAAAGTTCGATTCTAACTGTTCAATAGCAGCAAGTACATCTTTTAAGTTTGAGCTCATTTAAAAATCAACCTCTTCTTTTAATTTTATAGTTTCAGATTGTTCATCATAGATAATGGGTCCATTTTCTTCAAGCATTTTAGCTATGAATCTTTTCGCTTTATCTTCTCGCATATCAATTGCAACTAATATGTTTTTTAAATCAAGCGTACTACCTACTTGGAGAGTTTTTATAAGTTGTAATAAAGAAGAGTTAAGATATTTCTTATTTATCAAAATTTTCATAGCAGCGACTCTATTTTCGTATGACTGCACATATCTTTCCTTCTTGAGAAAGGTTTTTTCAAGTTCATCTTCAAGATCTTTTAGTTTTGAAGAAAAAATTTCATTTTCTCGGGAAAGTTCCATGAGAACATTTTCCAATTCTTTCAATCTTTTGTTTCGATTCTCAAATTCTTCTCTCTTTGATTTGATCGCCAAATTTGTTGATTCTATAGCTTTGTGATTTTCATCTATCTCATTTAGCAATTTTTGTCTTTTTTCTGATAATAATTTATTATCCTCTTCAAAATTCCCGATATCTCGCTGAGTTTGAGATATCTTATTTTTAAGATTGTTGATCTCCTCGTAGTTTTCTTCGATTTGTTTTATTAACTTATTTTTTTCTTTTTCATAATTTTCAATAGCTTCTAAAACAAGTTCGGGTTGCGCCCTTAATTTCGGGATATAATCACTATTTACCCCGCTTATATTAACAATTGTTGAAACTATTTTTTTTAAAGATGTTTTGGCATCTAGAAGTGGAACTTCACTCATCCTTATCTCCAATTTAAAATTATTTTTACCTATAAGATAGGTTTCATGTTATTAAATTTGCATTTTTAGAAACCTATAGAATTTTAAGTTCAAATATTACGTGAGATTTGTTTAATAAAATTAGTTTTATTTAAACTCATTTGAAGATTTCTTCTTCTCATAACCTCGTTTAAGTCTTCAATTAACCTTTCTGCAAAATATGTAAAATTGAATTCAAATCCCGGATTTGTTTCATAATAACTTTTCAAGAAATAGTTAAGTAGGTCAATTTTAAGTTTTGGATCATTCATTTCAAAAACTCCGGGTTTAGTATCTAGCAATGAACAACTTACCCAGGCAAGATCATCAATAGGATTTCCAATGTAAGCTTCCTCAAAATCAGTTCCATAAATTTCTCTTGTTTCAGTATTGAAGATAAAGTCTCTTAACCGCGTATCCCCTTTATTTAAAACGATAATATCTTCTTTACTAACTAAATTATTAATGTGGAGATTACCAAGCCATTCTGCTAATTTAAAGAGAGCATCCTCTATTTTTTTTCTATAACTATTATCTAAGGAAGATATATCTTCTACATCAATTAATTTATCATTTATAAAGTCACATAAATTCTCTCCTTGGATATAGTTGAGAATAAGAAATGGACTTTTAAAAAATAGAACATCTGGAACCCTTAATTCTTGATTTTTCAACTTGACTAACTCAGAATATTCCTTTTGAGCGTTTGTCGTCCGAAATATTTTTACTACTATATTTTTCGGGAAATGTTTTGTTGGTCTGTTAAAAATAAGTTTAGCGACGGAATTTTTTCTGCTATTTAATTTTTGGATGATAAAATAATTTAATCTATCAACGAAATCAGGAAGATCGCCCTTGAGATTACTCACAATTTCCTTTCGGATCTCTAAGAGTTCCATTTTTACAAAATATAAGATATTTCATATATTAAATGCTATACTATGTGTGATTTATAAAATCATTATTATAATAATTTTTTTCTTTAAAAAATGAATTATATTTATTTTGGGCATCATCTCTTAATTAGGCGAACATCTTCGACTAAAAAATTAAATCATTTTTAGGATATTAAAATAATAAATAAATGCGATACACAAGTTTGTTTCCTAATGAACAACTATAAATATAAATTAGGGGTATTTTATGGAATTGACCCTGAAACAGAGATGCTTTCTAAAAAGTTCGTTGGAAATCTCATAAATGATGAAGAATTTTGTAAAGCATGTGAACTTCTTGAGCAAAAGGTTAAATGCGATCACTGTCGAGAAGATAAGAAAGGTCATGCTAGTTCCATTTATTACTTTGAACAAATTGGAGAAAATGTACCAGACTTTATTGACGAACCTGCAAAATATTTTCCTAAGAGTTTACCGGAAGTTGACTTTTTATTAGTCATTGGAATTCATCAAGATTTATTGGCTGGACTTCCAGAATATCTGAAAGATAAACACTTATTAGCAGTCATCATCCCTATTGAAAATCCAAAATGGATTCCACCTGGTTTACAAGTCCAAGTTTTGGAAGAATTTGAAAAATTTGGAATTCAAGCAGCATTTCCTAAACCCTTCTGTGCATTAAGCAAAAATTTAAACCAATATAATGTAGAAGGATTCAATATCACCCATAAAAGAGATCAAATTATAAAGTTCATTGATTATTTTAAAATTGGGGAACCAATTGTTGAATTCCTTCTTACAAAAGACGGAAGAGCTATCGAAGATACTTGTGTTCTTCAAACGGCTCCCTGTGGATCCACTTTTTTTATAATGCAACAACTTCATGGGAAATATATTGAGAATGATAAAACCAGTTTAAATGAAAAAATTAGTAAAGCACATCATTCGTATCCATGTAATGCTTCAATGGATCAAGATTCTGTTTTAAAAGAATCCATACTTCATGTTGGGGGGTATTTAATAAGAAATGAAATAAGAAAGAAACTAAACCTACCAATTGAAGAGGAGAGGAAATTAGTTTATATCATTAAATAAAAAATCTAATTAGTACATTCTAAAGATTTTGTAATAATAAATAACTATTCTACAGAAATCACTTTTCATTATCACAATAAAATATTTGAGATCTTTATGAGAAATAGGTAGAAAATTTTTAAATTTTGTTCAGTATTGAAAATTAGGTGAATTTAATTTGCAAGTTGAATGTTCAAGTCCAGTATGTAAGATTGATGATGAAGAAATCGAGGAAAGGGAATCGTTATTTGAAGTAAATTTCTGGAGGTTTATCATACCTTCCGTGATTATACTGGCTATTTCAATCTTTTTAGAATTTTTTACTAATCAAACTTTATTGAGCCAAATTTTGGCAATTATATCAATATTTCTTTCAAGTTATGACATTGTTAAAGAAGCAATTGAAGATCTTATCAAGAAAAAGATTACAGCAAATACTTTAATGGTAGTCGCCGCAGTTGCATCCTTTTTTATATTTCATGGACAAGAGGGCGCAACAGCAATTCTTTTATATGCGATTGCTGAACATTTGGAAGTAATTACTACTGAACGTTCAAGAAATGCAATTAAAGAATTATATGAACTAACACCAGATGAAGCATTACTCAAAGTTAATGATTCATATAAGAATGTGAGTACTGATCAAATAGAGATTGGAGATATCATTGGAATTAAACCAGGAATGAAAGCACCTTTAGATGGAACTGTAATTGCTGGGCAATCATATTTTGATGAAAGTGCGATTACAGGAGAATCAGTACCAGTTTATAAGGAAGAGGGTGATGAAGTATATGCTGCAAGCATTAATAGTGATAGTTTTATAGATTTGAAGGTTACTACTGTAAGCTCTAATACTGTAGTGGCTCAAATTGCTGAAAGTATAAAGCTTGCTCAACAAAATAAATCAGAGGGAGAAAAATTTATCGAAAAATTCGCACGTTATTATACTCCTACTATTCTAATTGCATCAATAATGGTAATGATCATTCCAACAATAGTATTTCACTTAAATTTTAATGATTGGTTTTATCGAGGACTTGTTCTATTAGTAGTTTCTTGTCCTTGTGCTTTAACTTTATCCACACCGATAGCAAATATTACAGCTTTAACAAAATTAGCAAAAGAAGGAATTTTAGTCAAAGGTAATAAGTATATTGAGAAGGTGAATAAAATTAATGCATTTGCTTTTGATAAAACGGGAACTCTCACTGAAGGAAATTTAAAGGTTTTCGAAGTCCAGTCCTACGGAATCGAAAAAGAGGAAGTTCTTTCTATTGCTGCAAGCCTTGAATCCCTCTCAGAGCATCCTATAGGAAGAGCAATTGTTAACCAAGTTTCTCAAATGGATATAGATACTTCCCCCGTTCAAAATTTCGAAATTATCAGGGGTAAGGGAATCAAGGGTGAGATTGACAATAATTTATATTATGTAGGAAGTAAGAGATTCTTTCAAGATTTAGGAATTAAATTACCTAGAGAAGATTTAGATGCAATCGAAATTGCTGGAACAATTGCTATATTATTGGGTACAGAAAGTTCCATCTTAGGAATTATTTCGATTAGAGACGTTCTACGGGTTACTGCGCCTATATTAATCGATGGTTTGAAAAAAAGAGGTTTTGAAGCTGCACTTATTTCAGGCGATAGTCAAAATGTTTGCAATGAAATTGGCGCTTGTCTTGATATTGATAGTGCTCGAGGTGAATTATTACCCAATCAAAAGATTGAGGAAATTGATAATTTAAAATCACAATATAATGAAGTTGCCATGGTGGGAGATGGCATAAATGATGCACCTTCTCTGGCTAGATCTGACTTAGGAATCGCTATTGGAGCTTCAGCTACAGACTTAACACTTGAAACTGCCGATGTTATTATTATGAATGATGATCTAAAAAAAATTCTGACCTTTATTGATATCTCAACAAATACAAATAAAATTATAAAGCAAAATATTTGGACATCAATAATAGTAAAAGTTTTATTCGCTGTTTTAACGGTATTTGGATTGATGACTTTGTGGTTAGCAGTAGGTGTTGGTGATATGGGAGTTTCTCTTTTAGTTTTGTTCAATGGTTTGACAATTCTAAGATATAGGAATAAATTTAAACAATTGAATATTGAAAAAGTTGAATCTAAAGCAAAAATGTTAATTTGTGAGAATTGTAAAACTAAGAGGTTGATCCCTCAACATCATGGCAGAGATATGCTAAAATCTCAGAATAAGTTAATTTGTTGGAGAAAGATGCTTGATAGCGATGAAATAGAACCATGCGACGAAGAACTTCCATTATACTGTCCGAATTGTGAAAATAAGTTGCAAGTTGTGTAATGAATTTAAAGTTAGAAAAATCAGTGCGGGAAGGGAGATTTGAACTCCCGTACTCCTACGAGACTGGATTCTGAGTCCAGCGCCTTTGACCAAACTTGGCAATTCCCGCTATTTTTGTATTTGTCTTCTAATTTGTATGAAAATAATTACATGGAGTTTTTATACCTTATGAAGTTATTTAAGGTAAATGTTTTATTATAAGTAATAGATATTATGTATTAAGAATAAATAAATCCTCTAAAAATGACAGTAGATCAAAATATTCCAAAAAGAGTGGATCAATCCATCATTGTGTATCAATTTAATGATCAAATCGGTGATTTCGAAGAATTAATTATCGATCCAGATGTGAATTTAACTGATTTATTAGATGACGATTTCATTCTATTATTCATCGATCCTAAACATTATCGGGTTTGGCTTTGGCATGGTTGGAATACAACAACCCGAATGAAGTTTATTGCTGCGAAAATGGCTCAACCAATTAGAGACAAGCATGGAATAGCATATAAGATTACTGCTGTTGATCAAGATAATGAAACACGCCCTTTTAATGTAATGATTGGTAAGGAAGAAGAAATTGATTATGAAAAGGAACAAACTGGTCCAGCCTATGAAGGGAGTGAGGAGGATTTAGAACTATTACAAAGCCTCTCGAGAGAAAAAATTTTGCTTATTCTTGAGAAAGCAGGGATTCCTGAAGGATATGAAAGGAAAATGGTCATCGTTAAGAATAAAATATTTGGTTATAAAGAATATGAGAAGAATTACAGGGGATCAGTAATCATGGAGCCACAACTATTCCCCTTGAAAGAAGAAGTTGAAGATGGAGCATATTTAGCGGAAGATTATGTACCTCGAATGCTTTTTTCATATAACAATGTTGTTCTCACGGAATTACTTCAAAAAATAGAAGGAAATCAAGAAAAGGAATCTAATACAGACGTTATTGAAAAGACATCATTAAAAGAAAACAATGCATGACAGTATCATGTCTAACAGAAGAAGATATGTTAAAAAAAAGAAGTTTAAAACGTCACATAAAGCTATTTTAATACTTCTTATATTCATAATTAGTGCTTTAGCAAGCATTTTTCTTTTTCTTGCTTCGGCTCCTTGGTTACATTAGATAATCAAACATTTAATCAAAATGATTTTATTTAGTCTAAACTTAATTAAAGATCATTAGTATGAAGCTTAAAAAAATAGATTACGTCTTTATTGTGTTAATTTTTATTATTACATTGGTTTCAATCGATCTCTTGATTAATAAATCACATAGAGTTATAATTGAAGATATATCGAAGTTTCCACCATTTCAAAATTTAATTTCGGGTCTATTAATCACTTTTTTTGTAACTTTAATCGGAAATTTATTGCCATTCCCCACACCATACACCTTTGTAGTATGTTATAGTACTTTGCCTTTTTTAAGCCTAAACCTTTTCGTACCTCTATTAGTTGGTTTTATAGCAAGCTTGGGTTGTTTAATAGGTGAAATGGGAGGTTATCTTACTGGAAGAGCTGCTTCTACAATGATTTCGGAAAAAGGCTTAGTTAAACTTTCTCGTTACCAAAAGATCCTTATAGATCATCCTAAATTTGCGCCCTTTATGGTATTTATCGCGGCCCTTACTCCTATAAATGATGATATGATTACAGTTCCGCTAGGAATTTTAAAATATTCGTTCAAGAAAACTGTTTTTTGGTGTTGGCTTGGTAAATTAGGTTTAATGTTAATTTTTGCATATAACACAATCAATATCTGTAGTTTATTGGGGGGAGGAAATTGGATATTGAGTATCCTAACAATATATGCTATTACTATTTTTGTATATCTAATGATAAAAATTGATTTAATTGAATTATATAATAAAATTTTTAAGAAAAAGAGATAGATTAATCTTTATTCTTAATCTCTATACCATCCGGTAAAGTTATGCTATCAGTCATTAATCCTTCAGCTTTCTTATAATCATCAAAAGTTCTACCTTTAACCATGTTCATGTAATCTTTTAGCCTTTGATCAATTTCTGGATCTAATTTGATGATTGGGGGTGAATTAAGAATTTCCTCTACTTTTTCTCGTGCCCTCGTGATGATATTTTTAGCTCCTTTTTTATACCAAGTAGATCTTCTTGCCCTATCTGCTAATTTTGGCATGTATAATTCAGATTTCATGTGATTCCGAGTATGAGCTTCTGCTAAATAATTCACACCTTTTGTTTCGCTCGTAGATACTTTTTTAATCACATCTAATCCAATGGTATCTTCGTTGACAATTATCCCTTCCATCATTCTCTTAATCATTCCAATTAAATCATCATCTATCACGAGTAATTCTAATGACTCTACTAAAGTGGCTTCATAGGTACCCGCACAAGTGATATAATTAATCCCTGCTTGAGCAGCTAACATTAACGTTTGTAATCTTTCATAGCCATTTTGCAGGTCTAGCAATTTAGAATCGGTACCTGCCCCCGGTCCACGAGAGGGAATATTGTAATATCTAGCTAATTGTGCAATACCAGCAGTTATTAATCCCATTTCGATGGAACCCATAGCAGAATTACCAGTTCTCATATCTGTGATATGTGAAACAGTTCCAAAAAAGATAGGAGCACCTGGATTGAAAATTTGAGACACAACAACACTACCTATTATTTCAGCATTTGTTTGTGTCAATAAACCAGCTAAGGTTACTGGAGCTGAGGCACCTGCCAGAGCTTCAGGTGCGATGATGGTTGGTTGCTTGTATTTTGCAAATACCGAAAAACCATTAGTCATTATCTGAGGCAAATGAAGCGGTGAAGTAGGATTCATAAAACCAATTAATCTCGGTCTTTTTATGAGTTCTTCATCCCCACCCACTATGATAGATGCCATATTCATCATATCTTGGGAAGCTAACCTTCCCAAACAGCCAAGACCATAAGGCTTTTTAGTATTTTTTACCCATTGATAAATACATTCCGAATGAATAGTTATATATGAAATATCATTCGGCCAGACATCAATATGGGAACAAACTAAATTTTCTAATCGATCAACGATGCGTATTTGTTGGATAGTATCATCAAGAACAGTCTTTCTTACTCCTTTTTTACTATTCTTATCATAAATCTTCACAGGAGTTCCAATTGTAGCGAATTGACTGGTTTCAGTATTCACCTCAAAAGAGAATGATCCATCTGGACCATATAGCTTAAAATTACTTGGTACAGTTTTAAGCTTTTCCTTAATTAAAGATTCCGAAAATTTTACGAAATCAGTATTGTCATCAATTATTGCCCCGTTATCTTTCAGAAGTTGTTTAACTTCATTAGAATCTATTTTGATCCCTACTTCGGTAAGGAGGGATATGGTGGCTGAATGGATTGCTTCAACTTCATCTTTCGAAAAGACTGCTAATTTTTCTAATTTCAATTAAACATCACTCCCTACTTATCAGCAAGAATTTTTTTTATTTTATCTACTGCTTCAATAGCATCATCAGCATGGGCATCTGCTCCGATTTGATCGGCCCAATCCTCAGAAGTAGGAGCACCTCCGACAATGACTTTATATTTATCTCGTAAACCTCGCTTTTTCAGCTCTTCTATTACTTCTTTCTGAAAATCCATAGACATCGTTAAAAGCGATGATAAGCCAATGACATCAGCACCTACTTCCTCTGCCTTAGATATGAATTGATCAGCGGTTACTTCTACTCCTAAGTTATATACCTCAAATCCGTTTGAAAACAAGAATGATCCTACAAGATCCTTACCAATGCTATGCACATCACTTTCCACCGTCCCTATTACAACTTTGCCTTGTGATTCTTTCTTTTCTCCAGCTGCTCGAATAGCAGGGTCTAAAACATTGTCAATAGCACCTTTCACCGTTTCAGCGGATCCAATAAGTTCGGGGAGAAATATTTCCTCTTCTTCAAATTGATCACCAATAAATTTCATAATTTCTCCTATGATTTTAAGAAGCTCTGATGCTGTCGCTTCTTTATTAGTCAAAATTGTCTTACAATACTCAATCAATCCTTCTGTGTCCCATTCTGAAACCAGATCTTTGATTTTTTCCTTAATATTCAATTTTTTTCCCGCTCAAATATAATAGATTTTTTGATTTAAGATAAGTTCTTTTCAAAAAAAACTTTTTGAAAAACCTTATTTTATTATCATAAATTATTAAGCTCAAAATCTTTATTCCTAGATTGAATTCTCATGAAGATGAATAAAATTGAAGTATTAGAAAAAGATGAGATAGAATTAATTCATAATAAAACTTTAGAATTATTAGAAAAGCTTGGAGTGAAAGTGGAATCGGAAGAAGCACGTAAACTACTTAAGAATAGTGGAGCTATTGTCAATGAAAGAACTCAAAATGTGAAATTTCCAGCGGATTTAGTATTAGAGCAGTTAAAAAAGGTTCCAGATCATTTCACACTATGGGGCACTGATAAATCCTTTAATTTTGAAGTGAATACTAAAACGGTGAATTTTGCGACAGTCGGGACACCAGTAAAAATTTATGATCCAACAAAGAAGAAAGGAATAAGAAAGACAAAATTAGCAGATACTATCAACCAGATTAGAATTGTAGATTCATCAAAAAACATAATGTGTTCCCACGTGGATGTTTGGCCTAATGATGTTCCCTATTTAGAGTTACATTATCATGCTATTAAAGCTTGGGCTACTCATAGTAAAAAGCCTTATGGTTTAGGTTGTTTAGGTCGCGTTGCAAGCCAAGATATGATGGATCTTACTTCAACCATCGTTGGAGGTCATGAAGAACTGGTGAGATTTCCGCGTTTAATTGGATTTTTCAATCCAGTAAGCCCTCTAATTTTAAACAAACTCCAGCTCAATGGATTATTTATCTTTGCGAAAAATAAGCAACCGACCATCATCGCTCCTGCGGCAAGTGCAGGTTCGACCGCTCCAGTCACGCTAGCAGGATTATTGATTCAATCTAATATGGAAACTTTGTCTTCAATAACTTTAACTCAATTAATAAATCCTGGATGTCCCGTGTTCTATTCTACCATGAATGCTCCAATGGATCCCCCTACTGGGAATGTAGCTTGGGGTTCAATCGAGACAGGGTTAATAACCATTGGAGCCGCACAAATGGGACGTTTTTATAATATTCCCTCAAGAGGACCAGGATTAGTTACTGAATCAAAATGTTTTGATATTCAAAATGGATTTGAGAGGCTAATGACTCTTTTTTGCTCTGCTAATGCAGGCATTAATTACATAACTTGTGCCGGCACCTATGAGTCTTCACTTGCTGAAGCGTTGGAATTATTGGTCATAGATGATGAGTTAATTGATATAGTGAAAAGAGGTTTTAATGGCATACGAGTCGATGACGAAAGTATCGCGGTTGATCAGATCTCCCGAGTTGCTACTGAAGGAAAGAATTATCTCATGTTAAAACATACGGTAAAAAATACCCGAAAAGAGTTATTCGTACCAAAATTGGTAGATCGTGATAGAAGAGGAATCTGGCAAAGAAATGGGGCAAAAGACATCATCACGAGGGCACGAGAAAAAGTGGATGAAATTCTTAAAACGCAAAAGGGTCTTGGAATTTCGCAAGAAATAGAAGGAAAATTACAAGAGATTTATAAAAAGATTTCCTCTCGCACCTATGATGATTTTAGAAAGGCAGAAGGAATGGATGATGATTCTCAACCAAAAGAATTACCTCAATTGGAGGATTAAACCGTGGCTGAAGAAAAGAGAAAAAAAACAGCAGATCAAGTAAATAAAGAATTAAGGGATAGATGGGATAAATTACACTTTGATACTCAACAAGGAAGAGCTGGAGAAGATCCTTATCCCACAGCTACAGGAAGTTTAAGAATTCCTTTGTATGCGACTAAATCATATGCATACTCCACATTAGATGAGTTATTAAAAAACCACTATAATTATTCTAGAACTGAAAACCCAACTTTATATGCTCTTGATCAAAAATTAGCTACCCTTCATGGAGGAGAAGCGGCGCTGTCAGTTGCATCTGGAATGTCAGCGGTCCATTTAGCGCTTTCAAGTATTATCCAAACTCGCGTTGAAAGAAAAAGGGAGAAAAAGATTAGAGAGTTACTTCCGCAAAATGATCCAGAAAAGATTCCAAATGTTCTGATTCATAACAATCAATATACTGGAGTTTATCGGTTACTTACCAAAATATATCCTCAAACTGGAGTTATGGCTAAAATTATCGATATGAGAAATTTGGATGAGGTCAAAAATGCAATAGATATTAATACAAGAGGAATGTTTATTGAAACACCCTCAAATCCAAACTTAGATGTATTAGATATAAAATCATGTACTGATATAATTCATGAAGCGGGAGGAAAATGTATTGTAGATAACACATTCGCATCACCCGCTTTACAAAAACCATTAAATTTAGGAGTGGATTTGGTTGTAGAAAGCTTGACGAAATTTATTAATGGTCATGGAGATACTCTAGGAGGAGCCATTATCGGGCCTAAAAATGAATTACAAAACATACGTTATTTTTGGTTAGAAACGTTTGGTCCTGTAATGCATCCCTTTAGTGCATGGTTGATTTTAAGGGGTTGCCGTACACTTAGCATGAGGATGGAACGCCATTGTTCAAATGCCAAAAAGATTGCGCAATTCTTAGAAAAGCATCCTAAAATAGAGAAAGTAATTTATCCCGGATTAAAATCACATCCAAATCATGAAATCGCAAAAAAACAGATGAAAGATTTCGGGGGAATGATCGGATTCGAACTGAAAACCGTTGAAGCATGCTATAAATTCATAAACTCTTTAAAATTGATTAAAGTAGGAGTTTCATTGGGAGACACGACTTCTTTAATAGAATATACTTCCGTTATGACGGGGATTGATTTGGCTTCTTGGGAAAAGAGGAGGATGAGAATGTCAGACACGCATTTTCGTTTTTCTGTCGGTTTAGAGGATCCAGAGGACTTAATTAACGATTTAGCACACGCATTAGAAAAAATATAAATATAAAAAAAATTGATTTAAGTTGTTTTTACTTTATCCATTTTTTCTTGATGGAGTTCACTGAGTTTAATCTTCATCCCTATGACTTTTTTCTTAGTGAATGGGAAGAAATATAGACAGATTAACGAAATTCCCAAAGCCATACCGGGAACTATTACAAAAAGGAAACGTAACCCAAAATCTACATCAACATTCGGATTTGGAATATATTCTTCCCAGCCTGTTTGAATGAAGACTAAACTCACTACAGATATAGAAAGAACCATGGATAATCGCATGAAGAAGTTGGCGATACCAAAAAAGATGCCCTCTCGTCGAACTCCCGTTTTTAACTCGTCATCATCTATCACATCTGCAACAATGTACCATATAAAGTAAAGCATCCCTCCGAAACCGATTCCCATAAAAATTACGATGATAATTCCTTCCATGTAAGAAGAAATGAATAACATTGGTATCGAAGCAATAAAATATAAAATTATGGAAATACCATATCCGATCCTACTACCAAGCTTGACATCTAAACCTTTCCATACATACATGAAGGCTATGCCCACAATGTATAGAAGTCCCATTAAAATGGAGGTTTCAAACGCAGTTGTAGTTCCTAATATTCTCCTTGAAAATAAAGGTACGATTGTAGCTAATAATAGAAGAATGAACTCATACAAAAAGAACATAATAATATAAAGAACAAAACCTAAGTTTTTAAACGCATATTTTATTCCTTGGAACAGTGAGAAATGTTGCTGGTAGTCAAGCGTGAATTCCTCTCGTTCTTTAGCTCCCCATTTTAAGAAAATTATCAGTGAAACCCCAACTATAATTGAAGTTACAATACCGTTCATTAAATACCCGTCTCGAGTGCTAGTATCTCCGATAAAAATTCCGGGTATGATTGCCGCTAAGATCAATCCAACAGCGGCGAAAATCTGTCGTATTGTATTCACTTGCGTTCGCTCTTCAACAGAAGTGTAAAGTTCTGGGAAAAGAGAGTCCGTAGGAAGCGCAATGAGAGTATAAGCGGTATCATAAAGTAATAACATCATTAAAAGGTAAAAGAATTGGGACATTTGACCTGCTAAAGGAGGAAGCCAAATTAAGATTTCTAAAGCCAATACAGGAAGGAAACCAATCATAATGTATATTCGGCGACGACCATATCTGCTATGAGTCCTATCTGAGAGATACCCAATGAGAGGATCATTAAAGGCGTTCCAGATTGTCCAGATAATGTATGCGGTCCATATTAGATTCATTGCTAATCCCACAGCGGAAAAGTAGAATGTAAATACCCAGAGATTAAACGCAGAGTTGATGAACCATTCAACACCATTTCCAAGCGAGAAGCTTACTTTCTGACCTAAACTAAATCTTTGACTCATGATCATTCATGTAAAAAATATTTATAAAAGGAGATTAGGATGAACAAAATTTAACCTTAATGATTTTATGAGATTGCTAGAAAAACAAGTAATATTCAGACGGTATCAAAGATTAGAATATTTATCTATAATGTACTCCTGTAATGAAAATGCGTATTTTTGTAAATTTAAAATCAAGATTTTCTGCTGAATCTCCCTTAGATAACTGACATCAAGCTTTTTGAATTGTTTTTCTAGTTTACCAATAGTATTGAAAATTGAAACGATTACTTGCCAATCAGAAGCCCATTCATCATCTTGTATAGAAATTTGCTTCAAAATTTTAAGTCCTCCTTAATGTTATTTAAAAGCGTTTTATACTAAGAAAGACATAACTGATTACATTAAAAAATGTTTACATGATTAAAATTTAGTGATTTTTAACTTCTTACTTATCTAATTTAATAACACTGATTTCTGAGAGATTTTGGGTTATTCTAAAGTGCTTTTTAAAAATATTGTTTGAATTATGGTTCACAAATATTCCTAATAATAAATCTATAAGAATGAAAGGCGTGGCTTTGGAAACATTATTTAGAAAATATTGAGTAAATTTTGCTTTTTTGAAGCTTTTTTCATCAACAGATCTGATTTTTAATAAAAATTTTCCGATTGTTTGACCTTGGTTAAAATATTCAAATAAGAAAAAGTAAAAAAAGCCAATAATAAAGAGGTATACATTCGTATAGATATAAAAATATCCAAAATTAATGTACAGCGAAAGTGGAATAACGATTAAAATGATTATCATCATATCAATGAACCAAGAAAAAGATCTTTGAGTAAAATCGGCAAGTATTAATCTTTTATTAACATCTTTAACCCGTAAAGATAGATCATATCCACAATGAATGCAAATTCGTGAATCAGATTCTAAATTCTTACCACATTTCGGACAAAAATTAATGTTCATTGGGAAGAATGAGTTGTTTCTGAAATTTATAATTTTTATAAATAAAGTTGAAAATATTGTTCAATTATATTTTTTGTATCTAAAAAATCCGAAACATCAATGATACGGTTGAGATCTTGAATATCCATTAATTCAAGCCGATACCGTTCTTTAAAAGCATTCAAAAAATTATCCATTAAATTCTCGATTATAGAATTTTTTCGACTCGTATTAATGACGAGGGCAAACCCAAGCTCGACGTCATATTTTACAACTACATCCGATCTTTGAGTTTGAATAACATCTATTTTATCCGTTTTATCTAAAAATTCACTTAAAATGTGATTTATTCCAATTAAAACGCTTCCCCAAATAGTTGAATCAATATTCCTAGCTTTCTTTTTATCCATTTTATAAGAATATAACAGAATTCCTGATTTATGGAAAATGTTTATCCCAAATATTTGGTTTGGTAAAATAAAAAACATTTCGGGATTCCTAATAAGCATAAAATCTACAGCAAAACTAGCAATCCAATATAAAATAATAAATAATTCTCTAAAAATTGAATTTCCTATAAAAACGTATAAGAGATATATCATAATTGGGATGATCGAAATTAGAGTGTTTAGAAAAAGTGGATAACTTTCATCAATTTTACTAGAGGAAAATGCAATTGATAATGATCTATAAAGTAAGTAAACACTGATAGATAATAATAAAAGAACCACTAATACTAGCGTAAAAGGGCTATATTCATAGTTTATCAATGAAATGTCAGAGATTATAAATTCAAGAGGAATAGAGCTTTTAGTATTAAAAAGGATTGAACTACCTCTGAATAGATCCCCTATTAATAATCCAAAAAGCATCGTAAAATAAATATTGGGGAGAACATGAAGTTTCCCATAATCTTTGAAAAAAGAATATATAAAGGTACTTATGATTAAAACAGTGATATAAGCAATTAGAGAGTGTTTCCAAAGGAGTATGTTAATTTCATATGAATAATAGAAGAAAACAGAAAAAACATAAAATGAAGAAAAAATTATTCCTCCAGTCAGTACCGAAATAGCATTGAGAAAGGCGATTATATTAGTTCCATATTCATTTCTATTTTTAAGTATGTGAATTACCGTATAAAGTGAACAGAAAAGTATAAAAAGATATCCTATAAGAAATGAAAGAGAAGATACATTTATCATGTTGAATTTTAATTTTTTTTGAGCTGATTTCGTTCTATATCTTATTGTATAATGAAGATATGTTCCTAAATATTTATTTATGATTATACTTGTAAGAACTTTTTCCTCCCATAACTACAAATAAGATCCAAATTCGTCCTTTAAAAGATCAATCGTTTGATTAAATTTAGAAACATCGATTAAACCATTTAAATTCTCTAATGTATCTCTATGTTTCTCTGAAAACTTTTGGTTAAACTTATCGAGAGATTGCTCCAATAAAGCGCTTCTATGCTTGGCAATCAATAGTGTGGCATACCCTAAATTGTTATTAAAGCGGAAAAGAATTCCATGATCTCTCAGATTAATTGTATTTATTTGATCCTCAATATTTGAAAAATTAGATAAAATGTGATTAATTCCAATTAGTATACTTCCCTTTAAAACAGATTCCTCTAATTCTTGACGTTTTTCAAAATCATAGGAGTATAACAAGATTCCTGATTTATGGAAAATAATAAAATTAAATAACTTATTTGTGAAAACAACAAATAGGGAGGGTTTTTTTAAAATAACATAAAAGTAGAAAAGAGTATTTATTAAATTCAGGATGAGATTAGCATGCTTTAGAAGATCACTTGTTGTGATAAGATATGAGATATATATGGAAACATTCAAACTAAAAATGGCTATATAGATACTATAATATATCCCTAAATTCTTATCTTTAAAATTTGAAAATCCTTTTATTTGAGAGAAAATCAAAATGCCTATTATTAATACGCTTAAAATGATAATTGAAGTAAGCAAATTGGTATCTTTAAAAATAAAATGATGATGAATAGTAATTGAAATAACAGTAAAGCTTTCAGAAGATAATAATTGGCCAATTATTATGCCTCCAACTAATAGAAATGCCAGCAAAGGTATATATCTTAATTTACTAGTTTTATGTAATTCTAATATATGATTAGTAGTCCAAAGAATTAGGAATAATAAATTGAAAATTAAGGATAAATTCCATAATATAAGAGAAATTTCATCATTTGTAGTATTAAACGTAGAAAATATGAAAAAAAAAATATAACAGTAATAAAATAAATTCCCAAGGCTGAAGGTAATTATAAGTTTTTTCTCTGCTTTATATACCTCTTTACGTGTTAGGATTATTGTAATTCCAATAGCTAAAATGATGATCAGAATTATACTATAGAGGAATGCATACATTTTTCGCTTGAAAAATTATTATGAATAATTCTTAGACATTTAAGTTATATTCCCACCCTAATATAAATATTTATTTAAGTATAAATAAGTCTTGTATGAATTCCGAGATATAATTTAATAGAAGAATTAACTGCATTTTCTTCTTATATTTCCTTTAAGCCAACCAACATTACTCTCATCTAGAGAATCAAAATCGTGAACATAAGGTTTGATATCTAGAACTGGAGTACGATCAATCACATCAATATTTTTCACATTTATAGTATTTAACTCAATATTATTAATGGCAAAGATCGACAAACCAATGGGATTCGGTCGAAAGGGAGTACGAGTGGCAAAAACACCTTTTTTTTCATTAGATAAAAAAGGTTTAGATTGAAGAGGAACTGGAAGTTTTACCAAATCAAAACTGTAAAGACAGATTAGGTGAGAAAAGCCTCCCAATTCATATAACCCCCTTTCATATTCAGGAAAAATCTCGATAAACCCTTCAGTATTAGACATCTTGAATTGAATGGGAATTCCTTTTAATTCTTTAAAAGGAGAATGGATTATTCCAATGGGAGTGAAGCAAATTTTCTTTGGAAAACGTCGGTTTTTACCATCGATTAATTTTCTTTTACTGATCTCCATAAATTTTATCTCAACTCTTTATAATAAAAAGCTTTTTCATGGATATTTAACTAAATAAAATAATTGTTGATTTAAAGATTAATCTATGCTTTCATTCAAGGAATTTATTGAGGAAGAAGATTTAGTTTCCAAATTAAAATACCATTATCTCAGACATCCATTAGAAAACAGTAAAAAAATGCAATTGGATGATTTAATTCAAAAGACATTTAAATTAGATGAAAGTGATTTTGATAATCAAAAAATCGACAAGTTTAGTTCCTTATATGAAAAAGAAATTCTTTTTAAAGATCGCCGAAAATCAGGTGAAATTTACACCCCAATAAACATTGTCCGATACATTTTGAAAGAAATTGGATACAATGAAAGAAGTAATATCAGAGAGAAAACAATAATTGATATTAGTTGTGGAGTAGGGAGTTTTTTAATTGAATCTGTTAAGATACTAAAAAGAGTTTTATTAAAAAATCATGTAAATGACGATATCAAGATTCTTGAAGCAGAAAAGTTAATTCAAGTGTTCAATATAATAACAATACGGGTTTATGGTGCTGATTCGAACCCTATTGCTTGTATTCTATGCCAGTTAAACCTATTCTATACTTTAATGGATATAATTAGAGTTATAAAAGCAAAAAAGCCTCAGTATAGATTTGGCTTATTTAATATTATTAATATCAACTCAATCAAAATGCAATTCGACCAAAAATATGATTTTATAGTAGGAAATCCTCCATATTTGTTTTTAAGAGATATCTCGCTTTCTCAAAGGAAGTTGATAAAAGCCCAAAATTTGGAAACAAGCTCAGGACAATATGATCTATATCAAATCTTTCTTGAATTAGGTATCAAGCTATTGAAAAATAATGGTTTTTTGGGTTTTATTATTCCTGATTCAATTCTCGCTTTATCAAATAGAAGGAATATAAGAAAATACATTCTTGAAAATACAGTAATTAAAAAGATCTCTATTGTAGGATCTCAATTTGATGAGCCAATTGTTGCCAATGTTATACTGATCATTCAAAAAGAATTTCGAAAAACAAAACGGATTGAAAATCAAGTAAAAATCTCAAAAAATTTAAGTCGAACTGAATCTACTTTACCACAATTGTTATTTGAAAATCTTGATTATAAATTTCTTGTCAATCTAGATGTGTTAGATATCCATATTTTAGAAAATTTAAGTCAAACATCAAAATTAAGAGATCTGATAAGAGATCAGCGATTTGAGATACTTTTATCTCGAGGAGTTGAATTGGGTAAAGATGGAAAAATTATCTTCTGTGATAAATGCAGTACATACTCTCCGCTTCCAAAGAAAAGTTTAAAGTGTAAAACGTGTAATTCAGTCTTGCAGGAAGAAAAAATTGAAAGAATAATACAGAAAAAACCACCAATTGCTAGTAATGATGATTATAGAAGATTATTATATTCAATTAACCGATATAAATCATTAGAATTTAGATACATCTACATCAATAGACCAGGAATCATGTACAAATCCGAAGAAATATATAAGGATCGCATTGTAATTCGCCAATTGAATCAAGATAATTTGATATGTGCTACATATAATAATTTTGCCTATACCACCCAATCATTTTACAATTTAAAGATAAAAACATCCAAAATCTCAGAATTCACTAATTTTTATCTATTGGGATTATTGAATTCGAGTTTATTGTCATATTTCTTTATTAAATCTTTTGGTTCATATAAAAAGTTATTTCCACGAATTCTTATTGAAAAAATTGCGGCTCTACCAATTAGAATCCCTTTAAAAGAGAATGAAAAAGAGCTTTCAATTCAAATTCATCAAAATGTAGCAAATCTAATTAAAAAAAATGATGCAGATCCGAGTATAATTGAAAAAATTGACGATTTGGTCTTTAAATTGTATGAAATTGAGAGAGATCAAATTTCTCACATTAAATCATCATTAAATCATGTTTAATTATACAAGGATTTTCTTGGAGAGATATGTCTTTAATATACGATCCCATTTGTCTGCTAATTCAGTTAGCCCAGTTTTCCTAAATAAGGAGACTGCACGTGTAAGTATGTCTTCTATTTCTTTTGTTCTATTATTGTTAATATAATTAAGGGAATAATCTTCCATTATATTGATTTATAAAAATAAAAGGAATATAAAGAAGAATATCATCAAGATGTAATAATTAGGACATCTATATGATAATATAGATAATATATGGAAACTACATGAAATCCTTTGAATCATAATAATTTTTTAAAATTCTCTCACTTTTCTTAGATAACTCGGTTAAACCTGCTTCATCGAAATAATTTTTCATTTTACCTAATAACCGGGCAATATTTTCTTCATATTCTAAATCATTAGTCTCCATCATATTATATTCACTCTAAAGTTTGTTATAAAGATTTATGTTATGGGGATAATGAGAATTTTATAGTTTACATTATATCTTTTTATATTAAAAAAATCTTTTTTGTATATTACCTATCGTTTTATCGAAAAACTTAAATCTTCTAATTTATAGCCCGAAATATTATTAAATTAAAAATAAGTATATAATTGATATAGAATTCAAGCAAAATAATGATAAATAAAATATAAGGGAGGTTATCTAAAAATAGTACTTAAAGTTACATTCAACGAGATTTTTGCAACTTGAAACGCTGCTGGTTATTTGATGGGTTTTTCAGTAAAAGAATTAACGTATAAAAACAAATATATACTATACTTAACGGAACAGGAGCTTGCAGGGCCATGGTTCAGTTTTAAACTGATTGGGAAACAGATAGGCAGTATCCCTGTAATACTAAAAAATATTGAACCAACTCCGATTTACAAATTGGTGAATACTCGAACTGGTACCTTCATTGATCGTATTACGCTAGATTTCGACATCCAAGAATACTTGAAGAATTTAATGAAGAAGAATAAAATAATAAAACAAGAATTTAAAGCAGAGCATTCACTTATACGACTTTATGTAGATGTTTTTAATAAACCCAAAGTACCGTATATCAACACTTTTTTTACTCTTAAAAACATCTCTGATTACAATTTAACTGACTTTTCCATGTATTTCGTATTTGATTTTGATATCAATGGATTAGACGGATATGATAACGATCTTTCTGGTTATGACGAAGAAAATGATATTATTTATCAATATGATAAAACTGGATTACATGCTGGATTTTCACCCATCTCTCGATCGACTTTTCATGAAACTTGCCCAACTAAACAATTTGCAATAACTAATGATCGCTTAAATCTCTCTAATAAAATACAGGATGAAACAGGAGAGATCTTATCGGCGCTTCAGATAAAATTCAAAACATTAGAACCAGAACACTCCTTTCAAACTGCATTAGTTCTATCAGGAGGGCTAAGTAAAGAAGAGCTAGTTGAAAATATAATAGATGGAAAGGCTAATGCAATGAAATTTCTCTCTCAAGTCAACCGGTCTGTGAAATCTGAACAAAGAAACAAGCAAGAGGAAGCTTTCATCAAAATTAATCAGCAGGAATCAGTCGATTGCAATTAATAAATCTAATTTGATGATTCAGGTAAAAAAGCCCAAGAGGAAAGTTACCTGATGAAAAACTCAGCAAGAGAAAAGATTTATTCCAATATTAATTATGATTCAAGAAAAAGGAACTTTATAGATTGATTTTTAATTATTTCATCTAATTTAATGATTTTTACAGGTTTTTTATAATTTCTGATAACTTTAGATTTCGATATTATATTTGAAAAGTTCTTTGAACAATTAGATGAGACAGTATTTAATATAATCACATAACATTTCATTTCACCCCATATACCTTTCCCATCAATGTAATTTTGAAACGAATTCTCTTCGAACTTTGATTTTAATTCATCTTCTATGACTTGTTTGTCATCATCAAGCCCTTCATTATCGATTAATAAATAATCGATGATTATTTTATTACTGTTCTCATCTTCTAAAAATAAGATCCCTTTTTGTTTTTGAAACTCATAAAGTATTCTAAATTGACCTGATTCTGAAAGCCTATATAGGGTATATAATAGATACTGATAATCTAAAATAAGATGGGAGCTTTCCAGTTTACTCTCAATAACATCTCTATAATCTTGATTTATTTCGTATCCAATTCCTTTTCGAAAGAGATTTTGAGCTACTTTTAATGAAGTCCCACTGCCTAAAAAGGGATCTAAAACAGTATCTCCGATAAAAGAAAACATTCTGATTAATCTATACGGAATTTCTTCGGGAAACATTGCAATATGTTCTTTTTGTATAACTCCTGGAATTTTCCAATGTCCAACAAACCACTTTTTCCATTCACTTAAAGCTATTTTTGATAATTCTTTGGTTTTTCTATCTACTTTTCTTTTTTGACCTTCTACTTTCTTAAAAATTAAAATATGCTCATAATCATACGTTAATAAACCATTTCGTGGATAATATATCGAGCCCATCAATGAACATCCTCCTGTCGTGTTAGTTGTGCTTACTTTTTGCCAGATCACGTCTCCTAAATAATCAAATCCTAATAATAGACAATCAGAAATGATCTTACTTGAAATCGATTCGATTCGATATCTTCCAAAGTCTCTAGCTCGAAGATATTGATCACCAACATTAATGACCATCCTACAATGAGGCTCTAAAACCCGGTAACATTCTTTCCAAACAGTCGCTAATCGCTTAAAATATTCCTCAAACGAATCGAAATAACCAATTTGTGCTTCAGTTTCGTAATTTTTTATTTTTCCATAAGGAGGAGAAGTGATAATTAATTGTATAGAATTATCTTTAACCTCATTCATACGTTCCGATGACTTATAATAAATGTGAGGCTCATTAATTTCCCACATATAGTAAATATAGCCTAAATGGTTTATTTAAATTTTTAGTCAGAAATTTGTTGGAAATATCCAACTATTCGTAAGGTTCCATTAAACTTATTCATTTCAGTAATAATTCCGTTCAAACCCGTTCCGTCGTGAAATAACTTCTTGTCGAATTGAATTTCTATTTCACCAGATTTTCCAGGAAAAATTTCAACTCCTGAAGTAAATTTAAGTGGAGAGGATTTAAGATCCACTAATCCAAAATATTGAATACCATCATTTGGTTTAATGGAGCCTCCTTTTGGTTTATAAAATTGATTCAGATGAACAATGGCTTTGATCTTTTTTTCTGGAATAAATTTACCTTGAGTTGTAATCAAATTATCGCGACTAATCTGGTCTGCTGAGATGGTACCTTTCAATGCAAGCCCAACTCGATCCCCAACACCAGCAGTTTTAAAATTCCTATCTTGTTTTTGTATGCTTTTAATAATCACTTTCTTGTTTGTATCTTCATAACCGATTATCTCGACCATTTGACCCGCATATACCTCTCCTTTCTCTACAACACCTAATATAACGGTTCCAATTCCTTTAACTGGAAAAGCATGATCAATCATAACTTTACTATAATCTCTGCCAGAATCTCTATCGCGTGATAACTTTAAACCAAGCTCAATAATTTCTGCTTTTAAGATCTCATAGTCCGTTTTCTGCTTTATATCAATTATTTTAGCAGCTTTTAAGCTGGTTGTAGAAAGAATTTTGAGTAATTTTTTCTTCAATTCTGGTAAAACCCATTCATTTTTAGAGTCAACACCCGCAATTACAATCAGAGATTCAGTTTGATATAATTTATGATAAAGATCCATTCCAACGAGTATTTCACCAATAACAGCATTCAATTGTGTATTCGGATCAATAACTAATAGATGGATATTTGAAATAGAAAGGGTATGTAAAAAGGGTTTAATCTTTTCGGGGTATTCTACTGGTGTTAAGGCACAAAAAACATGATTATGAGCAGAATCTAACCTATTGAAGAACATGATATCACTCTTCGTTCCTGGAGACCCTATAGCTTGACCAACCAACTGCCTTAAATCAAAATTGTCCCCGAGAATTCCCACGACAAAATTTTGTTCTGCTGCTTCACTCATTATTAAATTGAAATAATTTCTACAACAAAAGCTTTTCGATTTAGAGAATCTATATGTGAAAACATTATAATTAAACAAAAATTCTTATTAACCATGTCCGTTCGGGGAACTATCACTCATGTGATCTTAATTTTAATGGATGACGTTCGAGCAAGGCATCTATTTGATTTAATGAAAGATGGGAAACTCCCTCATATTAGTAAGTTAGCAAATAGTGGGATTTCATGTAAAAATTGCATCACATCTTATCCAAGCATTACCTTCCCAAGTTATAGTAATGTCATACTAGGAGCGTATTCTGGATATTACCCAAAAGATGGCAGTGGAATTCCAATGTACCATTGGGTCGCAAGATCAGATCCTCCTGGTGAAGGAAGATTTCCTGATATTCATAATTATAGCTCAGGACGATACATACGTAAGATCAATAAAGATATTGGAATTAATGTTAAAACTATATTCGAACAAGCGGGAGAGGGTAATTTTTTAAGTTCTCTCAATTTAATTAATCGGGGATCCACATTAATACCCCCAGAAGAGTATACAACCCTTTATATCCTCAAGACCGTTGAAAAAGTGTTTAAAGATCCAAAAAAGTTTCAATTTAATGACGTTCCAAGAGTTACAGTAGCATATGTTCCCAAAACTGATGATTTAATGCATCATAAAGGATTTGATCATCTAGAATATATTAAGGAAATAATGAAAGCCGATTCTGGAATCGGATCTCTTATAACTACACTTAAAGAAACTGGATATTTTGAATCTACTGCAATAGGAATTATTTCAGATCATGGAAATTACAAAGCGAAGAAAATGCATAATCTTGCCCCTTTTTTTGAAAGTAAAGGTTTAATACAATATAATCCCAAAAATGGAAAGGGTGACTTTGATGTAACCTTTGGCTCAGTCGGATTCTTTAATTTTCCAGGAAAAAATTGGCATTTCCATCCATCTATAAGTGAAATGGAGAATTTAAAGGTAAGCGGTGGTATTAAAGGGAATTTGAATGCTTTTGAAATGTTATGGAGAATCCCAGGTATAAAATACATGTACTACCGAGATGATAATAACACTCCTGATAAAGGAATAATTCACATAAGGTATCGGGATGAACAAGTTTCAATCCATGAAGGAAGAATAGAATATGAAGGTCATGGTAAAAATCAAAAAACTCGATATATTTTTGAGAATCTTGATGTATATGGATATGAAACCGATGAAAAAGCAGGAAATATATTAAATGGAAAATTTCACTATATTGATGATTGGCTAGACTATACAAATCATGTAGATTTTCCTTTGATTATTGACCAGATTCCCCGCTATTTCAAAAATCCTCGCTCCTGTGATATCATGGTATCTACTTTAGGAGAATATGCATTTGGGTATGAGCATGGTAAAACAGTGGGCGATTATCCATATTCGCATGACATTTGCTTACGTAAATCGATGGTTGTTCCATTTATAATTGGAGGATCTCCAAATATTCCGATAAAGACATTACCCTATTGTAAAACAACAGATATGGTTCCCACGTTATTACATTTATTGGGCGAAACTCCTGATGGTTCTGTAGTAGGAAAATCTGTAATAAATTGATAATTTTTTAATCCTATTTTTCTTTATTTTTTACCATGGTAAATGCAAAAGAGATTGTAATAGTACCCGAAACTCACTGGGACCGTGAAACTTTATTGAATTGATGAATAAAGCGCGAGTGGTATCTCCCATTTCAAGAGTATCGGGCGAGGCTTGTTCTACTGATGGACAAGTTAATTGATATATTAGAAAGAGACGAAAATTATTCAAGTTTTACCCTTGATGGTCAAGTAATTCCATTAGAGGACTATCTCGAAGTCAAACCAGAAATGGAAGAGAAGATCAGAACATTTGTAAAACAGAAAAGATTGTCTATTGGTCCGATGTACGTGCTACCCGATGAATTTCTCGTAAGCGGTGAATCGCTCATTCGCAATTTATTGATAGGTTATCAATTATCGCAAAAATTTGGAGGCGTAATGAAAGTAGGATACATACCCGATCCTTTCGGTCATATCGCCCAATTACCCCAAATCTTGAGTGAATTTGAATTACCAGCGATTCTATTTTGGAGAGGGTTCGGTAATGAATTCGAAGATAACAAGCTTAATATGGAGTTTAATTGGGATGCTCCAGGAAATGCTGCTTCTATTTTGGCAATCCACCTAATTTTAAGTTACGGTTCAGTTGCTGACATCTCTACTAAAAAGATTAAAGGGCAATATAAATCTGCATTAGGAAGGATAAAGCGTGTCGTATCAAAATTTGAACAATATACTGCAACTCCTTATATTGTACTAAATAGTGGGTCTGATCATCACGAAGCCAGACCAGAAATTCCTGAAATTGTAACTCAATGGAATGAAAAATATCCAGATAAGTTAATGATTCAAAATGATTTTGAGTATTATATCAATAAAATTCTTGAGTTAAATCCGACTTTAAAATCATTTACTGGAGAATTACGGGGGGGACGGTATGCTCATTTGCTCTCAGGAGTATTTTCCGCAAGAATGTGGATAAAGCAACGAAACAGTGCTATTGAATATTTGTTTGAAAAGTATGTAGAACCGATTTCAGCAATTTCATTGTTTCTCGATAAATATAATGAATTTAAATATCCCCAAGGATACATTCTCGCGGGTTTAAAATGGTTGATAAAAAATCATCCTCATGATAGTATATGTGGATGTTCAATTGATCAAGTCCATAATGAGATGAGAACTCGGTTTGATTGGGCGGAACAAATAGGTGAAGAAATATTTAAAAATACAGCCTTGTATCTTTTTGATTTAATTAAAATCGATTCATCAGGTAAAAAAATTCCATTTATAATATTTAACCCACTTCCGTGGAAAAGGGAGGATATCGTGAAATTTCATATTTCCTCACATATTAAGCATGTAACGAAAGAAAGCCCGGGAGATTTCAGTATTATAGATTCAAACGGAAAAACTTTTCCATACCATGTTAAATATATTGAGGAAGAGCCTCGATATCAAACTGTTTTTTCTATTAGTCATTCATGTGGCTTTTTAGCTGAAATCCCTCCTTGTGGATATAAAATTTTTTATTTATTGCCGGATCAAAAACTCCCGATTTCTGAAAATAAGGTTTTAGAATTAAAAAGTGGGAAATATTTCATTGAAAACCAATACTATAAGGTGAATGTTGATCTTAACGGAAGGATTCATGTATTCGATAAGGAAAGCAATAAATCATACGATGATATCTGTTTTTTTGAGGACGTAGGTGATTGGGGAGATGAATACGACTTTGCAGGACCACAAGAAAATCAGGTTGATCTCAGATTTACGTCAGAAGACTTAAATGTATTATCGATTGAGCAATTTATTGATGGGCTTTCCCAAAAAACAATCAGAATTGAAGCCAACTTGAATTTACCTGCCGCTTTAACAGAAGATCGATATAATAGAGATGATTTTCTTGTTTCAAATTTAATCTCAATATTTATTTCACTTTATCAAGGAATCAAGCGCATAGACTTCAAAGTGTTACTGAATAATAAGAGTAAAGATCATAGAATTCGGGTATTATTTCCTACGAAAATTAAAACTGATAAGGTAGATTGTGACGGGCATTTTTATGTTGTATCCAGAAATGTAAATCTTCCATTAGCTGAAAAATGGGCTCAAAAACCCTTACCTACGAATCATCAAAAAGACTTTATCTCAGTTAGTGATAATGGAAATACATTCGGACTAATTAATAAAGGATTACCAGAATATGAAGCCGTAATAAATGAGGATGGAACGATTACATTAGCTATTACTTTATTGCGATGTATTGAGTGGTTATCAAGACACGATTTGAGTACGCGACCAAACAACGCCGGACCTGACTTAAGTACTCCCGGAGCTCAATGCTTAGGGAAACATACATTCGAATTTAGCATGGTTACCCATATAAATTCAAGTTGGATTGATGCTAAAATCCATCAAACTGGAAAAGAAGTTAATAACCCATTGAAAATCATCTTTCCCACGATTGCTCAGAGTCCTATGAGAACAACGGATAAGGTCATGCTTAAACCGTTTGGGATCTTGACTTATTTTGAAAATCCTCGAGAAGATATCAAGGAACCTTTCCTTCCTACTGAATTGAGCTTTTTAGAAATTGATAATCCAAACATTATCTTAAGTGCAATGAAAAAATCCGAAGCTCTTAGTGATTTAATCATACGAGTATATAATGTCTCTGATACACTTGAAGAAGGCATTATTAAATTGTATAAAGGACTCTCGATTTTAGAATGCAATATTGTAAATCTTTTAGAGGATATCCCCAAACGAAACATTTATGCTTCAATAAAGCTCATTAATGACAATACCCTAAAAATCTCATTAGATCCTAATGTGATAACAACAATGAAATTAAAAATTAAAAAATAGTACTAGAACTGTACTTGTAGAAAATTTTAAAATCTATAAAAAAGAAATAAAAAGAGATACTAAATTATTATTTAATCTCGATCTTCTTCTTTTCCGGCTCTGGTGGTGTTACTTTTGGAACTTTTACAGTCAAGATTCCTTTATCAAGATTGGCATCAATTTTGTTTTCGTCAATGTTTTCAGGTAAATTGAAAGCCCTGTAATAGCTGGATGAATGATATTCTCTTCGGACTAATTGCCCTTCTTTCTCCTCTTTCTTTTCTTCTTTATGTTCTCCTTTAATTTCCATGACACCATCTCTAATTGTAAGTTCAATATTATCCTTGTCTAAACCGGGCAATTCGGTAGTGATCTCGAAATGATCTTCTGCATCTTTAATGTTCGCTAATGGGGTTCTAAAAAGAGGTTCGTCGTCTCTAATTCTCAAACTCAATGGTCTATAGCTTCTTCGTGAAAATGGCCACCAATTATCATTGAAAATGTCATCAAACATTCGATCCATTTCTTGGAACAACGAAAATGGATTTTCTCGTCTTATCGATAATTCTCTTGACTTTTTATCTTCTTTATTTTCTTCATTAGTTTTATCTTTTTTCTTGACATCAATTTTTTCTGACATAGAATCTACCTCGTTTATGTTTTTGTTATTATTTTTGTCAATCAATTGTTGACAATTACTATATGTTAAAAATCGTATTTAAATGTTTCGATCAAGATATCTAAAGACTTACCGGTCTAGAGATGAAATTTATAACTATTAGTGATCTCATTATCACTTAATTTAAATTGAATTTTTCAAAAAAAATATCTTTCTTTCTTTTCTTTTTCCTTTAAGATTCCTTTCAAATCAACAAAAGGTTCTGGTTGATCAATTGAATTTCTCGAAAAAGTTTTTCTGTAAGATTGAATAATATCTTCAAAATCCTGAAAGAAAGTAGTGATTTCTCGATTAAAATTACTTCTATTAGAAAAATAAATGACAGATTTTTCCTTTTGACTCGAAATTTTAGGAAAATTCTGTATTAGATATTCATAAGCGTTTTTAATTTTTAGAAAATCATCATAATTTTTAGGATTTATTTTTTTTAAATCAGGATGATATTTTTTAGCTAATTTATGATAAGCAAGCTTTGTATCTTCTAAAGTTGCATCTTGGTTTAATCCTAAGATATTCAAGCAATCGTCAAATTTAGTCAATTAGATCCCTCATAATCGATGATTTATTACACTAAGAATATAAATTTTACAATTTAAATGTTCAGCTGAATCAAAAAAAGTAATTAAAAAATAAAAATTATTTAATGATCCGTTTTTCGACCCATTTCGGCATAACTAAAGAGACATACATAAAAATTAAAGCGAGGATTGCGAAAATCCACGCAATGTACACGTATATGGAATATCCGGGGTGGCCAAACACGACAATCATCAACGTATCCATGACAAACATCAAAAAGAATAGAATCATTGAGATCATCGCTGCAAAAAGGAACTGAAACCCAACTTTCGCTACGGGATCTGTCGATTTCTTTAGAGCTTTAAAGCATATACTTGCAATGATGATATATACTACATAAGAATAGACTATGAGTGCTAAAGTTGAATATAAGCGGATACTGACTAATCCTTCATAATCCTCATGGGGAACGCCCCACCAATTCCAGGGTAGAAAAAGTATCGCAATTATGGCCAGTCCTGAGATAATTATGAGGAAAAACCCTCTTTTTGCCCTATTTGTTAATTCAATAACAAATCTAAAGAGCGCCATATCAGCAAGAACTACCATACTATAAGCGAATGGAAGTGAAAAGCGATATATCTCCTTGTAAAATCCGGTTATTACTGCTTCGGCTAATCCAATGGTAAGCATTACTATGGCTGCTGTGAAAAAAGTAAATACAAGAGATAAATAGAGTGGTGCGTTTACTTTCCTTTCACGCCATTTCATCATCATCCGAATGGTTAAGATTACGCTAAAAATAGAAATTACACCATAATAAAGAAATATCGGAAAGACAATAAAGTCAAAAGGTGTATAACTCATAAAACTATACTAAATTAGACAAATATAAATCTTCTCGATAATCTTATTATCATTCTATGGTAATAATACCTTTAATACTTTCAAACATTAAGAATGTATTTTATCTGAAACTCTTTTTAAGTAATTCAGATTTTTATATAGAAATCCATAAAACTTAGTGAAAATATGAAGAACTACGACATTATTATTATTGGAGCAGGTCCTGGGGGATCTGTAGCAGCAAAAATCGCTGCAGAAAATGGTTACTCTACCTGTTTTTTTGAAAAAGAATCACTCAGAGAAGGTGGAAGATATAAAGCTTGTGGTGGTGCTATTGCTTGGGAACTTGTTGAAGAGATAGATTATCCCGAAGAAAAAATAAGTCGGATAATAGAATCTTTAGAGCTTCATCATATTGATGGTGAAACTTTTTCCAAAAATGGAAAAGGTGCTGTAGTTTGGAGGAGTGAATTCGATAAATACATAACTGACTTGGCAATGGAAGCTGGGGCTCAATTAAATGACAATGAAAAATTAATTAAAATACAAAAATCAAATGGATCTTACCTAATCGTGACTACTAAAGGTGAATATCAGGCAAAGTACGTGATTGCTGCAGATGGTGTGACTTCTACTACTCTAAACCTTTTAAAATGGCCATTTTTTGAAAGCAAGGATACTATTTTAACTATTACGCAAGAAATGAGAACCTCTCAGGAAGATATCAAACAATCCCTGGGAAGTGACAAAGTTCATCTCTTTTTTGGGATAGAAGATTTTATCACCGTTGGCTATGCTTGGCTATTTCCAAAAAAAGAAGCTATAACAGTAGGATGGGGCAATCAAATTGATTTAATAAAAAATTCTCGTGAGGAGTTTCAGAAATTTAGAAATTTATCATTTGTCAAAAATGCCCTAAAAAATTCGGAATTAGACGTGTTTAAACCTCATTTAATTCCAGTGGGACTGAGATCAAAACTTTATGAAGATAATGTATTCGCCATAGGGGATGCTGGTGGAATTGTAGATCCAATTAGTGGAAAGGGCATACCATATGCGATGATGTCTGGTCAAATTGCAATTGAGACAATTAAATATTGTGAAGATAAAGAAAAGCAAGATAAGTTTGGTTCTCAATATTTAAAGTCATTAGATAGAAAATTTTTAAGAATTTTAAAAGCTAAGCGTATTGCTCGAGAAAAAATATTCAAGAATGATGAAAATTTGAAGAAATTTCTATCCCTTTGGGAAAATCATAGAAGTTCTGAGATTGTAATGAGAAAATTGATATAAATGGAAAGAGGATTAAGATCATGAAATTTGGTGAATATGCAAAGACATTCATTCCACAAATAAATGAAGCAATTAAATTACTTTTTCAAGAAAAATTAAAAACTGTTAAAAATGATTTTCTAGTTTCATACTATACAGAATTACGTGATTACATTTTATCTGGAGGAAAAAGAATTCGACCTCTTCTCTCTATTGGTGCTTTCAACAGTTTGAATGAGGATCATAATGATAAGATAATAAATCCTAGTGTTGGAATAGAACTTCTTCATAATGCTTCTCTTATACATGATGATATTATCGATAAAGATAATTTTCGACGTGGAGAACCATCATTCCATTATAGGTTTCAGACATATCATCAAAAGCACAATTTGGAAAAAATGCAGAAGGTTGATTTTGGAAATTCAATTGGAATAATAGGAGGAGACTCCATGTATTTTTTAGGTCTGGAAGCATATCTATCCAATAATTTTGCTGATCCTTTAAATCTAAAAGCTATAAATTATTATCATCAAGCTTTCATCGAAATTGCAGATGGAGTCTTAATCGAAACCGAAATGGTGAATCGGAATAAAGTCTCTCTAAAGGAATACATTGAGATGATTTCTTTAAAAACTGGTGCTTTAATTGAGAAAGCTCTGTTAATAGGCGCTTCTTATGCTAATATTGATGAAAAATATAAAACGTATTTTTCAACGTATGGTATCAATCTTGGCATTATCTTCCAAATAGTTGATGATATTCTTGGAACTTTTGGAGATTCTAAGATTACTGGAAAACCTACAGATGGAGATATTCGTGAAGGTAAGTGGACCTGTTTATTGATTGAAGCGCTGAACAATCTAGAAATTGATGATAGAATTCTTCTAAACAGTTTGATTAAAAAAACGAACATTACAAACTCGGATGTTAGTAAAGTTAAAAAATTATTTCTGAAAGCAGATGTAATTAATTCGTGTAAAAAACAAGCTAATAAATACTATGAAGAAGCTTCAGATGCCTTGAAAGAGTTATCTGTTGTGATAAAAAGCTCAGAATTAGAATTTTTCACCGATTTATTGGATTTTGTAACTAAAAGGGAATATTAAATTCATGTAAAGCATCTCCAATCATCTGTATATAATTGTGGATTTAACATTTTCGTTCATAATACCTTTAATTAAGTAATCTTTCTTCAAACCATTAAGAATTTGAACAGGTATCCCCAATTTACCAATTTCACTTATTAGTTTAAGCTTACTCTTTATTCCACCAGTAACATCGATTTTTTTATCTAAATTTGCCAAATTAAGCTCATCAATTTGATCGATTCTTATTTCATTAAGAAATTTGATAGCTCCATCTTTTTCAATAAAAACTCCATCCTTTTCTATGGCAAAAATTACTTTTGATACGCGAAATTTTTGAAGTTGTTTACATAATTCAAAAATTATGAGGTCTCCAGAAATTATTGAAAATTTATTATTACTATCAAGGATTATATCACCATATAGTATTGGAGTAACTCCTATTTCGAGGATTGATTCAATTACTTTTAAATTGTTTACTTTTATCTCCTTTAACTCTCTCATGAAACTACTAAATGGTTCTACTGCGACGACAGGATAATCTTTTTCTAAAAAGCTTCCTATTATTTTTGAATTTAATTTTACCATGACTTCATGTGTTTTAGCCAATCCATAGATTTGATTCTTTATTTTCTTGTTAAATCCATTAGAGATTCCATATTTTTTTGCTACTGGATGGCCAAAAGAACCACCTCCATGTACAATGATCAATTTTTTTTTACTACCAACTATTTCTTCAACAGATTGTTCTAAAATTTCATTTCTAATAGAAAATGGTTTATTTTTATCTGTTAAAAGGCTTCCTCCCAGTTTAAGAATTATTATTTCAGTTTTCAATTATAACACATCCAGAATCTTAATTTGATTCTATTGTATGTTTATTCTTTAAATCCTTCCATATCTGTTTTTATAAGCTTGACTTTAGGCGAATTTGAATTCAGAAGTTTAGATGGGCCACCAAGTTTTCCTTCGATAATCTCATGTTGAGGAATAACAGGTTTTATTGCTTTCTTAATACTCTCTGCCTGTGATTTATTCGTTATTAATACAAGTGAAGGCCCAGTATCTATTGAAAAATATACTTCAAAACCACTTTTTCTTAATTCACGTACCTCAAGAATCACTTTTAAAGTGTCAGGATCCCAAGCTATTATATTTTCATTATTAGGGGCGGTCATCGTTATAGCGTGTAAGCACAATGTATCATACTCAGCTAAATCTCCAATTTTCGATAAATCGTGACTATCAAGAGCATCTATAAATTTAAATATTAATTCTTTTCTTTTACTTAACCATGCTTCAAAAAATGGGGATTTGAGAGATACGTTATGTGCTTGTGCAGTCTTAAGTTCAGATTTTATAGGAATTGTTAAAAATGAAATATTATCTATAAAATCTTGATGTTCTTCTCTATTCAATTGAATTGCAAAAGAATCTAATGGATCAATGGTGGGATGACTTAACCATAAAGAAAACCCTCCAGAAGAACTACGGCATCCAGAACCCGAGAGATATCTAGAAAAAATGCTGAGTAAACGTCTATTATTAATAAATTCAGGTATATTGTCATAAAGAATTGATGTTGCTGCTAATCCTAGTGCTGCCGAACCAGAAGCAGATGTACCTAATCCTTTTCCTTCCTCTTTTGAAGGAAAGAAGTTACGTGAAATTAAAAGAGCTTTAGTATTTATCCCTGAGAAATTTCTTATATTTTCTAATGAACCTTTAACTTTTTGAAAAGTTATTCTATCTGCGGACGTTCCATTCAAGAAAACGATATCGTTCTTTAATTCTTTATCAAATCTTAAATATGAAATCGTATATAAACTCTCATTATTTAACGAGATACTCGGAAAAAATGAGATTTGTTGTTTAAGATCGGAAAATCCATGATACTTTAAAATTCCTTGGATCGGATTAGCAAGAGAAAAAGCTTCCCCCTCTTCATTTATTGCTTCTCGATTTCGAGGTAATTCATCAAAAACATATTCCTTCTTAATTAATAGTTGGCAAATCTCTTCGTAATCTCTTTTTAGTTGAATATTAAGAGTTTTAGATATGGACGATATCATCCTACCTTTATAATAGTTCCCAAATTAAATAAAAATTTTGAATATTGTTAAATGATGTATGCTCAAATGATTTGATAAGCCTCTTCAAATTACGAAATAATTGACATAATTTTTTAAAAATTGAAGATTTTTTGACAATATGAAACAATACTCTTCAGAAATATCTGGTTTTTATAAGTTTTCGATCGGGGAAAGGTTAAAACTTATTGATGAAAAAGTTGGCTTGACAAAAGACGAGATAAACGTTCTAAAGAATTTTGGTTATTACCAACCTAAAAAAATGGATATGATAATCGAGAATGTCATTGCAAGTTACCAATTACCTTACTCAATAGCTTGTAATTTTAAAATAAATGGAAAAGATTACCTTATTCCAATGGTCATAGAGGAACCTTCAGTCGTAGCTGCTGCATCTAATCTAGCTAGAATGGCGAGGAAACATGGGGGATTCCACTGTGAAAAGATATCACAGATAATGATTGGACAAGTTCAAATTTTGAATATCAAAAATATTGATTTAGCAATAAAAAATATTAAAGCAAACAAAGAAAAAATCATTAAATTGGCTAACGATCAAGATCCAATTCTGGTTAAATTTGGTGGAGGAGTTGTGGATATAGAAATACGTCCCATTGAAACCATACAAGGACCCATGATTATCGTGCATCTACTCGTAAATGTATTAGATGCAATGGGTGCCAATGCTGTAAATACTATGGCTGAGGCAGTAGCTCCATATTTAGCACAATTATGTCAAGGAGAGTTTCTACTTAGAATCATATCAAATTTAGCGACGCATCGGATTGCAAAATGTAGAGCAATTTTTGATAAAGATATGCTAGGTGGTTCAGAGGTTGTTGAGGGGATTTTAAACGCATACGCATTCGCTAAAGCAGATCCATTTCGAGCCGCAACTCATAATAAAGGGATTATGAATGGAATAATTGCCTTAACACTAGCGACGGGTAATGATACAAGAGCAATTGAAGCAGGCGCTCACGCTTACGCTGCTTTGAATGGTAATTACCAACCGTTAAGTAAATTTAGTATTAACTCAGATGGACACCTTGTTGGAGAATTAGAATTACCAATTGCTTTAGGAATTATCGGGGGGCTTACTAAAACCCATCCATTGGCCAAAATATCTTTAAAAATTTTAGGCATTAATAAAGCAGAAGAATTAGCTCAAGTCGCAGTGGCAGTGGGATTATGTCAAAATGTTGCTGCTTTACGAGCTTTAGCAGCAGAAGGAATACAAGCAGGGCATATGAAATTACACAAAAGGAAAGCACAAAAGAATGAATAGAGTAAGGTTCTACTGGTTTAAATATACCTTTTAGTTAATCAGTTGCCCAGATATTAAAGAGAAGCTAGAATATAGTTTATAATTAGATATTCTGTAAATTATTCGAATTCAATGCCTCTTTGTTTTACCCAATTCTTTAAAGATGATTCAATCACAACAGGAGTTTTAGCAAGTTCATTAATATCCTTACTTCCTGTTAAAAGCATTGTAATTTTTAGTTCATTCATTATTTTCTCAATAAATTGATCAACTGATTCCTGTCCTTCTAAAGAGCCTATAAGAAATTGTCGAGCTATAGCGGCATAATTCGCTCCAAGTCTTAATGCTTTTGCTATATCAAATCCACTCCTTATTCCTCCACTCCCTATTACTTTAATTTTCGAAACATTGTTCTTGACTACAGAATTTACTTCAATAATACTTGCCGCAGTAGGGATGCCCCAATCCCAGAATAGCTTTCCAAGATCCATTCTAGATTGAGATTTTTGTTTCTTAGCTCTATAATATTCCACAGCAACCCAACTTGTTCCTCCCACTCCAGAAACATCAATTGCGTCAATACCGATCTCTACTAACTTTATGGCAACTTCTCTTGAAATTCCGCATCCCGTCTCTTTGATTATGATAGGGATAGAATATTGATTCTTGAGATCGTGAATTTTCTTTATAGCACCGGCAAATATTTTATCGCCTTCGGGTTGAATTACTTCTTGAATAACATTGAGATGTATTGCTAAAGCATCTGCATCAATATTTTTAATGAGTTCTTCTACATAATTAAAATTCTCTGAAGATGCAACTTGAGCAATTCCTATATTGCCTACGATTGGAATGCTAGGGGCGTTTTCTCGGACTGTAGAGAAAGTATCTTTTGTCTCAGGGTGTTTGAGAATTACTCTTTGACTTCCAACCATCATTGGGATTTTGTATTTTTCAGCAGCTTTAGCAAGGAATATATTAATTTTTTTAGAAACTTCTGTCCCACCAGTCATTGCACCAATTATAATTGGAGCTGATATGGATTTCCCCAAAAAATCACAAGATAAAATAATGTCATCTAAATTTATCTCTGGTAATGAATTATGTACAAACTTGATATGTTCAAACCACGTCGATTCATTACTTTCCACATTCTTCGTGCTCGTAAGTAAAATGTGCTCATCTTTTCTATCTTTTATGGGAATTTTAGATATATCCATCTTTACACCTCAATTACTAAAACTTTGTCTAAAGAAGTTACAGTAACACTTTTTTATAAAATTAGAGATTTTACCTCTTTCAAATTTAAAGCATTAAATTTTACTATCATTTATTTCGTGGTTATTGCCCCATTCTTGTCTTGTGTAGTTAAGAAATTCCAATATCCTTGAGATTTGAATATTTTTGCAATTTTTTTCAACTCCTTTTCTTCTCCAAGAGTAATTACACATCCTCCGAGTCCGGCACCTGTCAATTTTGAGCCATAAGCACCATTTTTTAGTGCGATTTCATTAATTTTATCTATTGTCTCATTAGAAACATTAAGTTGAGATAATAAATCTTGATTAAAATTCATCAATTTCCCGACTTCTTCATAATTTCCACTTACCAACTCGAGCTCGGCGATTTCTGTATAAAATCCAATTTTATCCACAATTGAGTCAAATAAGTGAGATTTTTCATCTTTAAGTCTTTTTACATTAGATATAACTTCTTTGGTATCATGTTCTTGATTTGTATAAGTGATTAATACCTGAAAATCATCGGGAGGGTAAACAATATGGAATGGTTTTCCCTTTTGATAAAAAAGTATGTTTCCATACAAGCATGTGGTGTGGTCAATACCCGAGGGATTACCGTGCGTAATTTTTTCCATTTCTAGGGCAAAATTAAATATATCTGCTTTCTTTAAGTTTAAACCATAAAATTCACTCACGGCGCTTATTAAGGCAATGGATGTGGAAGCTGAAGAGCCTAAACCGGCATTTGGAATTATATCTGAAGAAAGTTCTATTCTTATGTCTTTTATTTCAATGTCAAATTTATTTCCGAGAGAATTTAATCCCAAAATAAACTGTGAATAGTTGGATGGAATTTTTTGTTCTATATCTACCAGATTACTTCCTTCATATTTTTTATTAATGGTCTTAAAATTAAGTTCAATTGAATTAAGTTTATTTTCTTCTACAATACAAGTTGAATTTAATGGGATTGCCATGCTGATTGAGGGAAATCCATAAACTACTGCGTGTTCTCCAAATAGGATGCACTTTCCTGGAACTTTTGAAGTTACTCTCATAATTTTAATTGATTTACATGATCATTTTAAAGCAGAGCGATTTCAATATTTTTAATAATTAATTTATTATAATTTTAATTAAATAAGGTTTAGAGTTATAATAAATAGGTATTTTTTATATGTTAATTGCGATTACTGGAGCTTCAGGAATAGATCTTGCCGTGAAATTATTAGAAAACCTTCATGAAAATGGAATTCAACTTGAATTGATAATTTCAAAATTAGCACAACAAGTAATTAAAATTGAATCAAATTACGAAAAAAGCTATATTGAAAATCTAGCAGATAAAATGTATGATGTCGAGGATTTAACAGCAGAACCTTCTAGTGGTTCATACCTCATTGATACAATGATTATTATACCATGTTCAATGAAAACATTGGCAGCAATAGCAAATGGATATGCTGAAAATTTAATAGCAAGAGCTGCAGATGTGATGATAAAAGAAAATAGGAGGCTTCTTTTAGCTGTCAGAGAAAGCCCCTTTAGTGCGATTCATCTAGAGAACATGCTTAAGTTAGCAAGGTTAGGCGTCATTATCGCACCTCCTATTCCTTCTTATTACTATAATCCTAAAAGTATCGAAGATCTAAATAATCATATCGTAGGACGCATGTTAGATCAACTCGGTATCAAGAGTGATATAAAACGCTGGGGAAATATTTAACCACCTAGACTAAATATAGGAACTGGTACTTTTTTTAATACATCTTCATGTTTTTTTATCAATAGTTATATAACCTTCAGTTCCATTGACAGCTACCAAATCGTTAGATCTAATTTTTTTAATATCAATTTTATCAATGCAAGGAATTTCACTAATAATGCATCCGACTGCTATGACCGTGTCGATTTTTTCATTAACAATTGCGGCTGGGGCAGTTTTATTTTTCATCATTCTATACATTGTGTAAGATCCGACAGTGGAACCTTTCCCCATAGGGAAAACTAAAACTTTTCCGGTAATTGATTGACCTTCCAATTCATGACCTACTTCAACAATTTTGCCCGTATTAGGATCTACACCACCATAGAATGAAATCCCTTCTCTTGTTACAAGTGCTTCAGCTTTTACCATACCTTTATATATTTTCCTTCCTAATAATTTCATTTTATAGCTTCCTCAACACATTCTTCCAAATTTCCAATACGAACTTTAAAATTGTTTTTTGCTCTGCCATAGTAACATGCTTTTGCTGAATCCACCATCATTCCTTTAAAACGTTCTTTAATTGGAGCAACTACACAACATGTATCAGCAGCAAACTTAGCTCCAGCATCCTCAATTATTTTAGAATAACCTGCATTATCGGCTAGTTTTTTAGTAGGACGAGCCGTAGTTATCCAAAACTCTTTTTTAACTTTTTTTCCTCTTAATAGTGTTGCGATTGTGGCAATTTCGTTTATGGTTGCATGAGGACATCCAATGCTTACAAAGTCAATTTCACTAAAATCATCAATTAACTCAGAACGAGCCTTTAACATATCCTCTTTGCTAATTTCAACACTACTTTCATTAGGCTTAGAATATTCGTTCCATTCAGGAGTAATCCTTTCCATATGGAATAACGCAACGCCACCATAAGTCGCAATTGAAGCACAAAAAGCTTTTAACTCTTCTACTGAGGCATCAGATATCCCAGCAATGTAAGGGACTTTTTTTCCAATCTCTACCAATTTATTTCCAATTAGTTTTCCTAATACTCCAAATTGATCTGTTCCTGTAACATTAGTTTTAATCTTAAAAAGAATTTCTCCGTGACGGTTAGAATCTTTATGATACCCATAATTAGGTGTTTTCCCTGTGATTGCAGAGGCAAGGGCACTTGGCCCTCCCTCTCGATTAGTTCGAGCACCAATAACTGAATTTGCATAACAAACAGCACTGCTTTCGGCCCATGCTATATGTTCTCCATAGTGAGGGGTGTTCCCGATTAGATACGGTGTACAAGAACAAGTAGTGATTATTCCCATCTTGGCAAAAGCATCAATGACTCGATTTTGATTCTTAACAAAATCCGCATCAATTCCTAGTGCTTGCCAATTTTCTCTATCCATTCCCGCAGGATTTAAAGTAGTTAATACTCTAACCTTTCCGTCTTCGGCTAATTCATTTAGAAATTCCAGTCCAGCTTCTCCAAGATTAGCATAAGACACTCCAGCTACTTGAACCCCATAAACTTTAACCATTGAATCTGCTTCAAAGATTTCCCCGAGAGTTGTTAAAATTTCCATTGATTTCTTTGCAGCCTTCCCAAATTTTCCATCTAACATTTCTTGCTCTTCAGGAGTTAGATCCAATTAAAATCACTTCCTTACTCAAAATATCTTTTCAAATCTACCTTGGGAAACTCTGCTATATCAAAACTCTTTCCTTTAGCGAATAATGGTTTAGTTAAATCGAAACCCATTTTCGTTGTCATCTTCGTACCAGGTTCTGCACTTGGATCCAAACTGCTTCCGGGCTCTCTATCTTTTATAACTAAATTCTTATCTCCTTGAAATCTAGTGGCCATTGCCCATTCTACAGAATTGGGATCGTAAATATTAATGTCTTTATCGACAATAAAAACGTGCTTACAACTCGTATGGCCCTTAAAAGTTCCTTTAATCGCTTTTTTACCGTCTTCTTCATTTCTTTTATCAATTTGGACTATTGCATGTAACCATGAACAACCTCCAGGATTTACGTTAACATCAAGGCACTTAACCCCTTGTTCAGTCACTTTCTTAAAAATAGTCGGTTCTCGGGGCATTCCCATTAATATTTTATGCTCTAATGCTCCGGGTAATAAAGCTTGCCAAATTGCGTCCTTTCTATGAGTTATTTTTTTTACTTCAAAAACTGGTTCTTCCCTAATTGTATCATAGGTCTCAGTAAGATCCACAAAAGGACCTTCAACATGCCTTTCATTTAAGTAAACCTTTCCCTCTAGTATAAATTCGGCTTCCGCAGGAATATGAAGATCAACTGAAGTAGCTTTAACGATTTTTACAGATTCTAAAGCATTTGCAATGTTTAACTCATCCACTCCAATTTCAACTGATGTTGCTCCAGCAATCATAATATTTGGCGTGTTTCCAATGCAAAAAGCGACCTCAAGTTCATCATTTCTTTCTAAAAATGTGTGAAAGTCACGTCCTCTCACGATTCTCGTGGAGAATTTATTCCTCGAAAACTGCATAGCTCGATGAAAATCTAAATTTTGACCATATTCCGGATCTCTCGTAACGACCACAGCAGAACTAATATAATTTCCACCATCGTTCTCACAATGAAATAAAATGGGTAATTTATCTAAATCCACGTTTGGTTCTATTATCTCTTGACACTGAGCATTAGTTATCAATTCCGGTTCAGAGCGTTCAATGATTGCTTTACTTAACAATTGAATGAGATCTGCGGGACTTACCCCAAAATAGGAAGCGATAACATCCTTAGTACAAAATAAATTACCAGCGACTCGAAATTCGGATTCTTTAATATTGTTAAAAATTACTGGCGTAGGTTCCATTTTTTTTAAAATGCTGGAGATTTCTAACCTCTTAGAAACCTCGATATCGACATTTCGAAGTTTCTTATCATTGTCTAACTTTTCAATATAATCACGGAATGTCATGATTTATATCTCATTTCTCTACAATTATTTGTTTGAAAACTAAGAGGAAAATTTCTCATTATAAATATACTTTCTCTAGATTATTTAAGATAGTTAAATAGGTTGCAATTAATCATGGATTATAACGAAATTAGAAAAATGATTTAATATACTACATAAGTTGGGATATAAACGGGCGTCCAGTTCAACAAACCAATAGCATTTGGGTTCGTTTCATCTTTGTTTTCAATACGACGTATTTCATATTCTAATAATGTTCCTTTGGACACGTCTCCAGTGACTCTTACCAAACCCTTAGTAAGATGACTTAAATCTCCGTTATTTGCTTGAGAGACTGGCTTTGACTTTAAAACCGCAAAAAGTGGGAAGAACATTTCATGAAACCCAGTATGGCCTTTGGGACATCTATTTAATCCAGGTATGTTTGGAATAAGACAGCCCTTATCACAGAAATGAAGCGTAAACCCTCGATGATGATTCATTTCATGTTCCGTAATCTCCCCTAACATGGTTTTAGGAAGGACTTTACCCAATTTAAGCTCTTCATATTCTCCTACACTTTTGCGTTCCTTATTCTTAATGAAATCACTAATCTTTGGGGGGTTAGCCACTACTTGCTTAAATCCATCTTGAATCTTCAGTAATCCTGAGATGCAGGTGGCACCAGAACCATATGAGCCGAAATATATAGTATCATTGGGTCGTGCATATTCTTCCATAATATATTCGACTTGCGCCCAGACAGAAGCATTATACATATTTCCAAAGTGAGAGGGGACTCTCAATTGCGGAAGAAGCATACCCTTAACATTACTAATGAGCTTATAAGAAAGATTTTCAAGTGCTTCGGAAGAATACCCGCGCTCTTTTAACTTTAAGTACAACCATTCGGGTAAAATTGTAAGATCGTGCATGAAGTAATCTAATTTTTTAAGTAATGATGAAGTAACTTGCCCTTTTTTTAATCTTGGAAGGTTATTAATGTGTTTGATCCAACGCTTTTGAATAATCTGTTGCATTATTTTAATTGGGAGTTTGGAGAAAGGAGCATGAAAAGCGTAGAAATCGGCGTGAAAATCTCCTATATTCTTAGTTAAATCATCATAAGCTCTCATTTGAAAATCTAGATATGTATCAACCGAATAATGACCAAATGCCTTGGCATTCTTATCATAAGCTGGTCTAAAAAAATCATCGACATTTCCCGAAACTTTCCCAAATTTTTCGCTGAAAGTAGCGATCCTCGGGTTTTTAGATATCACTAACGCGACAGCACCCGAACCTTGAGTGGGTTCACTTGAACTACCTATGTGATATGAGGAAATGTCCGCGCTTATAACTAATGCACGATTAATCACTTCTTTTTCGATTAGAGCAATAGCATTAAGTAATGCTAAGGTTCCGCCAGCGCAGGCATTATATGTATCCATCGTAAGAGCGTTAGGAGAGATGCTCAGTAATTCCGCAAATATATTTGAGACTGACTTTACTGCATACGTTATTGTTTCTGTTCCAACAAATAAAGCATCAATTTTTTTAGGAGAGATTTTACCTTTTTGCAGGGCATTATACCCTGCTTTTAATCCAATGGAGATAATATCTTCATCCACTTCAGGTACTCGCATTTCTATAGACATTAATCCCTTCTTGTATTTATCTGGGTCAACTTTCCGTTCATTGGCAAGATCCTTTAATTTCAAATAATACCTTGGAGCGTGAAATCCTACAGAATCAATTCCAATGTCAGAAAACAAAAAATCATTACTAATCATTAGATATTTTCACATTTACTTCGCATATTGAGCATTATATACAATATCAGCTTACATATTGTAATTTTTATTTATTCAAAAACTTATCTAGTTAAATATTAAATTCTCAAGCGATTAATCACTATATAATTATTACCCACGATCTAATATTATCAACCGTTCATAATATTAAATGTGGTAAAGTTTTATGATTTTAATTGGAATCGTTTTATCGAATTAAATTTCTCATCATTTAACCTTATATTATATAAAACTCGGAGAATAGAATGCGTACTGATAATACAGAATGGGTATTTAAAAATCAAAATTTATATTATAAATCTTCATATTCTTAATTGTAGGATTCAATAAATGAAATTGATAAATCGTGGAAAAATTACATTCTTTACCTTCAGGTGAATTACCTAAACACGTTGGGTTAATTCTCGATGGAAATCGTAGATGGGCTAAAAAAAATCTACTTAATGTGAATGTAGGTCATCTTATTGGCTATAAAAATCTGAAGGAAAGGTTATTTGATTTCTTCGATGCTGGAATTCATTACTTAAGTATTTATGCGTTATCTTGCGAAAATGTGAGGAAAAGATGTGATGAAGAAATTGAATACATTTTCGGAATAATATTAGATGCTGTTGATACTGTTATTAAAGAATCCATAGTAAAGGAAGAACGTGTAAACTTCAACGTGATTGGACGAACTTACTTATTACCTGCTTCCGTTCAGGCAAAAATAAAAGAGTTAATTGACTATACACGTAAGAATAGTAAAAATTTTATCAATTTATGCATCATGTATGATGGACAAGATGAAATTGTTGATGCAGTTAAAGCTATCGTCTCCAATAATGTGCGTGTCGATAATATTGATAAAAAAGTTATCAAGAGTCACCTATATACGTGTAATTTTCCTGAAGTGGATTATATTATAAGAACTGGTATGGAAGACGGAGCAAGAATCTCGGGGTTTTTGTTATGGGATGCTTCCTATGCAGAATTTAAGTTTAGAACCGATTTATGGCCAGATTACAATCAAGAGATGGTATATGAAGATTTATTGGAATATACCAAAAGAAATAGGCGAAAAGGAAAATAAATCGGTTTCAATAAATTTAAAACTAATTATTTTTATGATGATGTTAATTAAACCAGATTGATAGCAAGGCATAATTACTAAAGATTAATTTTCATGCTTAATTTATAATTCCAAAAGGTCCTTAGAGCGACATATTGATGGTGGATACAGAAAATCCAATATCTTTGACAGTAACCAAATTTCCTCATAACTTGATCATTCCTAACATTATTAATAGCGTTACAATGCAAATTAGAAATAATCTTAATCAAGAAGCAGAATATAAATTTGCCTTTGAGGGTGAAAATCTTAAAGTTGATTTGAAATCAGATGAATTCTCAAGTAAAGTTAAGTTTGGACCAAATGAAACAAAGAATGTAAATTTGTATCTTAGTCCACTCAATGATGGTATTGGGAAATTAATTATTAATGCATACTGGTTAAAGCTTGTCGAGCAGAAAGTAAAAGTCCAAAAATTAAGAGAAAGCGTTTCAACTAAAAAGATTAAGAAAATTTTAGGGGATAAAAAAATTATACCGCCGATTTTAGCAGATTTTGATGCAAAAGAGTTTTTTAATTCCACTCTAAAATCTGATATTAAAAAACTTGAAAAAAACATCAAGAACTTGAGAAATGAATTAATAGAGGCTGGTGAAGAATCTAAAAAGAACCAAGAAATTGATTTAAATAACAACCTTAAGGAATTGGCAAGATCATATCTCTCTATAAGGGAATTCAATAAAGCTTTAGAAACTGCTTTAGAAATTTCCGATGAAAAGGAACAGTTGTCTTTATATTATAATTTGATTAGGGCTTATTCGGTTATTAGTTTTGAAGAATGTATGCAGACAGTTGCAGAATTAAAAGATAAGAATATAAAATTTAATTTAATAAAGGATTTGGCAATTGATTTCGCGTTAGTAGATTTGGAGAAAATTGATTCAATTTTAAATTTAGTAGAAGATGGCTCATTTAAATTAAAAATTATTATCGATGTCATCGGAAAGATTGCACCGAAAAACATTGAAATGGCGTTAAAATTATTCAATTATGTCCCTGATGAAACTTTAAAACTCAAAATTTTATTTAATTTCATTCAAATGCTCTATGAGAATCAAAAAAAAGAGGAAATCCCTGAAATAGTTAAACTTATAAAAGAACTTGTCATAGATCCCCAAAATCACACATTAATTGAAACAAATTCTCAAAATTTAGCATATAATTATTTGAAAGATGCAATTTATGTGCTTGCAGATGTGAAAAGTCCAGAATTTGCAGATTCTACAATCAAGAATATTGCAAGAAAAGAAATAAGAGATAAATTAGAAATAGATTTGTTTGATGATCTTTATGTAATGGTTGACGAAGTGAGGACAAAACTTGAACCAACTTTAATTTTCTCTCAATATTATAGTTTGAATACTTATAATTCTAAAATCTCTAGTGAGCTCCAAAATTTTGCATCTCTGGGTGGAAATGTGAGCAATAATTTATTAACGGGTAATTTTGATTTCAATTTTGCATTAGTCTCTTTATTTAGTTTGAACTTTAGCATTTTCCCTTTTATTGACCGAATCTATTCTGAATTTAATCATCACAAAAAACAGTCTTTTGCCTATTATATCTACCCTACAATCAATAATCACGATGAGGAAGAGCAAAGAGTCATGAAAAGAACACTGAGCCAGTTTTTTCCCTCGAGTAGATTTCCCTCTCATCTTATAATCTTCAATTTAGATTTTATTCCTTATCTGGGTCAACCGACTATAATTCTTTCGGGAGAATCTGATAAGATTAAATTAAAAGTACAAGGTAACCTAGGTAACAAAGCCAACATTTTAATTGATCAAGAGATGTTTAAAGGTGGAAAATCTACAGTATTCTTAAGAGGAATATTTCAATCACCTAATATTGAAGTAATTAACCTAGTATTATCTTATGAGTTTATTAACGACTATAATATATTCAAAGAATTTTTAGAGTCATTAACCTGACAAAATTAATGTGTTGATACATATGGGTAAAGATAAGAGCAAAAAGAAGAAAAAAAGGAAAGGAGATTATGGAAATACCTTTTCAGATTTAATGAGTGGCAATTCTACCTCCACAACTGAAGCGACAAAGGATAAAAAAGGAAAAAAAGTTAAAGCTACTCCAGTAGCAGGGGTCTCCATTGGAAATCCAATTGATCGATCCTCCGATAGATTATTTCTAGGAACTGATTACCGTGAAATTTACATTCCAGAAAGAAGTTGGGCAGAGATTTTAGGAGATGTTGAACATTGGACTCCTTTACCCTTTACTCATGGGATTGAAATGGAACTCATCATTGCAGATGATAATGGTGAATATCCTCCTGGAGATGAAATGGTCTTTCGAATGAAAGAAATTGTAAAGGACGCTATAAAAATCATGGATCAGATTCTTTATCAAGGTAGAAACGACTTTTTACCCGTTCCAGATTACATCCGTTCTAAAGTTACTGCTCGACCATTTGGTCGGGACGATCTAGAGAAAGGTTATGCAATGGATATTCGATATCGATTGCCTAATGGAGTGGAAGTCGATATCGATACGTTTGCTCGTGATGGAAATGTTACCGCTGTCACTTACATTTTGGAATTAGTAACCCCACCTTGTGAGTATGTTGAAGAATTAGCATACTGGGCCTCAACATTATTCCTTTTGGCTAAAAATACATTACCAAACGATCTTCATATCATTGCGTCAGCAATAAATCCAGCAGCTAAAAGTTACATGAGGGGCCTATCACAATCTGATCATCACCATTTGGGCTCCTTTCAGTCAAATCTTGAGAAGGCTCAAGCATATTCACTACTTAGGAATTTTCTACCTCATATAATCGCATTAACTTGCAATTCTCCAATTATTAATGGTAAACCAACTGATGTCGTGAAAATTATTAATAATCGAATAACGTCTCCTAATTGCACGAGGTCTCTTCGTCTTAAAAATAACACTACAATGCTGAGTAACAATGACCCAAAACACTTTATCCCTTATTTAACTGATACGAATGATGAGACTTTGGCGTACTTCCTCCAAACGGTACAGAAGGCAAGCGTTGAGGATGGTAGGTTTCAGGACATCTTCCCATTTACAGATTGGAATACCATAGAATGTCGGATAAGCGACGCGCAAATCTCTATTTGTCGTAGAATCGGAATTGGGCTCCTCATACAAACAATTTATTATAAAGCGAAAAAACTGCTTGAAAGAGGTGTCTGGGTACCCGATGCGGGCTCAGAAACGATATGCCTTAATAGACAAGGCGCAATAGAACGAGGTCTAATCTCATTATTTCGAGTCGCTCCTAACTTGACGAGAGAGGCACTTGCTCAATATGATTCGGAATTCGCAACTCAATATTTGGGACCCCCAGAACAACCCGTAAGATATATGACGCAAGCTGTTCAGCGAATGTTCTTTTATCTGAAAGATGAACTAAAAGAACTAGGATTTCTTTACTCACCTTTTCTAAAACCAATACTGCAGTCAGTCTTTGGGAATATCAGCTATGCTGAACCTCCAATGACAGAAGCAGAATACCAACTGAGCTTGTACCAATATAAGTTGGATCACAACGAAGATCCTAATATCCTATACGATTTGATCTATTTTACCATCGAATATTGTCAAGATCCAATCAATAACCCATTAACTGGAACGCTATGCCTTCCGAAAGAAATGAGAGATTAAGAATTTAATTCTATTTCTTTCTCAATCTTGTTTTTACAACTATTGTACGGGTCTTAAGAGAAATTACATTCTAATGCATGACTTTAAATTAAAGATTAAGTTGAACCAACTTTTTACTATTCTCTTGAATTTGATCTTCACTTAGCGAATATAATTTCCAAAAGAGAATCGTTCCAATAAAGATGAAAAGCATCGGAAATAATGATAATTGGATTCTTAATCCAAGTAATGGTATGGCACCAGTAGCTCCCGAGTGATAGCCGAAAAATGTCCTGATGATCCAAAATACTAGTGCGTTAATGGCGATGCTGATTCGGTTAAAAAACACGTTAGTTCCATTGTATAATCCCTCCTTCCTCTTACCTGTACTAATGGCAGCATTATCAATTATGCTGGAAAATATTGGCATCGTCATACTAATGAGAGCTCCATCAGTCGCCCCAAAGCAGAGCATTATGATGATCATCCACGGTAATCCAGCAGGACCGTGTGGAATGAAAAATACTGGCATGGCGATGAAAAACATTAATGTTCCCCCCAATATAACCACTCGCTTTATGCCAATTTTAAGTGAAAGCTTGTACCATAAGAATGCCCCGGGAAATACTGCGATAACGTAAAAAATTATTATAAGCTCTCCCAAAACGGGCAATAATAGTATATCATTCACCAACCAAGGGACAGATCCCATCACGATTCCCATTGTGGTTCCATAACATAAGTAGAAGATAATGTAGCCAAGCAAATTTTTATCCTTAATGGTTGTGAATAAACTCTTGAAAAATGATTCTCCTTTCATAGAGATGTTGAGTTGAGATCGTCTTTGTTTCATATCTTCATCTTCGCGAACCCCAGGGATCATTAAAAAAACTAATATGACGCCTATTGCAGAAATGACGATGGCTTGAATAATATATCCTTCCTCTGGACCTAAAATCTCTAATATAAGGATCGGAATGACAACGCCCAATATGACTCCTGTAGTCTCTAAAAATACGGTAATGAACCCCGTTATTTTTCGATCGTTTGGATCACGGAATTTATCGGGAAATAATGCAATCCGATTCACGTCAAATAATGAAAATGCAGTATCATTAGCGCATTGTACCACCAAATACCATATGAAGAGACCTAATTGCCCAATTATCAAAGCTGAAGGAGCAACAAAGAAAAAGAAGGGCATCAAGGCCCATGGAATCGCTCCCATCATGATGAACGGGAATCGTTTTCCCCACCGTTTAGTAAATCGCGAGGATCTATCACTAAAATATCCTAAAATTGGATCATTGAACATATTATAGAACGTGAAAATGATCAATGCGACCAAATATAATGTTGGAGTTAAATTTAAGACATCTAGATAAAAATTGGGCATTTGAATCGAATATAATTGACCAAACATCAATCCAATAAGATTTCCTAATTGAAACGATCCCATAATTCTCTTTGGATACCTTTTAATTGATCTATTCCTATCTGATGACTGCATGGTATGAATTACTCTTCTTTTTTTTATTCCTTAATTTAAATTCTCTTAAGGTTATAAAAAGGTTTAGCTTTAATGATTCATTTTTTAATGAGAAAATTGTTAAACTGGAACACATACTCTTCCAAAAGAGATGCCTGAATAAATCATTTTGATGGTTTTATCTTCAGAACTGCTTCTCTTTCTGTTCCTTTTAGTTTGCGAATAGCATAAAGAGTTATCGTTGATGATACTCCCATTTTTCTCAAATTCTTTACATAAGATAAGACTTTTTGTTTATTTTTTCCAACCATGTTATCTTTAAGTGCCCATCCAACCCCTTTTCTTACCAAATCTTCTTTATCCCAAACCAAGTTATCACATAGTTCTAAGAGAAAATCAACATGGTCTCCTTCAGACCCCATTTTTCTTGTAAACGTGACCACGCTAACCCTTTTTTTCCAAATATAGTCTGAATTATTCCATTTTTTTAATAGCTCCTTTGTCTCGTTAGGATAGTTTCTTAATAATGGTTGCATGATATAAAGTGAATAAGAATCAGTTGGCCCCCAGTCTTTTAAATAATTAACGATCTCTTCTAAAAACTCGAAATTTTGAGGGGTCATCGATGGAATACTGAGTTCTAAAAGTTTTAATCCAAATATTGTTTGAGCAATATAATCAGAATTATAAAATTGCTTTGATAAACTAATCTTTTGTTTAAAGGAAAGTTCATGAAATTCTTGAGTAAATCTTTTGAGTATTTTTCTAATCTCTGAGACTGATAAACCGTAAGCCTTATGTACAAGATTTTCATTATGCTTTTTTTCCCAATTAAAATATTCTTCTTTAGAATTAAATTTTTTTATAGCTTCTATCTCTAATTCTTTGGTGATTCGATTATATAAATCTTGTATAACCATATTATTACTCTCCAAATTAAAGTAATAAAAATAAAAAAATAAATGATTTATTTGTTTCGTTCAAAAAAAACGTAATATATTAAGCGTATTAAAATCAAAATCAGTGCTATAAATTGATATGAAGTTGTAAGGAAAAGAATCATCGTATCTTGGGCGATGAATAAGGCAGAAATGAATAAGGTGATGTATAAAAGAAGCAATAGAAATAACCAAAGGGCTATGATAATGTGTTCTTTCTTTAAACCATAACATATCCACACTGTCAAAGCACAAAATACGAAAGGTAAAAAGAACATGTTCATGGGCGAGAAAAAGTAGAGAGGTGCCATAAATCCGATTAAGAAAAACACAATGATAGCTCCAAAGAGAAGAATGCTGGAGATAATCCGAATTATTTTTTGCCATAAAGGGAAATCGACTTTCCATTGAAATTTCTCATATAACTTAACCATAAAACTCCATCTATCACTCATTTTC